>JAUQWM010000036.1 GCA_030835125.1 Gemmatimonadaceae bacterium | reverse complement strand
AACCGGGTATTCTCCCGTCGCAACCGACGCAGTTCCTGTTCCGGGGTTTCGGTCCCACCCGACGGCGCCATGCTCTTCGCGGTACCTTGGCTGGCCCACTCCCGCAGTTGGTTGGGTCGGACGCCTAACTCACGGGCGACTCGGGTCAGCGGCAACCCAGCGGCACGACGTTCCTCCCACAACCGAACCGCTTCCCGCTTAAACTCTGGTGTGAACGCTCTACGCATCTTTCGTGACTTGGTCATCGAACACCTCCGCCCTCAACCTAGGGCTGGTAAGGTGTCCATCAAACCGGGTCAACTCCAATGACATCAATGGGGTCAGACCCCATTGATGTCACTCGCCGGACTTGACGCGCTTCGCGGGTTCCGCTTCTCCGCCCTGGATCCGCTTCACGAACTTGTCCAGGTCCAGCCCCAACGAACCCGCCACCTGCTCCAGCGCCGCAATCGACGCCGTCACCTTCTGCGTCGTCGCGTTGGCCAGGCCCGACCCGCCGCCGCTGTCCACGATCGTCAGGCGATCGACCTGCACGTTCTTCATCGCCTCCACCGTCACGCCAAGCATCGCCGGGAGCTTCTCCGCCAGGAACACCTGCAACCCCGTGTCGCCCGCCTTCTGGATCTCCGCATATAGCATGCGAAGCACCTCGGCCTGCGCCTTGCCCGCCTCGAAGATCGGTGACGCGACCGCCTTCGCGTCGGCCTCGGCCGCGATGCGGCGCGCCTCGGCGGGCTGCACCACGTCGGCCTGAAGGCGCGTCTTTTCCATGATCACGCGCTGGGCCTCCATCTCCGTCTTGGCCTCGGTCTCCGCCTTGAGCGCCGACATCTTGGCGACGCGCTCGGTCGTCTCGGCAAGGCGGCCAAGTTCCGCCTGGCGCACACGCAACAGGTTGCGCGCCTCGGCAATCTTCACGTCCGCCTCGGCGGCCGCCACGTCGGCCAGGCGCCGGGACGTCGCCTGCTGCTGCTTGATCTCGGCGTCCGCGGTGGCATCGGCAATCTGCGCCAACTGGCGCGCCGCCGCCTGGCGCTGCTGGATCTGCGACGTGGCCTCGGCATCCGCCACCTCGGCGAGTTGCCGCGCCGCCGCCTGGCGCTGCTTGATCTCGGCCTCGTTGTCGGCCATCGCCACTTCGGCGAGCTTGCGCGCCTCGGCCTGCTTTTGCCGCGTCTCCGCGATCGCCGTCGCCTTCGCGATCTCGGCGTCACGCAGCGCCTCCGCGGTGCGCTTCTCACCGATGGACGCGAGGTACCCCACCCGATCGGCCACGTGCTGGATCTTCAGCACGTCCAGCTGCAGTCCGAGCTTCTTGAGGTCGTGGTCCGCCTCGTCCGAGAGGTGCTTGGCAAAGCCGAGCCGGTCCTCGTTCACTTCCTCCGGCGTGAGCTTCGCGAGCACGCCGCGCAGGTTGCCGGTGAGCGTCTCGCGCGCCAGCGCCTCGATCTGGTCGATGTTCTTCCCCAGCAGCCGCTCCACCGCGTTGTTGAACACGATCTCGGGATCCGACGCGATCTTCACATTCGCGATCGCCTTCACGCTGAGCGGGATGTTCCCCTTCGAGAACGCATCCTCGACCGACAGCTCGAGCGGAATGGTGGAGAGCGACAACCAGTTCACCTGCTCGATGATGGGGATCCGCATCGTGCGCCCCCCCATCACCGTGCGATAGCCAACCGTGCCGCCTTCCTCGGCGACGCGCTTCCGCCCGGTGATGATGGCCGCGATGTTCGGCGGCACGATGACGATCAGGTTCTTGATCGTGACGATGACCAGCAGGATGAGCGCCAGCACGACGCCCCCCAGCACCAGTCCCACCTGTGACAGCAGGTTGTCCAGCATTGCCTACGTCTCCGTTGGCGCCCCGAGCTGCGGCGCCTCGTCGTGCGGGGTGAGTTCCTCGTTCGGCGCGACCAGCGCGATGCCGTCGCGGATTTCCAGCACTACCACCCTCGACCACGCTTCCGGCGCCGCTGCGTCGGCGTCGAAGGGACGGGCCAGGAGTTCCTGCGAGCGACCGGACCGGAGGACCTGGATCTTCCCCGTTCCGCCGGTGCTGAGGGGAAGGACAACGTCCGCGGTGGCGCCCAGCCACGCCCGATCGCCGGGCATGTCGCCGGATTCCGACTTGCGGAGCCAACCGAAGACGACCGTCGAGATGGCCGCCCCGATGGCACCGATCGAACTGGCCAGGAGCGCAGTCAGTAGTCCCCGTCCGCCGTTCCAGAGCCAGGTCAGGGACACCCCGGTCACGCCGAACGCAAACAGGAAGTAGGTCGCGTTCCGGAGCGACAGGAGCTTGTAGCTGTCGAAGCCGTCGTGGTGGCCGGCGCCGAGGTCGACATGGCCGTCGGCATCGTGTCCGCTGTCGGTATCGGCAAAGACGGAGAAGAGGTACATCCCCACGCCGACCACCATCGCGAACAAGTAGAGAGCCGTCATTCCGTAAGGCCGGGGACCAGGTGAGCCGCGCGTGAATATCGTGGCGCTCCGGGGTGCCAACAAGGATTGACGAGCCGGCTTCCCGAACTCCAGCCGCGCCGGATCGGTCACGGGCATCGAGATGTTACCTCGAGCCGCTGCGGTTCGCGCTCCACATTGGCTGCGGCACCTCTCCCGAGGGGCAGCGGCTCGACTCCTGGCCGAGTCGCTGCGGGTCGGGGGGTCGCTGGACGAACGTCAGGTACTACGTTGTGGCGTAATGAGTTGGAGGCGGAGCCGGCGCCTGGACAGTCCGGACAGCGGATCATCGCGATGCCAAGAGTCGCCCTGATCCCGACGGCAGCTAAATTGCTCAAACGGCTGCTGTTGCGGCCCGACGCGGATCCCCGCGTGAGCCGGCCGGCACCATCCGACGATTCTCATGGCAATTCCGATTACGGAGGCCACCGGGCTGGTATCGCTCGGAGCCATTCAGACCGCGGCCGAGACCCTGCGTTCGGTGGCCGTACGCACGCCGCTCCTGCGCGCGGCCGACCTGTCGGAGGAATTGCGCGCAACGGTGCTGCTGAAGCCCGAGATGCTCCAGAGGAGCGGGGCCTTCAAGTTCCGTGGAGCCTACTCGTTCCTGTCGAGCCTGACTCCGGCCGAGCGGGTACGGGGCGTGATTGCGCCCAGTTCCGGGAATCATGCGCAGGCCGTGGCGCTCGCTGCGCGACTGTTCGGCGTCAAGGCGATCGTCGTTATGCCGACGACGGTGACCGCCGCGAAGCGGTCCGGCGCGGAACGACTGGGCGCGCGCGTGGTGCTGGCGGGCACGACCACCCAGGACCGGATGGACAAGGCCGTCGAGATCTCGGAGGCGGAAGGGGCGACCCTCGTGCCTCCATTCGACGATCGGCGGATCATTGCCGGGCAGGGTACGGTCGGGCTCGAGATTGTCGAGGATCTCCCGTCGGTCGGGACGGTACTGGTGCCGGTCGGGGGTGGGGGCCTGAGCGCCGGAGTGGCAGCGGCCGTGAAGCAACTGAGACCTGGGGCACGGGTGGTTGGGGTGGAGCCAGCAGGCGCGGCGAAGCTGACCGCGGCGCGCGCGGCCGGAGGCCCGGTGACGCTTCCCTCGACCGGAAGCATCGCCGACGGGCTGATGTCGATCCGCATCGGCACGATTCCCTTCGCCCACCACGAGGCATTCCTCGACGACGTCGTCACCGTCGATGACGACGCCATCGTCCGCGCGATGCGCCACCTGATCGACCGCTGCAAGCTGGTGGCGGAGCCGAGCGGGGCCATCACCCTCGCCGCGCTGATGGAGGGCAAGGTCGTCCCGCGGGGAGAGACCGTCGCGATCCTGAGCGGCGGGAACATCGAATGGCCGGGATTGTCGGCGCTCCTCGATGCCTAACGCGCACGTCCTGGTCGCGGACGACGATCCGGCCCTGCTCGGGACCCTGACCTGGGTGCTGAAGGAGCAGGGGTACGACGTCAGCGCCACGCACCAGGGCAATCGCGTGACGGCGCTCATGGCCGAGCGCGCGCCCGACCTCGTGCTCCTCGACATCCTGTTCGATGACAGTGACGGGACGGACGTCCTCGAGCGCATCAAGTCGGACGACCGGTGGCGGGACATCCCCGTGGTCATGATGTCGGCGCTCACCCTCGAGGAAGCGGCGGTGCGCACGCTCGGGCTGGGGGCCGCGGACTACGTCCGCAAGCCGTTCCGCGTGCGCGAGCTGCTCGCGCGGATCCAGGCCCAGCTCCGGATGCGGGCGATCCTCCGCTCGGCCCATGAGTCGCTGCGCGAGACGCGTGAGGCACTGACGCGGGTTCAGGAGCAGGCCGACCAGCGCCGGCACCTCATGGACATCCTCCACGACGTGACCGATGAGCTGTCCACGGGCGAGATCTACCACCTGCTGGCGCGTCGGGTGGCGCGGGCGCTGGGGCTGAGCCAGTGCAGCGTGGTACTGACGCGGCAGGGTGGGCCGCCGCGCGTGGTCGCCACGGCATTCGAAACCGGCATCAGCCGCGACTTCGTCCTGTCGATGGAGAAGTACCCGGAGCTCCAGACCGCGCTCGACACGGGCCGGCCGGTGCTGGTGGAGAACGTGATGGTCAGCCCCCTGTACCGCCACGTGCGCGAGGCGTGGGCCCGCGATGGCACGCGTATCGCGACGCGATCGGTCATCGCGATCCCCTTCGCCATGGAGCCGGAAGAGGCGGGCGTGTTCTTCCTGCGCCGGAACGTGACCGAACCGCCGCTGACGGCCGCCGACGTGGAGTTCGCGGACACGGTGATCCGCGCGGCCGTGTCGGCCATCCAGCGCGCGACGCTCATCGAGTCCACCATCGCGGACAATCGCCGCCTCGAGCAACTGGCGCACACCGACCCGCTGACCAAGGCGCTCAACCGGCGCGCGTTGAGCGAACGGTTGGGGGCGGAAATGGAGCGCGTCCGGCGCTACAACACCACGATGTCGCTGCTGCTGATCGACCTCGATCACTTCAAGTTGATCAACGACACCCACGGCCACCTGGCCGGTGACGACGTGCTGGTGGAGGTCGCGGGGATGCTGCAGCGGGTCGTCCGTGCCGTCGATATCGTGGCGCGGTACGGCGGCGAGGAGTTCGTCATCGTGTTGCCGGAAACCGGCGCGCCGGGTGCCGAAGCCTTCGCCGAGCGGCTGCGCGAGCTGATCGAGGGGCATGGCTTCGCCGTATCGCGCGGCCGGCCCATCCGGCTCACGACGAGCATCGGCGTCTCGTCGTTCCCCGGGTTTGGCGTCGAGTCGGTGGAAGACCTCCTGGCCAATGCCGACCAGGCGCTGTATCGGGCCAAGACCGAAGGGCGGAATCGCGTCAGGGTGTAGGCAGGCGGGCGTCGCGAGTATTGCGCCGCAAGTCCATCTTTATCTCCGATTCGCGCTTCCCGATTCGCGCTTCCCGATTCCCGCTTCCCGACCATGCCGCTCATACTGGCCCTCCTCGTCCTGCTGTCGCCGGTCGCGATCCACGCCCAGGACTATCGTCCCACGGCGGTCGACCTCCCCGAGAGCGCCCTCGACGGCAAGCTTCACGTTCCGCGCGGCTTGACGGTCACCGAATTCGCCAAGGTCCCGGGTGCACGGGCCATGGCCGTCGCCCCCGATGGCGCGGTGTACGTCACCCTCCCGCGTCGCGGTGAAGTCGTCAGGCTCGTCGATGCCAACCAGGATGGCGTGGCCGAGTTGCAGGACGTGGCGGTGACCGGGCTGAACCGGCCGCACGGCATGGCCTTCCGCGACGGCTGGTTCCATGTCGCCAATACCGACGGCGTCGTGCGCATGCGCCTCGGCGCCGACGGCAAGGCGCAGGGCACGCCCGAGAAGGTGAACGAGTATTCGTCGCTCGGGGGACACTGGACGCGCAGCATCCTCTTCGGGGCGGACGGGGGCATGTACGTCTCGATCGGGTCCACCTGCAACATCTGCGAGGAGCGCACGCCGGATCGCGCGGCGGTGATGCGCTATGACGCCGATGGAAAGAACGGCCGTGTCTTCTCCAGCGGGCTCCGGAACGCGGTCGGCATGGCCCTGCACCCCGGGACGCGACAGATCTGGGTGACGCAGCACGAGCGCGACAACCTCACGCCGAGCCACCAGGACCTGCCGCCCGAGGAGATCAACATCCTGCGCGACGGCGCGAACTACGGCTGGCCGTACTGCCACAGCAACCGCATCCCCAACCCCGAGTTCAACGACGCGGCGCGATGTGCCTCCACCGAGCCGCCGGCGCTGGGCATGCAGGCCCATTCGGCGCCGTTAGGCATCACCTTCCTCGACCGGGCGACGCGCCTTCCCGCGGAGTACCGGGGGGATGCGCTGGTGGCCTTCCATGGTTCCTGGAACCGCGACGAGCCCACCGGCGCCAAGATCGTGCGGATCCGCGTGCGCGACGGCCGCCCGGTCGGCTACGAGGATTTCATCACCGGCTGGCAGGACGCGGCAGGAAAGCGCTGGGGACGACCGGTGGACGTCGTGGTCCACCGCGATGGGTCGGTGCTGGTGTCCGACGACCAGTCCGGGACGATCTACCGGGTCGCGGCCCGATAGCGGCCACGGGGAACAGCGTTTCGTCGATTCCCGATTCCCGCGAGCCCTAGCGCGAGAACCTGGCCAGGGTGACGCCCATCGAGTCGATCGTGGCGCGCGCGTTCCAGCGGTCCTTGCCGTTGTACAGGAACGCAAAGGCGAAGATCTCGCCCGTCTTCCCCGCCACATAGCCGCTCAGCGCTACCACGTCGGCGGTCGTGCCGGTCTTGGCGTGCAGGTTGTCCTGCGCGGGCGTCTTGCGCATCCGCAGCCGGAGGGTCTCCTCGCGACCGGCAACCGGAAGCGATTCGTGAAACTGGCGCGACCAGGGAGCGTGGTGCGCGTACGCGAGCAGCTTCACCAGTGACCGGGCGGTGACCCGATCGAGTGTCGAGAGCCCGCTGCCATCGGCGGCAAAGACATCGGCGGGCGCGGAGCCGACGCGCAGTTCGAGGAAGTCCCGCAGCAGCGCATTGCCCATCGCGGCCGAGCCGACGCCGGCAGGACTGGCCATGCGGGCCGCATTCCGGAAGATCAGTTCCGCGTAGTGGTTGATGCTCTCGCGATTCATGACGCCGGCCAGCTCGGCCAGCGGCGGCGAAGGCAGCGAGGCCACGCGGACGGCGCCCGGCGGCGTGTCGGCCACGCGCACCTTGCCGTCCACGGCCACCCCCGCTTCCGCGAGCGCCCGCGCAAATGCCCCGGTGGTGAAGCGGGCCGGCTCAGGCACCACCAGCACGTAGACGCGCGGTGCCGAGCGTGCGCCGATCCAGCCACGCACGCGGATGATCCCGTCGTCCCCACCGGAGACCGAGACCGCCGCCCCCCGGTTCCCGGCCCGCGTACTCGAGGTGTTCGAGACCGTGAACGCGGACGTGGCTGGTTCGAGCCGGACGGCGCCCGTTTTCCCGGCCGGCCCAGGAGTGACGACTACGTGGACCAGGTTCTCGTTCAGGGAAAGTGCCGAGACGCGGGCCGCATAGGATGCGTGCAGGTAGCGCTGGAGCCATCCGTCGGGCACGCGCTTGGCCTCGAAGGCGCCATCGTCGCCGATGATGTCTCCCCGGACGCGCTTGACGCCCGCCGCCACGACCTGACGCGCCAGCGTCCGCATCGGACCGTTGCCATCGCCATCGTAAAACCGACGGGACAACGCAGGGTCGCCGCCACCGCGCAGGACCAGGTTGCCGATGAGCGTACCGTCACCGGTAACCGACCCGTCCCGCAGGACGTCGGTGGTGAACCGGTGTTCAGGCCCCAGCCGGTCGAATGCCAGGGCCGTTGTGTACAGCTTCAGGGTCGAGGCGGGATTCAGCGTGACCCCGGGGTTCCGCGCGAACAGCGTATCTCCGTTGGTCAGGGAAACGACCATCGCCCCCCAGGTGCCGTTCCGGACCTTGGCGTTGAGCAATTGCGCGAGGCGCGTTCCCAGCGAGACCTCATCGCCCGCGCCACCGCTGGCTTCCACGGCAGCGGCCCCATCGGGCCTCGCGTTGTTGCTGGCGTTCTGGGCGAGGCCGGACGAGGCCAGGGCCGCGCCAAGGAAGGCCGAGCACGCCAGCTGCACGGGGATCCGGATTTGGATTGGTCTGGAGCGCTGCGTCATCGCATCTCGGGAGTCCAGTGCCCGCGTCCACCCCTTGGCTGTACCCCCCCCACTCCAGCACGGAAGCCAGCGTCAGGCATAACGCTAAGGTAGGCCTACACCCCGCATGACGAAAGTCACAGCGTGATGCAACGGAGTTGCCTCAGGCCGCCGCGCCGGTGCCCCGGTGCGAGGTCTGGCCGGGCATTTTGGTGAGGCAGGTCGCATGGGGAAAACCAATCGCCCGCCTCCGGGTACCGATATGCCCAGTGACACGGCGAGGAGGGGACATGGACCGTCATGGCACGTTTCGCGAGGGCGTCACGACCGGGATCCTGGGAGCGACCGGGGTTGCCGTATGGTTCCTGCTGGTCGACCTGATCGCAGGTCAGCCGTTCTTCACCCCGACCGTCCTCGGCGAGGCGGTGAAGTCGGTCGTGGCACCCGAGAGCGTGATGTCGGCGTTCGTGGTGGTCGGGCTCTACACGCTGTTCCACTACACCGTCTTCATCCTGGCCGGGATCGCCATCGTCTCGGTGGTGCACGGGTCCCGGCGGCAACCGGCGATGCTGGCCGGCATGACGATCCTGTTCGTCGCCCTGGAGGTGCAGTTCTACCTGTTCGTGCTGATGCTCCAGGAGGCCACGCGCCTCGAGGGGATCGCCTGGTACCAGGTCGGCGCCGCGAACCTGGTCGCCGCCTCGCTGATGGGGCGCTACCTGTGGGTGCGCCACCCGGGACTCACGGAACAGTTCGCGGAATCCCTCAGCGGCCGCTGAGGCGCCCGGCGGGACGGCAAAGGCGGCGAAACCGCGAGGTCTCGCCGCCTTGTCACGCCCACAGGGCGATGCGTCAGCCGATGCCGCCTTCCGCCTTGTGCGTGGCGAGCAGGAACAGCAGCCCGATGAGGGTCGCCATGGCGATGATCAGGGGGCCGGTGAAGAGCGCCTTGAAGAGCCGGTTGTCGTACTTGAGGTGCATGTAGAACATCACGACGATGACGAACTTCGCGGCCGACATGATCAGCAGCATCGGCACGAAGAACGGTGACGCGACCAGGGCGGGGACGTAGTACGCCCAGACCTCGAAGGCCGTGATGACGGTGAGGATGAGCGCGACCCACTTGTACTGCTTCCAGGTCGGGTGTTCGTGCGCGTGGTCGGGGCTCGCGTGAGAGCCGTGGTCGTTGGCCATGTATCTCTCTCCGCTACTGGATCAGGTAGACGAGGGTGAAGATCGCGATCCAGACGACGTCGACGAAGTGCCAGTACAGCGCGGCGATGTCGACCCAGACCGCGTCCTTCGGCTGCAGCCCGCGCTTCATGTCGATGGCGAGTAGCGTGCCGAGCCAGATGACGCCCGCGGTCACGTGGGCGCCGTGGAAGCCGGTGAGCGTGAAGAACGATGAGCCGAACAGGTTCCGCCGGATCGTCAGTCCCTCGTGGACGAACGAGGTGAACTCATACGCCTGGAACCCGAGGAAGATGGCGCCCATGAGGCAGGTCATGAACAGCCACAGCTTCGAGGAGGAAAGGATGCGACCACCCAGTCCGGGCGGGACCGGCTTGCCGCGATTCTCGACCGCGGCGAGCGCGAGCACCATGGACAACGACGACATCAGCAGGACGAACGTCGAGACCGACGTGACCGGGATGTCGAGGATGGCCGGCATCACCTGGCCGGTCTGGGGATTGGTCCACGCCTCGTGAGGCAGCGGGCCAACGAGGTTCTTCCCCTTGTAGATCAGGTAGGTCGAGATGAGCGAGGCAAACAGCATGCACTCCGACCCGATGAACATCCAGATCGCGACCTTCCGGTTGTCGAGACCGGTGGTCGTGTAGTGGTGTGTCGGTGCGTGTGACTCGGCGGCGGTGTGGGCCATTGAGGAGTGAATCGTGAAGAGTGAATCGTGAATCGTGTGAACCCGGTCCGTGAAGGTTGAATCGCGAACGATTCACGCTTCACGATTCACGATTCACCTAGTGAGCGTCTTCCATCGGGGTGGTGAGCCAGGCGTACAGGAACCCGACGAACATGGACCCGCCGATCGCCATCATCGCGAAGGCGATCATGTTCTTGCCGGCGTACATCACGGGCAGGGACGAGAACAGGACCAGGATCCCGGCCGCTACCCACAGCGGCTTGATCGTGGGATTCGGCATGGGAATGCCGAGTTCCTTGGCGCTGCGGCGCTCGGACTCGATGTGCATGGGGGCGACGTCGGCTTCGTGCTTTCCACCGCTCGTCACGTGCTCACCGGTCCGCTGCTTGGCGTCATCCCAGCCCTCGGCCGAGTGCGGAATCCCGGCCATGCGCTCGGGGTGCGTGATGTCCCACAACGGATACCGGGACGTCACCATCGGGATCTGGGCGAAGTTGTATTCCGGCGGCGGCGAGGGGATCGACCACTCGAGCGTCGCGGCATCCCACGGATTGTCACCAGCCACCTCGCCCCGGGTCTTCGAGCGGAAGAAGTTCCACAGGAAGATCAGGAACGCCGGTGCCATCAGGAACGCGCCGTAGCTGGAGAGCCTGTTGAAGAGCTCCCACCCCTGGCCCGCGTCGTACGTATAGATGCGCCGCGGCATGCCGAGCATGCCGGCGAAGTGCATCGGGAAGAACGTCAGGTTGAACGCGATGAAGTTGAGCCAGAAATGCCACGTGCCCAGCCGCTCGTCCATCTTCCGGCCGTACCACTTCGGGAAATAGTGATAGAGGCCGGCGAAGATGCCCATGATCGCCCCGCCGTACAGCACGTAGTGGAAGTGGGCGACGATGTAATACGTGTCGGTCTGCTGCATGTCCGACGGCGGCGCGGCGTGGGTGATGCCCGAGATGCCGCCGATGGTGAACATCGCGATCAGCGCGATGGCGAACTTCATCGCGGTGGTGAACCGGATCGACCCGCCCCACATGGTGAAGATCCAGTTGAAGATCTTCACGCCCGTGGGAATGGCGATCAGCATCGTCGTCACGCCGAACACCGTGTCGGCGATCGGCCCCATGCCCACCGCGAACATGTGGTGGGCCCACACGCCGAAGCCGAGGAAGCCGATCAGGATGCCGGAGTAGGCGACGACGGCGTACCCGAACAGCGGCTTCCTCGAGTAGGTCGGCAGCACCTCGGAGACGAGCCCGAAGGCCGGCAGGATGAGGATGTAGACTTCGGGGTGGCCGAAGATCCAGAACAGGTGCTGCCAGAGCAGCGGGTCAGCGCCCGCGGAAACGGCGTAGAAGTTCGTCCCGAAGAACCGGTCGAACTGCATGAAGAACAGCGCGATGGTGATGACCGGGAACGCGAGGATGATCAGCCACTGCACCACGAACGACATCCAGGTGAACATCGGCATGCGCATCAGGGTCATCCCCGGCGCGCGCATGTTGATGATCGTGGTGGCGAAGTTGAACGCGGCCGCCAGCGAGGAGATACCCAGGATCTGGATGCCCAGCACCCAGAAATTCAGGTTCTGGCCCGGTGAGTATTCCCGCCCCGTCAGCGGCGTGTAGGCGAACCACCCGCCGTCCGGCGCGGCGTTGAAGAAGATCGGGATCGTGATGAACAGGCCGCCGAACAGGTAGACCCAGTAGCTGAACGCGTTGAGTCGCGGGAACGCGACGTCGCGCGCGCCGATCTGCAACGGGATCAGGAAGTTGAAGAAGGCGGCCGACAACGGCATGATGACGAGGAAGACCATCGTCGTGCCGTGCATCGTGAACAGCTGGTTGAAGACCTCGGCCGAGACCAGCGTCCCGTTCGGGCCCATGAGCTGCGCCCGCATGATGACGGCCTCGACCCCGCCCACCAGGAAGAAGAAGAGCGCCGTGTGCAGGTACAGCGTCCCGATCTTCTTGTGGTCGACGGTGGTCAGCCAATCCATGATGCCGGTCCGATGTGACCCGGCAGAGTCCGTGTACGTGGGTGAAGCGGCGACGGTGGCCATGTGTATTCGTGATTCGTGATTCGTGACTCGGCTTCGGAACCTGATGCCTGATGCCTGATGCCTGATGCCTGATGCCTGATGCCTCTCTTTACTTGAGCGTCATCAGGTACGCGACGATATCGGAGATCTGCTGGTCGGTCAGCCCGCCCAGCCCCGCCGTAACGGTGGTCTTGAGGATCGGGTCGATTTCACCCATGCCCAGCGTCGGCATGCTGGTGGACGCCAGTGGCTTCATCTTGCGCGCGTTCTTGATCCACAACGCCAGGTGGCGGGCATCGTTCGGAAAGAGTCCCGCGGCCAGCGTGTGGCGGGACCCGAGGTGCGTCAGGTCCGGTCCGATCACGCCCAGCGACGACGGGTTGCCACGAATCTTGTGGCACCCGATGCACGAACTGCGGCTGTACTGCTGGAAACCGCGCTGGGCATCGCCGGCGGCGAGCACGTCGTCCGCGATGGTCAGGCCCGCGGGGATCGGCGTCTTCGGAAGGACGTGCGGCGGCAGTTCCGAGAGCGGAAAGGCGTAGCCGGCAGTCGGTGCGGCAGCGGCCACCGTATCCTGTGTCGTGGCCGCGACCGTGGTTGCCGTGGCCCCCGCGGGTGCGGCGGCCGGCGGGGCGACCGGGAAGATCGCGTTCGCCGCCTGCCCGGCGGCCCAGCTGTCGAAATCCGCCTGCGATACCGTGTAGGCGCGGAACCGCATGTTGGCATGCGACGCGCCGCAGAACTCGTTGCAGCTTCCGTTGAACGCCTGCGGGGTTACCGAGTCCGGCGTGAACCAGAGCGTGTTCGTCCGGTTCCGCATCAGGTCGCGCTTGCCCGCCAGCTGCGGGATCCAGAACGAGTGGATCACGTCAGCCGAACGCAGCGTGAAGTTCACCGGACGGCCGATCGGCAGGTACAGCTCGTTCGCCGTGACGATGTTCTGCTCGGGATACCGGAACTCCCACCACCACTGGTGCCCGATCACGTCCACCTGGAGCGCGTTCGCCGGAGCTCCCGACTGGAATCGCCAGATCGACTTCACGGTGGGCACGGCGATGAAGACCAGGATGACCGCCGGAAGCACGGTCCAGGTCAATTCGAGCTTCGTGTTGCCATGCGTCTGGACGGGCTCCGGTCCGCCCGGCCGGCGCCGGAACTTGAACATCACGTAGACCAGCAGCACCTCAACGAAGACAAAGACGATCGTGGCCCAGAACATCATCGTGTTCCAGAGCCCGTTGGCGTCCCGGTTGAAGTCGGTGAGCTGGGTGAACGTCGAGTTCGGGTACTGGCCGGAGCACGCGGCGAGCAGCAGAGGCAGCGCTGCCGCCACGATAGCAGCAAGCTGACGCGGGCGGAAAATCCCTGTCATTCGCGGGTCTGGAGGGGGTCGGTCGGGGGCGCCTGGACCTTGCCAGGCAACAGACCGCGAAAAGGTATGGATGCTGCACGGCTCCGGCAAGCTTGGCAGCGCGGTTCCGCCGGACTGGTAAGGGTTTAGCGCCCCTGCGGCATTTTCCCCGCCGTTGGGGCGCTCGCGCGAATCACGCCTCTGCCTCGCCCTCGACGGTATGCTGCTTTCGGACCCTCGTCTCGGCCGCGTCGAGGCTGGCCCGGACCTGGGCGACGGATTCGCGGAGCGAACGCACCCGATGGGTTTCTGAGCCGCCTCGCGTGCTCACGACGATCACGTTGGTCACCTGGTCGGCGATTGACTCGAACTGGGACTTGAGCAGGCTCGCCAGTGGGGCCGCCGCGCGCTGGATCTGCTGCCGAAATGGCGCCAACGGCTGCTGGATGCGTTGGGCCTGCGCCATCCGCTCCACGACGGAGTACAGGCGCTGGAGGTGGGTTACGGCCGCCTCCAGCGTCTCGAGCTTGGCGAGTCCTTGACCGTCAATGCGGGTGGCCATTGCGGGATGGGTGACGGGTGGGGTGTGACCGAGGAGCGCGTGGCAGGTTGCAGGATTGCTCCCGTTCCTCGACTCCCGTCCACCGTCCCGCTACACCATTGTGCTCGGGTTGAGGATCTGGTCCAGCTGCTCGCGGCTGAGGAGCTTCTTCTCGAGGACGATGTCGTACACGCCGCGGCCACTTTCCAGCGCTTCCTTGGCCACCAGGGTCGCCGTCGAGTAGCCCAGGGTCGGTACCAGCGCCGTCACGATCCCGATCGAGTTCTCCACGAACCAGCGCAAGCGGTCGGGATTGGCGGTGATGCCCACCACGCACCGTGTGCGGAGCACCCCACAGGCCCGCCGCAACTGGTCGATGCTGCGCAGGATGCGATAGGCGATGATCGGCTCGAACGCGTTCAACTGCAGCTGCCCGGCCTCGGCGGCCATCGTCACGGTGACGTCTCCGCCGATGACGTCGAAGCAGACCTGGTTCATGACCTCGGGGATAACCGGGTTGACCTTGCCCGGCATGATCGACGACCCCGGCTGCATCGGGGGCAGGTTGATCTCTCCGAAGCCTGCCCGCGGACCCGAGCTCAGGAGCCGAAGGTCGTTGCAGATCTTGGAGAGCTTCACGGCGGAGCGCTTCAGGACGCCCGAAAGCTGGACGAACGCTCCGGTGTCCGACGTCGCCTCGATCAGGTTGGGTGAAGTGACCAGGTCCAGCCCGGTGACTTCCGAGAGGCGCCTCCGCACCTGGTCGGTGTATCCCGCGGCCGCCGTGATCCCGGTGCCGATCGCGGTCGCGCCCATGTTGATCTCCCGCACGAGCGCCAGCGATTCGCCCAGGCGATCCACGTCCTCCAGGAGCGTATGCCCGAAGGCCGAGAACTCCTGTCCCAGGGTCATGGGCACCGCGTCCTGCATCTGGGTGCGGCCCATCTTCATCATCCCCGCGAACTCACGCCCCTTGTCGCTGAAGGACTCCGCCAGCTCGCGCAGGGCGACGCGGAGCGTCTCGATCTCGCCGTGCAGGGCCACGCGCACGGCCGTCGGGTAGACGTCATTGGTGGACTGGCCCAGGTTGACGTGGCTGTTCGGGTGCAGCCGGGCATAGTTCCCGCGCTTGTCCGAGAGGATCTCGAGAGCCCGGTTCGCGATGACCTCGTTGGCGTTCATGTTGGTCGAGGTCCCGGCACCGCCCTGGATCATGTCCACCAGGAAGTGTTCGTGGTGACGTCCGGAACGCACTTCGCGCGACGCCCGGACGATGGCGTCGCACAGTTCCTGCGGCAGCAGGCCGAGGTCGGCGTTCGCCAGCGCGGCCGCCTCCTTGACCGCGGCCAGGGCCTCGATCAGCGACGGGAACTCGCGCAGCGGCGTCCCGGAGATGGGAAAGTTCTCGAGGGCGCGCAGCGTCTGCACGCCGTACAGCGCGTCCTCCGGCACCTGGCGCTCACCGAGCAGGTCCTTCTCGATGCGGAAGCGGGCGCCACCGAAGCCGAGGGTGCGGCCCCGGCCGACGAGGGTGGCATCGGTGGCGGCGAGGCGCTGCGAGATCGCCCGCGCCGCGCGTCCCACGAGGGCGGCGTAGAGCGTGGCGTGCTCCTTGATCATCTCCGCCACCCGGTCCTTAGTCAGGACGTACGCCTCGGTGGGGGCCAGCGTGCGTGCGGTCGTGCCGTGCGGCAGCTCGTCGAGGAGGATGCCCTCGCCGACCGCATCGCCCGGTCCGAGCGTAACCAGGCGCACCGGCCGCCCGTTTACCTGCTTCTCGACCGCGACCGCGCCCGTGTGGATGATGGCGGACAACTCCCGCGGCTGCCCCTCCTCGAAGATCACCTGGTTGCCGGCGTAGGAGACCTTTGTGACCAGCTTGGCCAGCTGATGAAGGGCGGTGTCAGTCAGCCCGGCGAGAAAGCGCATTTCGCGCAGGTGTTCGCGGATGGCAGAGGTAGTCATGGCCCCAAAGGTAAGGGAAAAGGCCGGCTGCCCGCAGGTTCCTGAACCGGATGCGCGCCTTGCGAAGTCGGCGGGCAAAGCCACATTCCCGGCCGCGCCCTCGACCCTCGACCCTCGACCCTCGACCTCCGCATGCCCCACGCCTTGATGTACCACGGTGCCTTTGAAGCCAACTTCAACCGAATGAAGTCCGGCGCCACGTCCTTCCTCGGGTCCGATGGCGTCGAGCACGCCATTCCCGAATGGCCCGACGAAGCCGACGGCCTCCGCGTCGGCTACATGGAGAAGGCCGGCAAGCGATTCGCCGCCGTCCGGGTCATGGACGACGACGACGACGTGATGCTGGAAAACGAGCTGCTGCTCAATCCGCCCACGCACATGGGCTACGGCAACCGCTTCTCGCCCGAGCCCACGATCATCAAGGACGATGCGGCGAAGCAGCTCCTGAACGACATCATCGACAAGAACCCCGGCCAGCGCGCCGAACTGATGGCCATCCGTGACCGGATGCCGTGGGGCCGCGGCAAGGGCGCTACGGGTTGAGCCAGTAGTTCATCTTCACCAGGAAGATGTTGTCCGGGCGGGTGCCGAACAGCGCCCGCTGGTCACGGCCGAAGTCGAAGTCGCCGATCGCGTCGGCGTCGCTGCGCCGTTGCTGCCAGGCGAAGAACAGGGTCGAGCCCTCGCGCCACTCCCAGCGGACCACGGCGTTCCCGCGGAGCGACCGGAGGTTGAAGTCGAAGTTCGGGATCTGCCCCGCGTACGGCGTGAACTGGTATGTCTTCGGCGCGACGAACTGGACCCCGTCGCCGTAGTCGGCGCTCGACAGCAGTGGCTGGATGTAGGTCTCGAGCGTGAGCGTGGGCGAAAACGTCATGTTGAGCCTCGTCTCCAGCCCCACGCTCGTCTGGCGCAGCGGCGCGAAGAGGTAGCGCCGGCCGAACGTGGGCGCGTAGGACGCGTCCGCGACCTGGGTGACGTACTGGGCGGGCGTGTACGACCGGCTGAAGGTCGGGCCGGCCGACAGGTTCCACCGCGTCGAGGTCTTGATGCCGATGTTGAGCCGCGAGGTCCAGGCCCACCCGCCGTACTCGTAGCGCTGGCCATTCATGCCGAACCCTGCCGTCACCGGCTTCCGCCCGTCCGACGAAATCGAGACGTTGCCCGACGTCCATTGCGGCCGGATCGCCAGCGGCCCGCCTCTCGTCAGGCGGTCGTCGTAGGCCTTGAAGAAGCGCTGCAGGGCGCCGGACACGTTCCAGTAGCCCAGCGTCTGGGCCGATCCCTGCAGGAGGACGAAGTTCAGGATCGGCTGCCAGTCATGGTTGTGCTCCGAGCGGCCGATGGCGGAGACACTCCACCGCCGCAGCCGCTTCGATGGCTGCTGCTGCAGGTAAGTGATGCCGGCCTGGAGATCTGCCCGGTCGGTTCGCGTGGCGAACCCCAGGTCGTTGACCTCGTACTCCGGGCTCACCACCGCCGCGCCTAACGAACCGCGCCAGTGCCGGCCGCCCTGCTTGGCCAGGCCCAGGTTGATCGAGTAGCCGGTCAGCGACGTCGCCGACGGGTCGACCTCGAGGTGGTCCGCGTCCGGCCGCTGGAAGTAGTGGCGGGAGAGCCGCTGCGTCGACGTGATGGCCGCGGTGCTGCCCCGCACGTGGCTCAACTCGGCGTCCCCGAACAACGCCCACGACCGGTTCCGGAATTCGTGGCGGAAGTCCACGCCGCCCGCGTAGGCGGCGTCGTGCAGGGCGTCCCGCGTCTCCGGCGTGTCCAGGTCCCGGTTCACCGCCGTCAGGATCCCGCCGAACAGCGTCTGTCCGCCGCGGAACTCCCGGCGCGCGCGCCCGACGAAGTAGTTGGTCATCGGCTCGACCGTGAATCGCTGGTCCGCCGTGCCGGAACGGAACATCGCCTCCTCGCGGGCGGTCAGCGCCTCGAGGACCCCGATCGACCAGCCAGCCGGCTTCCCCGATACCTTGGCGGCGCCGAGGATCGTCGTGGCGTCAGGCATGTCGCTGGCCGGGTCCGGGGCGCCCAGGCTGGGCGACCGCCCGACGCGGCGGCTGTAGAAGAGCTGCCCGCCACTCGTGCCCTGCGCGCCAAACCCGAAGATCTCGCTGCCTTCGATGAAGAACGGCCGCTTCTCGTCGAAGAACGTCTCGTACACGCCAAGGTTCACGACCGCGGGGTCGACCTCGACCTGCCCGAAGTCCGGGTTGAACGCGGCGTTGATCGTCAGGTTGGAACTGGCCCGGAACAGCAGGTCGAGCCCTCCCTCGGTCCGGAAGTCCGGCTTGTCGCGATACGGGTTCAGTCCGGGCTCGACATACGAGCCGCGCTGGACGACGTACGGCAGCACCTCGAGCCGCTTGCCCGGACGGATGTCCTGCACGCCCAGCAGGTGCCCGTACTGCGGCACGCCGCCACGGATGGACTTGGGAATGAAGGTCGACACCGAGTACTCGCGGTTCCTCCCGATGATGCGCTCGAACTGCACGCCCCAGACCTGCTCCCGCGCGCCCGAGAAGCGGAGCTGGCTGAACGGGATGCGGTATTCGGCGGTCCATCCGGCGGAGTCGACCGTGGTGGCTGCCTCCCAGACCGGGTCCCATGAGTAGTCGTCGACATCGATCGTCTTGATCTCGTCGTGCCGGACGCCGGCCGGATTCACGTCGAAGCCGAAGGCCGTGCGATGGTCGAGGTAACTGTCAATCATCAGGCCGAACCAGTCGGAGTCGCCGAAGTCCATGTCGCGGCGGCCCAGCCGGCCGACGATCCGCCCCGTGTCGTGCAGCCGCGCGCCGACATACAGGAAGGTGTCGTCATACAGGACGCGCACCTCGGTGCGCTGGCTCGCCGGCTGCCCCTCGTCAGGGTCGATCTGGGTGAAGGCATCGGTGACCGGCGCGGTCGCCCACTCGGCTTCGGTGAGGCGGCCATCGAGCTGGATCGGGCGCGTCGTCCTGATGGCCCGGGCGTTCGTGATCGGCCGATCATGCCCGTGTTCGGACGGAACGGAGGGGCCGCCCTGGGCCACGACGAGACCGGGAAGCAACAGCAGTGCGAATGCGAAACCGGAACGCACGAAAATCACTCCTTGGGGAAGCCTGGCCTGGGGGTGAGCCGAATCGGCTTGGAAGTTACCAGCCGCACTGGAGCCGGGGTGTGTCGCGTGACCACCCGCGCGGGCGGAGGGCCGACGCGTGATAGAGCTCCTCGATGCGTGGGCCTTGCGGCCGCCACCGCGAGGCCTTCGGTTCCCGGATCGATTCCCGATTCCCGATTCCCGATTCCCGACCATGATCACCCGCCGAGAATTCGTGGCGACCAGCGCCACCGCCGCTGCCGGCCTGGCCATCGGCCCCTCCGGGGCCGCGGCCGCCCCGTCTCCCACCTCCCCGGTCTCGCGATTCGCCCGACCGTGCGTGGTCGCGTCGTCGAACGGCATCCGTGGCGTGAAGGTCGCCTACGACCAGATCGTGGCCGGCACCGACACGCTCGACGCCATCATCGCCGGCGTGAACATCACGGAGCTCGATCCCGACGACCAGTCGGTCGGGCTGGGGGGCCTGCCTAACGAAGAGGGCGTCGTCCAGCTCGATGCCTCGTGCATGCACGGGCCCACGAAGCGCGCGGGCGCGGTCGGCTGCATCGAGGACATCGCCACGCCGTCGCTCGTCGCGAAGGCCGTCATGGACTACACCGACCACATCATGCTCGTCGGGGACGACGCCCGGCGCTTCGCCATCAGCATGGGGTTCACCCCCCAGAACCTGCTGACCGAGAAGAGCCGCCAGGACTGGCTCCGCTGGAAGGCGCGGCTCAACCCGAACGACTTCTGGCTCGACCACGACGACGACGTGCAGATCAGGTTCACGACCGGGACGATCAACATGAACGCGGTGAACGCGACGGGTGACATCAGCTCGGTCACGACAACCAGCGGCATGGCGTGGAAGGTGCCCGGTCGCGTGGGGGATTCCCCGATCGTGGGTGCCGGGCAGTACTGCGACAACACGGTGGGTGCCGCGGGATCGACGGGCCGGGGCGAGTCGAACATCATGACCTGCGGCGGCTTCCTCTGCGTCGAGTTCATGCGGCAGGGTCTTGGACCCGAGCAGGCGGTGCTGAAGGCGCTGGAGCGGGTCGTCGCGACGACGCAGGCCAGGCTGATGGGAAGCAATGGCCGGCCATTCGTCGACCTGCAGTTCTACGCCGTCTCGAAGGACGGGCGATACGCCGGCGGGTCTCTGTACGAGGGTCCGGGGTTCGCCGTCTGCGACGAGCGCGGCGCGCGCATCGAACCCTGCGTATACCTCTACCGGCAGAACGAGCGGCCGCGACGCGGTTAGGTCCGGGTCAGGCTGCGGCGGCGGAGCCCACCGCCGGCGCGGGACCACTGGGTGCCTCGGGGACAGCGGGTTCCCGGGGAGGCGCGACACTGACCCGGACACCGGCGAGCGAGGCGCTGGAACGCGCCGCGTTCCTCGCCAGTGCATTGGCCGCGGTCGCGAGGTCCTGGATCCGGCCCTGCTGGGTCCCGGCCACCGTGGCGGCGTCAGCCAGCGCGGACGCGAGGGATTCCGCTTCACGCGCGAGCTGCTGGAGGGGCAGCGCGATGGCGTCGGTCGCCGCGCGGAACCGGGACACGTCGTCTTCGCCGGCCGCGGCGGCGGTCCCGGCCTCACGCGCCGACCGATCCACCGCTTCCAGCATCTCGACGCTCGCGCCCGCGGCATCGCGCGCGAGGCGCGTGGCATCGATGGCACGCAGGCTCGCCTGACGCACGCGTTCGGTCCGCTCCAGCACGTCGGTCACCAGCTGGTCCGTGCGATCGGCGGCCTCGCTCGAGCTCCGGGCGAGGCGGCGGACCTCGCCCGCCACCACTGCGAACCCGCTGCCGTGCTCGCCGGCACGCGCCGCTTCCATGGCCGCGTTCAACGCCAGCAGCTTTGACTGCCGCGCCATCTTGCGCACGAGGAGCACGAACGAGCGGATCTCACCTGACGCTTCGGCAAGCGCGGCGAGTTCACCCGCATTGTCGCCGACGTCGGTCGCCAGGGCCGCCAGGGCGCCGACGCTGTCGCGAAGCCTCGCCAGCCCCGCTTCCGACAGCTCCTGCAACCGCTGCTCATGCGTCCGGACGGAGCGCGCCTCCTCGACGAGACGGGCGGCGTCGCCGGTCATCCGGGTCACGTCCTCGCGTGCCCGCCGGGCCAGGTCGGCCAGGTTGCTGCCGGCCCGCGCCGCGAAGCTCGCGCCCTCGGCGGAGCGTTGGGCCACGCTCAGCGCGGCCGATCCCTGCAGGGCGAGGTCATGCGCGGTGGCCGACAGGGCCTGCGAGGCATCGCGCGTATCGGTGACCAGCTTTCGCATCGTACCGATCGCCGCACGGGTCGCATCGGCCAGCCGCTCCTCATCGACATCCATGGCGACGTGACGTGGCTCACCGGTCAGGTCGCCCTGGGACGCGCCACGAAGGACATCGGCCAACTCTGCGCTGCGCTCGCCGACCATCGGGATGATCACCAGGCCGGTGACGACCGCGGTCAGGATGATGGCGGCGCCCAGCGCCACCACGGCCACCGAGGCGATATCGCCCGCGGTGGCGCCGGCAATGAGCGAACGCTGGAACCAGAGGCCGAGGAAGAGGAGGGCGGCGCCGGCGAAGCCAAGGCGCGCGACGAACGTCTCGAGGTGCGGACGCTTCGGCGCGACCTGCTTGCCTGTCCCGGTCATTTCCGGACCGCTAGATTGGCTCAAGGACCACTCTCCGCAGAACCGCCGGCACCCATGCAGGGCCGGCCGACCACCCAACATGACACGGTTTCAGGACCAGTCGGACGCCCAGGCGCACGACAGCTACGACCCTATCGCCATCGAGGCCAGGTGGCAGGATCGCTGGCGCGAGCGCCGCACCAACGAAACCGACCTCGCCGGGGGGCCTGACCCGTTCTACGCCCTGATGATGTTTCCCTACCCGTCGGCGGAGGGGTTGCACGTCGGCAACCTCTTCGCCTTCACGGGGAGTGACATCTATGGACGATTCCAGAGGCTCCAGGGGCACACGGTCTTCGAGCCCATGGGGTTCGACGCCTTCGGGATCCACTCGGAGAACTACGCCCTGAAGGTGGGCGAGCATCCGATGCGGCTCATCCCCCGGAACGTGGCCAACTTCACCCGCCAGTTGACCCGTGCGGGCCTGATGATCGACTGGCGGTACGTGGTGGATACGACCGACCCGTCGTACTACCGCTGGACGCAGTGGGTCTTCGTCCAGCTGTTCAGGAGAGGACTGGCCTATCGCAAGGAAGCCGCGGTCAACTGGTGCCCGGCCGACAAGACGGTACTGGCCAACGAGCAGGTGATCGCCGGCGCCTGCGAGCGATGCGGCAGCAAGGTCGAGCAGCGCTTCCTGGCCCAGTGGTTCTTCCGCATCAGCGATTACGCCGAGCGGCTGCTGAACAACCTGGACGGACTGGACTGGTCGGACACCACGCGCACGGCCCAGCGCAACTGGATCGGGCGGAGCGAAGGGGCGGAGATCCGCTTCAAGGTCCGAGGGTCGAGGGCCGAGGTCGGAGGTCCGCAGCCCTCGGACCTCGAACCACGGACCTCCGACCTCGTGGTGTTCACCACCCGCCCCGACACCATCTTCGGCGCCACCTACATGGTGCTGGCGCCCGAGCATCCGCTCGTCGACAGTATCACGACGCCCGAGCGACTCGAGTCCGTGCAGGCGTATCGCGACGATACGGCCCGCCAGGACATCGTGGCGCGCAAGGTCAACAGGCAGAAGACGGGCGTCTTCACCGGCGCGTGGGCGGTCAATCCGGCCAGCGGCGACGACATGCCGATCTGGATTGCCGACTACGTGCTCATGGACTACGGCACCGGCGCGATCATGGCGGTGCCGGGGCACGACGAGCGTGACTTCGAGTTCGCGACCCTGTTCGACCTGCCGATCCAGCGCGTGATCGCGCCGGACGGCACGCCGGCCGACGCGCCCCTGACCGAGCCCTTCGTCGACGACGAGGGCGCACACCTGGTGAACTCAGGTGCGTTCAATGGCACCCCGGTGGGCGAGGCGAAGCGCCAGGTCACTGAATGGCTCGCGACGAAGGGTGCCGCCAAGGCCGTCGTGAATTACCGGCTTCACGACTGGTGCATCTCCCGTCAGCGATACTGGGGGCCGCCGATCCCGGTCATCCACTGCGACGCATGCGGGCCGCAGGCGGTGCCGGAGCAGGACCTCCCGGTCCTCCTGCCTGACGTGGCTGACTTCCGGCCCGATGACACCGGGGTGTCGCCGCTCGCCAGGCACGAGCAGTGGTACCGCGTCGCCTGCCCGAACTGCGGCGGGCCGGCCCGGCGCGAAACCGACGTCTCGGACACCTTCCTCGACAGCGCCTGGTACTTCCTGCGGTACCCGAGCGCCGACCGGGACGACGTGCCGTTTGGCGAGGCGATGACCCGCAAGTGGCTGCCGGTCACGTCGTACATCGGCGGGAACGAGCACGCCGTGCTGCACCTCATGTACTCGCGCTTCATCACCATGGTGCTGCACGACATGGGTCACCTCGACTTCGAGGAGCCGTTCACGAGGTTTCGTGCCCACGGCCACATCATCCGTGATGGCGCCAAGATGTCGAAGACGAAGGGCAACATCGTCAATCCCGACCAGTATTTCGAGCAGTGGGGCGCCGACTCGTTCCGCATGTACCTGATGTTCCTCGGACCCTTCCAGGAGGGTGGGGACTTCCGCGACGCGGGCATCTCGGGGGTGCGGAGCTTCCTCAACCGGCTCTGGCTGGCCGTGGCCGACGCGCGCACCGACGGCACGCCGGACGCGGACGTGCTGCGCAAGCTGCACCAGACGATCCGCAAGGTGGGCGACGACACGGCCCGCCTGGGCTACAACACGGCCATCGCGGCGATGATGGAGTACATGAACACGCTGCGGAAGGGCGACCGCACGCCGCACGTCGACGAGGTGCGGCCCCTGGTACAGCTGGTGGCGCCGTACGCGCCGCACATCGCCGAGGAACTGTGGGAACGCCTCGGGAACGCGACCAGCGTGATGGACGGCGGCTGGCCGGTGTTCGACGAGGCCCTGGCGCGCGAGGACTCGATCCAGCTCGCGGTGCAGGTGAACGGGAAGCTGCGCGGGACGATCGGCGTGGCGCGCGACATCACGCAGGACGCCGCAGTCGCGGCCGCGATGGCGGAGTCGCAAATCGCAAAGTTCGTCACGGGCGCGCCGCGCAAGGTGATCTTCGTGCCTGGTCGCCTGTTGAACCTGGTTGTATAAGGGCGATCAAGAGCATCGAACCACAGGGGCCACAGCGAACACAGAGGAGTGCCCGCGAAGCATGTTGTCCCCTGTGTGCCCTGCGTTCCCTGTGGTTCATTGCCGTTGAAGTTCCAATCTGAAGGGACAACACCTTGACGGAGCAAGCAATGCACGCTGACACACCTCGCCGTTCCTTCCTGGCCAGGCTTGGCGCCCTCATGGCCGTCGGCGCCACGACCGGCCGTGCTGCACAGGCGCAGCCACCAGCGCTCGAGACGGATGAAGAACTCGCGGCGATCCTCCCGTTCCAGGGTGAGGAGAAGTGGCTGACCTCCCTGCATGGCTCCCGACACCAGGTCTTTGACATGGTGTCGATCAACGAGGGCTTCGCCCTGCGATTCGCCAACACCTGGGTCCGCACCATGCGTGACGCGTACCAGCTGGCGGCCGATGACGTCTGCCCGTTGATCGTCATGAGACACGGTGGCATCGCACCGGCGTTCAACGACGCCGTCTGGGAGAAGTACAAGCTCGGCGCCCTCTTCAACGTGCAGGACCCGAAGACCACCGCGCCCGCGCTTCGCAACATCTACAACTCGACTGCGCAAGGCGACTGGAGCATGCCCAGTGCAGCGGTGTCACGAATGGTTGAAGGCGGCGGCCTGGTCGCGGTCTGCAACGTCGCGACGCAGGTCTATGCCGGTCGCGCCGCGCGAGCGGCCGGCCTCACGATCTCCGGCCAGGATGCGTACCAGGAGTGGGCCGCCGGCCTGTTACCCGGCTGCCATCTCGCGCCGTCGGGCGTGCTGGCCGTGCATCGGGCGCAAGCCGCCGGGA
>JAUQWM010000035.1 GCA_030835125.1 Gemmatimonadaceae bacterium | reverse complement strand
CGTTGCCAAGCTTCAGCGCAATCTCCCGGACCGTTGCCCTGGCCATGAAGTTGTGCCCGCCGTTCGTATTCTGCGGCCCGCGCTGTTCGGTGCCGCCCGTGTAGTAGAGCGCCGTGGTCTTTCCGGCCGCCAGGGCCGCCTTCACCTCTTCCCACGTCATGTTCTCGAACTCGACGAGCGGTTCGGCGCGCGACTGCGCGCCGACGATCGCGCAGGGCATCGCCAGCAGGGCCACGGCCACGGTCAGGCGCATCAGGAACCTCCATGGAAGAACACAGGAAGCGGGAGCGCGGGATGGATTGAGGGCCGGCGCTCGCGCTGCCGGCCCTCGTATCGATCCCCTGCCTGCTTCCGGTGCGGTGTGTTCAGCAGGACCGGCACTTGTTCGAGTTCTTCGACCCCAGCTTCTCCAGCAGCTTCACGGTCTCGACGAACGGCGGGATGCGCTGCACCGGACCGTTGGCCATGTCGGCCACCGTCTGCCCGCGTCGGCTGACCGCGGTGATGTCGGCACCCTTCGACATCAGGTACATGATCATGTCGTTGTCGCCGCGGGCCGCCGCGTGATGCAGCGGCGTGTACCCGTTGTGGTCGCGGGAGTTGACGTCCACGCCGAGTTCCTCGATGAGGAACTTCACCGAGGGAATCCAGCCGTCGGGGGCGTGCATGTGCGAGTTGGCCGCATATCCCTCGCCATACCCGACGCCTGACGCGGCGTGGATCGGATAGACGCCCGGTCCGCCGTTCGGAATCGGCGGCAGCCCGCTGGGATCCTTGACCTCGCCGTCGTCCTCGGCGGGCGCATCGTCTCCACGCTGGCGGCCGGCCGGCTTCCGCGTGGGAATCGACGGGTCGGCGCCGTAGCGGAGCAGCAGCCGCATGGCCGGCACGTCGGTTCCGTACGCGGCGCGCCAGAAGGGGGTCGCGCCGGTCGTGTTCACGCCCAGGAGGTCGAAGTTGTACGACATGTACCAGAGGTGCTTCGACAGGCGCACATTCGGGTTGGCGCCGCGCCGCAGCAACTCTTCCATCAGCTCGAGGTGCGTGATCTGTTGCTGCTTCTGCGCTGTCGGCTGCGGATAGAGCGACTTGGCCGCGTACTGCACGTTGATCGTCGCGTAGAGCGGCGTGGCTCCGGCGTCGCTCATCTGGTTCGGGCTCGCGCCGCGGTCCAGGAGCAGCTTGGCGATGTCGAAGTGGCCGTTGATCGCCGCCATCAGCATCGGGCTGGAGTGGTCGCCTTCGCTGGCCTGGCCGATCGGCGCGCCAGCATCCAGCAGGACCTTCACCGTCGCCATGTTTCCTTCGCGGGCCGCGAACAGCAGCGGCGTCAGCCCGCCCTTGCTGCCCACGAGTTCGCCGTAGCTGAGGGAACGATCGGCTGCCGCGCCACCCGCGCGACCGCCGCGCCCACCGGCGGCACCGGCGCGACCGCCAGCCCTTCCGGCGGGCTGCGGCTGCGAGTCCGGACGTGCCGCCGCGTTCGCGCCCGCAGGCGTGACCGCCGACGGTTCACCCGCTCCGCGTCCCCGCGTGACCGAGGAATCGACCATGCGCACGAGCGCCGAGTCCGGCATCCGCGTCGCTGGCGTTGCCTGCGCGCCCGGTTCACCGCCGCGTCCACCGGCGGGGGTCGCGCCTCCGCGGCCACCTGCCGGGGCGCCTCCGCGACCCGCCGCACCAGCCGGCTGCTCTGCCTGCGCCAGCGCCTGGACGCGACGGTTGCGCAGTTGCTGGGCGGCGCGGTCGGCCCGTTCGCGCGCCGGGACGTCCTCGATCTTCGAGACCGCGTGGATGTCGGCACCACGAGCCAGGAGCAGCTTCACGGCCTCGACCCGGTCGTAGTTCGCCGCCCACATCAATGGGGTCTGACCCCATGCGCCCTCGCGGCCGTCCACGGGTGCGCCGGCGTCGAGCAAGGCCTGAAGGGACGCGGTGCTGCCGATGGCCGCGGCCAGGTGCATGGCGGTCGCGCCGCCGGCACTGGTGGCGGCGACCGGGTTGGCGCCCGCCTTCAGGAGCGCCTTCACCGCGTCGGAGCGACCGGCGCGTGCCGCGAGGTGCAGCGGGGTGTAGTTCCCGTTCCGCGTGGAGGCCTCGAGCCGGGCGCCCGCGTACACGAGCATGGCCACCTGGGCCGCGTCGCCGCGGCCGGCTGCCCAGTGGAGCGCGGTCATCCCGTCGCCCTGGGCGGCGTTGACGTCGGCGCCCTGCTTGAGGAGCGCGCGGACCCGGGCCGTATCACCGCGCATGGCGGCGTCGGCGACCGGAGCGTCGGCGGGCGCCGCCGCCGTCAGGAGCAGGATGGCGCCTAACGCCGAGACGAGCGGCGCGAGGCGCCGGCGGACCGGGTCACGCATGGCTGTTGAGCGCCAGGGCGCCCGTGCTGTCGCCGAACTGGTTGATGTCGTCCAGGCCGAGCATGTGCATCATGCTGAGCATGGCGTTGGCCATCGGCGTCCCGTCCTCGGCCTTGATGTGGAGGTTGCCGGGGAGCTGGCCGTTGGCGTGGCCGGCGAGGAACAGCGGGCACCGCCGGTGATTGTGCAGGTTCGAGTCGCCCATGGGCGACCCGTAGATGATCATCGTCTTGTCGAGCATGTTCGACTCGCCCTCCTGGATGCTCTTCAACTTGTCCAGGAAGTACGGCAGCATCGACACGTGGTACTTGTTGATGAGGTGGAAGTTCTTCACGCCCGCCTCGTTCCCGCCGTGGTGCGAGGACGGGTGGAACGGCCGGTCCGAGCCGCTCTCCGGGTACACGCGGCTGGAGCCGTCACGTCCCATCTTGAAGGAGAAGACGCGCGTGATGTCCGCCGCGAAGGCGAGCGCCTGGAGGTCGAACATGAGCTGCACGTGCTCGGCGAACGAGTCGGGGACCCCGGCCGGCGCCTCGGGAATGTCGCGCGGCTCGCCGCTCGTGTTCCGGGCCTCGATGCGCTGGATCCGGCGTTCCACCTCGCGAATGTCCTCGAGGTAGCTGTCGAGGCGATGCTTGTCCGCCGGACCGAGCGAGGTCTTGAGCGTCGTCATCTCGCCGGCCACCCAGTCCAGGATGCTGCGCCGTGAGCGCCGGCGTTCGGCGCGCTCAGAGGACGACCCGCCAACCCCGAACAGCTTCTCGAACGCCACGCGAGGGTCCCGGATGACGGGGAGCGGTTCGTTCGCCGACGCCCAGCTGATGGAGTCGGTGTAGACGCAGGCATAGCCGTAAGCGCAGCCGCCCGCCTGGTCGACATTCTCGATGCAGAGCTGCATCGAGGGAATCGGTGTGTCCTGGCCGTAGCGCTGTGCGTAGATCTGGTCGAGCGACGTGCCCACCCGGACGTCCGATCCCTCGGTCTGCTTGGGATGCTCGTGGGTGAGGAACACCGCGCTGGACCGGAAGTGGTCGCCGCCGATCTCCTTCGGGGTGACCGGCTCCGCCTCACGGGCATCGGTGTTGCTGATGATCGTCAGGTAATCGCGATAGGGCTCGAGGGAGTTGAGCGCGGTCGGCGCGAGGCTGAAGGCGCGCCCGGTCTCTGCCGGCGACCAGAGGTTCATCTTCGCGCCGAGTTCATTGCAGCCGGCCGCGCCGTGCACCATCTCGATCGCCACGAGACGGGTCCGGTCGCCGGGCGCGCTCCGCCAGATCCGGCCGGCCGGCACCATCGCGTCCAGGAACGGCAGGGCAACGGTCGCCCCCATGCCACGCACGAACGTACGACGGGGAATCGGCTTTCCAGTCAGGAAATGCATGAACGCTCCGTTGGGTGGTTTACTGCTGTCCGGTGCCGGCGGCCTGAACGTCTGCGACGCGCCTCATGCGGAAGGCGTCGCTGAGCACGACGCCGACGATGAAGTCGTTGATGCGATACCCACCCGGCTCCGCGGCGGCCGTGATCCGGCGCACGGCGGGGTGGTCGTAGTACTCGATCCGACGGCCCAGGGCGTAGGCCATCAGGTTCTGGGTGAAGGTGCGCAGCAGCGGGATCGGCCGCTTGAGCAGCACCTGCGTGAGCTCGGCGGGGGTCGAGACCGGCGTGCCGTCGTAGAAATCGCCCCGCGTGTCCAGCGGCGAACCGTTCTCCCGGACCCGCCAGCGCCCCGTGACGTCGAAGTTGTCGAGCGCGAGCCCGATCGGGTCCATGAACAGGTGGCAGGAACGGCACTGCGGGTTGGAGCGGTGCTCCTCCATGCGCTCGCGCGTGGTGAGCAGGCGCCCTTCCTTCGCCTCACCGGTCTTGTCCAGGTCCGGCACGTTAGGCGGCGGGGGCGGCGGCGGCGACCCGAGCAGCACCTCCATCACCCACTTCCCCCGCAGCACGGGCGACGTCCGGTTGGCGTGGGACGTGAGCGTGAGCACGCTGGCATGACCCAGCAGGCCGCTGCGGCGGTCGTCCGGGTATTGCACGCGGCGGAACTCGGAGCCGGTGACGCCCTGGATGCCGTAATGACGCGCCAGCTCCTCGTTCAGGAACGTGTAGTTGGCGGTGTACAGGTCGAGGACGCTCCTGTTCCCGCGAATCAGGCTGTGGAAGAACAGCTCCGTTTCGCGACGCATGGCGTCGCCGAGTTGCTGGTGGAAATCCGGGAACTGCAGCGCATCCGGATGGACCTTCTCGATGTCCTGCAGCCGCAGCCACTGCGCGGCGAAGCGGGTGGCCAGCGCCTCCGACCTCGGGTCGGCCAGCATCCGTCGCGTCTGCGCGATCAGTGTGGCCGGTTCCGCCAGCGTGCCGGCACGCGCGACCGCGAGCAGCGCCTCGTCAGGCGGGGCGCCCCAGAGGAAGAACGAGAGGCGCGACGCCAGGTCCATCGCGCTGACGGCCACCTTCTGGCCCGGGCGGGCGCCCGCGGGCAGCTCCTCGAGCCGGAAGATGAAGTGCGGGCTGGACAGGATCGCCTCGAGCGCCGTCCGGATCCCGAGTTCGAACCCACCCTCGGCCCGGCCCTGGTCGAAGAAGTTCATCAACCCCTTCACGTCCTTGGCCTGCAGGGGGCGGCGATAGGCAGCGCCCCCGATCGTCGAGATGATCTTCTCGGCGCACGGACGTTCCTCGGCGGACGTCGTCGGCCGGCAGGTGAAGATCCGGTGCCGGCTCGCGGTTTCCGAGACGCCGGTCGGGTTGTACGGGCCGGTCACCGTCATGTCGCGCAGGTGGGCGACGTTGGTGATGCCCTGTTCCGAACCGATCTGCGTGTCGGCGATGGAGTGGCCGATCTGCGCGATGTTGTCGTTGACCGGGCCCTCGAAAGTGCGGATGAAGGCCGCCGACACGCGGTGCGCTCCGGCGCGCACGGGCACCGGCTTGGTCTTGAGCTCCATGTTGTTCGGGTCGGCCTGTGACATCCACCGGTCGACCTCGATCGTCCCCACCCGCTCGCCATCCACCGAAATCTCGATCCGCTCGTCGAACGGCGCGTCGGATCCGAAAAGCTGGCCGGTCGGGATCGCGTGCAGCGAAACCGCGAACACGTACTCGCCGTCGGCGATGAAGGTGTGCATGGCCGACACGCCGCCGCGGGTCCCGATCGGGGCTCCCTCAGCCTGGTCCCACTGCGAGGCGAGGCGCGCCAGCTTGTACGTCGAAGACGAAACGCTCGCCTTCGGGTCCCCGACCGCGAGGCGGCTGATCTCGCTCGCCGCGTCGAGATAGGCGTCGAGCAGGGTCGCCGACGGCAGCTGGACGTCGGCGATGTTGTCGAAGTTCGCGCTCTTGGTGTCGAGCGGCAGCCAGGAGCCCGCGTTCACCTCGAGGTCGAGGAGCGCCCGGATCGATCGCTCGTACTCGGCCTGGTTGAGTCGCTGGAAGGTCCGCACCCCCGGCTCGGGCCTGAGCGCGGCCGCCTTGTCGAGCAACGACTCGAGGGTGGACGTGAGAATCGCCAGCGTGTCCCCGCCGGGCCGTCGCCGTCCTGGAGGAGGCATCATACCGGCACGGAGCTTGTTGATCATCTTCTCCGCCGTCTCCGCGCTGGCGGGCGTCGCTGCCGCAGCCCCCACATCGAAGTGCTCCAGCGTCAGGCTGCCAAGCTTGCGCTGGTCGCTGTGGCACGACGCGGCACACGTCTGCCGCACCAGTTGCGTGAGGTCTGCGTTCGGGATGACGCGGGTACTCGGCAACGATGCGGCGACGGCGTGGGGCCGTGCGGCTGGAACCGATTCGAGCGCCGCAACCTCTGTGGGCGCAACGCGCTCAGTAGCCTGGCCGGACTGCCGGAGTGACGGAACGAGGGCGAGCACCCCCCCGGTGATTGCGGCGGCCGCGATCAACTTCATCCCTGCGTCTCCCAGTCAGTTGTCCGGTAATCGGGCAAACCCCCTCTATAGTGAGGGCCAAGTCCTCATCCAGCAAGGGTTTTGTCCTGCTGGCGGTCCGGGTTGGCAGAAGCCCGTGGCCGAACGGAATGCCCAGATTCACCCCATACGGCCAACGATCGCCGTCCGCTGGCCACAGAAACGGAAAGCGCCCTCTGGTTGAGGGCGCCTCCGTTCGTCATGCAGCCGATGCGGTCACGGGCACCGGGGCAACGCCACGGGACATTGCTCGGGGTCGGGGGCTGGAGCGCTCGACTCGCCACCCGGTCCGCCAAACGTGTAGTTCGGCAGGAGTAACGTCGCGAGTTCGGAACCCGGCACCGGAAGTTGCACGAAGGTGTTCTCCGGAAGTGCCTGCCAGCCGCGGGCATCGAAGTAGGCAATCACGCCGGACACGCCAACGCCTTCCATCTTCTTTTCGTGGCGCAGGGCATCCCAGAGGCTGCCGCAGGCACCGTTCAGCTTTCTCGGTACGCACCCGGGTTCGTCGGGCGGTCCGTCGATGGTCACCGGCGGGAGCTGGCCGTTGGCGATGCGGGTCTTGTTGATGAGCGGGATCGCCTCGTTGGCGCGATTGAGGCGAATCAGCGCCTCGGCCTTCAGCAGGTCCATCTCCGAGACGAGCATTGCCGGCTCCGGCCCCGTCTGCCACGAGGTCCCCGTGCCGTAGCGCGCGAAGTAATAGTGCGAGAAGCGGTAGGTGCCGCGGCTCGGGTCGAAGATGTTGTTGTTGTTGTAGCCCACATAGGTGCCCGGCGTCGATGGGCCGCCGGCTCCCTGGATGCGCCGGTCCTTCGTGCGCAGCTGGAAGGCGACACGATTCGCGACGGGGGTGGCGGCCCAGTTCACGAAGCCGTTGGTCGAGTCGGCGGGGCCGAGGAGCCAGTATGCCGGACGACCGAAATCGCTTGGGCGCGACGCCGTCCTGACGCGGGCGACCAGGCGTTTCCAGTCATCCCAGAGGATGTCCACCTGGGCAACCGGCGCGAAGTCCGTCTTGATGCCCGCGTCGACGCGGCTGATCACCTCGTTCCAGTCGACCGCGGCCCGCTCGGCCCGCGACCGCGCCGAGTAGACGAGAAGGCGAGCCACGAACGAATTCGCGAGCTGCACGAACTGGTCCCGACTCATCGCGACGTACAGCCACGAATCCACCGGGAGCGTGAAGTTCGAGGTCTGCGCCGTGGAGATCGCGGCGTCGAGTTGTGCGATCGCGGCAGCAATGACCTCGGGATAGGGCACGAAGGGCGGGGGACCGGCGTCGAGGTCCACCGTCTCATCGACGACCACGGCCTTGTCGAAGTACAAGCCGAGGTACCCGTGCGAAATCCCCTGGATGAACTTGCCCACCGCCTTGGTCCGGATGGTGCGGGCGGTGTCGACGATCAGCAGGCCGCCCTCGATGGCGGTCAACGCATCGTTGACCGATGAGATCGTCCGGTACATGCCCTGCCACGGTGACTCGTTGACGTTGCGACGTGCGTTCACCGGGCTGTTGTTCCAGGCGTTCCGCGGCTCCGCGGAGACCTCGAGTTGGCCGAAGTCGGCGAAGCCGGACGTGATTTCCCGCGCCATCGTCGCGAACGCCCACGACGGGTAGTCGTCATGCCCGGCCACGGGCCACCAGGTCCGGAACGCCGTGGAGACGAAGGATTCTGCCGCCGTGGGTTGCTGCGTCGCACGCGCACGGTCCGGCAGGTTGGGATTGGTAACCTCGAGCGACTGGCATGAGACCAGCGCCAGCGCGAGGATCGGAATCAGTCTGCGCATGGGGTGGCTCCGGCTCAGAAGATGAACTCGATGCTGCCGGTGAACGTCCGGTAGCGTGGGTAGTCGAAGCTGTCGATCCGGACGAGGGTGCCGCCGACCTCGGGGTCATAGCCCTTGTAGTCGGTGAACGTCATGAGGTTGCGGCCGATCAGCGAGATCGACGCTCCGGTGGCGCCGAGCCGGGAGAACCACGACAGCGGCCGTCCGGTGATGCGATAGCGCAGCGAGACCTCACGCAACTTCACGAAGCCGGCGTCCTCGACGAAGTAGTCCGTCGGATTGTTCGCCGCATACAGGTTCACGTAGTACTCGATCGGCTTCTTGAGTTCCTGCGCCTTGCCGGTCTGGTCGACGTCCGCGCTCTTCGCCCACTGGTACATGCGCTGGTTCGTCTGGTTGTACGCCTGGCCGCCCACCTGGGCATCCACCAGCGCGTAGATGTCGAAGCTCCGCCAGCTCACGCTGTTCGACACGCCCCACTTGAAGTCGGGGTTGCCGTCACCGATGCGGACGACGGCGTTGCTGCCGGTCGCGTCGCGAATGGTGATCGGCATGCCCCAGCCGTAGGTGCTGGTACCGATGGTAGCACCCGAACCCCAGCCGCCGGTGGCCACTTCACCCTGGGTGTAGCTCTTCGGCTGGCCCTGTCCGTCGAGGCCGACCCAGACGAGCAGGCCTTCGTCGTTCACGTCGAACTCGTTGGCGCGCCCCTGCGCGTCCGCGGGCAGGTCCTCGACCCGCTTGGCGAACGCAAACCCGTACATCTCCCCCAGCGAGACGCCGCCGCAGCGGAACGCGATGGTATTCGTCTGGAAACAGGGGCGATTGAACTCGGTGATCTTGTGCCGCGAGCGGTCCGCGACGAGCCCCACGCGCCAGCTGAGGCTCGGGCGGCTGATCAGCTGCGCCTCGATCGTGCCCTCGAGGCTCGACCCCTTGACCGTCCCGGCATTCTGCCACTGCGAGGCGAAGCCGTAGTAGGCGGGCAACGGGATCTGGATCAGCTGGTCGACCGACTTCGTGTCCGCGTGCGAGATCTGGATCGAGTAGCGATCCTTGAAGATCGCGTCCACGCCGATTTCGGTCTCCGTGGTGAGTTCCGGCTTGAGGAAGCGGTTGCCGAGGTTCTGCTTGAGCACGCCGCCGGCGGTGTTGAAGGCGAACGTCTCATACTGGTCGTTGAAGCTCGGCCGTCCCCCTGCCGTGCCACGCGAGAAGCGCAGCTTGAACTCGTTGATCGACCTCCACTTCCACCAGTTCTCCTCACTGACTCGATAGGCGCCGCTGAAGCGGTAGTAGGAGTTCCAGCGCTCCTCGGGGCCGAACAGCGAGCTGCCGTCGCGGCGGAGGAGGAGGTCGGCGATGTACTTGCCCTCGAAGTCCACGCCGCCGCTGACGAAGTACCCGGTGGCCCTCACCTCTTCGAGGGACGACGACACGAAGCGGGTGCGGGCGTTGTCCAGGCTGCGCACGCCCGGCGTGGCAAAGTCGGTGCCCTCGGCCGTCGTGACCTCGTTGTCCTCGCTTTCCATCAGGGCCCGCACCGTCGAGCGCATCGTGAACCCGCGCCAGGTGCCCAGGAGGTTGGCACTGATCGACGCGTTGGTCGCTGACGTGGTTCCCGTCGTCTGGGTGATCTCGCCCAGGCCGCCGGTGGCGAATCCCTCCGTCTTCACGCCCTGATCGAGGAAGAAGTCATTGCGACGGTCGGAGCGGTCGTAGCTCAGGTTCCCGTCGAACGTGAGCCAGCTGAAGGGCGTGTACCGGCTCTGCAGGCTGCCCTGGGTCCTGGCCCGCTTCCGTCGGCTGTCCTCGGTGGCCAGCACGTACAGCGGGTTCTCCTCCCGACCGTCCGGGTCCAGCTGGAACGCGTACGGCGTCCCGTCGGGGTCGGGCTGCAGCAGGTCGATGTCGGGCGCCTGGTTGATCAGGTCGAAGAACGTGTCGCCATACAGCTCGTTCCGGTTCGACCGGCTGTGGTAGCCGCTGAACGAGAGGCTCAGGACGTTGCTGGCGATGTGGTCGAGGTTGAGCCGCGCGTCGTTCTGGTCGTACTGCCCGCTGCCGAGCACCACGCCATCCTCGCGCGAGTTCACGAGCGACAGGAACCAGTTCGTGCGTCCGGAGTTCTGGGAGACGTTGAAGGAGTTCTTCGAGAACTGGCCGGGGTCGAAGAAGCGCTCGACCTGGTCGTAGATGGGGTCGCGGTACGGGACGTCCTGGAAGCGGGTGTAGGTCGGCTTCGCCACACGCTGCGCGCGGGTGACCACGTTGCCCTGGGCGTCCACGTATTCGCCGCTGGCGTTCGTCAGGTAGTGGTGATTCCGGGCCCAGTCGATCTGCCCGGCCAGGCTGTTGGAGCCCCACTCCGACCGCGCCGTGAACCTGGTGGCGCCTTGCGCGAGGCTCGCCCCGCGCTTGGTGCGGATCTGGATCACGCCCGACTGCGCCCGCGAGCCATACAGGGATGCGGCGGCCGCACCCTTCAGGATCTCCACGCTCTCGATGTCGAGCGACTCGAGATCTGCCGAGGCGGCGCCAAACGCCGTGCTCTGGATGACCCCATCGACAACCATCAGGGGCGCGTTCGACTTGTTGATGCTCGTCGGTGATCGCAGCAGGATGTTCGTGCCACTCCCGGCCTGACCGGGTGGCACGATCGTCACGCCGGACACCTTGCCCTGGATCGACTCGATCGCGTTGGTCGACGGGACGGGGATGTTCTCGACCTCGATCCGCCCGACGGTGAAGGGCACCCTGGTGCCCGAAGTCGGATCCACTACGCCGGTGGTGACCACCGCCTGCAGCGTGAGCGCAATGGCGACGATCTTCAGGTCTGCCGTCACCGAGCCGCCGGCGGGCACCACGATGCCGGGGGTGGTGGAAACGCGATACCCGATGCGCCTCGCCTCGAGCGAACGCGTGCCCGCGGGCGCCGCGTTGATCGTGTACCGGCCCTCGGCGTCGGTGACCGACCCGATGCGCGTGCCGACGACGAAGACTTGCACGTCGCTGACGGGTCGATCGCTGGCGGAGTCCTTGACCACGCCCGTGATGCGGCCAGTGGACTGCGCCGCAAGAGCCGCTGGCGGGACCACAGCCAGCGCCAGCACGGCGGCGATGGCGCTTCCCTGGAGTGCGTGACGGCACGTCGCGGCGATGGTGCCTGCTGCGGTGCCGGGGGGCTGACCGGTTCGGGACATGCGGCCTCCGGTGACTCGGTTCGCTGCGTCGCGTCCGCGCTGACCAGCGCGTCGCCCGTAATTGATAACTGCCGAACGCGCCTCGTGTGAGAGAACGCGTCCAGCACGTCACGGAAAAGGGATCGAGGGTGGTTCCCGCGTGATCGGGCGGGTCCCGTCGATCGCGTCCGTGATTGCCTCACCCCGCGTCGCCGTGGTAGGCTATCACCGAACCGCGCCGGAACGACGGATGTCCGTCGGGCCGCACTCGGCCAGCTTCCGGAAGGTGCCATGCCCCCTGATGCGCCCAACGCAGCCTTCGACGACGCCGAGATCGGCGCGTTCGCTGGCGACCGTGGCGCGCTCGATCGCCTGTTCGCGGCGACGTACGACGAACTGCGGCGCCTGGCCACCATCGTCAAGCAGGGTGACCCGAATGCCACGCTGACGCCGACGGCGCTGGTCCACGAGGCGTGGCTCAAACTGGCGGCGTCGTTGTCGATGGCCCCCACGTCGCGGCTGCACTTCAAGCGCATCGCCGCCCGCGCCATGCGCCAGGTGCTCGTGGAGGCGGCTCGCCGCCGCAAGGCGGACAAGCGTGGCGGGGACGCCACCATGGTGACGTTTGACGACGAGGCCGCCAACCTGACCACCTCCGCGGACGAGCTGATCATGCTGGACGCGGCGCTGGAAGACCTTGCCCGGGTGAACAAGCGCCAGGCGATCATGGTCGAGAGCCGGTTCTTCGGCGGGCTGGATGTTGCCGAGACGGCCCAACTGCTCCAGGTGTCCGAGGCGACCATTCTCCGGGACTGGAGGGCGGCGAAGGCCTGGCTGTCGTCCGAACTGCGACAGGGGACCTGAGCGGTGCTCGAGGGGAAGCGCTGGCAGCTCCTCCAGGACCTGTTCCACGCCGTGGTGGACCTGCCGCGGACGGAGTGGCGCGAGGCCCTGGACGCCGCGACCGATGACGCGACCCTCGTCGACCGCGTCATGGCGATGCTCGAGGAGGATGCGCGATCGAACTCGGTCCTCGACCGCGACTCTTCCCACCTGGCCGCGGCCCTCTTCGAACCCGGCGGCGCCATCGGCCGCCGCATCGGGCCATACCGCATCACGAAGCTGATCGGCGAGGGCGGGATGGGCGTGGTCTACCTCGCCGAGCGCGACGACCTGGGGACGGTGGCCGCGATCAAGATCCTGCGCGACGCCTGGGTCTCGCCGGCGCGACGCGAGCGCTTTGCCTCCGAGCAGCGCCTGCTCGCCCAGTTGAACCATCCGGCCATTGCCCGGTTGTACGACGCCGGAACGCTCGACGACGGCACCCCGTGGATCGTGATGGAGCACGTGGAGGGGACGGCGCTGACGGACGCCTGCCGCTCGCAGGACCTGCGTGAGCGGCTGCGCCTCTTCCGCGCCGCGTGCGAGGCGGTCGTTCACGCGCACCAGCACCTCGTGGTCCATCGCGACGTCAAGCCGTCGAACATCCTCGTGCGCCCGGACCGGACGCTGAAGCTCCTCGACTTCGGCATCGCCAAGCAACTGGAACACCTCGGGGCATCCGACCGGACCCAGACGGGCCTGAGGCTCATGACGCCCGCCTACGCCGCGCCGGAGCAGGTGCGCGGCGACCCGGTGGGCGTCTACACCGACGTCTACGCGCTCGGCGTCGTGCTCTACGAACTGCTGTCCGGCCGGTTGCCGTTCGACACCGCCGCGCGCGCCCCGGGGGAGCTCGAGCGCGCGATCATCGCGGACGACCCGCCGAAGGCCTCGATTGCCGCGCGCACCGGCGGGGACGGCGCGGTCGACGCCAGCCGGGCCGAGTGGAACGACCTCGACGTGCTGTGCGCGATGGCGATGCACCGGGAACCGGCCCGTCGTTATGCATCCGTCGATGCGCTCATTCGCGACGTCGACCATGTCCTGGCCGGGGAGCCGCTCGATGCCCAGCCCGAGTCCTGGCGCTACCGCGCCGGACGATTCGTCCGGCGCAAGCGGCGGTTGGTCGGCGGCGTGGCCGCCGTGGTGGTGCTGGTGACCGCGCTCAGCGTGTTCTACGCCGTCCGCCTGACGAGGGCCCGCGACGCCGCCGTTGCGGAAGCCGCGCGGACCGCGCGGATCCAGCGCTTCGTCACGCAGCTCTTCCAGGGAGGCGACGTGGCCGCCGGCCCGGCCGAGAGCCTGCGCGTGGTCTCGCTCGTGGATCGCGGGGTGCAGGAAGCGCGGAGCCTCGCGAGCGAGCCCGCCATCCAGGCCGAGTTGTTCCATACCCTGGGCGGCATCTACCAGAAGCTGGGAAAGCTCGATCGCGCCGATTCCCTGTTGCGCGAGTCCCTCGAAAAGCGCGCAGCGCTGCTGGGAGACTCGTCGAGGGAGGTCGCCGCGAGCCTCACCAGCCTCGCGTTGCTCCGCTCCGACCAGGCCCTTTACGCGGTCGCGGAGAGCCTCGCCCGCGCCGGGCTCGGGATCGCCCGGTCCGCGCTCGCGCCGTCGCATCCCCAGCTCGCGGAAGCCACGGAGGCGCTGGGGAAGGTCCTGGTCGAGAAGGGCGACTACGACGCCTCCATTCCCGTCCTGCTCGACGCGGTCCGCCTGCGCGACGCGTCGGGGGACCGGGAGGTCGAGTACGCGAGCAGTGTCTATGAACTGGCCAACGCGAATTTCTACGCCGGCCACCTCGACGTCTCCGACTCGCTCAATCGTCTCGTCCTCGACGTCCACCGGCGCGTCTACGGCGAGCGACACCCGTCGGTCTCGGACGACCTGATCAATCTCGGCGCCGGCCAGTTCGAGCGCGGCAACTTCAAGGAGGCGGAGCGCTTCTATCGCCAGGCGCTCGACATCACCCAGGCGTATTACGGTCGCGATCACTTCAAGACCGCCGCGAACCTGACCATGGTCGGGCGGTCGCTGGTGCTCCAGCAGCGGTTCGACGAGGCCGTCGACGCCCTGAACCAGGCACTCGCGATCCGCGAACGGGTGTACGGCCCCGTGCACCCCGCCGTGGCGTCGACCGTCAACGAACTCGGAAGCGTGGCGCTCCAGCGCCAGAAGTACGACGAGGCGGCCGCCGCCTACGGTCGGATGATCGCCATCTATGAAGTGGCCTATCGCGGCAAGCATTCCCTCATCGGGATCGCCAGGGCCAACCTCGCCAGCGTGCTGATGGCGCGCGGCGACAATCCCGGCGCCGAGCGCCTCTTCCGGCAAGCCCTCGACATGTACGCGCAGACGCTGCCGGCCACGCACTCGAACATCGGGATCACCCGGATCAAGCTCGGCCGCTCGCTGCTGAGGCAGGGGCGGTACACCGAGGCGGAACGGGAGTCGCGTGGCGGCTATGAACTCCTGGCGCCTCAGATGAATCCGACGGTGAGCTGGCTCGTCTCGGCGCGCTCCGACCTGGCCACGGCCTACGATTCCCTCAAGCGCCCCCTCGATGCGGCGAAGATCCGTGCCGAGATCGCGTCCGTGGAGAAGCAGGCCGAGGCTGCCAGGGGGAAGTGACCCGGCGGCTCCGGAAGACGAACCGAACCTTGCCGCATCGCGTCAGGCCACGCATATAGTCGCACCCCCGCAAGCGACCCCCCTCAACGACCCGAGGCTGTTCCTGTGCGCACTCGATGGATGCTCGTCCTGGCCACCGTGACCATCAGTTCCCTGGCGATGGTGCAGGCCCCACGACACCTGAACCCGGTCGTCGACCTTCTCGCGCAGAAGAAGGCGGTGTTCGGGCTGTATGCGCCGGCGAATCGTCGTCCGGGACGGGGCGGGGCAGTCCCCGCCGACGCGCCGCCGCCGAAGAGCGCCGCGCAACTCGCGCAGGACGCGCTTGCGAACCAGACCGCCGACTACCTGTTCGACGGCAGCATGGAAGGGAACTTCGATCGCGGGTTCGGTCCCTTCACCGAGTTCATGAAGGGCATGGTCGATGGCGGCACCCTCAGGACGGCACCGGCGCGACAACTCCACCTGCCGATGTTCGTGAAGATGCATGAGATCGCCCCGGACCCCGCTCTGGCGGCACAGAACATCGCGAAGCAACTGAACCAGGGAGTCGCCGGCATCGTCTTCGTCGGCGTCGAAAGCGCGGACGAGGTCAGGCAGGGACTCGCCGCAATGCGTTTCGCCGCCAAGGGTGGCACGCGGCCGGCCGAGGTCGGGCCAGCACCGAAGGTCTGGGGCATGAACGAAGCCGAGTATCGGGAGAAGGCGGACGTCTGGCCGCTGAACCCGAACGGGGAACTCGTGAACTTCACCATCGTCGAGTCGAAGAAGGGGCTCGAGAACATCAGGGCCATCGCCGCCGTCCCGGGCATCGGCGTCCTCTTCCCCGGCGCCGGCACCCTGCGCGGAGTCTTCACGACGACTGACGCCGCGGGGCAGCGGACCTTCGATGAAGCCGGGTGGGAGGGTGCGATCCAGCAGGTGCTCGCCGCGTGCAAGGAGTACAAGGTCGCCTGCGGGTATCCAGCGACGGCGACGGACATCGAGAAGCGGATCCAGCAGGGCTTCAGCGTCTTCGTCATCAACTGGGGAGAGCCGGGCTTCAAGGCGGTCGAGATCGGGCGCAAGGCGTCCGGACGGTAGGCGGGCTCTCGGTTCGGTCGACATCCCGGCTACGTTGTCGGGATGTCGACCGAGCCGCCTGCCCGCCCACTCCCCCTCCTGCGCGCCCTGGTCGATACTCTCGACCATGAGTTGCTGCAGCTCGCTGCCCGCCGCATGGCCGTCGTGTCCGAGATCGCGGCCTACAAGCGGGAGCACCACCTCCGCATCCGCGACCCGCAGCGCGAGCGCGAGATCATCGAGGATCGGTCGCGACGGGCGCAGGAGATCGGCCTCCCCAAGGGTGAGGTCGAAGCCCTCTTCCGCGTCCTCCTGAGGGCGAGCCGCGACCACCAGGCGGCGCTGCGCACCGAACTGCCTGCGGAATCGGCGGCCGTGACCGTCGCCGTCATCGGCGGACGTGGTTCCATGGGCGCTCTGGTCGCTCGGATGTTCGGGGACCTTGGGCACAATGTCCTCGTGGCCGACCAGGAGACCGAGCTGACGCCTGGTGACGCCGCCGCGGTGGCGGATGTGACCGTGATCAGCGTACCGATCGACGTCACGGAGCAGGTGATCGGGGAGATAGGACCGCGCGTCCGCCCCGACTCGCTGCTGATCGACGTGACCAGCGTGAAGTCCGAGCCGGTGAGGGCAATGCTCGCCGCCACCACGGCCAGCGTCGTCGGCACCCACCCGATGTTCGGTCCGAACATCCACTCCCTGCAGGGCCAGCGCGTGGTCGTCTGCCGCGCACGGGGAGACCGATGGGCGGACTGGGTCGTCGGCATGTTCACGGCGCGCGGGCTTTCGGTCGTGGAAACGACGCCCCCGCATCATGACAAGATGATGGCGACCGTGCAGGTGCTCACGCACTTCCAGACCCAGGTCCATGGACTCACGCTCTCGCGACTGGGGGCTCCCCTCGCCGAGTCGCTGCGGTTCACGTCGCCCGCCTACCTCATGGAGCTCTACATGGGCGCGCGCCACTTCGCGCAGTCGGCGGACCTGTACGGCCCGATCGAGATGACGAACCCCGAGACCTCCTCGATCACGTCGACGTACCTGGCCGCGGCGCGCGAGGTGGCGGACATCCTCGCGAGCGGCGATCGCGACCGGTTTCGCGGGATGTTCGCCGAGGTGCAATCGTTCCTGGGACCGTTCACCGCCGAGGCGCTGGAGCAGACCAGCTTCCTGATCGATCGCCTCGTCGAGCGCACGTAGTCCGCGGAGCTTGCGCTCGCGCCGAGCGCATTGCGAGCTTGCCTGACCCCCCGTGCCCATCCGGAGCGACTGATCATGCGAAGAGATCGAGTGCTTTCTGCCTTCGTCCTTGCGGCGACCTTCCTCGGCACAGCCAGTCATCTCGACGCCCAGGGCGCCGGTGACGCGCGCGTCTGGCCGGAAGAGGGACCGAGGCGATGGGCGCCCCGGCCGACGGCGACGTCGATCACCGCCGACGACATGCGCACCCGCCTGTACCAGTTCGCCGACGATTCCATGCTGGGGCGGCGCATTGGCGAGCCCGGCAACCTCAAGGGCACGGACTACATCGCCCGGGAGTTCACCCGGCTCGGGCTCAAGCCGGCCGGTGACAACGGCACGTACTTCCAGGATCTCCCGTGGGGCCCCATCGGGTTCGACAGCGCCGCATCGCGCCTGACGATTGGGGGCAGACGGGCGATAGCCGTCTCGGACTGGATCCCGCTCCCGCCGTCGCCGGCGACGGGCAGCGGCCCTCGCGCCGACATCATGAACCTTCCGGCCGTCTTTGCGGGGCGCTGGGGAGATACCATTGCGCTCGACCCCGAGCGTTTCCGGGGCAAGGTCGCCGTCTTCGCCAACGCGCCGGCAGTCGGCGGTGGTGGCGGCGGCCGTGGCGGCCCGCCGGTCCTGCCGCGCTGTGACTCGGTCCCGAACCGATTCGGCGCCCAGGCAGCCGCCATCGTGGAAGCGGAGCAGCGCGCGGCAGCCGCAGCCGGCCGTGGCGGTCGTGGTGGCGGGGGAGGCGGACGTGCAGGCGGGCCGCCAGCCCAGTCGGATACCCGCGCCCAGGCCGCGGGCGCCGTCGCGATCCTCTTCGCGGGCCTGGAGTCGATGCCGCCTTCGACCGCTGCCGGCGCCTTCGGCGGCCGGATGGGCATGGCCCCTGCCGCCGGCGCGACACCGACGACGGGACCGGCCGCCGCGACCATCTCCTCCGCCATGGCACAACGCCTGTTCGGCCGGGCTCTCGATCGCGTGGCCGTCGGTACCCAGGGCGGCCGAGTGACGGCGCAGTGGAGCTACGAGTGGAGGCCGGGACGCACCCCCGCCCGCAACGTGATCGCCATCCTGCCCGGCTCGGACCCGGCGCGGGCCGGTGAGTACGTCCTCGTCGGCGCGCATAACGACCATACCGGCATCAACGCCACCGCCTACGACCACGACTCCCTCCGCGCCGTGAATACGGTCACCCGGCGCCAGGGTGCGAACGACCCCGTGTGCCGACCGACCGGAGACCAGCAGCGCCGCATCGACTCGCTGATCGCGCACGCCCGCAGCATCCGACCGCCGCGGCGCGACTCGATCATGAACGGCGCCGATGACGACGGCTCCGGCAGCATGCTGATGCTCGAGATCGCGGAGCGCTTCGCCCGCGAGAAGCCGGCACGCTCGATCATCTTCATCTCGCACCAGGGTGAGGAGGGCGGCCTGCGCGGTTCGCGCTGGTTCGTCGACAACCCCACGGTGCCCCTCGAGAACATCGTCGCGGCGCACAACATGGACATGGTGGGGAAGGGGCGCGTGACCGAGGTGAAGTACGGCGGTCCGGCGTCGGTCCAGACGCTCGGGGCGCGACGCCTCTCCCGCGAGTTCGGCGACATCATCGACTCGGTGAACGCCGTGCGACAGGAAGTCATGGCGATCGACAAGACCTGGGACGTGACCGCCAACCCCATGAACAGGTTCTGCCGCAGCGACCAGGTGAATTACGTCCGCAAGAACGTGCCGGTGGTCTACCTGTCGCTCGGGTATTCCATGGACTACCACCAGGTCACGGACGAACCCCAGTACATCGACTTCGAGCATTCGGCGCGCCTTGGACGGTTCGTCTACGACGTCATGATGGCCATCGCCACGCGGAAGGACCGGCCGGCCATCGCGGGCCCGGATCCGTCCTATCCATCCTGCTGATCAGCACGACCCCGTCCCGACCTCGACATCATGCAGGACCTGACCAGAGGCTCCATCAGCGGCCATATCGGCCGCCTCGCGGCCCCGATCGCCGCGGGCATGATCTTCCAGACGCTGTACTACCTGGTCGACCTGTTCTTCGTCGCGCGGCTCGGTGACGTGGCCATCGCGGGTGTGTCGGCCGCGGGCAATGTCCAGTTCATCGTGCTGGCCCTCACGCAGATCCTGGGCGTGGGTACCATGGTGCTCGTTTCGCACGCCGCCGGCCGCAGGGACCAGGCTGACGCCAACCTGGTCTTCAACCAGAGCCTGCTGATCGCGGCGCTGTTCGCGGGGATCACGCTCGTCGCGGGATTCTTCCTGGCGCGCGGCTACCTGTCGACCATCAGCGCGGATGCGGCGACGGTCGAAGCGGGCATGACCTACCTGCGCTGGTTCACGCCGGGCATGGCGCTCCAGTTCGCGCTGGTGGCACTGGGATCGGCGTTGCGCGGGACGGGGATCGCGAAGCCGACGATGGTCGTGCAGGTCCTCACCGTCATCCTGAACGTGGCACTGGCGCCGATCCTCATCGGCGGCGTCGGCACCGGCCGTCCCATGGGCGTCGCGGGGGCCGGGCTCGCCAGCTCCATCGCCATCACCGCCGGCGTGGTGATGCTGTTCGTGTACTTCGAGCGACTGGAGAAGTTCGTCGGGTTCGACGCCCGCCTGTTCAGGCCCCGGTTCGACCAGTGGGCGCGCGTCTTCAGGATCGGGTTGCCGGCGGGTGGCGAGTTCGCGCTGATGTTCGCCTACATGGCGGTGATCTACTGGACCATTCGCGGCTTCGGCCCCGAGGCACAGGCCGGCTTCGGCATGGGTGGCCGCATCATGCAGGCCGTGTTCCTTCCGGCGATGGCGATCGCGTTCGCCGCCGCACCGATCGCCGGCCAGAACTTCGGCGCCGGGCACCACGATCGCACACGCCGCACGTTCACCACCGCCGCGTTGCTGGGGACTGCGGTGATGCTCGTGCTGACGATCCTGTGCCAGTTCGAGGCGGAACGACTGGTACGGGTCTTCACGAAGGAAGCAGCGGTCATCGCCGTTGCGGCGGGCTTCCTTCATGTCATCTCGTGGAACTTCGTGGCGTCCGGGGTCATCTTCACGTGCTCGTCGATGTTCCAGGCGCTCGGCAACACGATGCCGTCCGTGATCAGCAGCGCGACCCGGCTGCTGACCTTCGCGATTCCGGCCATGTGGCTTTCCACGCGTCCCGGCTTCCAGATCCGCCAGGTCTGGATCCTCTCGGTCGTGACGGTCGCCGGGCAGTTGTGCGTGAGCCTGCTGCTGCTGCGCCGCGAGTTCCGGCGGCGCCTCGTTCAGCCATCGGCTGAACTCGCGACAACGCCCGCCGGTGCCTGACGTGAGGTGATCGGCGGCGAGGACAGCACAACGTCCCGCTTTGAGGACGACCCTCGCGCGATTCGTGAGCCACGACACGCCGGGAACGGGCTCGGCGGCAGGGACGGCGTTGCATCTTGTTGCACCGTAATGCGATAAACGTGCATCGTCGCCAGGGCTTCGCGTGGTCGTCGGGTTGCGCCGGCGCGGCACGGCACATGCCTTTCAAGACGTGCACGTGTAGCACGTCATCGTCTCGCGACTCCGAGGCATCCCATGAGACCTACCTTGTTCCGCTCGCTCACTGCCGGTGCGTTCCTGTTTCTCCCCGCTTGCGCGAGTGTGGCGCAGGATCCGCGAGGGGATCGCCAGACGGTGACGTACACCGGGGAGGAACTCGACAACCTGGTCGCCCCGGTCGCGCTGTATCCGGACGCGTTGCTCGCGCAGATCCTCGTGGCGGCGACGTTTCCCGAGCAGGTCGAGATCGCGTCGCAGTACGTGCGCGAGCGCGGCACGCGCGGCATTGACGACCAGGGATGGGACCTGAGCGTGAAGGCGGTCGCGCATTATCCGCCGGTCCTCAACATGCTGGCGAACGATGGGGACTGGTCGGTCGCGCTGGGCCAGGCCTACGCCGCGCAGTCCGGCGACGTGATGGACGCGGTGCAGCGGATGCGCGAGATGGCGCGGGAGCAGGGCAACCTGGTGTCGACGCCCGAGCACACGGTGAGCTATGATCGCGAGCGCATCGTCATCGTGCCGGCGAATCCGCAAGTGATCTACGTGCCGACCTATGACCCGGCCATCGTCTACGTGCGACCGGTCTTCGGCTTCGGGTTCCACGCACGCTACTTCTCGTTCGGCATCGGGTTCCCGATCGGCTCTTGGCTGGTCTATGACATGGACTGGTATGGCCGGCGCGTCTACTACGACGGGTGGTACGGCGGCGGCTGGCGCACGTACGCGCGACCCTACATCCACATGACGCCGGTCTATGTGCACCCGCGGTACCGGGTGATCCATATCAACGTGAACATCTTCAGCCGGCACGTGAACTACGTGAACCTGGACCGCCGTCATCGGTACGTGCGCCGGACCGTTTCGTATGAGCGCCATGACCGCGATTGGCGGCGCTACGCGAACCGCGGTGGCCGCAACGACGACACTCGCGGTCCGGGTCGCCCGGCCGATCGCGGTGGACGCGACGACAACGATCGTATTGGCAATCGCGTGGCCACCTTCGACGACTACCGTCCCGACCGGGGCGGCACGCAGCCCGATTCCAGGGCGGCCGAGCCGCGTCCCTCGAACTTCGGGGTCATCGACAAGCGCCGCGAGGCGCCGGCGCCCCGAGGGCGCGTGGAGACGGGCAGCTTCTCCGGGACCGGCAGCAAGGTGCAGCCGCGAGCGGAACGCCCGACGGCACCGGTCTTCTCGTCGCCGGGGAAGTCGGCGACCCGAAAGGCCACCACCATGCCGACTCCGCGGCCGTCATCGGGAGGCTATGAAACGCGGCAGTCGCCGCGGGTCAACGGCAATGGCTCCGGTTTCCAGGGCGCCAGCGCCGCCAAGGTGAAGCCCGGCGGCGGAACGCCGCGGGTCGCAGCCAGCACGCCCCGCGCAAGCAGCTCGCCGCGCGCGAGCGCGGGCGGTGCGTCGGTGCGGGGTGGAGGATCCGTGAAGGCAAAGCCGTCGGGCGGGAGCGGCGGCTCGGCGCGCGTGAGCAGTGGCGGGGGAAACGGGGGCAAAGTCAAGCCGGCTGGAGGCGGAGGTGGGCAGGGAGGCGGCAAGCGCAAGCCGTAGTGCCGTCCGCGCCTGACGAGAACGGCCAGCAGGGACCCCTTCCCCTGCTGGCCTTCTTGTCGGTGTGATCGGGCCCGGTCAGAAGTGGCGCGACAAGCCGAGCTCGAAGCCGACATAGCGCAGGTCGGCCGTGGTCGGGACCGTACCGCGGAACTCCGTGCCTAACGATCGATACCGGAACATCGGCACCAGGCTCCAGGACGTGCCAAACGGCACGCGAAGGCCGGCGCCCAGCTCATAACCCCAGTCGTGTCCCGTGTCGGCGAGCAGGTTCCCGTCGTCGTCCTCGACCTCGATGTGCTTCAGCGTCCCACCAGCCTCGGCGCGCAGCCGCACCCCGGACTCCGAACGGAACGGCTGCTCGAAGCGGAAGCCGAAGGTGTACCCGGTCTCCTCGAAGTCGCGATCGACGCCCCCCACGCCCTTGGCCGGGAATTGCAGCCAGTCCCACCCGCCATAGAGATGCAGCCGCGGCATGAGGCGGAGCGAGATGACCGCACCCATGCCGAGGCCGGTGTCGAGGTCGGTGCCGGCAACCTGCTCGGTCGGCGAGGCCACGGCGAGGCGGAAGTCCGCGCTCACGCGCTGTGCGGCCGCGGATGATGCCGTCCCGGCCAGCGCGAGTGCGGCCAGGAGAATGGACGTGTTCGTCATGTTGGTCCCCCAGGTGACGCCGACTCCCTTGCCGGCCACCGGGAGAGTCGCGGGTCGCCCCCCTCGCGGGACACCCGCGCGTGCCTGACGAGTTGTAGGGGGTTCCCGCGACCGCCGTGCGGACTTCCCGGAGTCAGCCCCTGGGTCGGCCGGCCGAATCCGCGACCGGCCGGACCATCGCCTGCCATGCCCGGGCGATCCGCTCGGACGGCAGCCAGGCCGTGGGATGATTCGGGACGCGCCCATCGGCTGACGGCGCCCACGTCCCCGCGGACAGGTCTCCGAGGAACCCCGACTTCTCCTCAAGCCGCGCCAGTCCGGATGCCGTCACGCGCAGCGCGAGGATCTCCTCGAAGAACGCGAGCGACACGTCGCGCGACTTGCCCACGACATGGGCCACGTCCGGCTCCTCGGCCAGGGCCCAGAGTGCCCCCCCGCGCCGGTTCACCGCGAAGAGGCCGGCGATCGTGTTGTTCCTGAAGGCGAGATCCCGGCCTCCGATGAAGAGCATTCCCGGAACCTCCCGGGCAGCGCGCGGGAGGAGCGCCGAGTAGTAGATGCCACCCTTGTTCACCACGAAGGCCGCCACCCGTTCCGGCTTCCAGGCCACGAACTCGTAGTTGAACTGTCCGCCGGCCGACATGCCCCACATGAGGAACGGCGCCGAGACCACCTCGGGATGACCGGACCGCACGGCCAGTCGCGACAACGCGGCGAGGAGTGCGTCACCACTCCCCCTCGAGACCGCGATGTATTCCTCGATGAATCCCTGCTCGTGCGGCTTGTCGGTGAACTGACAGGCGAGGATCGCCAGGCGATTGCGGCTGGCGAACTCCTGCCAGACGGTGTCCTGCGCCATCGGGCGCCCGTCGCCATTGGATCCGGGTACCAGCACCAGCACGCCTTGCAGCCGCGACGCACTGGCGGGCGCCCAGAACCGGAAGTTCGCCTTGCTGAAGTTGCTGCCCGGCGGGATCGAGTCATCCAGGACGGCCTGTGCTCGCAGGCTCGAACCGGCTGCCAGCGACGCCATCAGGACACCCAGGAGGATCCGCATGTTCAGGAGGGTCAGGAGTCGAGGTCGACTTGCACGATCGCTTCGTCTACGTCGATCGAGAGGCTGACGTTCGCCCCAGGCGTGAGCGCCATGAGCGCCGGGGAGGATATGAAGAAGTGTGTGTGTGCCCCACCTGCCTTCGCGCACGTGCAGGGCATCTCCTCGACGCGCCCCGCTTCTTCCATGCCTGCCACGACGATCGTCAGCGGTCCCACGTCGAACAGGCGATCGGCGACGGCGGCGAGGATCTCGAGCCGGCCGTCCAGCGGCGTCTTGCGCGACACGACTGCTTGCTGCAGGAGCATGATGTCCACCGCGAAAGGGGATGGCCGGAAGTTGCGCGACCGGGAACGCGTGGGAAATATCGCTCGCGCGTTCCCAGGATGATGCGGCTTCTGCCGGGTGACGACACCGTGGGGCATGTCTCCCAGCCTCGACGATGCCCGCGCGGTCCTGTCGCGCTATTTCGGCTACGCGGACTTCCGGTCGCCACAGCTCCCGGCGATCCGGGCCGCGCTGAGCCGTCGCGACGCGCTCATCGTGCTGCCAACGGGAGGTGGAAAGTCCATCTGTTTCCAGGTCCCGGCGCTGTGTTTCCCGCGTCTCACCGTGGTCGTGTCGCCGCTCATTTCGCTCATGGCGGACCAGGTGCAGGCGCTGGAACGGCGGGGGATCGGCGCGACCTTCCTCAACAGCACCCTGCAACCCGACGAGACCGCGCAACGGGTCGCGCGCATACGCAGCGGGGACGTCCGGCTGCTCTATGTGGCTCCCGAGCGCCTGGCGGTCGGGTCGACGGCGGGACTGCTCGCGGACGTCGGCGTGGACCTGCTCGCCGTGGATGAGGCGCACTGCGTCAGTGAATGGGGACAGGACTTCCGGCCGAGCTACCTGCGGTTGGCGACGGTACGGCGGGAATTGGGCGATCCCCAGACGATCGCGCTGACGGCTACCGCCACCCCAGCGGTGCGGCGAGACGTGGCACGCCTTCTCGCACTTCGCGATCCCGAGATCGTCGTCGGGGGATTCGATCGCCCGAACCTGACGTTCCGCGTCCAGCGTGTACCCGATGAACCGGCGCGCAACCAGGCGATGCTCCGGCACCTGCAAGCCATCAGCGACCCGGCGGTCGTGTACGCGGCCACGCGGAGGCAGGTGGAACAGGTGACGAAGATCCTGTCGGCAGGCAAGGTCAACGCGGTGGCCTACCACGCCGGCCTTGCCGCCGAACGTCGTGCCGCCGCCCAGGACTCGTGGATGGAGGGACGGGCCCGGGTCATCGTGGCCACCAATGCCTTCGGCATGGGGATCGACAAGCCCGACGTGCGACTCGTCCTGCATTACATCCACTCGGGGTCGCTCGAGGACTACTACCAGGAGGCGGGGAGAGCGGGGCGTGATGGAGCGCGCTCCCGGTGCGTGCTGCTGTTCAACCGCGCCGATCGCGGAATACACGACCGGATGCGGGCAGCAGGGCACGTTCCCGCGACTGTTCTTCGCGGCGTCTGGACCTACCTGACCCGCTCGTCCTTCGGCAGGCGCGACGTACCGCTCGACCCGAAATCCCTCGCGAGGAACGCTGGCCCCGACGCCACGCCCGAGGGGGTCGCGCGCGCGATCCAGTTGCTGCAGGACCGGGATGTGCTCCCGGCATCCAGGCGGGCCGACAGCATCCGGCTGCGCGTCATTGCGTCACCGCTTCGCCTCGAGTGTGAGCGCGGTGCACTGGGAGCGGCGGCTGCACTGATACTGGACCGGGCTGGAGCCGCGGGTGACTGGTCGGTTGTGCCTGCCTCGGACCTTGGACTGCCGCCGCATCGGATCGATGAGGCCCTCGAGGAGCTCGAGTCGAACCAACTGGCTTATGTCGACCGTCAGCCGGCCCTGATCCGCGTGGCCCCGACAGCAGAGGGTCGTCGCGGGCTGGAGCGCGCGATATCGCAGCTGAAGAACAGGCGTGAGGCCGAGCGCGTAAAGCTTGACTCGATGGTCGGTTACGCCACCACGTCGATGTGCCGTCGCAAGTACGTCCTGGGGTATTTCGGCGACCGGTCCACCGAGGCTGGCGGCTGCGGGGACTGCGATGTCTGCGCACCTGGCCGCTGAACAGCCGCACCTGGTACTCGACCGACTACCTTCCGCCTTGGCAGCGCGACGACCGCGCCGCAGGCCGTCCTTTGTTCCCCAGATGCACGACTCCCTCTACTTCGACGAACAGCACCTGGCGGTGCGCGAAACCGTCCGCGCCTTTGCGCGCGACGAGGTTGCGCCCGTGGCCGCGAAGTTCGATGCACTGGCCGAGTTCCCGTGGCAGAACATCAAGCGGATGGGTGAGCTTGGCTTCCTCGGCGTCCCGTGGCCCGAGGAACTCGGCGGGGCGGGACTCGACATCCTGAGCTACGTGATGGTGATCCACGAGCTGGCCAAGGCGGACGCCTCGCATGGCCTCACGGTGTCCGCGCACACCACCCTCGGCACCTCACCTATCGTCAACTTCGGGACCAGGGAGCAGCGTGAGCGGTACGTGCCGCTCCTCGCGTCCGGGAGGGTGATGGGCGGGTTCGGGTTGACCGAGGAGAGCGCGGGGAGCGATGCCGCCGGCACCCGGACGCGAGCCATCCGAAAGGGAGACCGGTACGTCATCAACGGCTCCAAGCGCTTCATCACCCATGCGGGTGTCGGCGAGGTCTTCGTGATCACCGCCGTGACCGACCCGTCGAAGGGGACACACGGCATCTCATCGTTCATCCTCACCAAGCACAACGAGGAGATCGAGAAGGCGCGCCCCTGGGGCATCGGCCACGATGACTCGCTCCCCGCCATGCCGGGATTCTCGACCGGCCGGAAGGAGGACAAGCTCGGCTGGCGGGCCTCGGACACCCGCGAGCTGATCATGGTCGATGTCGAGGTTCCGGTGGAGCAACGGCTCGGGGAAGAAGGCGCGGGCTTCGTCAATTTCATGAAGACGCTGGACGCCGGGAGGATCGGCATCGGCGCGCTGTCATTGGGGATCGCCGAGGGGGCCTTCGAGCAGGCGCTGCGGTATTCCACCGTGCGCAAGCAGTTCGGGCAGGCGATCTCCGAGTTCCAGGGCGTCCAGTTCCAGTTGAGCGACATGGCGACCGAGATCGAGGCGGGAAGGCACCTCGTCTACCACGCGGCGTGGCTGGCGCAACGCGGCGAGCCGTACGGGAAGGCGGCGGCGATGGCAAAGCTCTTCTGCTCCGAACTCGCCATGCGGACGACGATCAAGGCCATCCAGGTGCACGGTGGTTACGGCTACACGAAGGAGTACCCGGTGGAGCGGATGATGCGCGACGCCAAGATCTGCGAGATCGGCGAGGGCACGAGCGAGGTCCAGCGGATGGTGATCGCGCGGCACCTGCTGAAGGAGCTTGCCGGTTGAGCGGCTTCGTGATCAACCGGAAGGTCCGTCTCCGTGTCGGCTTCGTGTTCGGGATCGCCTACCTCGTCTTCGTCCGTCCCACGCCCGGGTCACTGCTGTTAGGCATCCCGGTGGCGCTGGTGGGCCTCCTGGTCCGCGCCTGGGCCGCGGGCCACATCGTGAAGAACGAGCGCCTGACCACGACCGGCCCCTACGCCCACACCCGGAACCCCCTGTACTTCGGGAGCTTCCTGCTGGCCGCGGGGTTCGCCCTGGCCGCCCACTGGTCGCTGCTGCTGGTGGTGATTGCGCTGTTCACCTTCATCTACGGCCCGACGATCGAGCAGGAGCGTGCCGGCATTCGCGCGCGCTTCCCGGAGGCGTATGGCGCCTACGAGGCGCACGTGCCAGCCTTCGTGCCACGGCTGACCCCGTGGGAAGGGCAGGGGCGAACCGGGGAGGAATCGTTTAGTTTCTCCCTGTACATGCGCCAGCGGGAATGGCAGGCCGGGTTGGCGTTCGTGGCTGCCGTGGCCTGGCTGGTGTTCCGTTCGCAGGCTGGATTCTGAGTGATCGCGGGGGCCACGAGCGTGGCTCCCTTGCAGTGAACGGGGGCAGGCGTCGCGCGACTCGCGGCTGCCGGCCCCGATACTTGCCCGGTCACCGTGGCGCGTGCCGTCACTGAACGACCGGGTAGCACCGAGCCCGGATCGACCGATGACCGCAGTGAGAGATCGCATGCCGCTTCGATTGCAGCCGGCCCTTCCCGACGGGGCCTGCCGCCTCGTGCTCGCCCAGGCGAGCCACGGGCGGGGTCGGCCGGAGCTGGCGTGGACGATCCCGGTCCAGGCACGGCGCGCCCTCAACGCATGGCTCGGCTGGATCACGCAGTTCCTGCTCCAGCCCGCGCCGCTTCCCCTACGGCCAATCCCCGGGTTCTCCCACGAGTCGCGTGGGCCAGCTCCGGCGGCGGCTCCCGATGAAACGCGAAATCCTCATCAGCGCAGCAAACCGGGAAACCCGGGTCGCGATCCTCGAAGACGACCAGCTGGTTGAGCTGCTCGTCGACCGACCGGACGTCAAGCGACTGGTCGGTGACATCTTCGTTGGAAAGGTCGATGCCGTCCTCCCCGGCATCCAGGCCGCGTTCGTCGACATCGGCACCGAGAAGAGTGCCTTCCTCCACGCCTCCGACCTCGTGTACGACGAGGGCGGGGCAGAGGATGACGACGAGGAGGATGACGAAGAGGAGGAGGAGGACGACGACGAGAAGGGCAACGGCGGCGAGCGCGGGCGCGACAAGCGCCGGTCGCGCCGGCGCGCCGAGGCTCCGGCGATCCAGGATGTCCTGAAGAAGGGCCAGGACATCATCGTCCAGGTCACCAAGGAAGCCATCAGCACCAAGGGGCCCCGCGTGACCGCGCAGGTCTCCCTCGCGGGGCGATTCCTCGTCTACATGCCGCACGCCTCCCGGGTCGGCGTCAGCCGCAAGATCGGCGAGCGTGCCGAGCGGCAGCGGCTGCGGGAACTGGTGCAGGGCGTGCTGCCGGAGAAGTCGGGCGGCGTCATCGTCAGGACCGTCGGCGAGGACGTGACCCGCGAGACGTTCGAGCGCGAGTTGCAGACGCTCATCGCGCAGTGGAAGCGCATCAAGCGGAAGACCACGTTCGTCCGCGCGCCCTCGCTGCTCCACCGGGAGACGAGCCTGACGCGGGGCATCGTCCGCGACATCTTCAGCACGAAGGTCGAGAACGTGCAGGTGGACTCGAAACAGGTCTACAACGAGGTCACCGAGTACCTGAAGGGCGTCGCGCCGGACCTGGTCGATCGCGTGAAGATGTACGAGGGCACCGCCTCGCTGTTCGACAAGGCGAAGATCGAGACGGAGATCCGTGACCTGTTCAAGCGCCGCTGCGACCTCCCGTCAGGCGGCTACCTGATCGTCGAGCCGACCGAGGCGCTCGTTTCGATCGACGTGAACTCGGGACGGTTCACCGGGAAGAAGGATCCCGAGAAGACCATCCTGAAGATCAACCTCGAGGCCGCGCGCGAGGTGGCGCGGCAACTCCGGCTGCGCGACGTCGGCGGGATCATCGTCTGCGACTTCATCGACATGGAGACGAAGGGGAACCGTGACCGGGTGCTGCAGGAGTTGCGGAGCCACCTTGGCCGCGACCGGGCCCGCACCCGGGCGTTCGCGGTGAGCGACCTGGGGCTGATCGAGATGACCCGGCAGCGGGTCAGGCAGAGTCACCTGCAGAGCATGACCGAGGCGTGCCCGACCTGCAACGGCACCGGCCGGGTCTTCACGCCGGAGACGATCGTGCGGCGGATCGAGCGGTCAGTGAAGCGAATGGCGGCCGAGGGGAAGAAGGAGGCGCTTCTGGTGAAGCTCCACCCCGAGGTAGCCCTTCACGTGCTCCAGGAAGAAAAGGACTTCATGAAGAAGCTGGAGAAAGCGGTCAATTTCCCGCTGGAACTGCGCGACGACCCCCTGCTGCGGCCGGATGAGTTCAAGCTGGTGGTGAAGGGCGCCGGGCGGGACGTCACGCAACAGTACGCGGTGGCATGAACGAGGTCCGAGGTCCTGGATCGGAGGTCGGAGGGTCGCACTCCTCGGACCTGTGACCCCGGACCTCTGACCTTGGAACAGTCCCTTGACCTCAAGCTGCTGGCACAGCTAGCTTTATCGGCTCCCAAAGTCCCGATTCAGATGTCATACGCAATCTTCAAGACCGGTGGCAAGCAGTACCGGGCCGAGCCCGGGACCACGCTGCGGATCGCCTCTATCGAGGGCGAGCCCGGCTCCACCGTCGTTTTCGACAAGGTCCTGCTCGGCGGAAAGGGCGCCTCCGTGAAGACGGGGACCCCGACGCTTTCCGGCGCCACGGTGACCGGCGAGATCGTCAAGCACGGCCTCGGCGACAAGATCATCGTCTTCAAGTTCAAGCGCCGGAAGAACTACGCGCGCAAGCAGGGACACCGCCAGAAGTTCACCGAAGTCCGCATCAAGAGCATCAGCCTCGGCTGAGGGGCAGGCATAAATGGCTCACAAGAAAGGCGTAGGCTCGTCGCGCAACGGTCGTGACTCCAACCCGCAGTATCGCGGGATCAAGAAGTACGGCGGTGAAGCCGTGAAGGCCGGCAACATCATCGTCCGCCAGTGCGGAACGAAGTGGCATCCCGGCACCAACGTCGGACTGGGCACGGACTACACGATCTTCGCGCTGATCGATGGCGTCGTCCGTTTCGAGCACAAGGACAAGAAGCGGCTCAAGGTCAGCGTGGTGGCCGCGAGCTAGATCGGAGGTCGGAGGCCAGAGACTACAGCGAACCCCCCGGTGCCGCCGGGGGGTTTGATGTTCCCGGACCTTGGACCTGGGTGCCCGGCCACCGCGCAACTTTCGTGTTCCCGCGCCGTACCTGAGTGGGCAAGGAGGTCACCATGGCCATCTGGGACAAACTCAAGACCGAACTGGATCGCGCCGGCAAGGCAGCGCAGGGTGCGCTCGACGAGGGAAAGACCCGACTCGAAGCGTTCCGTGCGCGCCAGTTGGCCGACAAGGCCGCCCAGGCCCTGGGGTACGCCGTGTTCCGCGCTCGCCAGTCCGGGACCGAAGTCGACTGGCAGACCCTTCAGCGCCTGGTGAACGCCCTCGCGGAGAAGGAGGCGGAGGTGCAGCGCCTGGAGAAGGAACTGCGTGACGAAGAGAAGCCAGCGGCGCCGCCGACGGAACCGCCCCCGTCCCCCGCCGCCGACAGCGGCCCCGCCTGACGAGACGTGGATTGAAGGACGGGGCCGGCGAGTATGCCGGCCCCGTCTTCGTTCCAGCCCCAGCCCCAGCCCGCAGCCGCAGCAGCAGCACCGCAGCAATCAGCACGCAGCCGCCGTTAACGCGGTGGCAACAATCGTCAACGCGGTGGCAGCCTCCGATACCGCTGCATCAGCTCATCCTGCCGCGACGGCCGCCGCACATCGACCCCACGCACCAGTACCACCTCGGCGCGCGTCATGGGCTCGAAGGGATCGCCGCTCCAGACCACCACGTTCGCATCGCGGCCCGGCTGCAGCGAGCCAACGCGGTCGGCGACGCCATAGAGCTCCGCGGGCGCCAGCGTCACGGCGCGCAGGGCCGCGTCCCAGGGCAGCCCGAACGCCACGGCAACCCCCGCCTCGAAGCGTACGTTCCGGGCGTTGAAGCCATCGGCACCGCCGTTCATCACGACCGCCGCCCCGTTCCGGTGCAACAGCCCCGCGTTCTCCTGTCGCGCGCCGAGCATGGCAAACGACTGCGGGATGTTGTTGAGTGAGCCAACGATCACCGTGACGCCGACCAGCTTGTTGCCGAGCATCCAGGCCTCGGCACCCCCGCTGATCGCCACCTTGAGCGAGAACTCGCGCGCCAGGGTCAGCGCCGTCTCGATGTCGCTCGCCCGGTTGGCCTCGATGATGAGCGGAAGCCGTCCCTGCACGACCGGGATCATCGCCTCGAGGTCGGCCCGGCGCGCCGCCATTTCCCGCGTCTGGTTGCGTTCGTAGTCAGCCCGCCGGCGGAAATAGTCCCGGGTGTCCGTCAGCAGCTCACGGAGGCGCTGGAGCACCTCGGCGCGACTGCCGCCGGCCTGTTCCCCCTTGCTGGCGATGTCCGCGACCATGGCGACCGGTGCCTTGAGGAGCATCTCGCTCATGGTGCCGTCGCGCAGGTCGACGACGGCAACCTGTCCGGAGACGAGTCCACCGCTCGGGACCACCCCAACCGTCGTTATGCCGTCGTTCCTCGTGACCTGGATGAGCGGCGAGTTCGGGTTGATCCCCTCCCACGCCCGGTGCGACGCGGTGATCGCGTCGCCCCGACCCCGCGCCGACGCATCGACGGTTTCCTCGACCGCGCCGATCTCGACGATGCCAAGCGTGGTCGCGACGTTCACGATCCCGGGCGTCACCCACTTGCCCGTCGCATCGATCCGCTGCGCGCCGGCAGGGACCGGCAGGTTCGGCCCGACTGCGGTGATGCGGCCGTTGGTGATGATCACCGTGCCATTGTCGATCATCGGGCCACTGACGGGATAGACCCGTCCGCCCGTGATCGCGATCGTCTGTGCCTGTGCCAGCAGGGCGCCGGGAATGCAGAGGGCAGCGGCAAGCATGGCGCGAGACATCGTGCGTCTCCCGTCTCCCGTGACCCGTCTCATCGCGAACCTCCCATCGGCACATAGCCGAGCTCGAAGTCGGTGCGCCAGCGCTGGTTCGGATCGAGGCGATCGAAGAGCATCGCCCCGTCGACCCACACCTTCTCGGCGCGCGCATAGATGCTGAACGGGTTCCGGTCCCACAGCACCACGTCGGCGTTCTTGCCGACGACGAGGGAACCGATCCGGTCGTCGAGGCCGAGTGCCCACGCGGGGTTGATCGTGATCCACTTGATCGCCTCGTCTTCCGGGACGCGGATGCCGAGGCCGATCCCCTCGGACATCCCCTTCGCCGCATCCTGGTTCAGGCGCTGCATGCCGTTGGGGTCGTCCGAGTGCACGATGGTGCGCGCACCCGCGTTATGCAGCAGCGGGAGGTTCCCGCGCACGCCGTCCATCGCCTCCATCTTGAACCCGCCCCAGTCCGACCACACGGATGCGGCGATGCCGTTGGCGGCGAGCAGGTCTGCCACCTTGTACGCCTCGACGCCGTGGTGGAAGGACTTGATCGTGTACCCGAATTCCTTCGCGATGTCGATCATCTGCGCCATCTCGTCGGCGCGATAGCAGTGGTTGTGGACCAGGATGTTGCCGCGCAGGACGTCCGCGAGTGTCTCCATGGCCAGGTCGCGCGCCGGCGGGTCGCCCTTGCGATCGACGAGCCACTTGTCCCAGCGGCGGCGGTACTGCTCGGCCTGGATCCACGCGGCGCGATACCCCGCCACGTTGCCCATGCGGGTCATGAGGCCGCGCTGCGCGTACACCCGCTTCGGGTTCTCGCCGCACGCCATCTTGAGCCCGTACTTCGCGCCCGGGAACTTCATCTCCTGGACCGTGCGTGCCGGAACCACCTTGAGCACGGCACTCCGTCCACCAATGAGGTTTCCCGACCCCGGCAGCACCTGGACGGTCGTCACACCCGCCGACAACGCGCGCGGGAACTGCGGATCCTGCGGCCAGACGGAATGCTCGGCCCACACCTGCGGCGTGGACGGGTTGCTCATCTCGTTGCCATCGGCCAGCGCGTCCCCGCCCGGCGCGGCGTACACGCCGAGGTGCGTGTGCGTATCGATGATGCCTGGCGTCACGAACTTCCCGGTCCCATCGACGACCCTCGCGTCAGGCGGCACCGTGACGTTCGCTCCCAGGGCGAGGATCTTCCCGTCGCGCAGGACGATCGTGGCGTTCTGCAGCGTCGGCCCGGCCGCGGTCATGATCGTCGCATTGCGGATCACGACCGGCGTCGAGGGCACTGGACGATACGTGGAGGGGAACGGATCCGCGTTCGGCAGCGAAAGCGCGCCAGAACCGGGAGGCGTTGCAGGAGTCGAGTCCTGCTTCGGGGCGGCCGTCGGCGCGGCGGCCTGGGGAACTGTCGGTGCGGGGACGGATGCCGCTCGGCCGGTCGTGCAGCCAAGGACAGTCGCTAGCGCCGCCAACAGCGCGTGACGCATGGACAACTGACGCTCCAGGGATGGGTTCGCCGTGAAGCTAGGCGGGCATCACAGTGACAGCCAGTCGGAGGCCGCGTCGGAAGGTAAGGTCGATGGCGAGTCCCGGTCCCCGCTCCGCCCAGCCCCAGCAAGCAGCTGCAGCAGCAGCACGCAGGAATCAGCACGCAGCCTGACTATGCCATCCCCGTCCGCAGCAACCGCGGCTCGTCCGTGCAGATTCCGTCCACCCCGGCGCCAATCATCTCGAGGCACCGTTCGCGCCCGTTGACCGTCCACGCGATCACGCGACCGCCCGCTGCATGCACCTCGTCGACGAGCGCGTTGTCGACGAAGTCCGCGTGCTGCCACAGGTCCGTCGCGCGGGTCGCCAGCAGGACCGCCCGGGTATCGACCAGGCGGCCGACGATGAGGATTCCGGTTGGGAGCCGGGGGAGCGAGGTCGCCGCGGCCGCAACGACGCGATGGTCGAAGGCGTGCAGCGCGCACCAGTCCTCGCGGCCGGCGAGCCGGGATAGGACGCCGTCGAGAGCGGCGGCCGCCTTGAGCTCGACGTACAGGCGGCAGCGACCGGCGACGAGGTCAATCGCTTCATCGAGCGTCGGAATGGCTCCCTGCGAACGAACCGCGGCCAGGGACAGGTCCGCGATCGGGGTCCGCCCCTCGCCGATGACCGGGTCGTGGTGAATCACCGGGATCCCGTCGGCGGTGGCGTGAACGTCGAGCTCGATACCTTCCACGCCGATCTCGAGGGCCGCAGAAAAGGCCGCGAGGGTATTTTCCGGCGCCTCCCGGTTTGCCCCCCGGTGGGCGATCAACTCGACCGCCGTCACCCGGTCCACCCGGCGGCGACCTGCCCAAGTCCAGTCCCCATGCGACATCTTGTCACCGGGCGGAGCCCTGGGGCAACCGGGCGCCCAGGCCAGTCCCCCTTCTCCCTTAACGACTTGCGTCCATCCTCGTCTGACCGGCCGACTCCGTCATGGCAGAGGGATTGACCGACCCGGGTGACCCCCTCGACAGCACGCTGATCCAGCGCTGGAAAGAGGGGGACGAACGGGCGGCGACGGCCCTGGTGGAGCGTCATGCGGGCGCGCTCGCCAGGTACGTGAGCAGCATGGGGGAACGCGACGCAGCGGAGGAAGTGGTGCAGGACACGTTCGTGCGGGCGTTTTCGTCGCTGGACACGTTTCGCGGGGAGAGTTCGCTCAGGACGTGGCTGTTCACGATAGCGCGACGGCTGGTGGTGGACCGGCGGCGGGCGATGCGCCGGCGCCGGGAAGTGGGGACCCTGGATGACGTGGATGCGGCAACGGAATACACGGCGCTCGATGGGTTGATCGCCAATGAAGCGCGGAAGAAGGTCTGGGGAGCGGTCGGCAAGCTGTCGCCGACCCAACGCGAGGTCTTCCTCCTGCGTGTCAATGAAGGACTCTCGTACAAGGAAATTGCCGAAGTGGCGGGGACAACGGAGGGGGCGGCCCGGGTGCATTACCACAATGCGCTGCGGACCGTGAAGGAGAACCTCGAATGACTGACTGTTCGAACATCGAGATTCGCGAGTGGCTGCCGGAGTACCTGAACGGCATGCCAGGAGCTGCGCGCCGCGCGGAGGTCGAGTCGCACCTGGCCTCGTGCGAGGATTGCCGCGAGGAGCTGGCGATGCTGCGGCTCGTTCGCGAGGCCTTCGCGCCGACGCCGGCCGTGGATGTGGCGGCGATCGTGTCGGCGTTACCGAAGCGGACGCGCGGTCCGGTGATGCGTTCCTGGCGGCAGAGCCAGGTGTTCCAGGTCGCCGCGGCCGTTTCGTTCATCGCGCTGGGCGGCATCTCGCTCGCGGTGGCGCGGTCCTTCTTCAACGGTGAGCCGACCGTGGTCGCGGTCGATACGCTGCGCACGGCGACGCCGGGCAGCGACTTCATGCCCGCTATCAGTTTTTCCGGCGGGGTGAGTGACCTGGAGGATGAGGATATCGAGGCGCTGTTGACGGCGCTCGAGACCATTGAAGCATTGCCGGTGACGGAGTCGTCAGAAGTGCTGATGACCGGCACCGGCCGGCAAGGATCGTAGGTGGACGTCATGATGACACACAGCGTGAAACTGGGACTCCTGGCGGCGACACTGGCGGTGATGCCGGTGACGACGGGTGAGGCGCAGCGCGGGGATCGCGCGGGGCGCCCGAACCGGGAGGTCCTCGAGCAGAGAGTCCGGCAGCAGCTTGCCATGTTGCTCAAGACCCAGCTTCGGCTGGAGGATGAGCAGATGCGCCAATTGTCCGAGGTGAACCAGCGGTTCGATGCGCAGCGCCGCGCGCTTATTCGTCGTGACATGGAGCTGCGTCGCGCGCTCCGTCAGGAAGTGGTCCGGCGCGACTCGGCCGACCAGTCCCGCGTCGAGCAGTTGCTGGCCGACCAGTTCAGGATCGAGCGCGAGCGTTTCGACCTCAATCAGGCCGAGCAGCGGGAACTGGCGCGGTTCCTGAGCCCGGTGCAGCGCGCGCAATACCTGGCGGTGCAGGAGCAGATGAGGCGCTACATGGACAATCTCCGCGGGCGCGGCATGCCCCCGATGGACGGCAACCGCGCCGGCGGCGACAGCGGCGGTCGTCGTCGCCCGCCGCCGGCCTGACTCCGGGACCCGGCGGCATACTGTCCCGCCGGGTGCTAAGTTCAGGCTGCGCGCCCGGGTGGCGGAATCGGCAGACGCAGCGGACTCAAAATCCGCCGGGCTCCGGCCCTTACGAGTTCGAGTCTCGTCCTGGGCATTCCAGCAATCGAGTCGCGCCCCGCGCCAGCAGGCACGGGGCGCGGTTCGTTTTCACAGGCCACCCCGAGCACTCGCCCCGCGCCATGGATTCCTCCCCGCGGATCATCGTGACCCGGCGCCTCCCCGAGGCCGTCGAGCACGAACTCGTCACCCGGTTCGACGCCCGCCTGAACCTCGACGACCGGCAGTTCACCGCGCCGGAGCTGTCGGCAGCGCTGCGTGAGGCGGACATCGTTCTCTGCACGCTGACCGACCCGCTGTCCCGCGCGGTCTTCCTTGGCGCTGCCCCCGCGCTCGCCCGCCTCCTGGCCAACTTCGGGGTCGGCTTCAACCACATCGACCTCGCCGCCGCGCGCGAACTGGGCATCGCCGTCACGAACACGCCAGGCGTCCTGACCGAGGACACGGCCGACCACACGATGCTCATGCTCCTGGCCGCCGCGCGTCGCATGAGCGAAGGGGAGCGGGAACTCCGCGAGGGCCGCTGGACCGGCTGGCGGCCGACCCATTTGTTAGGCACGCGCGTGACCGGGAAGGTCCTGGGCATCGTCGGCTTCGGTCGCATCGGCCAGGCGGTGTCATTGCGCGCCTCGGCCGGATTCGGCATGAAGGTGCTGTACCACTCGCGCCGGCCAGCCACCGCCGACGTGGAGCGCCGTACCGGCGCCGCAGCCGTCGGATCCCTCGACGAACTGCTGGAGCGCGCCGATTTCGTCACGCTGCACTGTCCGGCAACACCTGACACGCGGCACCTGATTGGCGAGGCCCAGCTGCGGCGCATGCAGCGTCACGCGATCCTGGTGAACACGGCCCGGGGCGACGTCGTGGATGAACAGGCACTGGTGAGCTCCCTCCGGGCAGGACTCCTCGCGGCCGCAGCGCTGGACGTCTTCGAACATGAACCGGCGATCCATCCGGAGTTGCTCGCGTTGCCAAATGTTGTCCTGGTTCCTCACCTGGGGAGCGCCACCGTGGAGAGCCGGGTCGCGATGGGACGACGCGCTCTCGCCAACATTGACGCCTTTCTCTCAGGCAGCACGCTCCCGGACCGGATCGCCTGAAACGCGTAGCCGGGGCGTTGGCCTCGCCCCAGGGCGCGACTAACTTTCGCGCCTTCGCAACGAACCCTGAACCAATCGCGACCCATGGCACTCGACCTGTCGGTCCGCAGCACAGACCTGTCCGCGCTCAAGACGCCGCTGCTTGCGCTCCTGCTCCCGGCGGGTGGCACGGTACCCGCGGGGCTGAAGTCACTCGATGACGCCATGGGTGGCGCCCTGTCGACCGCACTCGGGCGTGGCGACTTCCGGGGTGCCCGCGACGAGACGCTGCACCTGCAGGGCACCAGGGGCGGCGTCGAACGGGTCCTGCTCGTGGGCATGGGGAAGCCGACCACGCTCGGGTTGGCGCTCCGCCGGGCGGCAGGCATCGCCGGCCGCCAGGCGCACCGGCTGGGCACGGGCCAGGTCTCGGCCTGGACGCCGCGCATCGACCGCGCGGGCGCCGAGGCCATCGGCGTCGGGCTGAACCTGGGGTCGTGGGAATACACCGACCTGCGGACGCCGCCGGCGCCGGAGGAGCGGCGCGCACCGCTGACCGCGGCCACCCTCATTGCGCCTAACGCCGCGACGCTGCGAGGCGGGATCGCCGCCGCCACCGCGCTCGCCGCCGGCTACGACGTCACCCGCCGGCTCGCCATGATGCCCGGCAACGTCTGCACGCCCGACGTCCTGGCCGACACCGCGCGGGACGTGGCCAAGCGCCATCGCATGGGTATCACCGTGCTCGGTCGCAAGGAGATGGAGAAGGAGGGCATGGGGTCGTTCCTGTCCGTCGCGCAGGGCACCGCCCAGGAACCTCGCCTCGTGGCGATGGAGTACCGCCGCGGGCGGAAGGACGCGAAGCCGCTGGTCCTGGTCGGCAAGGGGCTGTGCTTCGACACCGGCGGCATCTCGATCAAGCCGGCGGAGCGGATGGAGTTCATGAAGTTCGACATGTGCGGCGCCGCCGCCGTGATCGGCGCCATGGAAGCCATCGCCCGGCTCGGCCTCAAGACCAACGTCATCGGCGTCTTTGGGGCCACGACCAACATGCCCTCGGGCACCGCCGTGAAGCCCGGCGACGTCGTCCGTGCCTCCACCGGCAAGACGATCGAGGTGATCAACACCGACGCCGAGGGTCGCCTGGTCCTCGCCGACGTGCTGGCGTGGGTGAAGCGCTACGACCCCGAGGCCGTGGTCGATGCCGCGACCCTGACCGGCGCGTGCGTCATCGCGCTCGGCAATACCGCCACCGGGGCCCTGGGCAACAACGACCGCCTCGTCCGCGAAGTCGTCAGCGCCTCCATGACCGCCGGCGAGCCGGCCTGGCAACTGCCCCTGTGGGACGAATACCGCGAGTTGATCAAGTCCGACGTCGCCGACCTCAGGAACACGGGCGGCCGCGCGGCGGGCACGATCACGGCCGCACTCTTCCTCAAGGAGTTCGCCGACTTCCCCTGGGTGCACCTCGACGTCGCGGGCACCGCGTATTCCGAGACCGACCTCGTCATGATCCCGCGCGGACCCACGGGCGTACCGATGGGTACGTTCGTCCAGTTTGTTCGCGGGAGGACGCGCTGAGGCTGTTGGATCGACGATGGGTACTCGCGGCGGCCGTTGGCGCCGCCACGGTGCTGGCAGCCAGCGACGTCCGGGCCCAGGACCCGGTCGTCCGGCGCGATTCAACGGCGGACAGCGCGACCGTCGCCGCGGCGCGCCGCGACTCGGTGGCCCGTGCAGAGACCGAGCGGCTGCGGCTGGCGCGCCTTCGCGCCCTCGCCGACACCATCAAGTCGCCGATCGCGCGTGCCGAGGTCCCGGTGCCGCTGGCGGTCGGGGGCGCGCCCGCCTGGGATCGCAACCAGTTGTTCGCCAGCGGCGCGCTGACGTTAGGCGAGTTGCTCGACCGGCTCCCCGGGGTGACCACGTACCGCGCCGGCTGGATCTCGGCGCCCGAGATGGTCGCGATCCTCGGCCGGTTCGGCCGGGTGCGGATCTTCCTCGATGGGGTCGAGCTCGATGCCCTGAGTTCCCGGCTGAATGGCCAGCACGACTTCTCCCTGATCGACCTCTGGCAACTGGATGACGCCACGGTCGAGATGGGCGCCGAGGAGGTCCGCGTACACCTGCGCAGCTGGCGCATCGTGAACACGACCCCGGTGACGCGCATCGATATCACCACCGGTGATCTCCAGACGAACGTCTATCGCGGGTTCTACGGCCGGCGATTCCCGGGCGGCCAGGTGGTCCAGCTGGGTGGGAACCACTATTCGGTGAATGACCGCCGGACCGCGGAGGCGGGCGACCAGACCTCGCTCTGGGCCCGCCTCGGCGTGGCGCGCGGCCGCTGGACCGTGGATGGAACCGTCCTGCGCTCTGGCCGACAGTTCACCGTGCGCACCGAGAACCCGAATCCGTCCGACAGCATCCCCACGATGGACGGTATCGCGACGGTGGCCATCGGGCGCGTGGCCTGGGGAGATCCCGGCAACGGACCCTGGTTCCAGGCACTCGCGTCGAGCCAATCGTTCTCGATCCGCAACCCGTCGACCACGGTGATCGACTCGGTCGAGGGACCGGACGGCGGAGGGCCACTCGGCTCGCCCGAGAACCCGGACACGATCGAGGTCTCGAACGACACCACCCGCTCGCGACCCCAGTTCGTCCTGACCGGCGGGATATCGCGGGGGTTCCTGCGTCTCTCCGGCGCCGGCCGAATTCGACGCTGGCGGGGGGAGACGTCCATTTCTCCCTCGGCGCGGGCGCAGTTCGAGAGCGGCCCCCTGATGCTCTCCGTGCTGGGAGAGCGCTCACCACTCGACTCCGTGCAGCGGCTGGAGGCCAGCGGGTCCTTGCGCCTCGGGGGCCGCGCCATGATCAGCGGGTCGGTGAGCAGGTTCTCGCCCATCGAGGGTGTGGACATGCCGGGCAGCCTCGGACTTCGCGCTGAAGCCGGCCTGCGTGCGGGGAGGATGTGGCTGACGGGCGGTGCGGTGTATCGGGACACGACGTTCCTTCCCGCGGCGATCGCACTCGACACCATCTTCCGCGGCGCACCCCAGGGACCGGTGACCGGTTTCTTTGCCACCGCCAGGGGCAAGTTCTACCGTGACGTGGGAGTCGACCTCTCCGGCATGAAGTACGCGAGCCAGGGGACGTATCGGCCGCAATACGAGACCAGGGCCCGACTGTACGTCGACTCGGACATGCGCGCGAAGTTTCCGTCCGGGAACCTGAGCATCCTGCTCGCCGTCACCCACGACTACCGGACGCAAGCTTTCTTCCCCACAGCGACGGGCTTCCTGGAGTCGTCCCAGTACCGCACCTGGGGCGCAGAACTCGAGATCCGGCTGCTCACGGCCACGATCATGTTCCAGTACCGGAACTTCCTGGGGGCCGAGTATGCCCAGGTGCCGGGTTATACAATGCCCAGCGTAACGTCGGTCTACGGGATCCGCTGGAGCTTCATCAATTGACAAGGTTGTTGTGGCGCCGTAACTTACGCAGCTTCATATGATACGAAGCATGACGGGTTTCGGCGCTGCGGAAGGGACGGTCGGGTCCGCCCGCGTCACCGTCGAGCTGCGCTCGGTGAATCACCGGTTCTTCAACGCCTCCATCAAACTCCCCGCGGAGCTGTCCCGATGGGAGGGCGAGGTCCGCGAAGCGATGCGCAAGCGCATTTCGCGTGGACACATCACCCTCGCGGCGCGAGTCGACCGCGGTGTCGCTGGCCCGCCCCTGATCGACGAGGAGCGCTTCGGAGCCTACGTGACCATGCTCCGCGGATTGAAGCAGCGCTTCGGACTGGAAGGCGATGTCGATGTGGCAACGGTGCTTCGGATGCCGGACGTGATGTCGTCGATCAGCGAGGGATCTGAGGGCGAGGCGACCGCCTTCCTTGGTCTCGTCGACGCAGCGTCCATGAGCCTGACCGAGTCCCGTCAACAGGAAGGCGAACGACTCGGCGACTATCTGCTGGAGCGGTTGGCCATCATCGAGGCAGCGCTTGCTCGGGTAGCCGAGCGGGCGCCGCAACGGCTCGTGGAGCAGAGGGAGCGGACCCGCGCAGCCATTCGCCAGCTCATCGACGGGGTTGCCGTGGACGAGCAGCGGTTGGCGATGGAGATCGCCATCCAGGCCGACCGCCTCGACGTCCAGGAGGAGTTGTCACGGTTCCGGTCGCACATCACCGCGTTCCGGCGATCTGTGGTCGATTCGGGAGACGAACCGGTCGGAAAGCGGCTCGGGTTCCTGCTTCAGGAGATGCTCCGGGAGGCCAACACGACAGGCAGCAAGGCCAATGACGCCGCCATCCTCTCGGACGTGGTGACCGTGAAGGAGGAATTGGAGAGGATTCGGGAGCAGGTGGAGAACCTCGAGTGACCCCGTTTCCGCTGATCCTCTCGTCGCCGTCAGGCGGCGGCAAGACCACCATTACCCGGATGCTGCTCGAACGACGTCCGGACGTCGGGTACTCCATTTCCTGCACAACGCGGGCACCCCGGAACGGCGAACGGGACGGGCACGACTACTACTTCCTTTCCGCGGACGAATTCCAGGCCAGGCGGAAGCGGGGCGAGTTCGCGGAATCCGCCGAGGTCCACGGGAACTGGTACGGGACACTGAGGAGCCAGGTCGATGCCGTCCTGGCCCGGGAGCGGCACGTGATCATGGACATCGATGTCCAGGGGGCCAGGCAGTTTGCGGCCGCCTACCCGGAATCCGTCCTCGTCTTCCTCATCCCGCCCAGCGCCGACGCCCTGATGCGCCGGCTGACCGGGCGCCAGACGGAGTCGGACGCTGCCTTCCGGACCCGGATCCGGGCAGCGCGCGAGGAACTGCGCGCGGCTGTATCCTACCAGTACGCGGTGGTGAACGACAATCTGGAACCCGCGTACCAGACTGTCTCGTCCATCATCGACGCCGAGACCGTCCGGCACGCACGCCAGCCCCGGCTGAGCGTGCGAGTGAATGAGCTGATCGAAGAGCTCGATCGGCAACTGTTGCAGATCACCACGACAACCTGACCACACATGCGAGTCTTCACTCCCGATGACATCAAGGGCCGCGCCGCCAACAAGTACCTCGGCGTGCTCGTCGCGGCCAAGCAGGCGCGGATGCTCAACGAGTTCCCGCGCGAGCGCACCTCGCGCGAGAAGAAGCTGACCACGCGGTCGCTCGAGGAACTGTCCGAAGGGCAGATCGAGTACCACGTCGTCGCGCGGCGTCGTCCCACGGAGTAGTTCCGTCCGGCCGTTCGCGACCAGACGGGTTCTCCTGGGAGTCACCGGGGGGATTGCCAGCTACAAGTCAGCGTGGCTGGCGCGCCTTTTCACGCAGGCGGGCGCCGAAGTGGACGTGGTGCTGACGCATTCCGCCTCGGAGTTCATCGGGGCTGTGACGTTTGAGGCGTTGACGGGCCGCCCGGTGCACACCGCGCTCATCCAGCCGGGCAACGCCCTGGACCACATCAGGCTCGCGCGCGCCGCGGAGCTTGTGGTCATCGCACCGGCCACCGCTGACTTCATCGCGCGCGCGGCGACGGGGCGGGGCAACGACCTCCTGAGCGCCTGCCTGCTGGCAACGACCGCCCCGGTCCTGTTCGTCCCGGCGATGAACGACCGCATGTGGGCTCACGGGCAGACGCAACGGAACGTCCAGCACTTGAGGGAGCTCGGCTACCAGGTCCTGGAACCCGATGTCGGCGAACTGGCGGCGGGCGAAGGTGCCGGCCCCGGCCGCATGCCCGAGCCCGAGACGATCCTTGCATTTGCGGGAAGGCTGCTCGAGCCCGCGGACGTCATCCGGGGAAAGCGGGTCGTCGTCTCGGCGGGCCCAACGCGTGAAGCGGTGGACCCGGTGCGATTCATCTCCAACCGCAGCAGCGGGAAGATGGGCGTCGCGGTTGCCGCCGCGGCGTGGCGCCGGGGAGCGGAGGTCGTGCTCGTCGCCGGTCCACTCGCGACGGACGCACCCGTCGGCGTTCGCCTTCGCCCGGTGGAGACAACGGAGGAGATGCTGGCCGCGATCCGTGACGAGGTGCGTAACGCCGACATCCTCGTGATGGCGGCCGCGCCCGCCGATTTCCGGCCCGCAGCGATCGCCCCGCGGAAGATCAAGAAGGCAGCGGCGCCCGAGTCGATTCCCCTTGAGGCCACGCCCGACATCCTGGTCACCACCATCGGTGACCGCCCGAGCGGGATGGTCGCGGTCGGGTTCGCGCTCGAGACCGACGACGTGCTGGCCAACGCCGCGGACAAGCTCGAGTCCAAGGCCCTTGACCTGATCGTGAGCAACGACGCCAACGAACCCGGCGCGGGATTTTCGGTGGACACCAACCGCGTCACCCTGATCGATCGCGAGGGCGCGCGAACCGAGCTTCCGCTGATGTCCAAGGACGACGTCGCCGACGCCATCCTCGACCGAATCGCGGAGCGGCTCCATGGACGCTAGGGAAAAGCTCCGGCGCTTCCTCGAGCAACGCCGGGAAGCGGGTGAGACGGAACTCGTCTTCGACTCGTTGAGTGTGGAGGACGCCATGCGGATCCTCGGCGCAGGAACCGGCAAGGAGGCCGGACCACGCAAGCCGGATGCGCCGGTTGCCGCGAAGGAAACCGTGACGACGGAGCGGTCGGCGTCCCGGGGCGAGGACTGGCGCGCGATCCTGCGAGAGGCAGGAGCGGCTCCGCCGTCGACGCAGGAACATTCCACGACGCCCGCTCCGGCGGTGGCATCGGCGGCACCATCGGCGCCAGTGGTGGAAACGCACGCCACCATGCCGCTGGACCAGGTGCCAACCGGCATTGTCATCGGCGAACCAGGGAAGAAGTCGGCTGGCGGGCCTTCACCGTATGGATCGCTCGAGGAACTGAACGCCGCCGTGGCGTCGTGCACGCTCTGCCCGCTCTACAAGGAAGCGAAGAACCCGGTTCCGGGCGATGGCAACCCCAGGGCGCAGCTGGTATGCGTCGGTGAAGCGCCCGGCGCGACCGAGGACGAGAAGGGCCTTCCGTTCGTCGGCCAGGCCGGCCAACTACTGGACAAAATCCTCGCCGCAATCAAGCTCTCGCGAAAAGACGTCTTCATCTGCAATGTTCTCAAGCATCGACCGCCGGCAAATCGCAACCCGACGCCGGACGAGGTGCAGGCCTGCAGTCCTTTCCTGCTGCGCCAGCTCGAGCTGATCCAGCCACACGTGATCGTGGCGTTCGGGACCTTTGCGGCCCAGACGCTCCTGAACACGCGCGAAGGCATCGGCAAGCTGCGCGGCAAGGTTCACCAATACCATGGCGTGCCGCTGGTGGTGACCTACCATCCCGCGGCCCTGCTCAGGAATCCGGCCTGGAAACGGCCGGCGTGGGACGATGTCCAGCTTGCTCGAAGACTCCTCGATCGCGCCAACAGCACCTGATACGTTCCGCGACCGCCGGCCACCCTGGTCGGAGGATGCCGAGCAGGCCGTCCTCGGCGCGATGATCATGGATCGCGACGCGATCCTGCGCGCCGCGGAGTTCGTCGACGACACGCTGTTCTTCCGCGAGGGACACCGGCGGATCTTCCGCGCCACGGTCGCGCTGAACGAACGCGGGGTCGTCGTGGACGTGCTGACGCTGGCCGACGAACTCGCGCTGCGCGGCGAGCTCGACGCCTCGGGTGGCAAGGAGTACCTCTCGCACCTCCTGGACGCGGTCCCCACGTCCGCGAACGTCGAATACCATGCCCGCATCGTTCGCGAGAAGGGCCTGATCCGGCGCCTGATCGAGACCTCGACCGAACTCGTGTCCGAGGCATACGATGGACGACGGACATCCTCCGAGCTCCTGGACCATGCCGAGCAGCGGATCCTGCAGATCAACACCGAGCGGGGTCGGGAAGGCTTCCGCCGGATCAAGGAACTGCTCTGGCCGGCGATGGAGCGGATCGAGGAGCTGGCGCGGGGGGGCGGCGCGGTCACCGGCGTTCCGTCCGGCTTCACGGACCTCGACAAGCTGACGCTGGGCTTCCAGCCGTCGGAGCTGAGCATCGTCGCGGCGCGTCCCTCCATGGGCAAGACGGCCTTCGTGCTCAACGTCGCGCAGAACGCCGCCATCCAGGCGCAGGTGCCCGTCGCCGTCTTTTCGCTGGAAATGGCCAAGGAGCAGCTCGTGGCGCGCATGCTCGCGGCCGAGGGCTACATCGACGCCCAGCGCCTCCGGAACGGGCGGCTCACGCCCGACGACTTCTCCCGTCTTGCCAAGGCGACCGGCATTCTCAGCTCGGCGCCGATCTGGATCGACGACACGCCCGGGTTGACGGCGCTCGACATCCGTTCGCGGTCCCGGCGGCTGCAGGTCGAGAACAAGGTCGGCATGGTCATCATCGACTACCTGCAGCTCATCGCCGGGCCCGCCGATTCGGAGAACCGGCAGCAGGAGATCAGCTACATCTCGCGTTCGCTGAAGATGCTGGCGCGTGAGCTGCGGATCCCGGTCGTCGCGCTGTCGCAGTTGTCGCGCGCCCCGGAGCAGCGGACCGGCGAGAATCGGCGCCCGCAACTCTCCGACCTTCGTGAATCGGGCGCGATCGAGCAGGACGCGGACGTGGTGATGTTCCTGTTCCGGCCGGAGTACTACGAGGGCACGACCGATGAACGTGGCGAGCCGCGCCGCATGGCCGACGGCACACCGCTGGAGGGCCTGGCGGAGCTGATCATCGGCAAGCAACGGAACGGCCCCACCGACACCATACGACTGCACTTCCACAAGCAGTACACGCGCTTCGACAACTACTCGCCGCGGCAAGCGCCGTGACCGTCAAGGCACGCACGGTGTTCCGGTGCACCGAGTGCGGTGCGGAGTATCCCAAATGGGGCGGCCGGTGTGACGCCTGCGGTGAGTGGAACACCCTGGCCGAGGAGGTCGAGCGCACGGCGACGAAGGCCCGGGGCACGTCACGGGGCCGCGCCACCGCGGCGACCACGAGCCCGGTCGCGATAGGATCGGTCGAGGTCACCCGCTCGGCACGCGTTTCGTCGGGCCTCCGCGAGCTCGACTACGTGCTGGGGGGCGGGATCGTCGACGGCAGCGTCGTGCTGATCGGCGGCGAGCCCGGCATCGGCAAGTCGACACTGCTCCTCCAGGTGGCGGCGTGTGTGGCCCGCGCCGGGCGTCGGCCGCTCTACGTCTCGGCGGAGGAATCGGGCCCGCAGGTCCGGTTGCGCGCCGAGCGGCTTGGCGATGCCGCCCTGCTGGTGGAACTGCTGGCCGAGACCACGCTCGACGAGATCCTCGCGGTCGCACGCGAGACGCGGCCCGACGTCCTGGTCGTCGACTCGATCCAGACGATCTACTCGGCAGACCTGGAGGGCGCTCCCGGCAACGTGGGGCAAGTGCGCGAGTGCGCGGCGCGACTGATGCGGTACGCGAAGGAGAGCGGTTGCGCCGTGTTCATGGTCGGGCACGTGACGAAGGGTGGCGGCGTCGCCGGGCCAAAGACCCTCGAGCACATCGTCGACACGGTGCTCTATTTCGAGGGCGACGGGTCGCTGGACTTCCGAGTCCTGCGCGCCACGAAGAACCGTTTCGGGAGCGTGGACGAGATCGGGGTGTTCCGCATGACCGCGGCCGGCCTCGAGGCCGTCGAGAATCCGTCGGCCCTGTTCATGGGCGACGGCGGCGCGCCCTCGTCAGGCACCGCGGTGACCGCGCTGATCGAGGGGACGCGGCCGGTGCTGGTCGAGATCCAGGCGCTGGCGGCGAAGGCCGGGTACGGCACGCCCCAGCGCGTCGCGAACGGCGTGGACCCGCGGCGCCTGGCGCTGTTGCTCGCCGTGCTCGAGAAGCGATCGGGGATCCCGGTGTCACAACTGGACATCTTCGTCAACGTTGCCGGCGGGCTTCGGCTGTCCGAGCCGGCGGGTGACCTCGCCATCGCGGCCGCGATCGCGTCGAGCGTCTACGACGTGCCGCTCCCGGCGGGCGCCGTGTTCATCGGCGAACTTGGCCTGGGCGGCGAGATCCGCGCCGTCTCGCAATCCGAACGTCGCCTCGCGGAAGCATCCCAGCTGGGGATGACCGTGGCCTATGTCGGATCGCGAGGCGGCGCGCCCCGCGGCGGCGCGGGTATCCGGCTGTCCGCGCACGAGCATCTCGGCGCGATGTTCGGGAGCCTGTTCCGGGCATGAGCGACGTCGAGGCGGTGCGCCCGGGCGAGGACGAACGTCCGATCGCCGCCGACGTCGGAGTCGTCATCGTCGCCGGCGGTTCGGGCTCCCGCGCCGGGGGACCGACGGGTGAGTTGAAGCAGTTTCGCTGGGTGGGCGACAAGCCCATGCTGCTTCACGCGGTGCAGGCGTTCCAGCGCCGCACTGACGTGGCGCTGGTGGTGTGCGTCCTGCCGCGATCGCACGCGGCGGACCCGCCGCCCTGGCTCTTTCAGTGCGACCTGGACCGCCTCCTCGTGAGCACCGGCGGCCGTGACCGCGGTGAGTCGGTCTGGAGCGGGCTCGAGGACCTGCCTGACGAGTTGGCGGTCGCCGTGATCCATGACGCCGCGCGGCCCCTCGTCACCGACGCCACGATCGAGGCGGTGATCGCGGGAGCGCGGCACGGTCATGGCGCCGTCGCGGCGCTACCCGTCGTCGATACGCTGAAGGAGGTGGACGCCGACGGCCGCGTGCTGCGTACGGTGGGGCGTGAGGGACTGTGGCGGGCCCAGACGCCGCAGGCGTTCCCGCTCCGGATGATCGAGCACGCGTACGTGGAGGCACGCCGCGCGGGCATCAGCGCCACGGACGATGCCGCGCTCTGCGAGCGCCTCGGATTCGAGGTCCGGGTCGTCCGCGGCAGCGAGCGGGCGCTCAAGGTGACCGAGGAAGCGGACTTCGCGCGCGCGGAACGCCTGGCGTCGCTGGTGGACTGATGACGAGCACCATGGTGCCGTTCTGGTCGCCGGCCGAGGTGGAAGCATCGCTCGCGGAAACGGTGGTGCACCTCCAGTCCGGCCAGGTGCTGGCGTATCCCACGGAAACGGTCTATGGGTTCGGCGGCGCCGTGGATCGGGACGCGGTGGAACGCCTCGTCGCGATGAAGAAGCGCCCGCCGGCGAAGCCGTTCCTGCTCCTGGTGGCGAACAGCGCGATGCTCGAGGGCCTCGACCTCCACCTGTCGAGTGGAGCGGCGCGCCTGGTCGCGCGCCACTGGCCCGGGCCGTTGACGCTCGTCCTGCGCGGCGGGGAACGCCGCGTCCCCCCGCGACTGCGCGGACCCGAAGGCGGCGTGGCCGTCCGCTGGACATCGCATCCCGCCCTGCAGCGGATGATCTCCGCGTACGGCGACCCGATTACCTCCACCTCCGCGAACCTGCCCGGGCTACCGCCCGCCATGACCGCCGGGGAGATTGTGGAACAGTGGGGAGACGCGGTCACCGCCGGGATCCTGCGGGTCCTGGACGGTGGACGACTCGAGCCGTCGGCGCCGTCGACGGTGGTGGATTGCACCGGCCGGCGCCCGCGCGTGATCCGCCCGGGGGCCATCCCGGCGGAGATCCTGCGCGAGAGCGTGCCCGACCTCATCGGTGATGCCTGACGAATGATGCGATTGCTGTTTGTCTGCACCGGGAACACCTGCCGCAGTCCCATGGCCGAGGCCCTCGCGCGGCGCGAGGCCATCGAGCGCGGGCTGTCCGATGTCGAGGTGGCCAGCGCCGGGACGAGCGCCTGGGATGGCGCGCCCGCGTCGGACGGGGCCCTGCTGGTGGCGCTGGAACGGGGGATGGACCTGTCGTCGCACCGCGCGCAGCAACTGACGCGCGAACTGGTGGAGTCGCACGACCTGGTGCTGGCCATGGGGCCGCACCACGTGGAGCGCGCTGAGGCGTTAGGTGGCGAGGGACGGACGCACCTGCTGACGACGTTCGCGGGCCACGGGCCGGGGCACGCCATCAACGACCCGTTCGGCGGCGAGCTCGACGCCTATCGGGAGACGCTCGGCGAACTGCAGGCCGAAGTCCGTCGCGTGTTCGACCGCCTCACGGCGAAGCCGGGAAGGCCCGCCGGGTGATCCTGCCGGGGCGGTTGGTCCTGCTGGGCCATCCGGTGCGACACTCGCTGTCGCCGCTATTCCAGGGCGCAGCGCTTCGGGCGGCCGGCATCCCCCTGGCGTACGAGGCCCTCGACGTCCTCCCCGAGGACCTCTCCGGCATGCTCGACCGGTTGCGTGGGGCGAACGCGGCCGGGAACGTGACGGTGCCCCACAAGCTGGCGGTCGCCTCCGCCTGCCGGCGCCGCACGGCGGTGGCCGAACGGACCGGCGCGGTCAACACGTTCTGGCACGAAGGCGGCGATCTGGTCGGGGACAACACCGACGTCGCGGGATTCCGCGCGCTGGCGCGGTTGGTCCTCGGCGGGGAACCCAGCGGTGCGCGCATTGCGCTGGTCGGCGCGGGCGGGGGCGCCGCCGCGGTCTGTGCAGCCGCTGCGGGGTGGGCGGGGGCCACGGTTGTCGTTTGCGCGAGGGGCAGGGCCAGGGCTGACGCCCTGGCGGCGCGCTTCCCGGGGCTGGTCACCGTGGCGTCGACGGTCGAGGAGGCCGTGCGCGACGCGACGGTCGTCGTGAACGCCACGCCGGTCGGCCTGGCGGGCGAGGCGCTCCCGGTGCCGGTCGAGCAGCTGCGAGGTGACGCCGCGGTGATGGACCTCGCCTATCGTGCCGGTGAAACGCCATGGGTGCGCGCGGCGCGGGCACGGGGCCTCCGCGCGGCCGATGGGCTGGAGATGCTCATTGCCCAGGGAGCCGATGCCTTCGAGCGCTGGTTCGGGAGGACCCCCGACCTCGGGGCCATGCGCGCCGCGCTGGCTGCCTAACGTCGACGGCCGCCGCGCCTTTCGCGCGCTGGCCGAGCTCCTGCTCCCGCGCTGTTGCGTCACGTGTGAGGCGCGGCTGCCGGACGATGCGGCGGACCTCTCCTGCGGCACCTGCTGGTCGCGCCTTCCGCTGCTGTCGCGCCCCTGGTGCGCGCGCTGTGGCTACCCCCTGCCCGCGGGGGACTGCCGCTGGTGCCCGTTGCTGCCGCCGTACGTCCGCGCGGTCCGTTCCGCCTGCTGGGTGCCGGACGGCGTGGGCGGGCGCCTGGTCCACGCCCTCAAGTACGACGGGTGGCACCGGCTGGCCGGCGGCATGGCGGAGCGGATGGGCAGGCTCGACTGGCCCACGGATGTGGTGGCCGAGCGAACCGCACTGGTGCCGGTGCCGCTCTCGCCGCGCCGCGAACGGGAACGCGGCTTCAACCAGAGCGAGAGGCTCGCGGCGGCGCTGGGCGCGCGCCTGCGCCTCGCCGTGTGGGAGGATGTCCTCCTGCGCACCACATTCACGTCATCGCAAACGCGGTTGACTCCCGAGGAGCGGCTCCGCAATGTTTCCGGCGCCTTCCGGGTCGCCGGCGATCCGGCGCGATTGCGCGGGGCGCACCTGGTGCTCGTGGATGACGTGGTGACCACCGCCGCGACGCTCAACGCCTGCGCGGCCGCCCTGTTTGCCGGCGGCACCCGGATCATGAGCTACGTCACCTTCGGGCGCGCGCGCCTTCCCGGCGATGCGCCGCCATGAGCGAGGAACTTCGGGATGGCCATCAAGGTCGGCATCAACGGGTTTGGACGGATCGGGCGACAGGTCGTGCGCGCCATCCGCGAGCGCAAGCTCGACATCGACATCGTCGCCGTGAACGACCTCACGGACACGAAGACGCTCGCGCACCTCTTCAAGTACGACTCCGTCCACCGCACCTACCGCGGCACGGTCAGCCACGCCGGTGACGCGATCACCATCGACGGCGACACGCTCAAGGTGTTCGCCGAGAAGGACCCCGCGGCGCTCCCGTGGAAGTCCCTGGGGGCCGACATCGTGCTCGAGTCCACCGGGCGCTTCACCAAGGCGGAGGACGCCCGCAAGCACATCGCCGCAGGCGCGAAGCGTGTCATCATCTCGGCACCCGCCAAGGGCGAGGACATCACGGTGGTGATGGGCGTCAACCACCAGAACTACGACCCCGCGAAGCACACGATCATCTCCAATGCGTCGTGCACCACCAACTGCCTGGTGCCGATGGTGAAGGTGATCCGCGATGCCTTCGGGTTCAGGCACGGCAGCATGGTCACGATCCACAGCTACACCAACGACCAGAACGTACTCGACCTGCCGCACAAGGACCTGCGGCGTGCACGGGCCGCCGCGCTCTCCATCATCCCGACCACCACCGGTGCCGCCAAGGCGACGGCCCTGGTGATCCCGGAGGTGAAGGGCAAGATCGACGGCATCGCGATCCGCGTCCCCACGCCCGACGTGTCGCTCACCGAGCTGACGGTCGAGGTGGAGCGCGCCACCACCATCGACGCCGTGAACGCGGCGTTCAAGGCGGCCGCCGCCGGCCCCATGCTGGGCGTGCTCGACGTCTCGGAAGAAGAGCTGGTTTCGTCCGACTACATCGGGAACCCGTTCAGCTGCATCCTGGACTCGCTCTCCACCAACGTCATCGACGGCACGATGGTGAAGGTCAGCGGGTGGTACGACAACGAGTGGGGATACGCCAACCGCTGCGTCGACCTCATCCAGCTCATCGGATAGATGGGCGATGGGAGAGGCACGGCCAGCCGGAGTCGCGTGGAGTCGGTTGGCGGTCCTGAAGTCCTGGTTGTTCGCGAGTCCCGCCCCGATCCGATGCGCGTCCCTCTCCCATCTCCCTCCCCCTGATGCTGAAGAAGACCATCACCGACCTCAAGGAGCCGTCGCTCAGGGGGAAGCGCGTCCTGGTGCGCGTGGACTTCAACGTCCCGCTGGGCGATGACGGGCACGTCGGTGACGATACCCGCATCAGGGCGGCGCTGCCGACCATCGAGTACCTCGCCGAGCGCGGGGCACGCGTGGTGTTGTTCTCGCACCTCGGGCGCCCGAAGGGCGGTCCAGACCCGAAGTACTCGATGCAACCGGTCGCGAGGCACCTCGCCGGATTGACCACGCGGCCCGTCCGGTTCGTGGACTCGAGCACGGGAGAGGCGGCGGAAGGAGCCACGCGGGCGCTGGCCGATGGCGAGATCCTGGTCCTCGAGAACACGCGCTTCCACGCGGGGGAGGAAAAGAACGATCCCGCGCTCGCGAAGTCCTTCGCGGCGCTGGGTGATCTCTACGTCAACGACGCATTCGGGTCGGCGCACCGCGCGCATGCGTCCACGGCTGGCGTCACGGAACACCTGCGCCCCGCCGTCGCCGGGTTCCTCATGCAGAAGGAACTCGACTACCTGGGGCAGGCGATTGCGGCGCCCCGCCGACCGTTCATCGCGATCCTCGGCGGTGCCAAGGTGTCTGGGAAGATCGACGTCATCGAGGCCCTCCTGCCCAAGGTCGACGGCCTGCTGATCGGCGGGGCAATGGCGTGCACCTTCTTCCGGGCCATGGAACTCGAGACCGGCACCTCGCTCGTCGAGCCGGATCGTATTGCGCTGGCGCACGACCTGCTGGGGCGCGCTCGCATGCGCCTGACGCTGCCGCACGATGCCGTCGTCGCCGATGCCATCGACCAGCCAGGGACCGCGCGGGTGGTCCCGCGGAACGCGATCCCCGCGAACGCCGCCATGTTCGACATCGGTCCGGAGAGCGCGCAGTCGTTCGGGCGCGCCATCGCCACCGCCAGGACCGTGTTGTGGAACGGTCCGATGGGGGTCTTCGAGACGCCACCGTTCGACAAGGGCACGCGTGCGATCGCGCAGGCCATGGCGGCGGCCACCGCGAAGGGCGCCATCACGATCGTCGGTGGCGGCGATTCGGCGGCCGCGGTTGCCGAGGCCGGACTCGAGGCCTCGATGTCGCACGTCTCGACGGGCGGCGGCGCGTCGCTCGAGTTCCTGGAAGGGAAGGTCCTTCCCGGAGTCGCGGCACTCGACGATCGTTGAGCACCATGCAACGACCGGTCTTCGCCGCCAACTGGAAGATGAACCACGGGCCCACCGAGGCCCGCGAGTTCATGACCTCGTTCCTCCGCTACTACCCCCGCCACAGTGACCGCCAGGTCCTGTTCTTTCCCGCGAGCATCACCCTGGCGGCGGTGGTCGATGCCCTGAAGGAGCGGACCGATATCCGCGTCGGCGTCCAGAACATTCACTGGGAAGACAAGGGCGCGTTCACGGGCGAGATCTCGGCGGCGATGGCGCGGGATGCCGGCGCCCACCTCGCGCTGGTGGGACACTCGGAACGGCGGCACGTCTTCGGCGAGACCGACGCCGAGACCGGCCGGAAGGTGGCCGCCTGTTTTCGCGCCCACATCGTCCCGATGCTGTGCGTCGGGGAGAAGCTCGCCGAGCGCGAAGCCGGCGAGACCGAGTCGGTCGTGCTGCGGCAGCTTCGTGCAGGGCTCGCGGACATCAGTGCCGAGCAGGTCGCGCACCTGCTCATCGCGTACGAGCCGGTGTGGGCCATCGGTACCGGGAAGACGGCGACCCCGGAGGATGCCTCGCGGGTGCACCAGGTGCTGCGGGCGGAGCTGCGAGCACTGGCCCCAGACAAGTACTCCGCCATCCCCATCCTGTATGGCGGTAGCGTCAACCGGGCGAATGCGACGCAGCTGGTGATCGCGCCGGAAGTGGATGGTGTCCTCGTGGGCGGCGCAAGCCTCGATGCCGAGGGGTGGGCGGCGATCGTCCGCGCTTGATTCGTGCCGTAAGTGGGGTGATATTAGGGGGTTAGCGCTCCACGTATCACGCCGTTTCGTCCGGGATCATGTACACTTTCCTGCTGGTTCTCCTCATTCTCGACAGCCTCGTGCTCGTCGCGTCCGTGCTGATGCAGGCCGCGAAGGGCGGTGGGCTGGCGGCCTCGTTTGGCGGCGTTTCGACGGCCGCGGACTCCTTCATCGGCACGCGCCAGGCCGGCAACGTGCTGACGAAGATCTCGTGGTGGGCCGGTGGGTTGTTCCTCGGCCTGGCGTTCGTTATGCAGCTGATGTCGACGCGTGGCCGGACGCCCACGTCGATCCTGGACCGCGGCCTCTCCACCACGCCACCGGCGCAGACCGCACCGCCGCCACAATCGGTGGTCCCCATCGGCACGCCCGAGAAAGGCGGGCCGCCGCCCACGGGCAGCGAAAAGAAGAACCCGTAGCGATAGAGCGTGAGTGAACTGACTGCTCGCCGCCCAGGGTTCCTCCTCCTCGAGGATGGGACCCTGTTTCGCGGGGCCCTGGTCGCCGACGCGCCGCAGGTCGTGGCCGAGGTCGTGTTTACCACGAACATGACTGGGTACCAGGAGGTCTTCACCGATCCCTCGTACAAGGGGCAGATCGTGGTGATGACCGCGCCGATGATCGGGAACTACGGCATCAATCGCGAGGACCCGGAATCGTCCGCGCCGCAGGTGGCGGGGGTCGTGATGCGCGAGATGTCGAAGCACTACTCGAACTGGCGGGCCGACCGCGACCTCGCGTCCTGGCTCGCCGCAGCGGGTGTGCCGATGCTGGAGGGAGTGGATACCCGGCAACTGACCCGTCACCTGCGATCGTCCGGCGTCATGCGCGGCGTCATCGATGCCGGGGCGACCGTTACTGACGCAGCCCGTGACGCGCTGGCCGCCTGCCCGAGCATGGAAGGGCTCGACCTCGCCAGCACGGTCACCACGAGCGCGCCGTACGAGTGGGGAGGCAAGGACGCGCCGTACCACATCGTCGCCTACGACTACGGCATCAAGCGCAACATCCTGCGGCTCTTCGAGGACCAGGGGTGCCGCGTGACCGTCGTCCCGTCGACGACCACTGCCGATGAAGCAATGGCGCTCGAGCCGGACGGCGTCTTCTTCTCCAACGGACCGGGCGACCCCGCCGCCGTCTCCTATGCGCCGGCGACCATCAGGGCTATCGCCAGGACGAAGGTGCCGGTCTTCGGGATCTGTTTGGGTCACCAGCTCATCGCCCTCAGCTTTGGCGGTGAGACGGTGAAGCTGCCCTACGGACACCGCGGCGGGAATCACCCGGTCAAGGAGCTGGACACCGGGCGGGTGCTGATCACCTCGCAGAACCACGGTTTTGCCGTGGCCGGCAGTGAATCCGGCATTCCGGGGGCTCCGGACCTCGAGGTTACCCACCTGAACCTCAACGACCAGACCGTTGAGGGCCTCCGCCACAAGCACCTTCCGGTCTTTGCCGTGCAGTACCATCCGGAGGCCGCCCCGGGCCCTCACGACGCCCGTCCGCTCTTCACCGAGTTCATGAAGGCGGTGAGAAGCGACGTTGGCCAAGGTGAGCCAACCGCTTGACACGCAATAATTAACGGCCTAAGTTCGGTTCCAATTCGGGGGGTTTTTTCAGGCGGTCCTTCGTTGAGGCCAGGCAATGACCAAGGCAGACCTCGTCGAGCATGTCACTGAGCAGATCGCCAAGACTGCGGGGCCGATGATCTCCAAGAAGGACTGCGCCAGGGTCGTTGACGCCTTCCTCGATGCCATCAAGGAAGCGTTGCAGCAGCAGAAGAACATCGAAGTGCGCGGTTTCGGCACCTTCAAGATTCGTCACCGCAAGACGCGCATGGCCCGCAATCCCCGAACTGGTTCTCCCGTCGAGGTTTCCGCGCGCCCGGTCCCTGTGTTCAAGCCCTCGAAGGAACTGCGCGCCATGGTCGCCGACCTCTTGCCGCCGGTTGCAGACTGATCAACTGCCGTACCTGGTGATCGCGGCCCCGGTCAATCCCGGGGCTTTTTCGTGCCCGCGCACCAGTCCGCCAGGCGAAGCCAATCCGGATCAGCCGGTATATTGGTCGCCATGACCGTTCGCGTGCTGTTGTTCGCGTCGTACGCCGACGCGGTGGGCAAGCGCGAGTTGACACTCGAACTCGCTGAAGGGGCAGTAGTTGGCGACGTCGTGGCGCACGTACGCGGCCTGGCTGGCGGTACTGCGCTGCCGCCGGCGCCGCTCCTCGCCGTGAACGCGGCGTACGCCAGGGCACACCAGCCTGTCCGGAGCGGGGACGAGGTCGCCATCATCCCCCCGGTGGCGGGCGGATGACGGCGCGCCTCGTCACCGGGGCGATCGACCCCGCAGCGCTCCTCGCCGAAGTGAGCGGCGACGGACACGGCGCGACCGTGCTGTTCCTCGGCACCGTGCGCAACTCGAACGACGGGCGGCCGGTGGATGGAATCGATTACACGGCCTACGACGCGATGGCGGTGGTGGAAATCGAGCGGATCGTCGCCGAAGCCGTCGCCCGGTTTCCGGGGATCGTTGTCGCCGTGGAGCACCGGACGGGAACGCTGCGCGTCGGCGACGTCAGCGTGGCCATCGCCTGTGGTCATGCGCATCGCGGGCCCGCGCTCGACGCCAACCGCTTCGTGATCGAGCAGTTGAAGCGACGCGTGCCGATCTGGAAGCGTGAGCACTACCTGGACGGGACGAGCGAGTGGGTGGACCCGACGCGGCCGGCCCTGGAGGCGACGCCGTGACCGCGCTGCGCGACCAGTGGGGTCGGAGCATCGAGTACCTCCGCATCTCCGTCACGGACCGGTGCAACTTCCGCTGCGTGTACTGCATGCCGATGGAAGGGCTGCAATGGCTGCCCAAGGCGGAGATCCTGTCGTACGAGGAGATCACCGAAGTCGTCAGGCAGCTCGCGCCGCTGGGCCTCCGGCGGCTGCGGATCACGGGCGGTGAGCCCACGATCCGCCCGGACCTCGAGACGCTGGTCCGCCAGTTGAAGGCGGTGCCGGGCATCGAGGATATCGCGCTCTCGACGAACGGGGCGCGCCTGCCGCAGATGGCCCGTTCGCTGCGCGAGGCCGGGCTCGACCGCGTCAACATGTCGGCGGATTCGCTGCGTCCCGAGCGGATTGCCGCCATCGCGCGGCGCAACGTCGGGTTCGACCCGGTGGAGGCGGCGATGGCGGCGGAGGCCGCCGGACTCGCGCCCATCAAGGTGAACGTCGTCGTGCTGCGCGGCACCAACGACGACGAGGTCGGGGACTTCGCGCGCCTGACGATCGATCGCCCATGGCACGTTCGCTTCATCGAGCTCATGCCCGTCGGCGACCTGCGCGAGCTGACGTGGGAGCACGTCGTGCCGAGCGAGGAAGTGCTGCAACGCATCAGCGCGATCGGCGCGCTGGTGCCCGACAGCGGTCCGGCGCGCGGCAACGGTCCGGCAAAGTACTACCGGCTGCCGGGTGCCGCCGGCACCGTGGGCGTCATCACGCCGATGACCCACACCTACTGCGGCTCGTGCAATCGCGTGCGCCTCACGGCGGACGGTCGCCTCCGCACCTGCCTCTACGGCGATCATGAGGTGAACCTCCGTGACCCGCTGCGCCGCGGCGAACCGCTCGAGCCGTTGTTCCGTCAGGCACTGGCCGACAAGCCGAAGGAGCACGCCCTCTTGCAGATGCAGGTCGGCGGCCTCCGGGCGCTGTCGCAGGTCGGCGGCTGACCGGAACCGGGCACACCAGCATCCCGCGCCCGCGCCGCGCCGCTGTGTTGAACGGCCCTGCATGCGCGGCTAGTATTGGTCAGCACGTCCCATCACCCAACTGAACGCACGCCATGGTCAATACCATCACGGTGGTCGGCGCCGGCAATGTCGGCGCCACGACCGCCCAGCGCATCGCCGAGAAGGAGCTTGCCCGCCGCGTCGTCCTGGTCGACATCGTCGAGGGCGTACCACAGGGGAAGGGACTGGACCAGTGGCAGTCGGCGCCGATCGAGAACTTCGACACGCGGGTGATCGGCACCAACGGCTACGCCGAGACTGCCGGATCGGAGATCGTCATCATCACCGCCGGCATCGCGCGCAAGCCTGGGATGTCGCGCGACGACCTGATGAACACCAACGCCGGCATCGTGAAGGGCGTCGCGGAACAGGTGGCGCGGACGTCGCCGAACGCGATCCTGATCGTGGTGTCCAACCCGCTCGACGTCATGTGCTACGTGGCGAAGAAGGTGTCGGCGTTTCCGCGCGAGCGGGTGCTCGGCATGGCGGGCGTGCTCGATACGGCCCGCTATCGTGCCTTCCTCGCCGACGCGCTCGACGTCTCGGTGCGCGACATCCAGGCCATGGTCCTCGGCGGCCACGGCGACACGATGGTCCCGCTGGTGAACTACACGACCGTGAGCGGCATCCCGGTCACCCAGCTCATGAAGCGCGAGCGCCTCGACGAGATCGTCCAGCGCACGCGCGGTGGTGGCGCGGAGATCGTCTCCCTCCTCAAGACCGGTTCGGCCTATTATGCCCCCTCGGCCGCCGCGGTGCAGATGGCCGAGGCGATCGTCGGCGACCAGAAACGCGTCCTGCCGTGCTCGGTCTGGCTCGAGGGGGAGTACGGGCACTCGGGCCTGTTCCTTGGTGTGCCATGCAAGATTGGCGGGCGCGGACTGGATTCGGTCATCGAGGTGGACCTGACCCCGGACGAGAAGGCCGCGCTGGCGAAGAGCGCCGACGCCGTGCGCGAGCCGATGGCCGCGCTCACGTTCTAGCCGCGGTGGCCCATCGGCGGGCACCGGAGCATTTGACGTGACGGCCGCCGCCAAGGCTGGCGCGTCCCGGCGAGGGCGGCTGGCAACCTTCGCGTCCTCCACCGTCGGCAGGAAGATCGCGATGGCCGTGAGCGGCCTGATGATGGCCGGTTTCCTCGTCATCCACATGACGGCGAACCTGCTGGCCTACGCCGGGCCCGAGCACATCAACGCCTATTCGCGGTTCCTGCACAACGTCCCCGAGCTGCTCTGGGGCGCCCGCATCGCCCTGCTGGCCGCGCTGGTCGTGCACGTGACGTCGGCCATCCTGCTCACGCGCGTCAGTGCGACCGCGAGACCGGTGGGCTACGACCAGCGCGAGGCACAGGTGGCCACGATCGCCGCGCGCACCATCCGCTGGCTGTCGGTGCTGCTGGCGCTGTTCATCGTCCTGCACCTGCTCCACTTCACGACCGGCACGCTGCTCCCCGGCTTCGCGGAGGGGGACCCGTATGCCAACCTGGTGAACGCCTTCAGCACGCAGCGGTGGGCGGCCGCGTTCTACCTGGTGATGATGGTGGTGGTGGGGCTGCACCTGTACCACGGCACGTGGAGCGCGATCCGGACGCTGGGGCTGTCGCGCCCGCGCCGGAACCCGTTCTCGCGACCCGTCGCGACCGTCCTGGCCGTCGCCCTCTGGCTCGGGTTCACCGCCGTGCCGGTCGGCGTCCTGCTCGGCCTGGTCGGCCCGCGGCCGTCCGCCACCGCTTCCCGTTAGGCACATGAAGCTCGACGCCGGCATCCCGGGAGGCCCGCTGCAGGACAAGTGGGATCGCCACCGCTTCGAGATGAAGCTGGTGAACCCGGCCAACAAGCGGAAATACCATGTCCTGGTCGTGGGATCCGGCCTCGCCGGCGCCTCGGCGGCCGCGACCCTCTCCGAGCTCGGATACCAGGTCTCGAACTTCTGCTTCCAGGACTCCCCGCGCCGCGCCCACAGCATTGCGGCCCAGGGCGGCATCAACGCCGCCAAGAACTATCAGAATGACGGCGACAGCATCCGCCGCCTCTTCTACGACACCATCAAGGGCGGCGATTTCCGGGCCCGCGAGGCCAACGTGTTCCGGCTGGCCCAGGTGTCCGTCCAGATCATCGACCAGTGCGTGGCCCAGGGCGTGCCGTTCGCCCGCGAGTACGGCGGCCTGCTCGCCAACCGCTCCTTCGGCGGGGCACAGGTCTCGCGGACGTTCTACGCCCGCGGCCAGACCGGGCAGCAACTGCTGCTCGGCGCCTACCAGGCCCTCGAGAAGGAAGTATCGCGCGGCGGCGTGCGGATGTATCCCCGCACGGAGATGCTCGACCTCATCGTGGTCGATGGCCATGCCCGCGGCATCGTCGTCCGCGACCTGGTGACCGGGACGGTCAGCACGCACCTCGGGCACGCCGTGGTGCTGGCGACCGGTGGGTACGGGAACGTCTTCTACCTCAGCACCAACGCCAAGGGCTCCAACGCGACCGCCATCTGGCGCGCCCACCGGAAGGGCGCCGCCTTCGCCAACCCGTGCTTCACCCAGATCCACCCGACGTGCATCCCGCAGAGCGGCCACTATCAGTCGAAGCTGACGCTGATGTCGGAGTCGCTCCGCAACGACGGGCGGGTGTGGGTGCCGAAGGTGGCCAACGACCGGCGCGCGCCGGGCTCGATTCCCGAGGCGGAGCGTGACTACTACCTCGAGCGGAAGTACCCGAGCTTCGGCAACCTCTCGCCGCGTGACATCGCGTCGCGCGCGGCGAAGGAGGTGTGCGACGAGGGGCGCGGCGTCGGGCCGGGCGGATTGGGCGTCTACCTCGACTTCGCCGACGCCATCCGGCGCGTCGGCGAGGACAGGATCCGGGAGCGGTACGGCAACCTCTTCGAGATGTACGAGCGCATCACGGCGGAGAATCCGTATGCAACGCCGATGCGCATCTATCCCGCCGTCCACTACACCATGGGCGGGCTGTGGGTGGACTACAACCTGATGAGCACCATTCCCGGGTTGCACGTCGTGGGCGAGGCCAATTTCTCCGACCACGGCGCCAACCGGCTCGGTGCCAGCGCGCTGATGCAGGGCCTGGCCGATGGGTACTTCGTGCTCCCCGCAACCATCGGGCATTACCTCGCGACGGCGCAGCTCCCGGCGATCGGCGAAGACCACCCCGAGGTTGCCTTCGCGCGCGAAGGCGTCGCGGACCGCCTGCAGCGCCTGTTGAACGTGCGGGGCAAGCGCACCGTCCAGTCGTTCCATCGGGAGCTGGGCGCGCTGATGTGGAACGACTGCGGAATGGCGCGCACCGCCGACGGCTTGCGCCGGGCCCTGACCCGCATCCCGGAGCTCCGCCAGGAGTTCTGGAAGAATGTGACCGTACCGGGGAGCGGGAACGAGCTCAACCAGTCTCTGGAGCACGCCGGGCGCGTGGCCGACTTCCTGGAGCTGGCGGAATTGATGTGCCTCGACGCGTTGCATCGCGAGGAATCCTGCGGCGGTCACTTCCGCAGCGAGCACCAGACCCCTGACGGCGAGGCCCGCCGCGACGACACCAACTTTGCCTACGTCGCCGCCTGGGAGCACACCGGCAGCAACACCCCGCCGGTGCTGCATCGCGAGCCACTGGTGTTCGAGACTGTGCAACTCGCCACCAGGAGCTACAAGTGAGCGAGTCGACGATGCGGGTCACGCTGAAGGTCTGGCGGCAAGCGGGACCGGGCCAGGCCGGGCGATTCGCGACCTACACGGCCAGCGACGTCAGCCCCGACATGTCGTTCCTCGAGATGCTCGACGTGGTGAACGAGGGACTCACCGAGCGCGGCGAGTCCCCGATCGCGTTCGATCATGATTGTCGCGAGGGGATCTGTGGCGCCTGCGGGATGATGATCAACGGCGTGGCACACGGACCGATGCAGGCGACGACCACGTGCCAGCTGCACATGCGCAGCTTCCGGGACGGCGACACCATCACGCTCGAGCCCTGGCGGGCCCAGGCCTTTCCCGTGATTCGCGACCTGTGCGTGGATCGCGGCGCGCTCGATCGCATCGTGCAGGCGGGCGGCTTCGTGTCGGTCAATACCGGGAGTGCGCGCGACGGCAACGCGATCCCGATCGCGAAGACCGCCGCCGACGCAGCAATGGACGCTGCCGCGTGTATCGGGTGTGGTGCGTGCGTGGCGGCCTGCCCGAACGGGTCGGCGTCCCTGTTCACGGGCGCGAAGATCGCGCACCTCGGGGAACTGCCGCAGGGCCAACCGGAGCGCGGCCGCCGGGCGCTCTCCATGGTTACCCAGATGGACCTGGAGCACTTCGGCGGCTGCACGCTCTTCGGGGAGTGCCAGGTGGCGTGCCCGAAGGCGATTTCGATCGACGTGATCGCGCGCATGAACCGCGACTACTGGATGGCGACGCTGTTCGAGCGCGAGGGCGTCGCGACCGGCGGCGACGCTTAGGGCTGCCGGGGCAGGGGACGAAAAAGCGAAGGCCCCGCCGGATGGCGGGGCCTTCTCATTTGACGTCGATCGTGGACTACCGGGCGCCCCAGCGGGCACCGACCATGATCGGGATCATCGAACGGGCGGAGCCCGTTTCGTCGCTCTTCTTCATGGCCATGTCGTAGCGGCCTTCGACGAAGATGCTGGTCCCGCCGATCTGCCAGTCGAGACCCGCGCCACCGCTCACCATCATGCGGTTCTTCGTCATGTACTCCTCGGTGTCCTCGAGGCCCGTCTCACCCGGGTTGCGCTTGTAGAGCATGAAGCCGGCGCCACCCACCACGTAGGGGCGGATCTTGTCGCTGCCCATGGGCAGCCAGTACTCGAGACGGCCGGCGAACGTCCAGATGTAGGCGTCCTCGGCGTAGTTCGTCAGGCGGTCGTTCCAGCCCATGGAGGCATCGATACGCAGCCAGAGGGGAGCGGTCAGCTTGTACTCGAACCCACCCTGGACCGCAAAGCCGGACTTGGTGCTGTCGGCATCCTTCAGGTCACCGGTCGTGGTGGTCGGGCCGACGGCCAGGAACCCGGAGAGCTTGCCCTGAGCACCGGCTTCCACACCCGGAACGAGGAACAGAAGGGCCACCGCACTGCACGCAAGAACACGCTTCATGTGCACCTCCAAGAAGGGTCTGTCGTCATTCGCTGGGCGGACCGGCCCGTCCAGCGATGTTTGGAAAACCCGAGGCCCCGTCGCGGGCCTCGACGTCGTTCGACTCCGAAACAGGATCGGTGCCGGGCACCCCGGACACGCGCCATAAAGTGTGTGGCCACCACGCGCTGCGCAACAGGGAAGTCAGCAGTGGCCCTCCCGCCGCGGGTCACCCCATTCCCCGGGAGCACGATTCCACCCGGTAAGGGGTCAGACCCCCGGAGCCCAACGCCTGCTGGCTGCCGGCGCCGGGCGTCCGTGCCCCGGAATGACGCCGCGTGCCTCCATACGCCGGGGAATCCAGGCTGACGCGTCGGGCGGGGCGGGCAAACCGGCTGGAGGCGCGGCGTGACCTCCTGTCAGGAACTCGGACTTGAGCACCTCGAAGGGCCTGGATCCTCGGCATCGGGTGAGGACGTCGACTCGAGCAAACCCAAAGCCGCCCGGTACGAGTGACGCGGGCGCGAGATCGCCCACAACCCACGCGGCGCGTTGCGGTTTGCGCTTTGCGCGTTCCCTCGTTGCACCCTTCCCGAACGCAGGATAATTTCGTTCCGACCGAGCAAGTGAATTTTTTCACGAAGTCGGAACCCGATGGATCGCACGTACCTGCCGATACTGCTCCTGCTGGGGTTTGTCCTGGTGAACGCGATCGGGATGATCGCGCTCTCTCACCTGACCATGCGCCTCCGGCCGACCCCGGTAAAGGACACTCCGTATGAGTCCGGTATCCCGCCGCTTGGCGACGCGCGGGAGCGTTTTTCCGTCAAGTTCTACATGGTCGCGATGCTTTTCATCATCTTCGACATCGAGACCGTCTTCATGATTCCCTGGGGCGCGTATTATCGGGAACTGTCCTGCACGACGGCGCTCGTCGGCGGGTCCTGCCCGGCCGGCGCCATTTCGTTCTTCGGGCTGGGTGAGATGATGGTGTTCATGATCATCCTCCTGGTCGGCTTCCTCTATGTCTGGAAGAAGGGGGCGCTTCAGTGGGATTGACCGTGAACCCGGACCGGCAGCAGGTGACCATTTCCCCGGCCGCGCAGGAAGGCTGGGTGGCGACTCGCCTCGACTTCCTGGTCAACTGGGGCCGCGCCAACTCGCTCTGGCCGATGCCGTTCGGCACCGCCTGCTGTGCCATCGAGTTCATGGCGTCGGCCGCGAGCAAGTACGACCTGGCGCGGTTCGGCATGGAACGGATGTCCTTCTCGCCCCGGCAGGCGGATGTCCTCATCTGCGCCGGGCGGGTGCCCTTCAAGCTGGCGCCGGTGCTCCGCCGCATCTGGCAGCAGATGCTGCAGCCCAAGTGGTGCATCTCCATGGGAGCCTGCGCCTCGTCAGGCGGCATGTTCGACAACTACGCCGTGGTGCAGGGCATCGACACGATCATCCCGGTGGACGTGTATGTCCCGGGGTGCCCGCCGCGCCCTGAGGGCCTGATCTACGGGATCATGATGCTGCAGGAGAAGGTCAAGCGGGAACGCATGTCCGATGAGCGCCTGCGCGACGAGATGGAACCCGACCCGACGAGCAAGCTGTACATCCCGCCGTCGACGATCGACGAGCTGTCCGAGCCGTTCGGCAACTCGGTCCACCAGACGCGTTCGGGACTGTGAGCGGCGCGGCGCAGGTCGTGGCCGGGAGCGCGGACCCCTCGACGGTCCCCGCGACGCCGCACAACGTGCCCCACCGCGGCGGGGCGATGAACCCGTCCGCCGAACGGATCCGCGCGAAGTTCGCGGCCGCGTTCGTCCGCGCCGAGGTCGTCTGGGGCGAGACCACGGTGTACGTGCGACCGGAGACCGTCCTCGACATCGTGCGCTACCTGCACGACGACGCCGCGGAACGGTACGACTACCTCTCGGACGTGACCGCGGTCGAGTACCGCGACCTCGAGCTGCCGATGCAGGTCGTGTGGCACCTGCGGTCGATTCCGTTTCGCCGGTTCCTCCGGTTGAAGGCGGAACTGCCGAAGGGGGCGCCGATGCAGGTGCCCAGCGTCTACCCGGTGTACAAGGGCGCGGACTGGCTGGAGCGGGAGTGCTTCGACATGTTCGGCATCCGGTTCATCGGCCATCCGGACCTGCGTCGAATCCTGATGTGGGAGCAGTACCAGGAGGGATTCCCGCTGCGAAAGGACTTCCCCCTGCGCGGCCGCTTCTCGCGCTCGGAACAGCTCCGCCAGGCGCTGGCCGCGCAGCCCGAGAGCCGGTACTCCATGACGGAACTCACGATCGCCGACGCCTTCGAGGACCTGCCGCTCGACATGCGGCAGCGCCTGGCCGGCGGCGAGAAGACGGGAGAGTGACCGTGGCCGACAAGCGCACCGTCGAAGTCTCGCTCTCCACCTCGGGCCTGGACGCCGCAGGCCGGCCCCAGCGCACCCCGCTCGTCGTCGATGACGGGGGCCGCGTCACCACCCTCGAGCCGCCGCTCACGATGGAGCCGGAGCTCGAGGGCGAGCACATGCTCATCAACATCGGGCCGCAGCACCCTGCCACGCACGGGGTGCTCCGCCTCGTGCTCGAGCTGGATGGCGAGACGGTCGTGCGCTGCATCCCGCACGTCGGCTACCTCCACTGCGGGTTCGAGAAGATCGGGGAGTACCGGCAGTACAACCAGATCATCCCGTGGACGGACCGCGAGGACTACCTCAACTCGCCGGGCAACAACGTCGCCTTCGCGCTCGGCGCGGAGCGCCTCTTCGGCGTCGAGATCACGCCTCGGTGCACCGTCCTGCGCGTGATCGCGATGGAACTGTCGCGGATCATGTCGCACCTGGTCTGGCTTGGCACGACCTGCATCGACATCGGCGCGTTCACGCCGTTCCTGTGGTCATTCCAGGAGCGCGAGCGGATCTACACCCTCATCGAGCAGTGGATCGGGGCGCGCCTGACGACGACGCTGACCCGGGTGGGCGGCATGGGTGCCGACATTCCCGAGGGCTGGATGGACGGCCTGCGCGACTTCATCCGCACCTTCCCCAAGACGATCGCCGAAGTCGACCGCATGGTGACGCGCAACGGGATCTGGGTGGGCCGCACGATCGGCATCGGTGCGATGAGCGCCGACGATGCCATCAACGCCGGCCTCTCGGGTCCGCTGCTGCGCGCGTCCGGTGTCGACTACGACGTCCGGAAGGACTTCCCGTACCTCGATTACGAGACGTACGACTTCGAGGTCCCGGTCGGCACGACCGGCGACGTCTACGACCGGTTCCTGGTCCGCATGGAGGAATTGCGGCAATCGGTGCGCATCCTCGAGCAGGCCGCCGCCCGACTGCCCGACGGACCCGTCAACGTGGACGACGCGCGCCTGATCCTGCCGCCCAAGAGCAAGGCGACGAGCGAGATGGAGTCGATGATCCATCACTTCAAGCAGGTGATGGAAGGGCCGCGCCCGCCGGTTGGCGAGACGTACGTCGCCGTCGAGAGCCCGAAGGGGGAGAAGGGCTATTACTTCGTCTCCGACGGCACCGCGAAGCCGGTGCGGTGGCGCATCCGCCCGCCGTCCTACGTCAACCTCTCGGCCATCCCGCAGATGGTCGAGGGTCACCTGCTGTCCGACGTCATCGCGATCAACGCCAGCATCGACATCGTGATGGGCGAGATTGACCGATGAGCACAACGCGCAACGCGCAAGGCGCAAAGGGGCGTGCATCATGAGTCATGGTCCATCCGCGGCTGGCGGGGCGGCCATCTCCACCACGCCGCACGGTCATCAGAGCGAGCCCTACGTCCCGGTCTTCACCGGTGAGACGAAGGCCAGGCTCGACGCGCTCATGGAGCGCTACCCGACCAGGATGGCGACGCTCCTGCCGGCGCTCTGGATGGTCCAGGAGGCGCGCGGCTGGGTGAGCCCGGAGGCGATGGCCGAAGTGGCCGGCCTGCTGGGGCTCACGGCGGCATATGTGAAGGGCGTGGTGACGTTCTATACCATGTACCACCAGCACCCGGTGGGAACGCACTTCATCCAGGTCTGCACGACCACGCCGTGCCACGTGTGCGGCGCGGAGGACGTGGTCAAGGCGTTCCTGCAGCACACCGGCTGCGGTGAGCTGGGCGTGACGTCGGCCGACGGCAAGTACACGGTGATCGAGGTGGAATGCCTCGGCGCCTGCGGGTTTGCGACACCGGTCATGGTCAACTCCGATTTCATCGAGTCGGTCACGCCCGAGAAGGTTCCGGACGTACTCAAGAGATACGGGTAGCGGGATTCGGGAATCGGGACGCGGGAATCGCTCGTCGATTCCGCCACCGGTTCCCCCATTCCCGATTCCCCATTCCCGATTCCCGACATGGGCTTCCCCTTCAAACCACATCCCCGCGAGTCAACAGTCCTGTCGAAGCACTTCGGCGAGGCCGAGGCGCGGACGCTCGACGGCTGGAAGGTCCGCGGCGGCTACCGGGCGCTCGAGCAGGCGCTGGGGATGGACCCGGTCGCGATCCAGAACATCGTGAAGGAGTCCGGCCTCCGCGGCCGTGGCGGGGCAGGGTTCCCCACGGGACTCAAGTGGTCCTTCATGAAGCTGGGCGACGGCAAGCCGCACTACCTCTGCTGCAACGCCGACGAGTCGGAGCCCGGGACGTTCAAGGACCGCGAGATCATGCGGTGGACGCCTCACGCGCTGATCGAGGGCTGCGCGATCGCGGCCCACGCCATCGGCGCCGAGACGGCCTACATCTACATCCGCGGCGAGTTCACCGAGCCCCTCGAGGTCATGGAGCGCGCGGTGGCCGAGGCGCGGAACGCGGGCGTCATCGGGCCGAACGCGATGGGGTCGGGCAAGCGCGTCGATGTCTGGGTCCACAAGGGGGCGGGCGCGTACATCTGCGGCGAGGAGACCGCCCTGATGAACTCCCTCGAGGGCAAGCGCGGCAACCCGCGCATCAAGCCGCCGTTCCCGGCGGCCGCGGGCCTCTTCGGCATGCCCACGACGATCAACAACGTCGAGACACTGGCGGCCGTCCCGCACATCCTCGTGAACGGGGGCGCGTGGTACAAGAACATGGCGCGCGCCGACAACCCGAAGAGCACAGGTACGAAGCTCTGGTCGGTGTGCGGTAACGTCTCGCGCCCCGGCAACTATGAGGTCCAGATGGGATTCCCGTTCCGGGAGTTCCTGTACGACCTCTGCGGCGGCCCGCCTCGCGGCCGCACGTTCAAGGCGGTCATCCCCGGTGGCTCGTCGGTGCCGATCATCACGATCGCCGAGGCCGAGGCGGCCTTCATGGACTATGAGGGAATGGTGGCCGTCGGCACGATGCTCGGCTCCGCCGGCTGCATCGTGATGGACGATGCCCAGAGCATCCCGCGGCAGGTCGCGCGCCTGGCACGCTTCTACGCGCACGAGAGCTGCGCGCAGTGCACGCAGTGCCGCGAGGGCACGGCGTGGACGACGAAGATCCTCGAGCGCATCGTCGCCGGCGACGGCACGGCGGAGGACCTCGACACGCTCCTCGATCTCGCCGACAACATGACCGGCAAGACGATCTGCGTGCTCAGCGACTCCTGCGCGGCACCGGTGGTCTCGGGCCTGCAGAAGTTTCCCGACGAGTTCAAGGCGCTCATCACCCGCAAGACCGTGCACACCGTCCCCGCGATCGTTGCCTGATGGCTGACACGCCGCTCGTCAACCTGACCATCGAGGGACGCCCGGTCTCGGTACCGGCGGGCACCTCGATCCTCGAAGCCGCCAAGACCGTCGGCGTGCTCATCCCGCATTACTGCTACCACCCGGGCCTCCCGGTGGCGGGCGTCTGCCGGATGTGCCTTGTCGACGTCGAGAAGGCGCCCAAGCTCGCTCCCGCCTGCGCCACCGCCGTCGCCGAGGGCCAGGTCGTGCACGTGCACGACGAGAAGGCCCGCGAGGCGCGCAAGGGCGTCCTCGAGATGCTCCTGATCAACCACCCGCTGGACTGCCCGATCTGCGACCAGGCCGGCGAGTGCGAGCTCCAGGACTACACCTACCAGGAAGGGCGGGCGGATTCGCGGTACCGCGAGCCCAAGCGCTTCAACCCGGTGGAGGACTTCGGCGGCGATGTCATGTACGTCCCGAACCGCTGCATCCTCTGCACCCGGTGCGTGCGGTTCATGGAGGATGTCGCCCACGACGCGGTGCTGAATGTCAGCGAGCGCGGCGATCGCGCCCTCATCGGCAAGTTCGAGGGGAAGGACCTCACCCACGCGTGGGCCGGCAACGTCGTCGACCTCTGTCCGGTCGGCGCGCTCCTCTCGAAGGACTTCCTCAACAAGGCGCGGTCCTGGGAACTCGACCGCACGGCCTCGGTCTGCACCGGTTGCAGCCAGGGGTGCAACATCATCGTCGAGACGCGCGATAATACCGTGGTCCGCCTCCGGCCCCGCTCCAATGCAGCGGTGAACGAGTTCTTCATGTGCGACCACGGCCGCCTCAACTACCGGTGGATGAACCGCGGCGACCGGCTCGAGTCGCCGTCGATCCTCGGCGCCGCCGGCCAGCAGGTCGTGGACTGGGACGTCGCCCTCGCGGGCGCGGCGCGGGTCCTGAAGGGCAAGCGGATCCTCGTCCTGGCGTCGTCGAACCTGTCGAATGAGGCGATGTTCGTGTTGTCGCGGATCGCGAAGGCGTCCGGCGGCGCCGGCGCATCCCGGATGGTGACAGGCGTGGAGGCCCCGCTCCCGGGGGTCGAGGACCTCGCCCTGCGCGCGGACCGCACCGCCAATGGTCGTGGCGCGGAGCTCCTCGGGTTCACCCGCAGCGACGCCCCGCTGTCCGGGCTCGCCCAGGGAGACGCGGTGATCGTGGCCGACCACGACATCACGCCGGACGACGCCGCGCTCCTGGCGAAGGCCTCGGCGGTGGTGCTGGTCTCGACCGTCATGCCCGCCGGGCTGCCACGGGCCGACGTGGTCCTCCCGATCTGCAACTACCTCGAGGAAGAGGGAACGCTGACGAACCTTCGTGGGCACGTGCAGCGCTTCCTCCAGGCCAGGGCCGCCCCCGGCATGGCCCGGCCGAGCTGGTTCGTCCTCGCCGACCTCGCCAACGCGTTAGGCGAGCGGATGGACGTGCTGACGGCGGGGCAGGTGTTCGCCCTGCTGGCGTCCTCGCACCCCGATTTTGCGGGCCTGAGCCACGAGGCGCTTGGCCTGCGCGGGCGGCCGGTGGCGGGTGCGACCGCGGGGGCCACCTCGTGATCCCTGCCTTCCTGTCCCTCGTGCAGGTGGCCGACCCGCAGGGCGATCCCGCGTTCGGCCCCTGGTTCCTCGCCACGCTCATCAAGATGATCGGGCTGTTCTCGGTCTGGATGGTGGGCGTCGCCTACATGACGCTGGCCGAGCGCCGGGTCTCGGCGTGGATCCAGGATCGCCGCGGCCCAAACCGGGTCGGGCCGCACGGGCTCCTCCAGCCGATTGCCGACGGCGTCAAGAACATCATGAAGGAGGAGACGCTCCCGCCGTACGCCAACCGTGCGATCTTCTTCCTGGCGCCGATGATGTCGTTCGCGCCGGCCATGATGGCGTGGGCGGTCATCCCCTTCGGGGCGTCCTGGGCATCGCGCTGGGGGCGCATCGACATGGTCTTCGCCGACCTGCCGATCGGGTTCCTGTTCGTCCTCGCGATCACGTCGCTGGGCGTATACGGCATCGTGCTCGCCGGCTGGGCCTCGAACAACAAGTACGCGCTCCTCGGCGGGCTGCGGTCCAGCGCCCAGATGGTCTCGTACGAGATCTCGATGGGCCTGTCGCTGATCCCCGTGCTCCTGCTGTCCGGGAACGTGACGCTGTCCGAGGTCGTGAATTCCCAGGCCTCGCTGCACGTGTGGAACGCGCTCTCGCTGGGGGTGGCCTGCTTCGTCTTCATCGCCGCCGCCTTCGCCGAGACCAACCGCCTGCCGTTCGACCTGCCGGAAGCGGAGTCGGAACTGATCACCGGCTACCACACCGAGTACAGCGCGATGAAGTTCTCGCTCTTCTTCATCGCGGAGTACGCGAACATGATCACGGCGAGCGCGATGATCGCGACGCTGTTCTTCGGCGGCTGGGACGTCCCGTTCACCCAGGCCGACAACACCGGGGCGGTGGCCTTCCCGGTCGTCCTGCTCTCGATGCTGATCTTCGCGCTCAAGGTGGCGTTCTTCCTCTTCCTGTTCATCTGGATCCGCTGGACGCTGCCGCGCTTCCGGTATGACCAGCTGATGTCGCTGGGCTGGAAGATCTTCCTGCCGGTCTCGCTGGCGTACATCGTGATCATCGCGGCGATGGTCCTGGCGCTCGACGCCGCCGGGATCGAGCGCGGGCTGGTCTACGGACTGATCCTGTTCGGTGTCAACGCCGTGCTGCTGGTGATCCTGTTCGTGCTTCTCGATCGCGGCCGCATCGTCAGCCCGGCGTCGGTGCCGGTGGTCGGTGCCCGCCTTGCGCGCCTCCGGCAGCTGGCGGCCGCGCGCGCCCGACTCTCTGCCGTGGAACCGCGCTGATGGCCATTGGGGTGAAGGTGGTCGAACGCCCGATCGAGGAGACGAGCTACGTCCGCGCGACGCTCTCGGGCATGGGAAACACGCTGCGCCACCTCGTGCGGCCGCACAAGGTGACGACGCAGTATCCGGAGGAGCGGGAGCCGCTCTCGCGCCGCTGGCGCGGCACGCATCGCATGCTCACCACGGAGGACGGCAAGGCCAAGTGCGTGGCCTGCGGCCTGTGCCCCACGGTGTGCCCGGCGAACTGCATCAAGCTGGTGCCCGGGGAGGACGAGCAGGGCAACCGCTACCCGCTGGTGTTCGAGATCGACGAGTTCCGCTGCATCTTCTGCGGCTACTGCCAGGAAGTGTGCCCGGAGGAGGCCATTCACGTCGGCCGGCACTACGAGAACTCCGAGTACAGCCGCGACGGATTCGTCTACGACCTCGAGCGGCTGACCGCCCAGACGCACCCGGTGTGCGAGATGTGGGATCCCGCTGACCCGCGCGGCGAATAGTCGATGCCTCCGTCTCCCGGGCTGTTCTACCAGGTGCACTTCTACCTGTTCGGGCTGCTGGCCATCGCCTCGGCGCTGGCGTTCGTGACGCGCAAGAGTCCCATCGCGGCCGCGCTCTGGCTCGTGTCGGTGATGTTCAACCTGGCGGCACTGTACGTGATGATGGACGCGCACTTCGTCGGCGCGATCCAGGTCCTGGTGTATGCGGGCGCGATCATGGTGGTCTTCCTGTTCGTCGTCATGCTGCTCAACCTCGGGCATGCCGATGAACTGTCGGACATTCGCGGGACGTGGGGGCGCATTGCGGCCGGCGCGGTCGGGCTGGCGCTGCTGGCCCAGATCATGGCGATGTCCCGCACGCGCTTCCTCTCCGTGCTGCAGCCGCCGACCAACCCGGTCTTCGGCGGTCCACCCGATCGCGGGGCCATCGGCACCGTGGCCCAGCCGCTGTTCACCGAGCACCTGCTCGCGTTCGAGCTCACCAGCATCCTGCTGCTGACCGCCATCGTCGGCGCGGTCGCGGTCGGCAAACGAAAGGGCGCCAATGATACCTGAAGCCCTCGCGCTGTCGGCGGTCCTGTTCACCATCGGCGCGATCGGCGTGCTCACGCGCCGGAACGCGATCCTGATCTTCATGTGCGTTGAGCTGATGCTCAACGCCGTCAACCTGACGTTCGTCGCGCTGTCGAAGCTGTACGGCGTGACCGGGCAGGTCTTCGTCGTGTTCGTGATGACGGTGGCGGCCGCCGAGGCGGCGGTCGGCCTCGCGATCATCATCGCGATCTTCCGTCACGGCCAGACCGTGAACCTCAAGAACATCAACCTCCTGAAAGGGTGATGCTGCTCCAGGAAGCCGCCGGCGCGGCACACCCACTCTCGGGCACTCTCGCGGAATGGATCTGGCTCGTCCCGGCGTTGCCGTTCCTCGGCTTCGTCGTGAACGGGCTGCTATCGCTGGTGCCGGCGACCCATCTCGGTCCCGCCGACCCGTCGGCCGCGGGTCACGAACACGGGCAGGCGGGACACGAGGACCGCGGCGCGCACGACGATCATCACCACGTGACGCGACACCGGAACGCGGGGATCGTGAGCCTGGTGGGACCCGCCGTCCTCGGCCTCGCCTTTGCGCTCACGGCCGCGATTTTCATCGGGATGCTCGGCGCTCACGCCGAGGCCCCGTTCGTGCGCACGCTGTTCCCCTGGATCGTCACCGGCGACCTCACGCTCAACGCCGCGCTGCAGGTGGACCAGTTGTCCATCGTCATGACGATGGTGGTGACGGGGGTTGGGTTCCTGATCCACGTGTTCAGCGTGGGGTACATGCAGGACGACCCCGGGTACCCGCGCTACTTCGCGTACCTGAACCTCTTCGTGTTCTTCATGCTGGTGCTGGTCCTCGGGGCCAGCTACCCGGTGATGTTCGTCGGCTGGGAAGGCGTAGGCCTCTGCTCCTATCTCCTGATCGGGTTCTGGTTCACCGACAAGGCCAACGCCGACGCCGGGAAGAAGGCGTTCGTCATGAACCGCATCGGCGACTTCGGGTTCCTGGTCGCGATGTTCCTGCTGTTCGCGAACCTGGGGACGCTCGACTTCGCCGCCGTGTCGGGTCGCGCCGCTGAACTGGGCGAGGGCGGCGCCGTGATCACGGCGATCGGGCTGTTCTTCTTCCTCGGCTGCGCCGGGAAGAGCGCGCAGATCCCGCTCTACACCTGGCTGCCTGACGCGATGGCGGGCCCGACCCCGGTGTCGGCCCTCATCCATGCCGCCACGATGGTGACGGCCGGCGTGTACCTGGTTGCCCGCAGCGCCGCGATCTTTTCGCTGACCCCCGTGGCCAGCCTGACGGTCGCGCTCGTTGGCGCGATCACGGCGCTCTTCGCGGCGACCATCGGCCTCAAGCAGTGGGACATCAAGAAGGTCCTCGCGTACTCCACCGTCTCGCAGCTCGGCTACATGTTCATCGGCGTGGGCGTGGGCGCGTACTCCGCGGGCGTGTTCCACCTGGTCACCCACGCCTTCTTCAAGGCGCTGCTCTTCCTCGGCTCCGGCTCGGTGATCTTCGCGATGCACCGCGCGTTTCACCACACCGGGTCGCATGCCGACGCCCAGGACATGCGCAACATGGGCGGGCTGCGGCGGTTCATGCCGTGGACGTTCGGGCTGATGTGGATCGCCACGCTGGCGATTGCCGGCATCCCGCCCCTGTCCGGGTTCTTCTCGAAGGACGAGATCCTGGCATCGGTGTTCGCGCGGACATCGCACTCGACCCTGGCTGAGGCGTCGTGGGCCGGCATCCCGGGCTCGGCCCTGCTGATGCTCATCTACGTTCTGGGGCTCGCGGCGGCGTTGCTGACGGCCGTCTACATGACGCGGATGATGCTGTACACCTTCCACGGTCCCAACCGGTCCGGCGACGCCGAGCGTTCGCACCTGGCCGAGGCACCGTGGATCATGACGATTCCGCTGGCCGTGCTGGGCGTCCTGAGCGCGACCGGGGGACTGATCAACCTGCCGGCATTCCTCGGCGCGCCGGCGCAGAAGCTCCACCACTGGCTCGAGCCCGTGACCGGCGCGGCGTCGATGCACATCACACATGGCGAAGAGGCCCACCTCGCCCTCGGTACGGAAATGGCGCTCATCGCCCTCGCGGTCGCGATCGCGGTGGCGGGCATGGCCTACGCCTACGCGAGGCTCAAGCCGGCCGCGCTGGTACCGAAGGATCAGTCGCCCGCGGCACACGGCATCGAGCGGGTGCTCGAACACAAGTACTACGTCGACGAGATCTACGACCGGACCATCGTCCGGCCGGTGGTGGCCCTGTCGCGGCGCGTACTGTGGCGGGGCATGGATACCGGGCTGATCGACGGCCTGTTCGTGAACGGCAGCGCGTATTTCATGCGCAGCCTGGGCTGGATGGGCGCCCGGCTGCAGTCTGGACAGGTCGGAACGTATGCGTGGGTGCTTGTCATCGGCGTGCTCGCCGTCCTTGGCGCTTTCTCCCTCAGCTGACCGATGGCCGCCTTCCTCGCTGGAATCCACTACAACGCCTGGATCCTCCCGGTCCTGCTGCTCATCCCCACCATCGGCGCGGTGCTGGTGTGGGCGCATGGCGCGGTCGCCGGACAAGGGGAAGCGGCGTCGATGACCGCGCGCCGCCTGACGCTGGCCACCTTCGTCCTCGAGTTCGTGCTGTCCATCGGGCTCTGGTGGTCGCTCGACCAGCAGTCGGCGGACTGGCAGGCGGTGTTCGACGCACCATGGATCGAGGCGTGGGGCACGCGGTTCGCGCTCGGCGTCGACGGCCTCTCGGTCATGATGGTCCTGCTCACGACGTTCCTCATGCCGCTCGCCATCCTGGGCGGGTGGACGAGCGTGAAGGCGAAGGTCCATGCCTACCACGCCCTGATGCTCCTCCTCACGACGGGCATGCTCGGCGTCTTCGTGGCGAAGGACCTGTTCCTCTTCTACGTGATGTGGGAGGTCATGCTCATCCCGATGTACTTCATCATCGGGATCTGGGGCGGGGAACGGCGCATCTACGCCAGCCTCAAGTTCTTCATCTACACGATGGCCGCCTCGCTGCTGATGCTGGTGGCGATCGTCTACCTGGGCATCATGGCGGGCGAGCCGCTCGGCCGTCCCACGTTCGACTACGACGCGATCCTCGCGCTCAACCTCCCCCCGGCCGCGACCTTCTGGCTCTTCGGCGCGTTCTTCCTCGCGTTCGCGGTGAAGGTGCCGATGTTCCCGTTCCACACGTGGCTGCCGGACGCGCACGTCGAGGCGCCCACGGCGGGCTCGGTCATCCTGGCCGGCATCCTGCTCAAGCTCGGCACCTACGGGTTCCTCCGCATCGCGCTGCCGTTCTTCCCCGGGGTGGCGATGTATCCGGCGGTGCGCACGGCCATCATCGCCCTGGCGGTGATTGGCGTTGTCTATGGGTCGCTGGTGGCGCTGGTGCAACCCGATATCAAGAAGCTCGTGGCCTATTCGTCGGTGGCGCACCTCGGGTTCGTGATGCTCGGCATTTTCGCGCTGACCGTGGAAAGCGTGCAGGGCGCGCTGATGGTGATGATCGGCCACGGCCTGTCCACCGGCGCGCTCTTCCTGCTCGTCGGCATCATCTACGAGCGCACCCACACCCGGCTGATCGATGCCTATGGCGGGATCGCGAAGGTGGTGCCCCTGTTCGCCACCATCCTGACGGTGGTCGCGCTGAGCAGCATCGGCCTGCCGGGCACCAACGGGTTCGTCGCCGAGTTCCTGGTCATGATCGGCTCGTTCCGGACGTACCCGATGATGACCTTCGTGTCGGCGACCGGCGTGATCCTGGCCGCGGCCTACATGCTGTGGGCGCTGCAGCGCATGATCTACAACAAGCTCGACAAGCCACAGAACGCCGCGCTCAGGGACCTCAACTGGCGCGAGCTCGGGTTGCTGGTGCCGATCCTCGCCGGCATCCTGTGGATGGGCGTGTACCCGCAGCCGGTCCTCAACCGGATGGAGGCGTCGGCGCGCAAGCTGGTCACCGACGTCACCCGCAATGCCGAGCGGCAGCAGGCATCGATGATGATGGGGGGCCGCTGACATGAGGCTCCTCGCCCTGGCAGGATTCGCGCAGGTGGAAGCAGGCCGCACCCTGGACCTGTCCGACCCGGCCAGCCTGTCCTTCGCGATCATGCCCGAGCTGGTGCTGTGCGCGGGCGCGATGGTCATGCTCCTGGTCGCGGCCTGGAGGCCGGAAGGTGCGGCGCACTCCCGCCGGGTCGCGCTCGGCTCGATGGTCGTCGCGCTGCTCAGCCTGGTCGCGGTGCTGTTCATGCAGTGGCAGGGCCATGCCGCCGGGCCGGGCCCGATCGCCGTGGACGGGTTCCGCTGGTCCTCCGACGTGGTGTTCCTGCTTGCGACCGTGATCGCGATCGGGCTCTCGATGGACTACAACACGCGCGAGGGGATCAACGCGCCCGAATCGCACGTGCTCGTCCTCCTGGCCACGGTCGGGATGATGGTCATGGCGGGGGCGCGGGACCTGATGGTGCTGTTCCTGGGCATCGAGACGATGTCGGTGGCGGTCTACGTGCTGGTCGGCATGAACCGCCGGTCGGCGCGGTCGGCGGAAGGCGCGCTGAAGTACTTCCTGTTAGGCGCGTTCTCCACCGCGTTCCTGCTGTACGGCATCGCGCTGGTGTTCGGCGCCACGGGTTCGACGAACCTGTCGGTGATCGGCGGCCGGATCGGGGCGCTGTCGATGGGCGACAGCCCGATGCTCCTGGTCGGGATCGCGCTGCTGCTGGTGGGCTTTGCGTTCAAGCTCGCCGCCGCGCCGTTCCACATGTGGGCGCCCGACGTGTACGAGGGCGCCCCGACACCCATCACGGCGTACATGGCGGCGGCGGTGAAGGCGGCGGCATTCGCCGCATTCCTGCGGGTCTTCATCGAGGCCTTCGGCCACCTGTACGAGTCCTGGCATGCCGCGATGTGGTGGCTGGCGGCGCTGACCATGTTCGCCGGCAACCTGATCGCCCTCCAGCAGCGGAACCTCAAGCGGATGCTCGCCTATTCGAGCATCGGGCACACCGGCTTCCTCCTGGTCGCCGCCACCGCGGCCACTTCGCAGGTCGCCGGCGCGTTCCTCTTCTACCTGCTCGCGTACACGCTGGCCACGATGGGCGCGTTCGCGGTCATCATCGCGCTCGGCACGGGTGAACACCCGAGGGAGCGGGTCGAGGACTATCATGGCCTGTGGACCGAGAAGCCCGGCATCGCGATCGCCATGGCGGTGTTCATGCTGGCGATGCTCGGCTTCCCGGTCTTCGGCGGCATGGGCTTCTTCGCCAAGTGGTACGTGCTGCAGGCGGCGCTGGACGCCGCGGCGCCACAGTTCCGGCTGGCCATCATGCTGGTGCTCGCCACGACGATCTCCGCGGGCTATTACCTGTACGTGGTCATGGTGATGTTCATGAAGCCGCGGCCCGAGCAGGCAACTCCGCTGCCGGTCGTTGGCGTGATGTCGCGGGCCGTCATCTACGCGGCCGTGGTGGTGCTGCTCGCCTTCGGTGTCTTCCCGGACCCGGTCGTGCGCTGGTCGCGGAACGGCACCGAACTCCGTCCGGCGATGCCGCCCGCGGCCGCGCTCCCGGTCCCGCTCGGTCGGTAGCCCCGGGCAAGGCGGCGTTCCGGCCGGCCCGGGGTTGGAGTATCCTGCAGTCGGCAGTTTCGTCGCGCCCCTGACCCCGCCATGGCCATCTCCCCAGGCATTTTCCGGCAGTACGACATCCGCGGGATCGTCGAGAAGGACCTGACGACCGCGGCCGCGACCAGCATCGGTCGCGCCTTCGCCACGATGCTCTCGGAGCGCGGACTGCACGGCGCGGTTGCCGTGGGCCGCGACAACCGGCCGAGCGGGGAGAGCCTGCGCGATGCGCTGGTCGGCGGCCTGACGAGTGCCGGGCTCGACGTGGTCGACGTCGGGGTGGTGCCGACCCCGCTGACCTACTGGAGCCTGCACAACCTCCCCGTGATCGGGAGCATCCAGATCACGGGGTCCCACAACCCGCCCGAATACAACGGCTTCAAGCTCTGTATCGGGCACGAGTCGCTCCACGGCGACGGCATCGGCGCCCTCCGCCAGATCATCGACCGCGGGATGTTCACCCGCGGCGCCGGCTCGGTCCGCCACGAAGCCATCATCGATCGCTACGTCGACGACGTGATCGCCCGCACCGGTCCCCTCGCGCGCCGGTTGAAGGTGGTGGTCGACTGCGGCAACGGCGTCGGGGCGCTGCTCTCGAAGCAGCTGTTCACGCGGCTCGGCGTGGACGCCACGTACCTGTTCTGCGAGAGCGACGGCACGTTCCCCAACCACCACCCGGATCCCACCGTCGTCGAGAACCTCCAGGACCTCATCCGCGAGGTGAAGGCCCGGCAGGCCGACATCGGCATCGCGTTCGATGGCGACGCGGACCGCATCGGCGTCATCGACGACCGGGGCGGGATCGTGTGGGGCGACCATATCCTGATCCTCTACGCCCGCGACGTGCTCGCGCGCACCGGCCGGGGACAGCCGATCATCTTCGACGTGAAGTGCTCGCAGGCATTGCCCACGGCCATCGAGGCCGCCGGCGGGAAGCCGGTCATGTGGAAGACGGGGCACTCGCTCATCAAGGACAAGATGAAGCAGTTGAAAGCGCCGATCGCCGGCGAGATGTCGGGACACATGTTCTTCACCGAGGGCTTCTACGGCCACGACGACGCGCTCTATGGCGCGGCCCGCCTCCTGCGTATCGTGGCGGCGGCGGGGAAGGGGGTGGACGAGATGCTCTCCGACGTCCCCAAGTTCGTCACCACCCCGGAGATCCGTGTCGAGTGCGCGGACGAGCTCAAGTTCGCCATCGTCGATCGCGCCGTGCAGCACTTTCGTTCCACCCACGACGTCATCGACGTCGATGGCGTGCGGGTGTTGTTCGGCGACGGCTGGGGACTGATCCGCGCGTCGAACACGCAGCCGGTGCTGGTGACGCGCTACGAGGCGCGGACGCCGGAACGCCTGGCGGTGATCCGCGGCGAGATGGAAGGCTGGCTCCGGGCGCAGGGAGTCACGCCCTGACGTGACGTCGCGTCGCTGGCTGGTCTCGGCGATCGTCACGATCGCGGTCCTGCTGCTGCTGGGGCGGGTCCTGTCCGGCTGGTACGTGGACTACGAGTGGTACGCCTTGCACGGCGCGACCCGGTTGTGGAGGGCACGCGCGATGGATGACTTCATCCTGCGGGGCTCGGCCTTCGCCCTCGCCACGGCGTTCGCGTTCGTGAACCTGTTTTCCGTGCGCCTGTCGGTGAAGTCGCTCCGCCTGCCGCGCCGCGTCGCCAACCTCGAGTTCAGCGAGGAAGTCTCGGCGCGTATCCTGAACAGCTCGGTGTTCGTGCTTTCGGTGGTGATTGGCCTCGCGCTGGCCCTGCCACACGATGACTGGATGTCCGTCGAGCTGATCCGCCACGGCCTGCCGTTCGGCGAGACCGATCCGTACTTCCGGCTGGACCTGGGCCAGTGGCTCTATCGCCTGCCGCTCGAATCGGGCCTCCACGCCTGGTCCATCATCGGGCTGTCCGCGGTGTCGCTGCTCGTGGTCTTCCTGTACGCCCTCACGCCGAGCCTGCGCTGGGAGTCCGGGCAGCTGCACGTCAGCGCCCATGTGCGACGCCACCTGTTCGCCCTGGCGGCGGTATTGCTGGTGTTGCTCGCCTGGAGCTATCGCCTCGACGCCTTCGGGTTGTTGCACGAAGGCACGGGGTCGCTGGGCGGCATCTCGGCGGTCGATCACCGCATCGGCATTCCCTCGAACCTGGGCCTCGCCGTCCTCGCGCTCGTGTCGGCGATGCTGGTCGCCTGGACGGGCTGGATCGGGCAGACGCGGGTGGCGTTCGTCACCATCACGGTGATGCTGCTGGCGGCGCTGGCGGTGCGACAGGTGGTCCCGGCAGTTGGCGGACGGTTCGTGACCAGTGAGGACCCGGATGCGCAGGAGCAGTCGTACCGGGAGATCCGGAACGCCTACACGCGACGGGCCTATGCGGTCGATGCCCTCGAGCGGGTCGCGCTGGGGGAGGGGGCACCGGACCTCGGGGAGGCCCTGCGCGGCGCCTCGTTGTGGGACGAGGACGCGATGCGGCGGCTGCTGGCGGCGCCGCGGCAGGGCTCCCGGCCTAACGGGTCGATCGGCTGGGAGGCGCAGGATGGCCGGCTGGTGGCCTTCGTCGTGGAGCAGCCGTTCGGGCCCGAGTCGGCGGATGCGCTGCCCACCTGGCGCCTGACGCGGGTCGCGGCGGACGTGACCGACGACCGTGGGTCGCCGGTCCCGCGCGAGGATCCCGCATCCGCGGGCGAGGCGCTGCGCGGCATCCTGGTCCACGATTCCGCCACCACCTACTTCGTCCTCTCGGACAGCGGCCACCGCGTGCTGGGCCGGTCGCTCGACTCGTTCGTGTCGCGCCTGGCGCACGCGTGGCACCTGCAGAACCCGTCGCTCCTGCGCCGGGACCGCCGGACCGCGCCGGCGCGGCTGCTGCTGCGCCGCGACGTCCGCGACCGGGTCGGCCACCTGTATCCGTTCCTGTCGCAGGGCTCGCGCATAACGCCGGTGGTCGTCCGCGACACCGTGTACTGGGCGGTGCACCTGTACGCCACCTCCGGGTGGTACCCGCTCAGCGCCCCGCAGCATCTCGGGACGGAGCCGGTTCGTTATGCGGCGCACGCGGCGGTGGCGATCGTCAACGGCCACACCGGGCGCGTCACGACGATCGCCGCCCCCAATGCCGGCCCCCTGGCCGAGTCGTGGACGGCACGCTTCCCCGAGCTGTTCAAGGATGCGTCCACGATCGACCCGGGATTGCTGTCGCGGCTTCCACCGCCGGGTGACGGCGCGCTCGTCGTGGCGCACGCGCTCGCCCTCGCGGGGCTGCGTGGCGAGTTCGAGACCCGGGCTCACCTGCCGACGCCCGCCAGCGATTCGGCGTATTCCCCGATGGATCCGGCGCCATGGCTCAACCGGGTGACGGGCGACGTGTCGCGGGTGATCCCGCTGCTCGATCCCACCGAGGATGTGCGCGGCCTCGTGATCGCGCGGGGAGGTGGTGCCTTCCGCCTGCAGTGGGCTCGCGGCGCCCGACCGGGTCCGCGCTGGACCCGGGTCGACTCGGAGTTGCGCGGCGTCGCCGACTCGGCGGGGACGGCAGCGCGGGTGACGCGCCCCGTGAGCGGCGCGATCAGGGTCATGCCGACCGATGGCGGGATCGTCGCCGTCCAGACGAGCTATGTGATCCGTCCGGATGGAGCGCCCCAGGTGCTGCTCGCCACCCTGCGCGGCGCGGACGGCGTCAGGTCCGGGCGCACCCTCATCGACGCGGCCGGCCTGCCGGATCCGGTCGTGACCGACGTACCGCTGACGCCCGAGGCATTCCGGCAGCGCGTGAACGCGCTCTACGAGTCGATGCGGGAAGCGATGCGGCGCGGTGACTGGTCGGGCTTGGGCACCGCCTGGGAGGCGCTGGGACGCCTGTTGCGCGCGGCGCGCCAACCTTGATCGACCTGTCGTGACCGGGTAGCTTGCGCCCCCGTGCGCGACGACTGACACGAGGGAAAGTCGAGTGCGCCGCACTTCAATCCCGTTGTCACCCGCGCGCCAGGACGCCAGGCGCGTCCGGGCCTGCCCCTCGGCCCGCGGGCTGGCACCAGACCCAGTGGAGAACGCGTGAATATCCACGAGTACCAGGCGAAGGAAATCCTCCGCGCGCTTGGCGTGCCCATCCCGCCCGGCGAAGTCACGGGAACGGACGCCGAGGCGCAGGCCATCGCCTCGCGAATCGGGAAGACCGTGGTCGTGAAGGCTCAGGTGCACGCCGGCGGACGCGGCAAGGCCGGCGGAGTGAAGCTGGCCAAGGACGCGGCTGAGGCGCGCGACAAGGCCAGGGCCATCCTCGGCATGCAGATCAAGGGCCTGACGGTGGAGAAGGTCCTCGTCACCGAGGCCGCCGACATCGCCAGCGAGGCGTACGTCGGCATCATCATGGACCGAGCGAGCCGCAAGCCGGTCTTCATGGTGAGCCCCGCCGGTGGCATCGACATCGAGGAGGTCGCGGCGAAGACGCCGGAGAAGATCCTCAAGGTACCGGTGGATACGCGTTACGGACTGCAACCCTACCAGGCGATGCGCCTGGGCTTCTTCCTGTACGACGACCTCGCGAAGGCGCGGGCGGCATCGAAGATCATGCAGCAGCTCTACACGGCGTTCATCCAGAGCGGGTGCTCGCTGGCGGAGATCAACCCGCTGGTGGTCACGCCGAAGGGTGAGGTGATCGCGGTCGATGCGAAGATGGTGATCGACGACAATGAACTCGATCGCCGTCCCGCCGTCGCGGCGCTGCGCGATGTCTCGGCGGAGGCGCCGAGCGAGGTCGAGGCGCGCAACGCGAGCCTCACCTTCATCAAGCTCGACGGCAACGTCGGCTGCTGCGTGAACGGCGCCGGCCTCGCCATGGCGACGATGGACCTGGTGAAGTACTACGGCGGCGAGCCGGCGAACTTCCTCGACATCGGCGGTTCGTCGTCGCCGGAAAAGGTCATCGCGGCGCTCAGGATCATCACGGCGGACCCGAGCGTGAAGGCGATCCTGTTCAACATCTTTGGCGGCATCACGCGGACCGACGACGTGGCCAACGGCATCGTCGCGGCGACGAAGCAGAACCCACTCAAGGTACCGATCGTGATCCGCCTGACGGGAACCAACGAGGAGATCGCGATGAAGATCCTCACCGAAAACGGCTTCTCGGCGTCGTCCGACATGGATGAAGCCGTCCGCCGCGCGGTCGAGCTGGCGACGGGAGGGAAGGCCGCGTGAGCATCTTCATCGACAGGGACACAAAGCTGGTGGTGCAGGGCATCACGGGGCGCGACGGCTCGTTCCACACGAAGCAGATGATGGAGTACGGCACCCAGGTCGTCGCCGGCGTCACGCCGGGGAAGGGCGGCCAGACGTTCGAGGGCACGGTGCCGGTCTTCAATACTGTTGCCGACGCGGTGAATGCGACCGGCGCCAATACGTCGGTGATCTACGTGCCGCCGATGTTCGCCGCCGATGCAATCATGGAGGCGGCTGACGCGGGCGTCAGCCTCATCGTCGCGATTACCGAGGGTGTGCCCGTGCTCGACATGACGCGCGCCTGGCCGTTCGTGAAGGAGAAGGGCGCGCGATTGATCGGACCCAATTGCCCCGGGCTCATCTCGCCCGGACAGTCAAAGGTCGGGATCATCCCCGGCCGCATCTGCACCCCGGGACCCGTGGGGGTGGTGTCGCGCTCCGGGACGCTCACCTACGAGATCGTCTACCAGCTCACGCGCGCGGGACTCGGCCAGACGACCTGTGTCGGCATCGGGGGTGACCCGATCAACGGCACCAGCTTCATCGATTGCCTGGTCGCGTTCGAGGCCGACCCGGACACGAAGGTCGTCTGCATGATGGGCGAGATCGGCGGCACCGATGAGCAGGACGCGGCACGCTTCGTGAAGGAGCGGATGAAGAAGCCGGTCGTCGGGTTCATCGCCGGGCAGACGGCTCCTCCCGGACGCCGGATGGGCCACGCCGGCGCGATCATCAGCGGCTCGTCAGGCACGGCGGCGGAGAAGATCGCGGCCTTCGAGGCTGCGGGGATCGCCGTGGCGAAGCGGCCGGTGGAGTTCGTGGATCTCGTCAAGGAACGCATGTGAGATCCGGGAACGCGCGCGCGCATCTCCCAACTCCCAACTCCCCACTGACTCCATGAACCGCACACTGACCATCATCAAGCCCGACGCCTTTGGATCGGGCAAGGCCGGCAGGATCATCGCCCACCTCGAGGGCGCCGGGTTTCGCGTCGTCGCCGCGCGGGTCATGCACCTGACGACTTCCCAGGCGCAGGAGTTCTACGGCGTCCATCGTGAGCGCCCCTTCTACGGGTCGCTGGTTTCCTTCATGACCTCCGGCCAGTGCATGCCGATGGTCCTGGAACGCGCCGACGCCGTCGCCGAGTTGCGCCGGGTGATTGGCGCGACGGACCCCGCCCAGGCGGAAGAAGGCACCGTTCGACGGCTCTACGCCGAGTCCAAGGAGCGAAACGCAATCCATGCCTCGGACTCCGACGACAACGCGGCTCGCGAGTCGCGGTTCTTTTTCGCCGAGACGGAGCTGATCGCGAACGCTTGAGGCCGTTCCTTGGACTCCGGGCGTTGGCCTGCGGGCTATCTTAAGCCTAAGTGGTGTTGTCATAGCGACTTGACCCACTTGGGCGAGTCGCCTAGATTGTGGGGCTCCCATGCTCTCCTTCGACCGATCGTCCCTCGAGACGAAGGCCGTTCGCGTCGACGGAAAGTTGGCGTCTGACGATCCAGTCTGGCTGGAGGATGATCCACGGCCGGTTGGAGACTTGATCGTCACGGGCCGGCTCTCCGCGGCAGGCGATGACAAGTTCTACTTCAGCGGACAGATGTCCGGCGAGGTAGCGGGGGAGTGTCGTCGTTGCCTGACCCCCACCCGGGTCAAGGTCAGCGAGGAACTGCAGCTGCTGTTTGCCGACGAGGGCGACGAAGAGTCGGACGAGTCGGACGTGTACGTGCTGGATCCGCGAGCCATGACGGTGGATCTCCGTCCGGCCCTGCGGGAACAGTGGTTGCTCGCGGCCCCGGGCTTTGCCCTGTGCCGAGAAGACTGCAAGGGCCTGTGTCCGCGCTGCGGGGCCGACCTCAACCTCGGACCCTGCGGATGCCCTCCCGAGGTCGATCCGCGTTGGGCGGCGCTTCAGCGCACTGATGGTTGATTCACAATCCGATTGACACGACAAGCCAATGGCCGTCCCCAAGCGAAGAACCTCGAAGCGCAAGAAGCGCGCGCGCAACACGCACAAGAAGGCACCCGCGATCGCGATCCAGGTGTGCCCGCGTTGCCAGGCACCCAAGCGCCCGCACCGCGTCTGTGGTGAGTGCGGCTACTACGCTGGCAAGCAGCGGGTCGCGGCCCGGGAAGGCTGACCTTGGCGCGCGTCGCGCTCGATGGAATGGGGGGCGACTTCGCCCCCGCGGCGCCCGTCGCCGGCGCATTGCTGGCCCTCAACGAACTGGATCGGGAGCATCGCGTTCAACTCATCGGGCGCGTGGCCATCCTGCACGACCAGTTGCGCGCCCACCTGGGTGGCGAATTCGCCACACTCGCGGCCGTTGCCGATCGCCTCGACATCATCGACGCGGCGGACGTCATCGACATGGCGGACCGGCCGTCCGCGGCGCTCCGCGGAAAGCCGAATTCCTCGATGCACGTCGGCCTGAGGCTTCAGGCCCAGGGCGGCTCCGACGCGTTTGTCTCCGCGGGCAATACGGGCGCCCAGATGGCCATCTCCACCGTGGTCCTGCGACTGCACCAGGGCGTCGCGCGTCCAGCCATCGCCACCGTGTTCCCGACCGCACTCCAGCCGATCGTCGTGGTCGATTCGGGCGCCAACGTGGACTGCAGTGCCGCGGAACTCGTCCAGTTCGCGCGCCTTGGCACCGCGTACGCCGAGGCGGTCCTGGGCAGGCCGAATGCGTGCATCGGCCTGCTCAGCATCGGTGAGGAGCCGGAAAAGGGCAACGCGGCGGTGAAGGAAGCGCATCAGGCGCTCGTCGCCTCGGGCCTCAACTTCCAGGGCAATATCGAGGGCCGCGACCTGCCGAGGGGATCGTCCGATCGCGGACCGTTCGACGTCGTGGTGTGCGATGGGTTCACCGGCAACGTCGTCCTCAAGTTCTACGAGGCGGTGGCCCCGATGATGATCGGCCTGCTCCGGAAGCACGGGGCCGACGACACGCTCATCGGCGCCGCGTTCGGCCACCTCGACTACACCGCCTACGGTGGCGCCCCGCTCCTGGGCGTGAATGGCATCAGCATCATCGCGCACGGCAAGTCGTCGGCGCGCGCGCTCAAGAACGCGGTGAAGGTCGCCGCCCAGGCCGCGGTGTCGCGCCTCGATGCGCACATCGCCGAACGCCTGGGTGAGCATGCCGGTCCGGAGGCCGTGGCGTGAAGCGTCCGTTTGCCTACCTTGCCGGCGTCGGCCGGTGCGCGCCCGAGCGCATCCTGCACAACAGCGAGTTTGCGGCGCTGGGCCTCGAGACCAGCGACGAGTGGATCGTGCAGCGGACCGGAATCCGCGAGCGGCACATCGCCGGGCCGAGCGAGACGAACACCAGCATGTCCGCCGCTGCCTCGCGCGTCGCGATGGAGCGCGCCGGGGTGCACGCGGGCGAGCTGGATCTCATCGTCCTCGGCACTGCGTCCCCCGACCATCTGCTGCCCTCGACCGCGGTCGAGATCCAGGCGGAACTGGGCGCCTCGCGCGCCGCGGCATTCGACATCAGTGCCGCCTGCTCGAGCTGGCTCTATGGGCTCATCGTCGCCGAGGGCCTGATGATGAGCGGGAACGCCGAGACGGCGCTGGTGGTGGGGACGGAGAAGCTGAGCGCGATCGTGGACTGGAGGGATCGGTCGACGGCCGTATTGTTCGGCGACGGCTCCGGTGCGGCGGTGCTCAAGCGCTCGAAGCACGGGAAGGGCATCCTCTCGACCTACTTCCGGTCGGACGGCAACCTGGCGCAGCTGCTCCATCGTCGCGCGGGTGGCGCGGCGCAACCGTTCGACGCAGCCGCCCTGGCCGACCGGTCGTTCTACATCGAGATGGAAGGACGGGAGGTCTTCAAGCACGCGGTACGTTCGATGGCCGACGCCTGCGATCGCGCCCTCGATGGCGCCAAGCTCACCGGCGCCGACATCGACCTGCTCATCCCGCACCAGGCGAACATCCGGATCATCGAGGCGACCGCGAAGCACGCCGGCATCCCGATGGAGAAGGTCTTCGTGAACGTCGATCGGTACGGCAACACGTCGTCGGCCTCCGTACCCATGGCGCTCGAGGAGGCCATGGCCTCGGGGCGCGTCACCGACGGCTCGACGGTGCTGCTGGTGGCGTTCGGCGCCGGGTTCACGTGGGCGTCTCTCGTGGTGCGCTTCTAGCTCATGGACGTCGTCCTGTTGTTTCCGGGTCAGGGATCGCAGAAGCCCGGCATGGGAAAGGACCTCGCCGCGTCGTTTCCCGCGGCGGCGTCGGTCTTCGCCGAGGCCGACGCGGCGCTGGGTGAGCCGCTCTCCGCGCTCTGCTTCGAGGGGCCGGCGGACACGCTCACGCTGACCCACAATGCCCAGCCGGCGCTCCTCACCCATGGCCTCGCCGCCTGGGCGGTGGTCCGCGACGCCATCGGCAGCGACGTGCGCGCCGCGGCCGGGCACTCGCTGGGCGAGTTCACCGCCTACGCCGCCGTCGACGCCATCGCGCTCCCCGATGCGGTGAGACTCGTCAGGCGCCGGGGCACCGTGATGTACGAGGCGGGCCTGGCACGCCCCGGTGCGATGGCGGCCGTCCTGGGCGACACCAACCGGTCGATCGACGACCTCTGCGCCGAGGCCGCGGCATCGCCCGAAGGCGGGCTGGTGGTGCCCGCGAACTACAACTCGCCGGGACAGGTGGTCATCTCGGGCGAGGTGTCGGGCGTCGAGCGCGCCATGGAGCTGGCGAAGCAGGCCGGCGCGAAGCGCGCCGTGCGGCTCCCGGTGTCCGGGGCATTCCACTCACCGCTCATGTCGCCGGCGCGCGATGCGTTCGGCTCGGCGCTCGAGGGAACGAGCCTGTCCGATCCCACCGTGCCCGTCTACGCCAACGTCACCGCGGAGCCGGTCCGGAGGTCCGCCGACGCGCGCCGGCTGCTGCTGGAGCAACTCACCGCTCCCGTGCGCTGGATCCAGGTGATGGAGCGCATGGTGCGGGACTTCCCGGGTGCGCTCTTCATCGAACTGGGGCCGGGGACCGTCCTGGCCGGCCTGCTGAAGAAGATCGACCCGTCGGCACAGTGCGTGTCGTGTGGCACGCCGGCCGACGTCGACGCGCTGGTGGCGCGGGTATCGGCATGAAGATCGACCTGACCGGACGCACGGCCCTGGTCACCGGCAGCACGCGCGGCATCGGGCGCGCCATTGCGGGCACGCTCGCCGACTGCGGTGCTCGCGTGGCCGTCGTGGGTCGGGACCTCGAGAAGGCTCGCATCGCCGCCGCGAGCATCGGCGGCGGCGCGCAGGGATTTGCGTGCGACATCAGCGACACGGCCCAGGTGAACGCGCTCGTCGAGAGTGTCGAGACCGCCTTCGGCTCCATCGACATCCTGGTGAACAACGCCGGCCTGACGCGCGACAACATCCTGCTCCGCCTCAAGGATGACGACTGGGACACCGTCATCGACGCCAACCTCCGCGGCGCCTTCGCGACCATCCGCGCCGCGACCCGCGGCATGATGAAGCGGCGGTGGGGCCGGATCATCAACATCTCGTCTGTCGTCGGGCTGGTCGGCAACAAGGGCCAGGCAAACTACGCCGCCAGCAAGGCCGGGTTGATCGGCCTGACCAAGTCGGTGGCGAAGGAGTTCGCCTCACGCAACATCCTGGCGAACGTGATCGCCCCCGGATACATCGTGACCGAGATGACCCAGGCCATGACACCGGAAGCGCAGGCGGCCATGAGTTCGCAGATCCCGCTCGAACGGCTGGGCGACCCGCGCGACGTGGCGAATGTCGTGGCGTTCCTGGCGTCCGAGCATGCCGGCTATATCACCGGCCAGGTCATCGTCGTCGACGGCGGCCTGGTGATGTAACGGATCGACAGCGCTTACCTTAGATTGTTCCGGTCCCCGTTCCCAACCCCAGAGGCAAGGTATGTCTGACAACACCGACAAGGTAAAGGACATCATCGAGAAGGAACTCGGCGTCGAGCGCGAGAAGCTCACGAACGAGGCGAGTTTCATCGAGGATCTCGGGGCGGACAGCCTCGACATCGTCGAACTCGTCATGGAGTTCGAGAAGGAGTTCAACATCGACATCCCCGATGAGGATGCCGAGAAGCTCCGCACCGTCGGTGACGCGCTCAAGTACCTCAACGAGAAGGTCGGCGCGTAGTGAAGCGGAGGGTCGTCGTCACGGGCCTCGGCCTGCTCTCGCCGGTCGGCAACGACGTGGCGAGCACGTGGCGCGCGCTCCTCGACGGCGCCAACGGCGTCGGCCCGATTACCCAGTTCGACACGACCAACTTCCCGGTCAAGTTCGGCTGCGAGCTGAAGGGGTTCGATCCGCTCCAGTACATGGACCGGAAGGAAGCCAAACGGACCGACGTCTTCACGCAGATGGCGCTGGCCGCCTCGGTCCAGGCCATGGTCGATGCCGGGTTCGCCGAGGGCGGGTATGATCCGGAGAACACTGGCGTCATCATCGGGTCGGGCATCGGCGGCCTCAAGGTCTTCGAGGCGCAGCACGATGTCTACCGGGAGCGCGGACCGGGGAAGATCTCCCCTTTCTTCATCCCGATGTTCATCCCGGACATGGCGGCCGGGATCGTGTCCATCCGGTACAACGCCAAGGGACCGAACTACGCCACCGTGTCTGCCTGTGCGACGTCCGCACACGCGATCGGCGACGCCTACCGCATCATCCAGTACGGGGACGCCGACGTGATGATCACCGGCGGCACCGAGGCGGCCATCACCCCGATGTCGATGGGCGGGTTCGCCAACATGCAGGCACTCTCCCTGAACAACGACGACTGGCAGCACGCGTCCCGGCCGTTCGACAGGGAGCGCGACGGCTTCGTCATGGGCGAGGGCGCCGGGATCGTGATCCTGGAGGAACTCGAGCACGCGAGACGACGGGGGGCGCGCATCTACGCCGAAGTCGCAGGCTATGGCGCGACCGGCGATGCGTTTCACATCACGCAGCCGGCTCCCGAGGGGGAAGGGGCGCAGCGTTCGATGCGTCGCGCGCTGAAGGATGCCGGCATCGGACCGGCCGATGTCCAGTACATCAACGCCCACGGCACGTCGACGCCATACAACGACCTGAACGAGACGAAGGCCATCAAGGCCGTCTTCGGCGAGCACGCCCACGCCCTTCACGTGAGCTCCACCAAGTCGGCCACCGGGCACACCCTCGGCGCTGCGGGCGGGATCGAGTTCGCGTTCTGCGCCCTGGCCGTTCGGGACGGGATGATCCCGCCAACGATCAACTACCGGACGCCCGACCCAGAGTGTGACCTCAACTACGTCCCCAACGTGGCCGTGCGGCGCGACGTGGACGTGGCCATCAGCAACAGTTTCGGGTTTGGCGGGCACAACTGCACGCTCGCCGTCCGACGGTTCCGGGAGTAGCCATGGTCGTTCGCGCGACGAGCCGCCAGGGCGCGATCAGGGACCCGGCGCTCTTCCCGATCGCCGACCGCGTCGCCGCCGGTGAACGCCTGTCCACCGCCGACGCCGTCACGCTCTTCAATTCGGCGGACCTGCTCGGCGTTGGTGCCCTGGCCGATGCCGTGAACCGCGCCCGCCACGGTGATGTCGTCACCTTCGCCGCCAACCAGCACATCAACCCGACCAACGTCTGCATCCTCCGCAAGACGTGTGTGTTCTGCGGCTATGCGCGGCTCCCGAAGGAAGAGGGGGCGTATCGCTATTCGCTGGAGCAGGTGCTGGCCGAGGCGGAGTCCGCGCGCGACGGCCTGACGAGGGAGTTCCACATCGTCGGCGGTCTCGACATGCAGGCAGGGCTGGACTACTACACGCAGATGTTCCGCGCGCTCAAGCGCGAGTTCCCGCAGGTGCACATCAAGGCGCTCACCGCGGTGGAGATCGCGCATCTCGCGCGCATCGAGAAGATGTCGTGGGAGGACGTGCTGGTCGCGCTCCGGGAGGCGGGGCTGGACACCATGCCCGGCGGCGGCGCGGAGACGTTCAGCCTGGCGGTGCGCGAGCAGATCGCGGACAGGAAGCTGGGCGGCGCCGATTACATCGGCGTCCACCGCGCCGCGCACGCGCTGGGCATTCGCACGAACTGCACGATGCTCTACGGTCACGTCGAGACCATGGAGGACCGCGCGGCGCACCTGTCCATGCTGCGCGACCTGCAGGACGAGACCGGGGGATTCCTTGCTTACATCCCCCTGGCGTACCACCCCGACGACAATGAGCTCGGGCGACGGCTTGGCATCCAGGGGCGTGCGACGACGGGCTACGACGACCTGCGCAACCTGGCGGTCGCGCGGCTCTTCCTCGACAACATCGCGCACATCAAGACGCACTGGATCATGGTGTCCCCGTTCCTGTCACAGACGGCGCTGCACTTCGGCGTGAACGACATGGAAGGGACGGTGGTTCGGGAGAAGATCTACCACGCGGTCGGGGCGACCACGCCCCAGGCCATGACCCTCGACGACATCCTCAAGCTGATTCGCGAGGCAGGGAAGGTGCCCGCGGAGCGCGACAGCTTCTATCGCATCCTTCGGACGTTCGAGGATGCGGCCTCTCCCATCTCGAATCTCCCATCTCCCACCTGATGCTACGGGTCGGCCGGATCCCGTACATCAACTGCTATCCGGTGTACGGCGCCATCGATGCCGGCGTCGTCAGGCTCGATGCGGAACTGGTGACCGGCGTGCCGTCCGCACTCAACGCCATGATGGCGCGTGGCCAGCTCGACGTCAGCGTGGTCTCGGCGATCGAGTACGCGCGCGCATCCGAGCGCTACGTCCTGCTGCCCGACCTCGCGATCTCCTGCGACGGACCCGTTCGGAGCGTGCTGCTCCTGTCGAAGGTGCCGGCCCCGGAGCTGGGTGGGCAGCGCGTCGTGCTCAGTCGCAGCTCCATGACCAGCGTGGCCTTGCTCGAGCTGCTGTTCGACAACATCTGGCATACCCGACCCGATTTCGCGCCCGGCGATGCGGAGTTGAACGACGTGGCGAAGTTCGCGGAGGAGCCGCATGAGGCCAGGCTCGTCATCGGGGACGCGGCGTTGGTGCTGGGGAATCGGGAATCGGGAATCGGAAATCGAACGCCGTACCCGTTCACGTATGACCTCGGGACCGAATGGAAGCGCTGGACCGGACTTCCATTTGTGTTCGCCGTCTGGGTCGCGCAGCGAAGCACCTCCGTGGATCGAGCCCTGGCCGTGCACGCGACCCTCATTGAGTCTCGTTCCTGGGGCCTCCAGCACCTCGACCGCCTGGCCGAGCGCGCTGCCGAAGCGTCAGGCGTGGACATTGGCGCCTGCCGCGAATACCTGAGCGGTCTCGACTACGGCCTCTCGTACCCGCACCTGGCGGGACTCACCGAGTTCTTTCGGCGGCTCGTGGCCGTGGGTCGCGTTCCAGACGGGGAACTGTCCTTCCTCGGCGGCAAGTAGGATCGATCGGGTCTCGATCGATCCAACCAGGTTCGGGAAGGAACCGGTCGCGCTCAACGAACAGCGCGGGCGGGGGCGAAGAACCCGGCGTCGCCGCTGAACCGGTACGACCGCATGGCACCCTCGACGAGCGCGATCGCCGCGTCCCGATCGGCGTCGCGCTCCCAGACCCGGTGCGTGACCCCGACACCCGTGGCGGGATCGACCGCTGCCGCGAGCCACGACGGCTCGACGCGTCCGTCGAACCGGTGCTCGACCTCCGTGACCGATACGGTCGTCGTCGCCCCACGTATCGCCGACGACACGGTGGCCTCGTCGATGCCGGCGGCCGCTAGGCGAACCAGGATGTCGCGCGCCGCCTGCTCCTGCGCCGCGTCTCCGGGGCGGAAGAACGTCGCCACGGCCACGGTCTGTTCCAGCATCGCCGTGTCGGCCGCCCACTCCCGCGAACGGCGGAAGAACATGGACCACACGCCGCTCGAGTCCTTCTCCCACGGGAACGGATCCGTCAGCTCGATCGGGAACGCGATGTTGATGCCGGCGCCGAGCTCACGCGGGACGCTCGCGAAGTGCGCCGCCAGGTCACTCGTCAGGCGGTAGGACGACATCACCGAGTCCATGAGCGACGCCACGTCCTCGCGAGTCGCCTTCGACTGCGTCACCCGGTAGGTGACGCCCAGGCTTCGCGACTGGTCGAGTGCGCGCGCGAGCCAGGACGGTTCGTCCAGATTGTTCGGCGTATAGCGACCCTCGGCCATCTGAAGCGTCCACGCCCCTCGCGCCTGCGGCGGTTCCCAGGCGGGATCCTGAACGTGCTCGAACGCGCTGTAGAGATGGCGGACGACGTCTGCGCCAAGCCTCGCCATCTGGCGGGGCTCGACCTGTGTTACCACCAGCAGCGCATGATAGGGTGTGTTCGAACCCATGGCGCTGAACGAGTTGATCGCCCGTCCCAGCGTCAGGGACGTGCCCAGCCACGTCGTCTCCGGGCTCCGCGGGTCGAGGTCGCCCGGGACCCGCACCACGGCGAGGTCACCCATGGCCCGCTCCTTCAGTCGAGACGATCGAAACGGGAACATCGTGCAGGAGTTGAGAAGAGAGAGCGCGACCAGCAGCAGCGGGATTCTCATGGCTGTTGGAGTGCCCACCCCTTGGCCGTGCGAACGAGCAGGCCTTCGCTCTCGCGGTACGTACCGGGCGCGCTGGTGACGTGATTGGCCGTGAAGCGAATGGTGTCATTGCCAACCCAGTGCGCGGCCGCGGGGCCCCAGAGCTCCGGTTCCAGCTGCCATTCCACGTGGGCGGTGTCCCCCTCGATGCGCAGGACCGCGATGCGCGTCGGGTCGAACGTGGCCACGAGATCCATGGAGGTGGTGACCATGCGAGTCTTGTCGGGGGACCAGACCGGAGGGGCGTCCACCGCGACCTGGCGGCCAGTGGTTGCGTGGATGAGTCGGTACGACTGCCCCTCGACAAAGCTGAGGTGGATGAGGTGGAAGTCCGTGCCCACGACCCGCCCGGCGTACTGGTGGCGCACGTACGAGTCGCCCGACGTGGTGTCGTCGAGCAGCCGGACCGTCGAGTCCGTGAGCTGGAGCACGAGGGCCAGCCCATCGCGGGTGCTGGCCGGCGCAGGCTCGGCTGGATCAGGCTCCAGCGACGCCTTCAACGATGCGACCAGGCTTCCCTGGCTCGCGAAAGCCCAGTCGCCGCCGTACACGACGTCCGCGACCACCGTTCGACCTCTCTCTGTCCGCACGATGACGAGGTCGGTCCAGGAGACGGGCGGTGGCGTTCGGTCGTACGTGAACCGGATGGCAATCCGGCGCGTGGCATCGACGGACGAGTCGCTCACGATCTCCAGCGACGTGTGCCCCTCGAAGAGACTCGTGAACAGGTCGCCCTCGGCAAAGGCCGGCTTTTCATCCGGGGCTCGCGCCAGGTCGGTGTCGCGGAGGGCGCGCGCCTTGCGCAGCAGGTCCGCCAGTTCGTCGCTCACGAATGGCGCGATGGCGGCCGCCTGCGCGGAGTCGGGTGCGCCGCTGATGCCCGTCGACCTGACGGCGGCGTAGAAGTCGGTCACGACGGCGCGCGCGGCCGCGGCGTCTGTTCGCCCACACGCTGCCGCAACCAGGACCAGCAGGGCGGCACGGCGTAAGCCGTGCCTGAGGGGCCGGGTTCGGCTCTTCCGCCGTCGCTGGCATGGCCCGGCCGCGAGCCTCGAGGACGCTTCCATTCGGCGCGCAACCTGCACTGCGGAAGGCCCGCCGTCCAGCGCGTTCCGCAGCGCGCCCTGAGGCACCGGCCGACCTGTTCCACGGCCGCGAGCATGCAGGCCACCGTAACCGAGGGCGGATCCTGACGAAGGTCGCTCCGGGACTGGCGCCGAATCCGTTGAACCTGCGAGCTTGCAGGGGCCAACACCCTCTGCACAGTGTCCTCAATACTCGACTTCTACACGAACGCCCCCCTGCTGGAACTCGGCCTCGAGGCTGACCGGGTCCGGGCTGCCCGTCACCCTGACGGCGTGGTCACGTACATCGTCGACCGCAACATCAACTACACGAACGTCTGCGTGGCCGACTGCGGCTTCTGCGCGTTCTACCGGCGACCGAAGCATGGGGAAGGGTACACGCTCTCCTTCGAGCAGATCGGTGCCAAGATCGACGAGACGAAGGCGCTGGGCGGCGTCCAGATCCTGATCCAGGGCGGGCACAACCCGTACATCCCGTTCGAGTGGTACCTGGACCTCATGCGCTACATCAAGCGCAATCACCCGATCCACATCCACGGGTTCTCGCCCAGCGAGGTCGACTTCTTCAGCACCGTCTTCCGCATGGAGGCGGTCGAGGTCATCCGTGAACTGAAGTCGGCCGGCCTGGATTCCATCCCCGGCGGTGGCGGCGAAATCCTGGTCCAGCGCGTCCGCGACATCGTCGCTCCCAAGAAGGCCGGCGCCGACCGCTGGCTGGAGATCATGGAGCTGGCCCACGGTGAGGGCATGAAGACCTCGGTGACCATGATGTACGGCATCGGCGAGACGCTGGCCGAGCGCATCGAGCACCTGGAACGGGTCCGGGAGCTGCAGGCACGCACCGGCGGCTTCACGGCGTTCATCACCTGGCCCCTGCAGCCGGAGAATACCCCGACGATGTCGCACATGCCGAAGACCGGCGCGACGGAGTATCTCCGCACCGTCGCCGTTGCGCGCATGGTGCTCGACAACGTGCCCAACCTGCAGTCGAGCTGGGTCACGATGGGCATGAAGGTCGGCCAGCTGGCCCTGCGCTTCGGCTGCAATGACTTCGGGTCGCTGATGATCGAGGAGAACGTGGTGTCGGCGGCGGGCACGACCCATCGGACCACCACGGGCGAACTGGAACGACTGATCACCGACGCGGGATTCACCCCCGCCCGCCGGCGGCAGGACTACTCGATCATCCGGGAGCCGGCGACGGCGGCCGCATGACCGGCGTGACTCGTGACTCGTGACTCGTGACGCGTCCCCCCTGGTCCATCACGATGATGCGCGCCGACTGACCCTCCCGCACGAGAAGCGGCCACGATGAGCGAGTCACGAGTCACCAGTCACGAATCACGAGTGGGGATCGGCTACGACTCCCACCGATTCTCCCCCGGCGGCCCGCTGGTCCTTGGGGGGACCAGGATCCCGGTGGAGTTCTCGCTGGCCGGCCATTCCGACGGGGACGCGGTGGCCCATGCCGTCACCGACGCCGTGCTCGGTGCCGCCGGGTTGGGCGACATCGGGGAGATGTTCCCGGATACCGATCCCTCGCTGCGCGGCGCCGACTCGATGGAGATGCTGCGCGCGGCGGTGGCGCGCGCGCAGGGGGCCGGCTTTGCCGTCGTGAACGCCGATGTCGTTGTCGTCACGGAGACGCCGCGCATCGGCCCCTATCGCGACGCGATGCGGGCGGCGCTGGCCGAGGCGTTAGGCGTGGGCATGGCCGACGTGAACGTGAAGGGCAAGAGCAACGAGCGCATGGGCTGGATCGGCCGGGGCGAGGGGCTCGCCTGCATGGCCACGGCCATCCTCGCCAGGCGCGCGGGCGCGTGAACCTCCAGGCGATCATCGATTGGCTGTTGACGCTCCCGCCCTCGACGCTGCTTCCCGCGATGGCGTTGCTGGCGGCCGCGGAGAACATCTTCCCGCCGATCCCGGCTGACGTGCTGATCGCCCTGGGCGCGTTCATCGCGGCCCGGTCGGACCAGTCGCCGATGCCGGCGTTCCTGCTGATCCTGTTCGGCAACGTGGCCGGGGCCATGGTGATGTACGCCGTGGGCCGGCGCTTCGGCGCCGAGTGGACGGAGAAGAAGTTCCACCTGAAGCACCGGGAATCCGCCGACACGTCGCTCAGCCGGATGTACGAGCGCTACGGGTTGCTGGCGCTGGCCGTCGGCCGGTTCATCCCGGGGGTGCGCGCGATCGTGGCACCGTTCGCCGGCGCGTTGCGCGCGTCGTGGTTCGGCACGATGGCCGCGATCACCCTCGCGTCCGGCACGTGGTACGGGCTCGTCACCTGGGCCGCCTTCCGTGCCGGGTCCAACTGGGACCAGCTCGTGCGGACCGTGGGGCGGATGGGCACGGTGACCGGGGTGGTCGCCACCGTGCTGGTGACCGGGATCGGCATTGCGTGGTACCGGCATCGCCGGAAGAAGCATGCAGGCGACGCCGCTGCCTGACGAGGCGCGCCGCGCCTTCCTGCTCGAGCGCTTCGACGACTTCCTGGCGCTGGAGCAGGGCAACGCCGACCGCACCCGGGAGGCCTACCGGCGCGACGTGATCCGCCTGGCGACGTACGCCGGCGAGCATGCGGCGCGGACGCCGCGGGACCTGACCCCGGCGCTGCTCCGCGACTTCGTATACCACCTGAAGGACATGGGGCTCGCGCCATCGTCCATCCGGCGGACGATCGCGGGGTTGCGCACGTGGTTCGGTTTCCTCGTGGCGGAAGGCGTCCTGCCCGGCGACCCCAGCGACCGGCTCGAGATGCCGAAGCGCTGGCAGACGCTGCCGGAGGTGCTGTCGCAGGCCGAGGTGGAGCGGCTCCTCACCGCGCCCCGGCAGGACGACCCGATGTACTATCGGGACAAGGCGATGCTCGAACTGGCATACGCCGCGGGACTGCGCGTGTCGGAGTGGATCTCGGTGGCAGTGCGCGACGTGCACCTGGACGAGCGGCTGGTCCGGGTGTTCGGGAAGGGCGGGAAGGAGCGACTGGTGCCGTTCGGGCGCTCGGCGGCGGCAGCGATCGCCATCTACCTGCGCGAGCTCAGGCCGCGCCTGGAGCGGGGCGCAGGGAAGGGCGTGATGTTCCTGAATGCGAGGGGCACGCCCCTCTCGCGCATGGGCGCGTGGACGATTCTCCGGAAGCACGTGACCGCAGCCGGGATCGAGCGCAACGTGACGCCACACACGCTTCGTCATTCGTTCGCGACGCACCTGCTGGAAGGCGGCGCCGACCTGCGCGCGGTCCAGGAGATGCTCGGGCATGCGGATGTGTCGACCACGCAGGTCTACACGCACGTGGACCGCGAGTATCTTCGAACGGTCCACAAGCAGTACCATCCGCGGGGGTGAGCGGGCGGGGCTGCGGGGGCAGGCGAGGGAACTGCGTCCTGATTGCTGCTTTCTGGGGGCTGCCGCTGGGTGCTCGCACTGGGTGCTCCCACTGGGGGCTCCCACTGGGGATCCCACTGGGAACTCCAGCCCTCGCCCCAGCAACCAGTTGCAGCCCCAGTAAGCAGCAATCACCACGCAGCCCGCATTGCCAGCATGATCCTCGTCCTGGATAATTACGACTCCTTCACGTACAACCTCGTCCAGTACCTGGGCGAGCTTGGCGCGGATCCCGTCGTCCACCGCAACGACGCCCTCGGCGTCGACGACATCGCCACACTCGCCCCGGACGCCATCGTGATATCGCCCGGGCCCTGCACCCCGTCCGAGGCCGGCATCTCGGTCCCACTCGTCAGGCGGTGGGGACCGACCATCCCGGTCCTCGGCGTTTGCCTCGGGCACCAGGCCATCGTCGAGGCGTACGGGGGGCAGGTCGTGCGGGCCGGCCGCGTCATGCACGGCAAGACGTCGCGGGTGCTCCATGATGGCACCGGCCTGTTCGAGGGACTGCCGTCGCCCCTCGAGGTCATGCGCTATCACTCCCTCATCGCCGAACCGGCGTCACTGCCGCCGGCGCTCGCCGTCACCGCGGTGGCGCAGGACGACCCGCGAGAGATCCATGCCGTCCAGCACCGCACCCACCCGGTGTGGGGCGTCCAGTTCCACCCCGAGTCCGTCATGACTGTCCACGGACGCGACCTGCTGGCCAACTTCCTCACGCTCGCGGCGCGGAGCCGATCGCATGCGGGTGCCTGACGAGCAGCGCGCCGGCGTCCCCGCCGGCACGGGATACGCGTGGTGGGTCGTCACCGTCCTGCTCATCCTGAACGTCTCGTCGTTCATCGACCGCCAGGTCCTGGCGCTGCTCGTCACGCCAATACAGGCGGACCTCGGGCTGAGCGAAACCGAGATGGGCTTCCTGCTCGGTCCGGCCTTCGCCATCACCTTTGCCTTCTCGGCGTTCGTCGTGGGCCGGCTCGCGGACCGGCGCAGTCGCCGCGCCATCATCGCCTGGGGAGTGGCCCTGTGGAGCGTGATGTGCACCGCCAGCGGGGTCGCGAACACGTATGGTCAGCTCTTCGCCGCCCGCGTCGGTGTCGGCGTCGGCGAGGCGACCCTCTCGCCGTCGGGGTACTCGCTCATCGCCGACTACTTCCCGCCGCACAAGCTCGCGACCGCGATGAGCCTCTTCACCAGCGGCGTCTTCATCGGGTCCGGCCTGGCGTACTTCATCGGTGGCGCCGTGATCGAGACGGTCAGCGGACAGGCACCGTGGAACCTGCCGATCCTCGGTGAAATCCGGCCCTGGCAGAAGGTCTTCATCGTGGTCGGGCTGCCCGGCTTCCTGCTCTCGCTGCTGGCGCTGACCGTGCGCGAACCACGACGCGGACGCGCGGCCCATGCCGTCCCGGCGCACGTCTACTCGACCACCGAAGTGGTGGCCTGGTTCCGGCGGCACGGCGCCGCCTACGCGTCCTTCGCCGTCGGCATCTCGCTCTTCTCGATGGTGAACTACGGCACCGCCTTCTGGTTCCCCGCCTATTTCTATCGCGCCCATGGCTGGAGCCCGGGCAAGGTAGGACTCCTGATGGGCGGGGCGACCGCGATCTTCGGGGTGGTAGGCGTACTTGCCGGCGGCCGGCTGGCAGACTGGCTGAAGGCCCGCGGCCGGCGCGATGGCAACCTCCTCGTCCTCATCCTGGCCGCCGCAATCTCGGTCGTCGCGGCGTTTCCCCTCTTCCTGCCACCAACCGAGTGGGTACTGTTGACGGGGCTCCTGATCACAAATATTGTCGCCGCCGCCCCGTTCGGCGCCGCCGCGGCGGCGATGCAGGAGATGAGCCCGGCCGCCATGCGAGGCCAGGCGTCGGCGGTGCTGGTCTTCCTGCTGAACTTCGTCGGCATCGGCCTGGGGCCACCCACGGTGGCCCTCCTCACGGATCACGTCTTTCATGACCCCGCCAAGGTGGGCCTCTCGCTTCTCGTCGTAACCGTCGTCTGCCGCTCCGTGGCCGGCCTGGCCGTGGCGGCTGGGTTGTTCGCGCACCGGCGCGCCGTGGCGGAGGTTGCCGGTCAGGCCGGCTAGGCTGGTCTCAGCCTGGCGCGCGGCGCTTTGATTTCGTGAGGCAGCGGGATACCTTGAATGGCGTGCCTTTTGCATCGTCGCACGCCTCCGATCGAAGCGCCCTGAGCACCCTCGCGGTCATCCCCGCCAGGCTCGGTGCCACGAGGCTCCCCCGGAAACCCCTCCGTCTCCTTGGTGGAGCGCCACTGATCGTCCGGGTCTGGGAGCGCGTCGTCGAATCGGCCGCCGCGGACCGCGTGATTGTCGCGACCGACTCCGACGAAATCGCCAGCGTCGTGCGCGATCGCGGCGGGGAAGTCGCCATGACCCGCGCCGACCATCCCTCGGGTACCGATCGGGTCGCCGAGGTGGCTGAACGCCCCGACTGCGCCGGATTCGGGATCATCGTCAACGTCCAGGGTGACGAACCCTTCGTTCGCACCGAGGCCATCGCCGGCGCCGCCGCGCTGGTGCGCGATGGGAGATTCCCCCTCGGCACGTGCGCCGCGCGCGCGACTTCGGGGATCGTGGACAATCCCGATGTCGTCAAAGTCGTGTGCGATGACAGCGGGCGCGCCCTGTATTTTTCGAGGGCGCCGATCCCGTTCCTGCGCGACCGAACGGACCTCGCGATCCGGAACGGTCTCGTGCGCCAGCACCTCGGCCTCTATGCCTACTCGCGCCAGGCGCTGCGCCAGTGGGTATCGCTTCCGGTGCACGACCTCGAGCGAATCGAACGCCTTGAACAGTTGCGACCGATGGCGGCGGGACTCGCCATCGGCGTGCACGTGGTGGAGGCGCCGCCCCTGGGCGGCGTGGATACAGAAGAAGACCTGGCTCGCGCAAACGCCCTGTGGGATGACCTTTTCGCCGGACGACCCTGATGCAAACCGCGCCTCGGCAGCAAGCCACTCGCTACATCTTCGTCACCGGCGGTGTTGTCTCGTCGCTGGGGAAGGGCATCGCCTCCGCGTCACTCGGCCGCCTGCTCGTGGAACGCGGGCTGACCGTGACCATCATGAAGTTCGATCCCTACCTGAACGTCGACCCGGGTACCATGTCGCCGTTCCAGCACGGGGAGGTCTACGTCACCGAGGATGGCGCCGAGACGGACCTCGACCTGGGCCACTATGAGCGCTTCATCGATCGCTCGCTGTCGCAGTCGAACAACGTCACGACCGGGCGGATCTACCAGAACGTGATCCACAAGGAACGGCGCGGCGAGTACCTCGGCAGCACGGTGCAGGTCATCCCGCACGTGACCGACGAGATCAAGGCCCACATGAAGCGCGTGGCGCCTGGCAACGACGTCGTCATCGTGGAAATCGGCGGCACGGTCGGTGACATCGAGTCCCTGCCGTTCCTCGAGGCCATTCGCCAGTTCCGGCACGAAGTGGGACGCCAGAACGCGATCTTCATCCACCTCACGCTCGTGCCCTACATCGCGGCGGCCGGCGAGGTGAAGACGAAGCCGACCCAGCATTCGGTCCGCGAGCTGATGGAAATCGGTATCCAGCCCGACTTCCTGATCTGCCGGACGGAACGCGCGCTCTCCGAGGACGTGAAGCGCAAGATCGCGCTCTTCTGCAACGTCGAGTTCGGGAACGTCATCGAGAGCCGCGACGTGCCCACGATCTACCAGATCCCGCTCGCGTTCTACGACCAGGGCCTCGACGAGCGCGTCGTCAGGCGCCTTGAACTCGAGGGCAACGAGCCGGACCTGTCCTCGTGGCGGACGATGGTGTCCCGCGTCCTCACGCCGCGCGACCGCGTTCGCGTGGCGGTCGTCGGCAAGTACACCGAGCTGGTGGACGCCTACAAGAGCATCCAGGAAGCGCTCGTCCATGGCGGGATCGCCAACGACGTGGGCGTCGACATCTCGTGGCTCTCGAGCGACCTCTTCACCGACGGGACGCGGGCGCGGGAACTCCTCGCCGGCCACCACGCGCTGCTCGTGCCGGGTGGGTTCGGCGTGCGCGGCGTCGACGGCATGGTCGAGGCGGTGCGCGCCGCGCGCGAGACCAACCTGCCGTTCTTCGGCATCTGCCTCGGGATGCAGGTCGCCATCATCGAGTTTGCCCGCAACGTGCTGGCCCTGCCCGACTCGCATTCGAGCGAGTTCGCGCCCGAGTGCAGCAATCCCGTGATCGACCTCATGGAGGAGCAGAAGCACGTGCAGGACATGGGCGGCACGATGCGCCTCGGTGCGTATCCGTGCCGGCTGCAGCGCGGCTCGCGCGCGGCCGAGATCTACGGCGTGCCCGAGGTGAGCGAGCGGCACCGCCATCGCTACGAGGTGTCCAACGGCTACCGCGACCAGTTCGTGGCCCACGGGTTGCGGCTCTGTGGGCTGTCCCCGGATGGGTCGCTCGTCGAGATCGTGGAACTCGAGAACCACCCGTGGTTCATCGGTGTGCAGTTCCATCCGGAGCTGCGCTCCCGTCCGACGCGTCCGCACCCGCTGTTCGCCGGCTTCATCGCCGCCGCGGCGGCGGTACGGCGTCGCGCCTCGGCATCGTCCGCCGGCCCGGCGCTCGTTGAAGCCGCTGACTAGCATGTTCGGCGGCTTCCCCCGCGACACGCTGTTCCTCATCGCTGGTCCGTGCGTGCTCGAAGATGACGCCCTCAACCTCCGGGTGGCCGATGCGCTCGCTCGCCTCGCCGAGCACGTGCCCGGGGGGATCGTCTTCAAGGCCAGCTTCGACAAGGCCAACCGTTCCAATGCTGGCGCGCATCGCGGCCCAGGCCTGCACGAGGGACTGGAGCAACTGTCGCGCGTCCGCGCGAAGACGGGGCTGCCCGTGCTGACCGATGTCCACCTCCCCGAGCAGTGCGAGGCAGTCGGGCAGGTCGCCGACGTCCTGCAGATCCCGGCATTCCTCTGCCGCCAGACCGACCTCCTCGAGGCGGCGGGCGCCACGGGCAAGGCCGTGAACGTAAAGAAGGGGCAATGGATGGCGCCGGAAGCCATGAAGGGCGCCGTGGAGAAGGTGCGTGGCGCGAGGTCCGAGATCCGAGGTCCGAGGTCTGAGGACCGCGTCGCCGAGTCACGAGTCACGGGTCACGAGCGCGCGATTGCCGTCACCGAGCGAGGGAGTTTCTTCGGCTACGGCGACCTGGTCGTGGACATGCGCGCCATCCCGCGACTGCGCACGGCTACGGGGTGCCCCGTGATCTTCGACGGCACGCACTCGGTCCAGCGCCCGGGCCTGGGCGAGGGCGGCGCGAGCGGTGGCGCACGGGAGTTCATCCCGACGCTCACGCTCGCGGCGGTCGCGGCCGGGGCGGACGGCGTCTTCCTCGAGACCCACCCGGATCCCGACCACGCCCCCAGCGACGGCCCCAACATGCTGCCCCTCGGGGACCTCGACGCACTCGTCAGGCGCCTGGTGGCCGTGCGTGAGGCGGCGCGGTGACGGAACCCGTGCGCACCCTCGCCCTCGACCCGGAACTCGCCCGCCGGATCCGGCTGGTCGGGCTGGACGTCGATGGCGTCCTGACCGAGGGTGGGATCTTCCTCGGGGACGTCGACGGCCGCCGCCTGGAGTTCAAGCGCTTCGACATCCGCGACGGGCTCGGGATCAAGATGCTCCAGCGCGCCGGGATCGACGTGGCGATCATCACCGGCCGCGTCTCCGACGCGGTCGCGCTGCGCGCTCGCGAACTCGCCATCACCGACGTCGTGCAGGATGAACACGCGCGAAAGGTCCCGGCGCTGCGCCGGCTGCTGGTGGCGAAGGGCATCGCCGAACGCGACGTGGCGTTCGTCGGCGATGACCTGCCGGACCTTGGCGTCCTGCGGATCGTCGGGCTTCCGGTCGCCGTAGCCGACTGCACGACCGAGGTGGCCAGCGTGGCCCGCGTGCGCCTGACGAGACCGGGTGGCCATGGCGCCGTGCGCGAGTTCGCCGAGCTGCTGTTGCGCGCACGCGGGGAGTGGGACGGCCTCGTCGAGTCGTACATGCGCTCCCGCGCGACCGAGGACGTGCCCGCATGATTCCCACCGATGCGATCCTGGCCGGGCGGCGTGTCGTTCGCATGGAAGCGGAGGCGCTCGCGGAAGTGGAGCGTCGCCTTGGCGATCACTTCGCGACCGCGGTGGATCTCGTTGCCACGTCCACCGGGCGCGTCATCGTCTCGGGGGTCGGCAAGTCCGGGCACGTGGGTCGGAAGATCGCAGCGACCCTCACCTCCACGGGGACGCCAGCCACGTTCCTGCATCCGGTGGAAGGGCTCCACGGAGACCTCGGCATGGTCGGCGCCGGCGATGTCGCGCTCCTCATCTCGAAGAGCGGTGAGTCCGCCGAACTGCTGGCCCTGCTCGAGCACCTGCGCCGGTTTGGTGCCAGGACCATCGCCCTGACTGGCGCGGCCGGCTCCACGCTGGGCCGCGAGTGTGACGCCGTCCTCGACGCCTGGGTGAAGGAGGAAGCGTGTCCGCACGACCTCGCGCCCACCACGAGCACGACCGCTGCCCTCGCCCTTGGCGACGCCCTCGCGGTCGCGGTGCTCGAGCGGAAGGGTTTCCGTCGAGAGGACTTCGCGCGAATCCATCCTGGTGGAGCGCTCGGCAGGAAACTGGTGACCCGTGTCCGCGACGTGATGGAGCGTGAGCGGCTCCCCGTACTCACACCCGACGCCACCATGCGCGAGGCGGTGGTCTGGCTCGCCGAGCGCCGGGGAATCGTGATCGCCACGTCGCCCGATCGGCGAGTGGCTGGCGTCTTCACCGCCGGCGATCTCACGCGGCTTCTGGAGCGCACCCAGGACATCTTCGGCATCTCCCTGGAATCGGTGATGACCCGCGCGCCCAAGGTCGCCACCGCCGAGGAACTTGCGAGCGGGGCAGTGTACCGCATGGAACAGATCGGCATCATGGCCATGCCGGTGGTCGACGACTCTCAACAACTGGTTGGCGTGGTTCACCTGCATGACCTCATGCGCGCGGGGGTGGCATGACCCGCGCCGCTCGCCTGGCGTTCTGCCTCCTGCTTGCCGGCCCCGCACTGGCCTGCAAGGAGTCGCAGGCCCCGCCGGTTGCCACCGAGGCGCTCCTGCCGGATTCGGCCGAGCAGATGGCATTCGGGATCAACTTCATCCTCACCGATGAAGGCGTCCGTCGCGCCCTGGTGCGTGCTGACACGCTCCTGGTGTACGACGACGCCACGCGCGAGGAACTGCGCAAGGTCACCGCGACCTTCTTCACGCCGACGGGCGAGCAGGACGCGGTGCTCACCGCGCTGCAGGGCGTCCACAACAACAGGCTCGGAACGCTCGAGGCACGCGGGAACGTCGTGATCGTGTCCACCGACGGCCAGCAGATGGAGTCCCCCCACGTCAGGTACGACCCGTCGCGACAGGAGATCTCCAGCGACAGCGCGTTCACGCTCACGGAAGGCGAGCGGGTCACGAAGGGGATCGGGTTCGTCTCGAACCCGGACATGACCAACATGCGCATCCTGCGCGGCGCCTCGCTCAGCGGGACGCCAGTGAAGATCCCCAAGCGATGACCTCGCGCATGGCGGTCCTGATCCTGGTGGGCGCAATCGCCCTCGGCTCATGCGGGCGCTCGGGGCAACGCCCGCTACCGGCGACCGGCACACCGGCGGCCGCCGACACCGCCGCCGAGCGGCGCGCTCGCGAGGCCGCCGACCGCGCCCGCGAGGACTCGATCAAGGCCTCGGTGGCTGCGCCGGTCGCACCGCCCGTGGCTGCCGCGCCCGCGGCACCGCCCACGACGCCTCCCGCCGCGGTCGCGGCGCCGGAACGTCGCTGTGTCCTCGACCTGCTGAACACGGACTCCACGCGCGCCCAGCGAATCCAGGACCCCACCACGAAGAAGCACTTCACCTATGTCGGCGGCGGGCTGGTGGGCAAGTGCCGCGGCCAGGACATCACCATCGAAGCGGACAGCGCCGAGAGCTACGAGATCAACGACCTGCACATCCTCATCGGCAACGTGAAGTACCGTGAGACGCGGTACGCCATCGACGCGCGCCGCGTGACGTATTTCCGGGCCGAGGAACGGCTCCTGTTCCAGGAGGACGTCCACGCGGTCATGACGAAGGAAGCCGCTTCGCTCGATGCCGTGCAGCTCGAGTACTTCCGGCCGGTGCGCGGCATCCGCGACCGCGAGCGCATCGTGGCGACGCAGCGCCCGCGCCTGACGTACGTGGAGAAGGACTCCGCCGGTCGCGACCAGCCGCCGGTGACGGTGCTGGCCAACACCATCATCGGCGATGGGGACTCGACCTTTCACGCAATGGGCGACGTCCGGCTGGAGCGCTCCGACCTCACCGCCGTCGGCGACTCGGCGCTCCTCGACGGCGCGCACCACTTTTCCCGCCTGATGAAGGGACCGGTGGTCGAGAGCAGGGGCACACAGCCGTATACGCTGAAGGGCCGGGTGATCGAGCTGTATGGCGCCGGACGGCAGGTCGAGCGCGTCATGGCCATCGACTCCGCATCCGCGACCAGCAAGGAGTTCACGCTCCGCTCGGACACCATCGACCTCCGCGTGAAGGGGGAGAAGCTCGACCGCGCGTTCGCGTTCGGCCCGTCAGGCGCCTTCGCCACGACGAAGGAGCGCGATATCGTCGCCGATTCACTCGACATCGTGATGCCCGGACAGCGCATCCGCGAACTGCGGGCCATCGGCAAGGCGTTCGCCGAGTCCGACCCCGATTCGACGAAGATCGTGAGCGACGAGCGCGACTGGATCCGTGGCGACACCCTCATTGCGCGGTTCGACTCGGTCGCCGCCAGCGACACCACCACGCCGCGGATCCGCGACCTCTTCGCATCCGGCGAGGCGAGCGCCTACTATCAGATCGCGGCCGACAGCGGCGATCGCTCGCGGCCCGGTATCAACTACGTGACGGGACGCGTGATCCGGCTGACCTTCCAGGCCAACGAAGTGCAGAACGTGACCGTGACGGACCAGGTCTCCGGCGTCTTCCTGGCGCCGGTGGCCGTGGATTCCGCGGCGACCCCGCGGCGACCCGCCCGGCCTCCTGCGCCCGCACCCGGCGCACGGCGTCCCCCGATGCGGGACGGCACGCACCCTTTCGACCGGCGGTCCAGGTGAACACTCCGGATCGGGGCGCAGACGTCCGGGCGCTGGTCGATCGCCTGGCCGCGGGCGATCGCTCCAACGCGTTCGCCCTGCATGCGATCGTGACCGAGGCCGACGAGACCGGGTCCGCCGCGGTCAACCGGGTGGCGATCCGGTTCCGTGACGACTTCCTGGAGTCCCTGCGGGCCCGCGGCGACGACGCCACGCGTGAGGCAGGTCGATTGAGCCTTGACGAGGTGCGCGCATTCCTCGACAACTCCGTCCTGCCGCGCCTCACGGCGCAGCGGGTGATCGCGTGGCCCGTGACGGCGGCCGGCGGTGGAGAGCCTGGCCTGCGCGTCACCCCCGACGTCTGGTCGCAGATCGCGGCGATGCGCGGGGAAGTCGCCGAGCGATTCCGGCAGACCGGCGAGGTGGCCGCCGTGGCGCCGGTCGCGCCACCCGTCGCCGCCGTCACCACGGCGCATGGCAGCGTCCTCCACGCCGAGGGCCTGAGCAAGGCGTATCGTCGCCGCCGCGTCGTGGACAACGTCGAGGTGAACCTGCGCCAGGGCGAGATCGTCGGGTTGCTGGGACCCAACGGTGCCGGCAAGACCACGACGTTCTACATGATCGTCGGCCTGATCGACCCGCTCGAGGGCCGCATCCGGCTCGACGGCACCGACATCACGCGGATGCCGATGTACAAGCGCGCGCGTCGCGGGATCGGCTACCTCTCCCAGGAACCGTCGGTCTTCCGGAAGCTCACCGTCGAGGAGAACATCCTGGCCATCCTCGAGACGTTGCCAATCGGTAAGGCCGAGCGTCGCAAGAGGTTAGATGAGTTGCTGGACGAGTTGAACATCAAGCACCTGCGCGGCAACAAGGCGTACTCGCTCTCCGGGGGCGAGCGCCGCCGGTTGGAGATTACCCGGGCCCTCGTCACCCAGCCGAAGTTCATGATGCTCGATGAGCCTTTCGCCGGAGTCGATCCGATCGCCGTCCACGATATCCAGACCATCGTGGCGGGACTTCGCACGAAGGGCATCGGCGTGCTGATCAGCGACCATAACGTGGAGCAGACGCTGGATATCGTCGACCGCGCCTACATCATGTTCGACGGACAGGTCAAGGTGTCGGGGACCGTGCGCGAATTGGTCTTCGATGACGAGGTCTCCCGGCACTACCTCGGGCCGACCCTCACGGCGCGCCTCCGGAACCGCTTCGCCTCCGAAGGGAACGGCCAGTGAAGACAGGGCTCAGCCAGAGCGCCTCGCTCCGGCAGGAGCTCAAGATCAATCCACGCCTTTACCAGGCGATGGACCTGCTCTACATGCCGCTGCTGGACCTCCAGCAGCACCTGAAGCAGGAGCTTCTCGTCAACCCGTTCCTCGAGCTCATCGAGCCCGAGGACGACGAGGAAGATGCCACCCAGGACGGCGAGGAGGAGGCGGCCGGGTCCACCGAGATGGTGGAGCCGGCGGCGCCCGAAGGTGAGACGGCGAAGGAGAACGAAATCGACTGGGAGGAGATCCTCCTCGACGGCTTCGACAGTCCCGGCCACCGGGAGGAGCACGAGGAGAAGGAATACTACGAGCCGGTCTCGGTCGAGCAGCGCGGCCTCGACGACCACCTCCGCGACCAGGTGTCCCTGCTCGAGCTCACCCCGCGCCAGCTCCTGCTTGCCGAGGAGTTCATCGGCAACATCGACGAAAACGGGTGGCTCGCCTGTTCGCTCGATGAGCTGCTGAGCGGGATCAACGAGGTCGTGGCACAGGTCGCGGAAGAAGCCGGCCGCGGTGACGATGTCCCGCTGTACACCATGGAAGAGGCCGAGGCGATGCTCGCCATCGTCCAGTCGCTCGACCCGCCGGGCGTCGGCGCCCGTGACCTGCGCGAGTGCCTGCTGATCCAGGTCCGCGAGGCCGGTCGCGAGGAAGCCATCGAGGGGCGCCTGGTGCGGGACGCATTCGACGAGCTCATCAGCCACCGCTGGAGCGAGATCTCGCGGCGCTTCCAGGTCAGCGTGACCGAAGTGCAGCAGGCCGCCGACGAGGTCGCGAAGCTGGACCCGAAGCCGGGACTGCGCTACAGCAGCGCGACCGACAATTACATCGTGCCGGACCTCGTGGTCGACAAGATCGACGGGAAGTACATGGTGTTCATCAACGACGCCAACCTGCCGCGCCTGCGACTGAGCAAGGTGTATCAGGAGATCGCGCGCGACCGCCGGAAGTTCGATGGCGAGAACAAGGAGTTCATCTCCAGCAAGCTCAATTCCGCCAACTGGATGATCCAGGCGATTGAGCAGCGCCGCCAGACCATGCTCAAGGTCACGAACTACATCGTCGACAAGCAGCGCGACTTCTTCGAGAAGGGTGTGCAGTACCTGCGACCGCTGACCTTGCGCGAGGTGGCCGAGCACATCGGGATGCACGAGAGCACGGTCAGCCGGGTGACCAACGAAAAGTTCGTGCAGACGCCGCGGGGCGTGCTGCCGCTCAAGTTCTTCTTCTCCTCGGGGCTCAGCACCACCGGAGGGGAGGACGTCTCGGCACGCGGTATCAAGGACCAGATCCAGAAGCTGGTGGAAGGCGAGGACCCGAAGAACCCGCTCACCGACCAGGCCATCGTCGCCATCCTGCAGGACCAGGGCGTCAACATCGCCCGCCGCACCGTGGCGAAGTATCGCGACCAGCTCGGCGTGCTGTCGGCCCGCATGAGGAAGCGGGTATGACCACGGGACGCGAGACGGGGGACGGGGGACACGAAGCCCCCCGCGCAATCCCGGGTCCCGAGTCCCGAGTCACCCGTCACGAAACGCTCCGGAACACCCCCGTCGATGTCGAGCGCATCGAGCGTCCCCCGCGACAGGCCGACGTCGACGTGTCGGTGCTCGTTCCCGCCAAGGACGAAGCGGAGAACCTGCCGAAGTTCCTGGAACTGGCGGCGGCTGCGCTGGCTGGCGGCGGCACCAGGTACGAGGTCGTCGTCATCGACGACGGGTCCGTGGACGACACGTGGGCCGTGCTGAAGGCGCTTCGCGCCGAGTACCCGTTCCTGCGCGCCGTACGCCATCGCACGCGTCGCGGGATCGCCGATGCACTCCGCACCGGGTACCTGCACTCGCACGGCGACGTGCTCGTGTTCTATCCCGCCGACCTCCAGTTCCTTCCCGAGGACATCCCGCGGCTGGTCGCACCGATCCTGGCCGGCGAGGCGGACATGGTCACGGGCTTCAAGCAGGGGACCTACGAGAAGGCCTTCGTCTCCCGTATCTACAACGGCCTGAGCAGGGCGCTGTTCGGGATTCGCGTCAAGGACCTGAACAGCGTGAAGGCCTACCGCCGCGAGGTGATGGAGCACATCCCGGTCCGCCCCGACTGGCACCGCTACCTGATCGTGCTCGCGGCGGCGCAGGGATTCTCGGTGCGGGAGATCCCGGTGCCGCTCTATCCCCGCCACGCCGGGCGATCGAAGTTCGGCGTCTCCCGGATCCCGGTCGGCGTGCTCGACATGCTCTCCGTCTGGTTCGAGCTGCGCTTCGCGCCCAAGCCCCTGCTGTTCTTCGGCATGCTCGGGGTCCTCCTCACCGTCGCCAGCGGCGTCACGGGCCTGGTACTGTTCGCCACGGGGCAGGGCGTCCGCGCGGCGTGGGTGGCCGTCCAGACCGGTCTGCTGCTGGGCGCGGTGCTCTTTGTCGCCGGCCTGCTGGGGGAGATGATCGCCGGGGTCCGGGCGCAGCTGCGCGAGCTGCGCCGCCAGGTGGACACCCTGGACGACCGCGATCGTTAGGCGTCGATGCGCGTCCTGTTCCTCACGCATTCGTACCCCAGGACGGCCGGCGACGCCCCCGGCGCCTTCCTGCTCCACCTCGCGCGGGCCCTCGCCGACCAGGACGTGCGCGTGTCCGTCGTGGCCCCCGCCGGCGACCACCTGCCGGCGGACGAGGTACTCGACGGCATTCCGGTCCACCGCTTCCGGTATGCACCCCGCCGCTACCAGCGCCTCGCCTACACGGGCCAGATGGCCGAGGAGGTCGCCCGTTCCCTGGGCGCCAAGCTGGCCCTCCTCGGCTTCCTGGGGTCCGAGTTTGCCAGCGGCACCCGCGTGAGGCGGGACTTCGAACCGTCGCTCCTGCACGCGCACTGGTGGTTCCCGGGTGGGCTGGTCGGGTCCTGGGTGTCGGGGCTCGCCGGGATCCCGATGGTGACCACGATGCATGGCACCGACGTCCGCCTGGCGATGGGCAACAGCCTCGCCCGGACGCTCCTGCGCCATACGCTGGCTCACTCCAGCGCGGTCACCACGGTGTCGACCTGGCTGGCGGGGCAGGTGAAAGCGATGGCGCCGCGCTCCGACCCGGTCGTGTCCCCCATGCCGGTCGCGACGTCGTTGTTCACGCCGGGTGGCACGCGACACCCCGATCGCCTCCTCTTCGTCGGCCGCCTGAACGCCCAAAAGGGAATCGGGCTCCTGCTGGAGGCGATGGCGGCCATGCGCGTGCCCGCGACGCTCGACGCGATCGGCGACGGCACCGATGCCGAGGCGCTGCGCCACCGCGCGGGTGCGCTGGGCCTGGAGTCCCGCATCCGGTGGCATGGCGCCCTGCCTCAACCGCAGCTGCTCGAGTTCTACCGGGGGGCGGCCGCTCTCGTCGTGCCCTCGCGGGAGGAGGGCTTCGGGCTCGTGGCGGTCGAGGGCCAGCTGTGCGAGACACCCGTGGTCGCGTTCGCGTCAGGCGGCCTGGCCGACAGCATCGAGGACGGGGTGACGGGTTACCTCACTCCACCCGGGGACGCCCCGGCCCTGGCCGTCGCGCTTGATCGAGTCCTCTCGAGTGAGGCGCGTCACGAGGTCGGCAGGGCAGGGCGCCAGTCGGCAGTGGCGCGCTACGCACCCGAGTCGGTCGCGCGCAGGTACCGCCTGCTGTATGAGTCCGTCCTCAGCGGTGCCGACTCCCGCTGAACCCCAGCCCGGGAACCAGACCGCCCCGGCCCGGTGACTGATTGGTGAATCCGCCTGCGCACCCACTGTCCGGGAACGTATCTTGGGCGATTGGCTGACCCGGACCCTCCAGCACCAGGAATGACGCGAACCATCGAAACGGCGGAAACCGCTGTCGCCTTGCCGCGGAGGGCCACCATCTGGGCTGTCGCCACCTACGCGCTGGCGGCGATGTCGCTCGGCTGGCCGGCGCTCGCCGGCCAGTTTCTGGCCCGGCCCCATAGCGACCAGTTCATCGCCGGCTACGCCTTCCGCGAGTTCGCGGCGGCTACGCTGCGCGCGACCGGGTCGTTCCCGCTCTGGAACCCGTACCTGTTCGGTGGCATGCCGTACGTGGCCGCGATGCACGGGGACATCTTCTACCCGACGTTCCTGCTGCGGATGGTGCTGCCGACGGACGTGGCCATGACCTGGGGCTTCATCATCCACGTCTTCCTCGCCGGTGTCTTCACCTTCACGTTCCTCCGCTCGTTAGGTCTCGGGTTCTTCGGGTCCCTCGTCGGGGGCCTGGCGTACATGATGAGCGGGAACGTCGCCGGCCTGGTCTCGCCGGGGCACGACGGCAAGCTGTTCATCTCGGCGCTGCTGCCCCTGGCCCTGTTCCTCGTCGTGCGCGGCGTGCGGGACGGCCGGGGCTGGGCCTGGGGAGGGCTCGCCCTCACGGTCGGCCTCGGGGTCCTCAGTCCCCATCCACAGCTGCTGCAGTACATGCTGCTGGTCAGCGGATCGCTCGGGCTGTTCCTGGCCTTCGCCGACACCGGCGGCGGCGCCCTCCCGCGGCCGGTCGCCGTCAGGCGGCTGGCGACGGCTGCCGCTGCCGTGGTCCTGGGGGGCGTCATGGGGGCCGTGCAGTACCTCCCGGTGCGCGAGTACGTCCCGTGGTCGCCGCGGGCCCTGGGGAAGCCCTGGGAGGCCGCGACTTCGTACTCCATGCCCCCGGAGGAAATGGTCAACTTCTGGGTGCCGCAGTTCTCCGGGATCCTGGATCGCTACTGGGGTGACAACGGCATCCACCTGCACAGCGAGTACCTCGGCATCGCGGTGATCCTCCTCGTGGCGCTGGCGTTTGCGAGTGGGCGCGTCGCGGTGTCCCGGAAACTGACCTGGTTCTTCGCCGGCGTGACGATCGTCGCGTTGCTCTGGGCGCTGGGCGGCAACACGCCCTTCTACCGGATCGTCTTCGCGATCGTGCCCGGGACGAAGTTCTTCAGGGCGCCGAGCACCATGCTGTATGTGGTTTCGTTCGGAGTGGCGGTCCTGGCGGGCTTTGGCGCCGAACGCGCGGTACACCGCAACGTGTCGCGGCGGTACCTGATCGGGTGGTCCATCGCGGTGCTCGCCGTGGGAGTCATCGGGGCGACCGGCGGGCTCACCAGCCTCGCCGCTGGCCTCGCCGAACCACAGCAGGTCGACCGCGTTTACGCGAATGAAGCGGCGCTGCGGGTGGGTGCACTCCGCGCGACGCTCTTCGGGGCGCTCGCGCTGTCGTGCCTGTTCCTCCTCTCAACCGGTCGCGTGGGACGTGAAGCCGGCGGCTACCTGCTCGCCGGGATCGTAGCGGTCGACCTGTGGTCGGTCGAACGTGCCTACTGGCAATTCTCCCCGCCAGCGGCGCAGACCTTCGCCGCCGACGAGACGATCACCTACCTGAAGTCGCAGCCGGAGCCGGGAAGGGTTCTCCAGTTCGCGTCGCCTGCCGTTGGCCGGGACCCGTTCCTTGGAGGGGATGGGTTGATGATCCACGGCATCCGGTCCGTGCTCGGGTACCATGGCAACGAACTGGGTCGCTTCCAGTTGCTGGGCGGGCATGCCGCGGGTTGGGGGAACATCGTCAACCCGAACTTCTGGCAGCTGATGAACATGCGGTACATCCTCACCGACGTCGAGGATCTTGGTGTGCCGGGGATGAAGAAGGTGGTCGGCCCGGTGCAGAATGCGTACGGCACCACCGTCTACCTTCACCAGCTTCCCGAGGAGTATCCGCTGGCGTGGGTGGCCCCGGCCATCGTGAAGGCGCCCGATCCCGATGTCCTCGCCACGGTCCTCGACCCCCGCTTCGACGTCAGGCGTGCCGCGCTCTTCGACACCGCGGCGGCCGTGACCGGGGTCCAGCTCACCACGATGCCGGATCCATCGCCAATCAAGGCGCGATCCACCCGGTATGAACCGGGCGCGATCGACATCGAACTCGACCAGCCCGCCACCGCCGGTTCCGCGCTGGTCGTCAGCGAGAACTACTATCCGGGATGGTCAGCGCAGGTGGACGGCAAGCCTGGAACGATCGGCCGCACCGACATGACGTTGATCGGGGTCGAACTACCGGCGGGGGCACGCAGCATCTCGCTTCGGTTCTCCAGCCAGCCATACGAGACCGGCAAGAAGGTGACGCTGGTTGCGCTGCTGCTGGCCATCGCCTGGTGGGGAGGCGCCGCGTTCATGGGGAAGGCCAGACGTGCCTGAGCGCGCCCTTGTGATCGTCCCGACGTACAACGAACGGGAGAACATCCTCAAGCTGATCGAAGCGGTCCTGGCGCAGTCGCCCATCATCGACGTCCTGGTGGTCGACGACGGCTCGCCAGACGGCACCGGAGCCCTGGTGGACGAACGGGCCGCCGTGGACAGCCGAGTGAGCGTGATCCATCGCGAGCGGAAGCTGGGGTTGGGGACTGCGTACGTCGCCGGGTTCAGGTGGGCCCTGACGCGCGACTACGAGTTCGTGTTCGAGATGGATGCCGACTTCTCGCACGATCCCCAGCACCTCCCGCAGTTCCTGGCGAGCATCGCGGACGCCGACCTCGTCCTTGGATCGAGGTATCGGGATCGCAAGGTGACGGTCGTGAACTGGCCGATTGGCCGGCTGATGCTCAGCTACTTCGCGAACGTGTATGCGCGCGCAGTCACCGGCCTCCAGGTCTTCGATGCCACCGGCGGGTACAAGTGCTTTCGCAGGAAAGTACTTGAGGCGATTGACCTAAACGACGTCAAGTCGAACGGTTACGCGTTCCAGATCGAGATGAGCTTCAGGGCCTGGAAGAAGGGATTCAAGATCGTCGAGATCCCCATCGTGTTCGTCGATCGCACGGAGGGGAGCAGCAAGATGTCGAAGAAGATCGTGCGGGAAGCGGTCTGGATGGTCTGGCGGCTCCGCTGGTGGTCCATGACGGGACGGGTTTGATGCTTGCCGGCAAGACCTTCTGGAAGATGACGGGGTCTGGAAACGACTTCGTCTTCTTCGACGTTCGAGACCAGCCCCCGGGGCCGCTCGAGTCGGCCGCGGTGATCGGGGCCTTGTGCGACCGACGGCGCGGCGTGGGCGCGGACGGTGTGGTGCTGCTGGAACGAGACCCGGTGCATGCCTATGGCATCCGCTATTTCAACCGCGATGGGTCCCTCGCTGAGTTCTGCGGAAACGCGTCGTTGTGTTCAGTCCGCCTGGCGGTGGAGTTGGGGGTGGTAGACAACGGCTCGCGCTTCACGTTCATGACGTCCTCAGGGGCCATCCCGGGGCAATACGAGGCCGGCCAGGCGCAGGTGGGCATGCCTGCCGTGGCCGACGCGGCAGCCACCTTCGGGGCGCCCCTGGAGCCCGGCGAATCGGCGATCGGTTACGCCCGGGTGGGAGTCCCGCACCTCGTGGTCGCCTGTGGCGACGTCGATGCGGTGGACGTGGAAGGGCGCGGACGGGCGCTCCGGCACCACCCGCAACTCGCCGCCGGGGCCAATGTGAATTTCGTGTCCCGCCGCGGGCAGGACTGGACCTACCGGACCTACGAGCGTGGCGTCGAGGAGGAGACCCTGGCCTGTGGGTCCGGCTCCGTGGCCACGGCGGCCATGCTCCGCGAGTGGAAGGGAGAGACAGGCCCGATCCGCCTGATCACCCGTTCCGGGGCCCCACTGGTCGTGAACTTCGATGGCGAGCGACCAACCGTGTCCGGGGAAGGGCGCCTCGTATTTCAGGGCCACCTGAGGGAGATCCAGCTGGGCGTTTGATCTCGTGGAGCTTGCCGGGAGGCGGCCCCAAGCTTGCCTTGACCCACTGTCAGGCCGCAGCTCACGTGGTGCCAGTGCGACGATTCCACCTAACTGGCAGCGCCGGGGAGCCGCGGTCTCGAGCCGGTCAACGTGGACTATCCTACGCACTGGCCAAGATCTTTCCTGCCAACGAGATGTATTGCAGGCGGACCTGGTGGGGAACCGGTTTTCCACAGGTCTCCACAGCGTCACTTTACATAACATCTATTATCGGTAGTTCTGGAGACAGGCCAGGCAAAGGGGCCGGACCACACAGGTGTCCGGCCCCTCAGCGCCAGCCTCGCGACACTTGCCTGCTAACCCTGACCGATCGGCTTCACCTTGAGCTCGCCGACACGAACCTTCGCCTCGCCGGACATCGGGTTGGCGTCGTCGCTGGCCATCGCTTCCCAGATCCGGAGGGCTGCCGCGGTATCTCCGCCCGCCGCGTAGGCCCGGGCGGCGTCCGAGTTGTAGCCGGCCTTGGAGGCCGCCGTTACTGCCGCGTTCGCTGCCTGGACGTAGGCTGCCGCGGCCTCTGCCGCCTTGCCGGACTGCTCAAGGCCGGCGCCCTTGAGCGCATGAACGGACGCCGTGTACGGGCCGGCTGAGCCAATTGCGTCCAGTTCCCGGAGTCCCTCGTCGACCTTTCCCTGGCCAAAATGGACCTGGGCGAGGAGCATCCTGGCCTGGATCGCCGCCTTCGTGCCCCCATACCGGCTGATCAGCGACTGCAGGTCCGACTGCGCCAGGGCGGCATTCCCCGACGCCACCACCATCTGGGCGGAGCCCAGGGCGGCGCTGGCGCGGGTCTCCTTCTTTTCCGCAAACGCCCGCCACATGAACACCACGGCCGCGACCGCCACGATCCCCAGCCCGGCGATCGCCAACTTGTTCGCGTTCGCCTTCGACCACTCCACGAGGGTCTCGGTGCGGTCCTCGAGGTCTGCCGGTACTGCGTCTGTCTTGGCCATTGCAGGATCAGGATGAAAACGTGACGAGCGGGACGATCCCCCGCCCGGAGGTTGCGTCCGGTAACAGTGCCCCTGGCGTGACTCGAACACGCGGCCAACGGTTTAGGAAACCGCTGCTCTATCCACCTGAGCTACAGGGGCGTGGCGCCGCCTGCTCTATCGTGCCACCGCCAGGACGACCGCGCCGAAAATCTACTCAGGCGGGGTGTGCTCAGGAACTCGCCGACCCGCTGTCACCGTAAGTCAGGACCGACGCTGCCGGATGCCCTTCCAGCTTCCCGAGGCCATCGAGGAACGCCAGCCGGATCAGGAACGAGCAACCGACCACCCTCCCCTCCAGGCGCTCCACCAGGCGGCACGCCGCAGCCGCGGTCCCACCCGTGGCCAGGAGGTCGTCGACCACCAGCACACGCGCGCCCGGCGGCACGGCGTCGATGTGGATCTCCAGCGCGTCGGTCCCGTACTCGAGCGCGTACTCTTCGAGGTGCGACTCGTACGGCAGCTTGCCCCGCTTCCTCACCGGCACGACGCCGGCACCGAGCAGCGTCGCGATGGGTGCGCCGAACAGGAATCCCCGGCTCTCGATGGCGGCGACATGGGTGACGTCGTATTCGTGGAACGGTGACGCCATCGCCTCGCAGGCCTCGCGGAACGCGAGTCCGTCGCCGAGGAGCGGCGTGATGTCCTTGAAGAGGATGCCGGGCCGGGGATAATCCGGAACATCCCGGATGAGGGCACGGAGGCGATCCTCGAGTGAACCCACGCGGGTGATCGTCATCGCTCGATCGTGAAGGGCTCCGGATACTCCACATCCGGCGGTGGCGAGACCCGGTGCACCCCGGTGACGCGCGCACCAGAGGGGCCGCGTTCCACGGCCGCGAGCAGCGCGTCGAGCTGTGACTCGGCGCCGCGCGCCGCGACCTCCACTTCACCGGCGTCGCCGTTCCGCACCCACCCGGCCACCCCGAGGGCGTCCGCCTGCTCCCGGACGAACCAGCGGAATCCCACCCCCTGGACCCTGCCAACGACGAGGAGGTGGAGGATCGGCATCGGTGAATGGGTTAGCGGCGGTCCCCCAGCAGCGCGGTCAGCACCGACGCGACGATGGCGGCGTCGCTTTGCGTGGGGCCATCGCCGCGGACCAGAATTTCGCCGCTTCGCAGCCGTCGCGCCACGCCATCGAGGACTTCCGCGGCGGCAAGGCTCGCCGCGTGGCGGCCGGCCTCGTGGACCGCATCGGCCAGCGCGAGGCTGACCTCGGTCAGGTCGTCGATCGCGGGAGGAGGCAATTCGATCCCCGTCGGCATCGCCTCGAGCGATGGCGGCACCATCCAGTCACGGCGATCGCCGACGTGCTCGAGTCCCGGCTCGTAGACCGCCACCGACCACTGCGGTGTTTCGTTGATGGTCGGCGCGTTGACCGGCGGCGACGACGGCGCGGTGGCGACCGCGGTCGGTTGCGCGCGGTGGCGGTCGTTCACGACCGGGAATGGCCGCGTGAGGGTCGTCGTTGCGACGAGCGGTCCCGGCTGGATCGCGGGACGGCCGCCGATGAATGGGCGCGTGCCTGGGCGGCGCGGCGGTCCGGAGAGTGTGCTGTCCATGGCTTTGTTGCGGGCTCCGGGACAGCAGGCTCGGTGGTCAGCGAGTCATCCCGACCACCCGTGTGTCCCCAGTAACGGGACGAATCGGACCGGTGTGATGTCACGCCGCTCGTACGCGTCCCCGCGCCTCGTCACCATGACGAGCATCTGTTCATCGAGGGTGCCCAGGGGCACGATCATGCGCCCACCGTCGGCGAGTTGTTCGGCGAGCGGCCGGGGGATGTCAGGGGCCGCGGCGCTGACCAGGATCGCGTCGTATGGGGCGTGCTCGCGCCATCCGAGCGTTCCATCACCAAGCATCAGTGACACATTGCGCACTTCGCAGGCGGCGATGACGTCCCTGGCCCGCTCCAGCAACTCGGGCACCAGCTCGATCGAGAACACGCGGGCGGCGAGGTGGGCCAGCAGGACGGTCTGGTAGCCCGACCCGGTTCCGACCTCGAGGACCTTCTCATGCCCCTTGAGCTGGAGGAGCTGCAGGTACCGCGCGTGAACCGATGGCTGCGAGATCGTCTGGCCGCTGCCGATCGGCAGCGCGCTGTCCTCGTATGCGCGGTGACGCACCCCGCTCGGGACGAACAGGTGCCGTGGCGTCTGCTCGAACGCGTGCAGCACGGCCAGATCCGAGATCCCGCTCTCCTGCAGCGTCTCCACGAGGCGACGTCGCGCGCCCCGGTACTCGGGCATCATGGGGTTCGCCACCACGCCTCCGCGGTGTCGAGCATGACCCGATGGGTCAGGTCGAGGTGCAGCGGCGTCACGGAGACGCAGCCGTCCTTGATCGCCTGGAAGTCGGAGTCCGCCGGCCCCTGCCACGAGATGTCGCCGCCGCCGATCCAGTAGATCTCCCGGCCCCACGGATCGCGCATGGGCTGGATGGAATTGGAGTAGACCCGACGGCCCAGCCTCGTCAGGCGGACGCCCTGCTGTTCGCCGGGCGGGATGGGCGGGAGGTTGATGTTGAGCAGTGTGTCCGCCGGGAACGGCGCCAGCCGGGTCAGGTGTCGGAGCAGCGGCACGAGCACGTCCACCTGCTCGTCGAGGCGGGAGATGTCGGCGCGCAGGTCGCCGCCGGCGAAGGAAATGGCGATCGACGGGATCCCGAGCGAGAGACCCTCCATGGCCGCGGCGACGGTGCCCGAGTACAGGACATCCTCTCCCATGTTCTGGCCGTGGTTGATGCCGCTGAACACGAAGTCCGGCCGCTCCGGCATCAGCGCTTCCACCGCCAGCATCACGCAGTCGGTCGGCGTGCCATCCACCTGGTAGCGGCGCTCGCCGCGCGCCACCGGGCGCAGCGGGTGGTGGAGCGTCAGCGAGTGGCTGGTGGCGCTCTGCTCCCGGTCCGGGGCGACCACGGTGACGTCGCCGATCTGCTGTGCGGCCCGCACGAGGCAGTCGAGGCCGTGCGCCAGGATGCCGTCATCGTTGGTGCAGAGGATCCTCACTCGCGCTCCTCGTCACCCTCGCCACGCCGCGGCACCGGCGCGCTGCCTTCGAGGACGGCCAGCAGGTCCGCGACCTGGCGTTCCACGTCGGCGACCGTCTCGACGCCCAGCGCCCCCCGCGCCTCGGTCCGCAGCGCCCCGTCCTTGCGGTGCTCGTCGATCTTCTGGCGCGCGCCCTCGATCGTGTACTTCTCCGTGTAGAGCAGGTGCTTCACGTACTGGATCAGCTCGATTTCCTTGCGCTGGTAGACGCGGTTCCCCGAGCGGTTCTTGGCCGGGTTCAGGAACCGGAACTGGCTCTCCCAGTAGCGCAGGACGTGCTGCTTGAGGCCCGTCAGTTCGCAGACCTCGCCGATCGAGAAGAACTCCTGTACGACGGCCTTGTCGGTCATTCGTCTCGCTCCGCTCGCAGTTCCCGTTGCATCAGCGCGGCGATCGCCTCGGCGGCCGGCTGGCCCTCGAACAGCACCCGGTGCACGGCCGACGCGATGGGCATCGTCACGCCGGCGCGCGTGGCGAGTTCCGCGGTGGTCCGCGCGTTCCGGACGCCCTCGGCCACCGTCTCGGTGGCGGCCATCACGTCCGCGAGGGCACGTCCCCGCCCGACCTCCAGCCCGACGGCGCGGTTCCGGCTCAGCACCCCGGTGCAGGTCAGCACGAGGTCCCCCATGCCGGCCAGTCCGGCGAACGTCTCCGGCCGCGCGCCTAACGCGACCCCGAGCCGGGTCGTCTCGGCCAGCCCGCGGGTGATCAGCGCGGCGCGGGGGTTCAGGCCCAGCCCCAGGCCCTCGGCGATCCCCGTCGCCACCGCCATCACGTTCTTCACCGCCCCGGCCAGCTCGACGCCGAGCAGGTCGTCCGAGGTGTACACGCGAAACTGCGGCGTGCTGAATGCCTGCTGCACCGTCACCGAGGCGGCGGCATCACGACTCGCCGCGACGACCGCGGTCGGCTGGCGGCGTGCGACCTCGACGGCGAAGCTCGGCCCCGAGATCGCGACCACCGGTCGTCCGGGGACTTCCCCGCCCACCACGTCGCCCATGAGGGCCAGCGAACCGGGCTCGATCCCCTTCGTGGCGATCACCTGGATGGCGCCGGCGGCCACGGCCGGCGCCGCCGCCCGCACGACCTCGCGCAACACGTGCGATGGCGCCGCGTAGACCACGAGGTCGGCGTCACGGACCGCCTGCGCCAGGTCCATGGTGGCCTTCACGCGGTGATCGAGCGTGACCCCGGACAGGAAGCGGGGATTGGCGTGGTCCTGGTTGATGTGCTCGACCACGTCCGCTTCCCGCGCCCACAGCAGGACTTCATGGCCCGCGCCGGCCAGCAGGTCCGCCAGGGCGGTTCCCCAGGCACCACCGCCGACGATCGCGCACCGCATCAGGCGCGACCCTGCCGCGACAGGCCGTCGATCGAGCCGCCGCCCGGGCGGCGGAACGTCAGCTTCGGTTCCTCGCCGCGGCGGAGGCGGCCGATGTTGGCCCGGTGCATCCAATAAACGAAGGCGGCCACGCCCAGCGAGACCCAGAACAGCAGGCTGCCGAAGCCTATCGTGAGGGCCACGCCAACGGGGAGGATCGCCGCGCCGGTCAGTGAGGCGATCGACATCGTGCGCGTGCCGGCCAGCATCGTCAGGAAACCGACGAGCGACGCGAACGTGGCCAGCGGCGTGAGCGCGAAGAAGACGCCTGACGCCGTGGCGACACCCTTCCCGCCTCCCTTCCACATCAGGAACACCGGTCGCACGTGCCCGAGGATCGCGCAGAGCCCGCACAGGACCGCCCAGCCCCCGCGCGCGGGGAACCCGAAGGCGGCGGGGAAGAACAGCACCGGGAGGAATCCCTTGGCCGCGTCGAGCGCGTAGACCGCGATGGCCGCCGGCGCGCCTAACAAGCGCAGGACGTTGGTGGTGCCCAGGTTGCCCGATCCGAACGTCCGCAGGTCCACGCCCTTCATCCGCCCCGCGAGGTATGCAAAGGGGATGGAGCCCAGCAGGTAGGCCCCGGCGAGCGCGAACAGGACCTTCATGCGGCCTTGCGACGGAGCAGGATCCGCACCGGGTTCCCCCGGAACCCCCACGCCTCGCGGAACCCGTTGTGCAGGTACCGCACGTAGTGCTCGGCGACGAGGTCCGGGTGATTGCCGAACACGGCGAAGGTCGGGGGGGCCACGTCCACCTGGGTCGCGTACATCAGCCGCACGTCGCGCCCGGAGGCCTGCGGGGGCTGCAGGCGCCCCACCAGCAGTTCCAGTCGGTCGTTCACCTCGGACGTGCTGATCCGCTTCAGGCGCTCGGCGGCGACCTCCACGATCACGTCGAGGACCCGGTTGACGCGCTGGCCCGTCAGCGCCGACGTGAACAGGAACGGCACGAACCCCAGGAACGGCGCCTTCTCGCGACACTCCTTCTCGAAGTGCGGGGCGCTCTTGTCGTCCTTCTCGAACAGGTCCCACTTGTTGACGATCACGATCAGCCCGCGCCCCGCTTCCCAGGCCAGCGCGGCGATCTTGAGGTCCTGGTTGTTCAGCTTCTCCGTCGCGTCGATCAGGAGGCAGCAGATGTCGGCGCGCTCGATGGCGCGGCGCGAGCGCAGCGCGGAGTAGAACTCGATGCCCTCCTCGACCCGCGACTGGCGCCGGAGGCCGGCGGTGTCGACGAAGACGATCTCGCGGCCGTGGTACCGCATGGTCGAGTCGATCGCGTCGCGCGTCGTGCCGGCCACTTCCGACACCACCAGCCGTTCCTCGCCGAGCAGGCGGTTCACGAACGACGACTTGCCGACGTTCGGCCGGCCGATGACCGCGACCCGCAGCGTGTCCGGCGATTCCGGCGCCGCCTCGGGGATCTTCGCGACCACCAGGTCGAGAAGGTCGCCGGACTGCTTGCCGTTCATCGCCGAGACCGGAATCGGGTCGCCGGCGCCGAGCTCGAAGAACTCGTACCACGATGAGTCGGCCGGGTTGTCGACCTTGTTGACCACCACGATGAATGGCTTGCCGGAATGGCGGAGGATCTCCGCCACCCGGTGGTCCATGGGATGCAGGCCGGCCCGGGCGTCGACCACCATCAGCAGCAGGTCGGCCTCCTCGATCGCCACCTCCACCTGGCGGCGAATCGCGCTGTCCATCGGCGCGCGCGCGTCATCGGTGATGCCACCGGTATCCACCAGGAAGAACGCCCTTCCCTGCCACTCGGCGCGGGCGAAGTGGCGGTCGCGCGTGGTGCCCGCCTCCTCGCTCACGATTGCCGTATCGTGGCCGACGATCCGGTTGAAGAGCATCGACTTCCCGACGTTGGGACGACCGACAAGCGCCACGACGGGGGTGCTCATGCGACCCCCGACAGCATGGCCTGGTCCGGTTCGCCCGCCAGCACGTCCACGAAGTCGTACGATGCGCGCACGGGAACGGGCACGGCGGCCCGGAGCGCCTCGAACGTGTCGTCGTCGAGGAACAGGCCGTCCTCGTTGATCGACTCGGCGGGGATCAGCGCGAGGTCCAGGTCTTCGCGCCCGGCGAGGACGCGGCGCATGTCCGCTCCAACCAGCAAGCCGGCCGTCGTCACGCCGCTCCCGAACAGCGAGTTCTCGGCGCGGATGACCTCGATGCTCGCGCCGGTCTGCGCCTCGATGCGCCGGACCAGCTCAGGCATCAGTGGTGCCATCGCCGAGCCGGTCACGACGCCGATGCGACGCCCCGGCATCGGCGGCAGCGACGGCAATCCTTCGTCGAGCGCCATGCGGAGCGACGCCACCGACCCCACCCCGTTCTCGATCTGGGGGAAGTCCTCGTAGAACGGCGCGTCCGGCAGCGGGAGCCCGGCCTGCAGGTACAGCTCATCCGAGCCGAAGACCCAGCGTGTCCCCCGTTCCGCCAACCCTCGGGCTTCCCAGCGTGCGACCGCATCGAGCAGAACCGCCGACCGCTCCGGACCCATCGATTCGCCCTTGAACAGGTGATTGAACTGCGTGAGCCCCACGGGAACGACCGCGACGGTGATGACCGCCTCGCCGAGGTTCCAGAGGTCGGTGAGGGTCTGTTCGAGCACGGCGCCGTCGTTGAGGCCGGGCACGACGACCATCTGGCAGTGGAACTGGATGCCGTGCGTCGCGAGCCTGGTCAGCTGCTCCACGATGTTCGGGACACGCGGGTTGTTGAGCAGCACCTTGCGGGCTTCCCAGGGGGTCGCGTGCACCGAGACGTAGAGTGGCGAGAGCCGGTACTCGATGATGCGCTGCTCGTCGCGCTCCTTCAGGTTCGAGAGCGTCGCGAAGTTCCCGTACGCGAACGAGAGACGGTAGTCGTCGTCGCGGATGTAGAGGTTCTTGCGAAGCCCCTTGGGCAGACCCTCGATGAAGCAGAACTCGCAGCGATTGGCGCAGCGGCGCACGCTGGGCGGAACCAGCTCCACCCCCAGGGGCTCCCCTTCGGGGCGCTCGATGTCGAACTCGAATTCCTCGCCGTCGGGCTGCCGCGCGTGAACGAGCAGCGTGTCGTCAGCGGTCAGGAACTCCCAATCGAGGAAGTCCTGGACGTCCTTGCCATTGACCGCGAGGAGTTCGGTTCCCGGCTTGATGCCCAGCTCATCGGCAATCGTGCCTGGCCGGACTCGGGCGACTGTAACCATGACTGCCGCTGTGGAGAAAGTGGGAAGACGCGAGCCTCCCCAGTTGTGGCGTCGCACCAGCGAGGAAACGCTCAAGCATCTTAGCAGGGGCAGGCCGCGAAATCAATGAATTGAAAGGACTTTGGGCCTTGGGGTTCATACAGAAGTTGAGAGTTGGGAGTTGGGAGTTGGGAGTTCGGGAACGAAAAGACGGGAGGGGGCGCAGGCCCACTCCCGTCTA
>JAUQWM010000034.1 GCA_030835125.1 Gemmatimonadaceae bacterium | reverse complement strand
AACCGGGTATTCTCCCGTCGCAACCGACGCAGTTCCTGTTCCGGGGTTTCGGTCCCACCCGACGGCGCCATGCTCTTCGCGGTACCTTGGCTGGCCCACTCCCGCAGTTGGTTGGGTCGGACGCCTAACTCACGGGCGACTTGGGTCAGCGGCAACCCAGCTGCACGACGTTCCTCCCACAACCGAACCGCTTCCCGCTTAAACTCTGGTGTGAACGCTCTGCGCATCTGTCGTGACTTGGTCATCGAACACCTCCGCCCTCAACCTAGGGCTGGTAAGGTGTCCATCAAACCGGGTCAACTCCACGCTGTTCTCCGTGTTCTCAGTGCCCCCTGTGGTGAATTGCTTTCGTGGATCAAGAACATTTTCACCACAGGGGACACGGAGATCACGGGGGACCCCCTTGGCATCGATGTCGGGTTGCTCTTCAGAAGTGAAATGAACTGAACGACGTTGCTGCAGGCGTTCCGATCGCTGCCGTGGTCGTTCCCGGTGTTCCCAGTGTCCCCTGAGGTGTATTGCGGTCCCCGGTTCCGCGAATCAGGAACGCCTTCACCGCAGGCGCCCAGAGGTCGGGGGAATCGAGCGACTGGACGTCGGGGTTGCAGCTCAAGAATGGACATGAACTGCCTGCTTTCAGAGAGGCCATCATGGCAGTCGCCGTCCTCCGTGTGTCAGGAAAGATGCGGCAACACCCATCTCCCCTCTCAACGTGCGCCTCCCACACCCGATCGTCCTGCTCCTTGGCGCCATCGCCGTTGCGGCCGCACTGACGTGGGTCCTGCCCGCCGGCGAGTACGAGCGGAGGGACGACCAGGCGACGGGGAGGAGGGTGGCCGTTGCCGGGACGTATCACCGCGTCGAGGCGACACCGGTGATGCCGTTCAGGGCGGTGATGGCTGTGCCGCGCGGGTTCGCCGCGGGGATCGACGTCATCATGACGATCCTGCTCGCGGGCGCCGCCTGGGTCGTGGTCGACCGGCTCGGCACACTGAAGATCCTCGTCGGCGCCATCGTCAGGCGATTCACGGGGCGCGGGCTCATCGCGATCCCGTTCGTGGCGCTGTTCTTCACGCTGGGCGGGGCGCTGGAGAACATGCAGGAGGAGATCATCCCGCTGATTCCCGTCCTCCTCGTGCTGGGGCGGGGCATCGGGGTGGACGCCATCACCGTCGTGGCGATGAGCGCGGGGGCGGCGATCGTCGGTTCCGCCTTCGGCCCGACCAACCCGTTCCAGGCGGGCATCGCGCTCAAGCTCGCCGAGCTGCCGGCGCTCGCCAGCGGCGGCCTCCGCCTGGCCACGCTCATCGCGGGCTACGGTCTGTGGCTGGCGTGGACGATGCGGCACGCGGCGCGGCATCCGCAGCCCGTGGAGGCCGAGACCACCAACACGCCTCCGCTGACCGGGAAGGACCTCGCCATCGTGGCGTGCGCGGTCCTGCCGATCGCGATCTACGTCTATGGCGTGATGCGGATGTCCTGGGGATTCGACGAACTGTCGGCGGCGTTCCTGATCGGCGGTGTCGCGGCCGGGCTGATCGGCGGGCTGGGGACCGTCGGCACCGTGCAGACCTTCCTCGAGGGCATGCAGGCGATGGTGCCTGCCGCCAGCATGGTCGCGCTGGCGCGGAGCATCTCCCTCGTGCTGGCCGATGGTCGCGTGATCGACACCATCCTGCACGGGCTGGCGACGCCGCTGGCTGGCGTACCCGCCGTCGCGACCGGATTGCTGATGATCCCGGTGCAGGCGCTGATCCATGTGCCGGTATCGAGTGTGAGCGGGCAGGCCGCACTCACCATGCCGGTCTTCGTGCCGCTGGGCGACCTGGTCGGGCTGTCGCGGCAGGCGGTCGTCTTCGCCTACCAGACCGGTGCGGGCCTGATGGAACTGTTCACGCCGACCAACGGGGCGTTGATGGCGGTGCTGCTCGCCGCCGGGGTCCCGCTGGGGCGGTGGGTCCGGTTCGCGGTCGGGGGCGGCCTGCTGCTGGTCCCCATCGGGATGGCCGCGATCCTGCTGTCCTGAGTGGATCGTCGCCCCGCACGGAGGGTGCGAGGCCGTCGCGCGCGCGGAAGCAGGCAGGCGCGTGCCCGCCCGCTCCCACCCGCGAGCCTAACGACCCTTGCGCGCCTTGCGGACGGCCAGGGCGGCGCCGGTCACGGCGGCAGCGGCGGCCACCGCCACGCCAACGTTCTTCGCGGCCTTGGCGACCTTCGCCATCTTCCGCTTCCGCTGCTGGCGCTTCACCGCGGTGGTGACGGCGTCATTGATGTTGGCCGCCATGCGACGCGCGCCCGCGGCGACCACGCCAGTGGTGGCGACCACCGTCGCCTTCTTCGCCATTCCACGGGCCTTCTTTGCCATCCCACCGGCCTTCTTCGTGACCTTGCGCAAGCGCTTGTCCATCGAATCCTCCCAGGTTGACGTGGCGACACCTGCCTCAATGTAACCCGATGTGGTCGCAGCCTTCCCTCGCGCGCGACCTTCCGGCCTCATCTGGCGGCACCCGGACCGCCGCCCCACCATTGGCGGCACCTTCTTCCTGCCCCAAATGACTGCTGCCGTTCGTACCCCACGGTGGTTCTCCTTCGGCGACATCAACGCCTTCTTCGGCCTGATGCTCGATAACGTCGTGAACCTCGCCGTGCTGTCGGGGATTCTGGTCGGCGGCTTCGGGTTTCCGGCGGACATCGTGTTCACCAGGATGTTCCCGGGAACGGCGTTAGGTGTGCTGCTCGGCAACCTGGTGTACACCGCGATGGCCATCCGGCTGGCGCGCAGGACGGGGCGCGACGATGTCACCGCGATGCCCCTCGGGACGGACACGCCATCGACCATCGGCATCGCCCTGGCCGTGCTGGGGCCGGCGTTCATCGCCGCGAAGGCAACGATGCCCGAGCGGGAGGCGGCCATCCTCGCCTGGCAGGTCGGCATGGCGACGATGGTCCTCATGGGCCTCTTCAAGGTTGCGATGAGCTTCGTCGGCGGGGCCATCGGCAAGTGGATCCCGGCCGCGGGCCTCCTCGGCTCCATCGGTGGGGTGGGCGTCGCCCTCCTGGGCACGCTCCAGCTCGGGGAGATCTACGCCGAACCAGTCGTGGGCATGGTGGCGCTCGGGCTCATCCTGTACGCCCTCGTGGCCCGCATCAGGCTGCCGTTCCAGGCGCCCGCGGTGCTGGTCGCGGTGACGGTCGGATCGGTCCTGTACTACGGACTTGGTGCCTGGGGCCTCACTGTCCACCCGGTCGTGGTTCCCGAGGCGAGCATGCTGTTTGCCCTGCCGATTCCGACCACGGGATTCCTCACCGGGATGCCGATCGCCATCCGCGAGTACCTGCCATTGGCCCTCCCGTTCGCGATCCTGACGATCGTTGGTGGCATCAACGTGACCGAGAGCGCGCGCCTGGCCGGCGACGACTACCGGACCCGGGACATCCTGCTGACCGAGGCACTGTCGACGCTCGTCGCCGGGATCTGCGGCGGCATGAGCCAGACGACGCCCTACATCGGTCACCCGGCGTACAAGGCGATGGGCGGCCGGGCCGGTTATACGCTGCTCACCGGCTTATTTGTCGGCCTCGGTGGCATCTTCGGGTACGTCGGGTTCATGGCGGCGCTCCTGCCGCGCCCCGCGCTGGCACCGGTCCTTTTCTTCATCGGGCTCGAGATCACGAGCCAGGCCTACGGGGCGACTCCCCGGCGACACATGGCCGCAGTGACGGTCGCGATCCTGCCCAGCATCGCGGTGGTCGTGCAGATCCTGCTGTCGCAGGTCTACAACGGGGCACTGATGTCGGCGGCGCTCGATCCGGCGGCAACGATGCAGGCCACGGGACTGACGAACCCGGCGTTCATCCAGACCGTGGGCGTGATGATCATGCTGGCGTCAGGCTTCATCGTGACGGCAATGCTCTGGGGCGCGGCGGTCGCGTTCCTGACCGACCGACTGCTGGTGCGGGCGAGCCTGACGCTGCTGTGCTGTGCCGTGCTCGCACTCTTCGGCTTCATTCACTCGGTACTGCCCGGTGGCGGCGTGTACCTGCCGTGGGCGGTGCCGTCGCATTTGCCGTATCACTGGAGTGCGGCTTACCTGGCGCTGGCGGCGGTAACGTTTGGGGTGGCGTTCAGGGGAGAGGCATCAGGCATCAGGCATCAGGCATCGGGGGTGGAATGAGTGCGCTCACGTTTCGTTCGCGCCCTCGGGGTCAAGTCCAACTGACGCCTGTGCCCCCTGATGCCTGATGCCCGATGCCTGATGCCTCGCTGCTATCAAACGGCATCCGACAGGCTCGCGAAGTTGAAGTCCTTCACTCGCATGGGCGGCATGACCTGACCCACGCGAGTGCGCTCCGACCGGCCGATCTCCTCGATCTTGTTCAGCATGATCAGCGGCGCCTCGTTCCATCGGAAGTTCTTCACCGCGCGCACGATCTTGCCGCCTTCCACCAGGAACGTGCCGTCGCGGGTGAGGCCCGTCATCAGGCCGCTGCGCGCATCGAGCACGTTCGTATAGAAGAAGTGCGTCACCAGGACGCCGCGCTGGCAGCCGGCGATGAGCTGGTCCAGCGACTGGCTGCCGCCGGGGAACTTGAGGCCGCCCGGGGTTCCGCCGAACCCGCCCCCACCGCCTCCACCGCCACCGGTGGCTTCCTTCCCTTGCTTCTGCGCCCAGAATCGCGTGTACGCCAATTGCTTCAGTACGCCGTTCTCGATCCACACGCGGCGGGCGAGCGGGAAGCCGTCGGCGTCGAATGGCTGGGCGAGCAGGTCCGGGTCGGCGGGATCGGAGAACAGCGTCACCCGGGCGTCGACGATCTTCTCGCCGACCTTCGTGCCGCCGCCAGGCTTCGAGAACCCGCTCCGGCCCTCGTCGGCATTGCGCGCGTTGAGCGCGCCGGCGACGCTGGGAACGAGTTGCGCGACCCCGGCGGCTTCCAGCACGGCCGTATGCATCCCCGGTTCCATCGCCACCGGGTTGCGGCTGGCGACGGCCTTCTCCGCCGCGCGGCGGCCTAACGCGGCGGGGTCGAGCAGGGTCCAGTTGCGGGCGGCCCCCTGGGACCAGCCGGATCCCGTGGCATCCGGCGTCCGCGCCGTCACGCCGAGGCTCACGTCGGTGGACGGGTGATAAGCGAACAGGCCGCGGGACGTGGCGAGGCAGGTGGCCCCGGCGTTCGCCTCGAGGAAGCCGGCGACGAACATGTCACCGGTGGCGCGGCCGGCATCGCGCGCGGCGTCGACGGCCTTCTTCACCGCCTCGGACCGCGCCTCGGGGGTCAGGGCCGCGGTCGCGTCGACGTACGCGTTGACGGTCAGGTACCGCTGGGGCCCGAGTTCGGGCATCAGTTCCGGGTCCTCGGGCGACAGCCTGGCCAGTCGCTCCGCCAGGTCGACCGTCCGGCGCAGGCTGGCGTCGTCGAGGACGTTGGTGGTCGCCGATGCGCGACGCTTTCCGACGGTCGACGTGACCGTCAGCGAGGTGTCGGTGATCCCGCCCGACGTCGTGATCTCGGCGCCGGCAAAGCGCGTGTTGCCGCTCCAGCCGGTATTGAGGGTCAGCCGGGTCTCGTCGGCCTTCGCCATGCCGAGTACGCGGTCGGTGAGGGACTTCGCCTGGTCGCGGGTGAGGAACGGGGCGTCCGCGTTCTGGAAAAGGGAACGCATCAGAGGCTCCTCGCCGTATTGACGACGTTGACCTGCCGGAAGCGCGCCGGTGGGCACCCGTGGCTCACGGCGTTGATCTGGCCGGGTTCTCCCTTGCCGTCGTTGAACGACCCGCCCAGCCAGTACGACGACTTGCCCCCGATCATGTCCATCGCGTTCCAGAAGTAGGGCGTGTTGCTCTGGTACGCGACGTCCTTGAGCATCCCGGCGACCTTGCCCCCGCGGATCTCGTAGAACGCCTGCCCGGAGAACGAGAAGTTGTAGCGCTGGTGGTCGATCGACCACGACCCGCGGTTGCGGATGAGGATGCCGCGATCGGTGGCGGCGATCAGGTCGGCCTGCGACAGGTCGCGGTCGCCCGGCAACAGGGAGACGTTAGGCATCCGCTGGAACTGGACGCTGCTCCACGAGTCGGCGAAGGAGCACCCGTGGGACCTGCTGACGCCCGTGAGCTTCTGGATCCAGGCGACCTGTTCGCGGGTGGTCTGGTAATCCTTGAAGATCCCCTTCTCGATGATGAGCCACTGGTCCGCCGGCACGCCCTCGTCGTCCCAGGCGACCCGCGACACCGACCCCTCCTGCGTGCGATCGCCCTGGATGTTCATGAACTCGGGGCCGTACTTGAGCTGGTTGATGTGCTTCTCCGGCGGCGCGATGAACGACGTACCGGCGTAGTTCGCCTCGTAGCCCATCGCCCGGTCCAGCTCCGTCGGGTGGCCGATGGACTCGTGGATCGTGAGCCACAGGTTCGTCGGCTCGATGATCAGGTCGTACCGGCCGGCCTCGACCGAGCGCGCGCCGAGCTTCTCGGCGGCCAGCGCGGCCCACCGCTCGGCGTTGCCCGGCATGTCGAGCGACTCGATGTACTCCCAGCCCTGGCCGCGGGGCGCGATCTCCTCGGCGTAGCTCTGGAAGTCGCCGTCGCCGATGGCGGTGGCGTTGAAGCTGGGCCCGACGCGTACGAACGTCTGCGTGATCAGCGTGCCGTCGGTGGTGGCGAGGGTCTTGATCTCCCGCAGGAGCTGCAGGCCCGACGTCACGAAGCGCACGCGAGGCACCTTGAGCGCCGCCTCGTTGGCGGCGAGGAGCAGGGCGACCTTGTCCTCGATCGGGACGTCGATGGGGTCGCGGCGGATGGGAGTCATCCACGTGCCCTTGACCGCGGCCACCGGCGCAAGCTCGATGGGCCGGCGCTGCACGGCGCGCGCGGCGCGCGACAGGCGTACGGCTTCGCGGGCGGCCCTCGCGACACCGTCCTTCGTCAGCTCGCTCGTGGCGGCGAAGCCCCAGGAGCCATTCACCAGCGTGCGGACCCCGACGCCGTACGACTCCGCATCGGACACGCCGCTGATGGAGCGCTCACGGGTGCTGATGTTCTGCCGGCGATAGCGACCCACCCGCGCATCGGCGTAGGACGCGCCCGCGGCCTTTGCGGCATTGAGTGCCTCGAGCGCCAGTTCGCTGGCGAAGGGGTCATCCTGCGCGGGCAGGACGAGGCGTTCTGGAGCGAGTGCGAAGGCGCGTGAAGCGGCCACGGTCGTGGCAAGCGCGGCGCTGGTCGCGATGAAGTCGCGTCTACTGGTCATCAGGCTCCCGGTGGGCGTACGTAGCCCTACGAAGGAGGCCGTGAGAGCGCTGGAGGTCAAGCGCGAAGGGACGGGGGGATGCGGTCACCCGTCGCCCGTCGCCATCCCCGGTCAGGTGCTAGTTCTTGTGCCGGAAGGTGATGCGTCCGCGGGTCAGGTCATAGGGCGAGACCTCGACCTTCACCCGGTCGCCCACGAGAACGCGAATACGGAAGCGACGCATGTTGCCGGCGAGCGTCGCGAGGATGGAGTGTCCGTTGTCGAGTGCTACGCGGAATGTCGTGCTCGGGAGGACTTCCGACACCACTCCCTCGAGCTCGACCGATTCCTCTTTTGCCATTCCGTTGCGGTCCTAGCGGGCGTTCCGACGCGAGCGCGCGCGGCGCTGTGCGGCGGCGGACTTGAGCTGGCGCATGACGCTCGGCTTCACGTAGTGACGCCGACGACGCAGTTCCTGCAGCAACCCGGACTTCTCGACCTTCTTCTTGAACGACTTGAGCGCCCAATCGAGGCGGTCGCCTTCCTGTAACGTGACTTCGATCATCGGTACTCCTGCCTCCTGGTGGTGTCCTGCGGGTTTCTCCCAGGCGGACGATACGCCTGAACGCGCCGTCACGCCATCTGAACGCTGCGGGCCGGACCGACGAATCGATCCGGCCCCACAGGGTCGGGCGGCCCGGAGGCCGCCCATGCATCAGCCCAGCTTTACGACGTTTTCCGCGGCCGGACCCTTCTGGCCCTGCACGACTTCAAACTCGACACGATCGCCCTCGGCGAGCGAACGGAAGCCCTGCGACTGGATGGCCGAGAAGTGGACGAAGCAATCCTTCTGTCCGTTCTCGGGGGTGATGAAACCAAAGCCCTTCTGATCGTTGAACCACTTCACGGTGCCGGTGATACGAGACATTGCCGCTCCAAAAGAATGTTGATGTCGGAGTCCGGTGATGCCGTACCATCCGACGATCTTGTTATGCGTGGAAGCCCTCCACGCCGGGTACTGGCGAGTCCTGATACCAAAAAAAAAGGCCTTCGCGCGATGCGAGGCCCTCGACGTGCAAAACCTGCCCAACGGGTGTCCTGACTCGCTGCACAATGCTACAGGGGCTGGCGGCGGAAGTCAATGCAGTGTCACAGCCTAGGACATGGGCCGGAGGTCGGAGGCCGGAGGCCAGAGGTCGGCAGGGCCGGGGGGTGGGACGCACTGCGTGACCCTACCCCCGGCCGGGATCCACCCGTAAAGTCAGGCCCTTGATCGGGGGGGGCCTCTGACCTCTGACCTCTGGCCTCTGGCTTCTGACCCTGGCCTCGGTCTCCGGAGATCGTCGTGAAGCGTACTGCCTGGGAACGGTACTCCAATGAACGGCTGCTCCGGATGCGAATCCGGGACCTCGGTCTCACGATCGAGGGGACCTGGCTGCAGGGGTGCGTCGACAAGCTGTACGCCGAGCTGGACGAGCGGCTGCTCCGCCTTCGGCCCCATGTCTGGCTTTCCGACGACTGGTTTTCCCCGGCCAATGTGCCGGGCTTCGCGATCCCGTTCTACCTGGCTCACCCGCGCCTCCGCCGCCTCGAGCACGACCAGTTCCTGGACGTCGAGGGGGCATCCCGGGCGGAATGCATGCGGATCATGCGCCACGAGGCCGGACACGCGTTCCAGCATGCCTACCAGTTGCAGCGCCGGCGAAAGTGGCAGGAATTGTTCGGGAAGTCGTCGACCCGGTATCCCGAGTACTACCGCCCGAACCCCGCCAGCAAGAAGTACGTGCAGCACCTGCGCCTGTGGTACGCGCAGAGTCACCCCGACGAGGATTTTGCCGAGACCTTCGCGGTCTGGCTCAAGTCGCGTTCTGATTGGCGCAAGAAGTACGCGGGGTGGCCGGCGCTGAAGAAGCTGGAGTACGTCGACGAACTGATGGCGGATGTGGGGTGGCGGAAGCCCGCGGTCACGACACGACGCGTCGTGGAGCCGCTGCGATCGCTCGGGAAGACGCTCGCCGAGCATTACGCCGACCGGCGTCGCAAGTACACGGTCAAGTTTCCCAATACGTACGACGCGGACCTGCGACGGCTGTTCTCGGAGGAACCGCGTCACCGGTACAATGAGGCCGCGTCGTCATTCCTCCGCCGCAACAAGGCGGAGATTCGCCGTCTCGTTTCCCGGTGGACGGGTGAGTATCAATACACCCTCGAAGTGGTGCTCAACGACATGATCGGCCGATGCCGCGACCTGCGCCTGCGCGTCGGCAGTCCTGAACGCGAATTGCTCATGAACTTTTCGGTACTCCTGACGGTGAAGACCATGCACTTCCTGTATTCGCAGGGACGCCGGGACTGGATCGCCCTGTGACGCAATGAAAAGACTCCGCGTGCTCGCGCTGATGCATCCCGACCTGGTGCCTCCGCCGGATGCCGCATCGCTGCCGGCCGAAGCGCGTTTCGCGTACAAGACTGAATTCGACGTCGTCCACACCCTCCAGCAGCTTGGCCACGAGGTGCGCGCGCTCGGGGTCCAGGACGAACTCCAGCCGATCCGCGTGGCGGTGGAAGAATTCAAGCCCGACGTCGCGTTCAACCTGCTCGAGGAATTCCAGGGGAACGTCCTCTTCGACCAGAACGTGGTCAGCCTCCTGGAACTGCTGCGGGTCCCGTACACCGGCTGCAACCCGCGTGGCCTGATCATCTCCCGCGAGAAGGCCCTGTCGAAGAAGCTGCTGGTCTATCACCGGATCCGGGTGCCGGCCTTCCAGGCCTTTCCGCTCGGGCTCAAGGTCCGTCGTCCGCGCCAGTTGGCGTTCCCGCTGATCGTGAAGAGCCTCACGGAGCATTCATCGCTCGGGATTTCCAAGGCGTCCATCGTCTACGACGACGGCGAACTGGTCGATCGCGTGAAGTTCGTCCACCGGCGCGTGAAGACGGACGCGATCGCCGAGCAGTACATCGAGGGCCGCGAGGTGTATGTCGGCGTCCTGGGGAACGAGCGGTTGACGGCGCTTCCCACGCGCGAACTGGTCATCGCCAGTGCTCACAGCGACCCGCCCGTGATCGCGACGGAGAAGGTCAAGCACGACCTGCAATACCAGGAGCGCCACGGGATCGAGCAGAAGCCGGCGGTCGACCTGCCGCCCGGGGTCGCCGCGAAGCTGCCGCACCTCAGCAAGCGCATCTATCGAATCCTCGGCCTCAGCGGGTACGCCCGGATCGACTACCGTGTGAGTCCGGACGGGCTCATCTGGTGCCTCGAGGCCAATCCAAACCCGGAGATCGCGCAGGCCGAGGAGTTCGCGTCGGCGGCTGCCCAGGCCGGGATCTCCTATCCAGAGCTGCTGCAGCGCCTGCTGAACCTCGGGTTGAAGGGGTCGGCGTTCGAAGAGTGACACGGAAGGGCGGCGGGGGGACGGCCGGCCCGACTCAACCTCCGGCCCGTCGTTCGCGTATCCTTTAGTTCAAATCCGGGGCGCCCTGTTTCGGGCGCTTCATGCGGTCCGGACCAGTAACCCCACGGGAAGAGATGGCTTCACATAGGGTCTTTCACGGCGTCGTCCGCACCCTGGCCCTCGGGCTGGTGATTGCGGGTACCGCCGGTGCACAGGATACGGCCGCTGCAGCGGCCGAGCGCCCGGTGAGCAGCGGGGTGTTTTCGCAGCAGCAGGCGACGCGCGGCGAAGGCACGTACCAGACGAGTTGCCAGAGCTGCCACGCCAAGACCGAGTATACCGGCGACAAGTTCAAGGTTGCCTGGGTCTCCAAGTCAGCCTTCGACATCTTCGACGTGATCCGGAGCCAGATGCCCGAGGACAATCCCGGGTCGCTGGAACGGCAGCAGTACATCGACGTCGTCGCCTACATCTTTTCGCTCAACGCCTATCCGGCGGGTGGGGCCGAACTGCCGGCAGACGACGAGGGGCTGAAGAAAGTGAAGATCGACAGCCCGCCGGGATCCCTCGACGTTGCGTCGCGGGCGCCGGCAAACGGGTTCCTCCATCCCAGGGTGACGTTCCGGAAGTAGGTTGATCGGGCGGCACGGGCCGCCGACCAGACATCCAGGAGAACAGCAGCCATGATGCAACGACGCCACCTCGTGATCGCGGTCACCTTGTCGGCACTGGCTGCGACAGGCCAGGTGGGCGCGCAAGCGGGTGGAAGCGCCACGATGGCGCCCACGAATGATGGGCCGAACCCGTACCAGACCGTCGCCGGGTGGGCGAAGCTCCCCGAGGGCCGCACGTGGGGATCGACGAGCGCCGTCGAGATCGACCGCGATGGGGTGAGCATCTGGGTCGCGGAGCGCTGCGGCCAGAACAGCTGCACCGGCTCGAACCTGCCGTCGATCCTGAAGTTCGACGCCAACGGGAACCTGGTGAAGGCGTTCGGCGAGGGGATGCTGAACTTTCCGCACGGCATCCATGTCGATCGCGACGGCAACATCTGGGTGACGGACGGGCAGGACAACCGTCCGCGCGGCCGCCGTGGCGGCGCCGCCGCCCCCGACGCGGCTCCCCCGCAACCGCCAGCGGTCGTCACCGGGCACCAGGTATTCAAGTTCAGCCCCGATGGCCAGTTGCTCATGACGCTGGGCGCGAAGGGCGGGGCGCGAGACACCGGGTTCTTCTGGCAGCCTAACGATGTGCTGGTCGCACCGAACGGCGACATCTTCGTGGCCGAGGGACACTCCTCGGCCGCCGGGTCCGTCGCCCGCCTGCTCAAGTTCGACCGCACCGGAAAGCTCCTCAGGACGTTCGGCACGTTCGGGACCGGCGACGGGCAGTTCGACCAGCCGCACGCGCTGGCGATGGATTCGCGCGGGCGCCTGTTCGTCGGGGACCGGAGCAATAACCGCATCGTGATCATGGACCAGGAGGGCAAGGTGCTCGATACCTGGTACCAGTTCAGTCGGCCGAGCGGCATCTACATCGATGCGCAGGACCGGATCTACGTCGCAGATTCCGAGTCGGGGTCGGTTGGGAACGGCCGCCCCCGGACGTGGACGCGAGGTATCCGCATCGGCAGCGCGCGGGACGGCTCGATCACTGCGTTCATCCCGGACCCTGCCACGGCGCCGCCGAGCACGAGTTCAGCCGAGGGCGTGGCGGTGGACCGGAATGGGGTGATCTACGGCGCCGAGGTGGGTGAACGGGCGCTGAAGAGGTATGTGAAGAAATAGGGTCGAGGGTCGAGGGTTGAGGGTCGAGGGAAGGACGGAGGATCCAGCATACAGGAGAGGAGCCAATGCTCAGGTCATTCTCGCTCGCTTTGCTCGTGGTACTGGCCGCGCCACTTGGCGCCCAGAACAGCATGAGTTTCTTCATCACCAGTGCCGGTTCGGGCGATGGCGCGAAGCTCGGCGGACTGGCGGGGGCGGATGCGCACTGCAAGATGCTGGCTGACGCTGCAGGCGTGACCGGCAAGACCTGGCGCGCGTACCTCAGCGCCAAGGCATCCGGCGGACAGCCGGCCGTCAACGCCCGGGATCGCATCGGCAACGGACCCTGGTACAACGCCAAGGGCGTAATGGTCGCGCAAAGCGTCGCCGACCTGCACAGCGAAAACAACAAGCTCGGGAAGGAGAACAGCCTGACCGAGAAGGGGATGCCGGTGAATGGTCGCGGCGACACGCCGAACCAGCATGACATCCTCACCGGTTCGCTGATGGACGGCACGTTGTCGCCCGACACGACCGACACCACCTGCGGCAACTGGACCTCGAACGGGACCGGCGCGGCGTTTGTCGGCCACCATGACCGCCAGGGCGGCGGCGCAAACCCGACGTCGTGGAACTCGGCCCACCCCTCTCGCGGTTGCTCCCAGCAGAACCTCGTGGGCACGGGTGGGAATGGATACTTCTACTGTTTCGGGCTTTGACTCCAACAGAGAGTTGAGAGTTGAGAGTTGAGAGTTGCGAGTCCTGACTTTCGACGCTCCGCTCTTCCAGCTTCCCAACTCTCAACTCTCAACTTTCAACTCTCAACTCGATCCCATGCCAGTCACCTTCAAGGTCAACGGCAAGTCCACGACGGTGGATGTGGCGGACGACACGCCCCTCCTCTGGGTCCTGCGTGATGTGCTGGACCTGAAGGGGACCAAGTACGGGTGCGGTATCGCGCAATGCGGCGCGTGCACCGTCCATATCGACGGGGTCGCGTCGCGGTCCTGCAACCGCCCCATCTCCGAGATGGGCGGGGCCGAGGTCGTGACCATCGAGGGACTGTCTCCCGATGGCTCGCACGCCGTGCAGCGCGCCTGGGTCGAGTTGGACGTCCCCCAGTGCGGGTACTGCCAGGCCGGCCAGATCATGTCGGCGGCGTCGCTGCTGGCGCGAACGCCGAAGCCGACCGACACCGACATCGATCGCGCCATGAACGGCAACATCTGCCGCTGCGCAACGTATCTCCGCATCCGGCAGGCGATCCACCGGGCGGCGACCATGGCCGCCGCCAATGACGGCGGCGCGGGACGGCGCGGGACGGGCGACGCGGATGCCCCCCGGTCCCTGCTCACTTCCCCCACCGGCGCGTAGGAGACGACCATGGAAACCACACAGGTCAACCGGCGCCAGTTCCTCCAGGTCTCGGCCATCGCGGGCGGCGGGGTCCTCCTCGCCACCTCGTTCGAGCCGCTCGGCCGCCTCGATGCCCTCGCCGCGACACCGGTCGCGGACTTCTCGCCGAACGCCTACATCCGCATGACCCCGGACGGCATCGTCACCATCATCGCCAAGAATCCCGAGATCGGGCAGGGCGTGAAGACGATGCTGCCGATGCTGATTGCCGAGGAACTGGACGTCGAGTGGAGCAAGGTCCGCATCGAGCAGGGCGACTTCGACACGAACAAGTACCAGAGCCAGAGCGCGGGCGGCAGCACGGCCACGCCGAACAACTGGCTCCCGATGCGGCGGGTAGGCGCCGCGGGGCGCGCCGTGCTCGTGACAGCAGCGGCGCAGACCTGGGGCGTCCCCGAAGCGGAGTGTACCACCAGCGCCGGTGCCGTCCTCCACGCCTCGTCGCGGCGCCGGCTGGAGTACACGGCGCTCCTCGACAAGGCGGCCACGCTGACCGCACCCGCGCTCGAGTCGGTGACGCTCAAGGACCCGAAAGACTTCCGGATCATCGGCACGCCGGTGAAGAGCGTCGACAACCAGTCGATCGTGACCGGCAAGCCGATCTTCGGGATCGACCTGGTCCTGCCGGGAATGCTGCACGCGGTCTTCGAGAAGTGCCCGGTCTTCGGCGGCAAGGTCGTGTCCGCGAACCTCGACGAGGTCCGGGCCATGCCCGGGGTGAAGCACGCCTTCGTCATCGAGGGGACGACGAACCTGCAGGGCCTGATGCCCGGCGTCGCGATCGTCGCCGACTCATGGTGGCAGGCGAAGACTGCGCGCGACCGCCTGCGGGTCACCTGGGACGAGGGCGAGACCGCCGGCCAGTCGAGCGAGGGATTCACCCGCCAGGCGGCCCAGCTGTCCACCCAGCCCCCCCAGCGATCGCTCCGCAAGGACGGCGACCCGGACGCGGCCCTCGGCTCGGCGGCCCGGACGGTCGAGGCGGCCTACTACTACCCGTTCATCGCCCACGCGCCACTGGAGCCGCAGAACACGACGGCCCACTTCCGCGGTGGCAAGCTGGAACTCTGGTCGGCGAGCCAGACGCCGCAGGGCGGCCGCCGGCTGGTCGCCCAGACGTTAGGCGTCGCCGAGGAAGACATCACCATCCACTTGCCACGGATGGGCGGCGGGTTCGGGCGGCGGCTGAACAACGACTACATGGTCGAGGCGGCCGCGATCGCGATGAGGATTCCCGAACCGGTCAAGCTGGTGTGGTCGCGCGAGGACGATATGCGCCATGACTTCTACCGTCCCGCGGGCTTCCACTACCTGAAAGGCGGGGTGGACGCGGCCGGCAAGCTGGTTGCCTGGAAGGACCACTTCGTGTCGTTCGGGCCCGCCAACGGCTTCGCGCCCAGCGCGGGCCTGGGCGGGACCGAGTTCCCGGCCCGGTTCGTGCCGCACTTCGCGCTCGAGGCTTCGACCATGCCGTTAGGCGTGCCGACCGGCGCCCTGCGCGCGCCAACCAGCAACGCGGTCTCGTTCGTGATCCAGTCGTTCATCGACGAGCTGGCGCACGCGGCGGGGAAGGACCCCGTCCAGTTCCGCTACGATATCCTGGACAACCTCCAGCCCGAGCCGCCGGCTCCTCCGGCGGCAGAAGGCCGCCAGGGTGGACGGGGTGGCGGTGGAGCACCGGGCCTGGACGCCGCCCGCATGCGCGGCGTGCTCGAGCTGGTTGCCGAGAAGTCCGGCTGGGGACGGACGCGCCTCCCGAAGGGGTCGGGCATGGGTGTCGGGTTCCACTTCTCGCACCGCGGCTATTTCGCCGAGGTGGTGCAAGTGACCGTGTCGCAGTCCGGCCAACTCAGGATCGACAAGGTGTGGGTGGCCGGTGACATCGGCAGCCAGATCATCAACCCGCTCAACGCCGAGAACCAGACGCAGGGGGCGGTCCTGGACGGGATTGCCGAGGCGCTGGCGCAGGAGATCACGATCGAGAAGGGCCGGACGGTGCAGGACAACTTCCGGAACTTCCCGCTGCTGCGCCTCGTGCAGGCCCCGCCCGTGGAAGTGCACTGGAAGGTGACCCAGTTCCCGCCGACCGGGCTGGGCGAGCCGGCCTTGCCGCCGGTCGTGCCGGCGCTGTGCAATGCGATCTTTGTCGCTACTGGCAAGCGGGTGCGGTCGCTGCCACTTTCGAAGCACAACTTGAGCTGGGCGTAAGGCGGGGAGATTGCAGAGT
>JAUQWM010000033.1 GCA_030835125.1 Gemmatimonadaceae bacterium | reverse complement strand
AGTTGAGAGGAGCCTCTCCCAACTCTCAACTCTCAACTCTCAACTCATCTCAACTCACGCCGCCTTGATCCACCGGAACACCTCCCGCAGCGTCGGGCGCTTGCCGTGCATCAGCAGGCCGGTCCGATACACGATGGCCGCGAAGTAGACGGCGAGGTACCCGGCCGCGACCAGGCCGATCAGGGCGAGGCCGATCTCCCATGGCGGCACGTCGACGGTACTCATCCGGAGCGGCATCATGATCGGTGAGGACACGGGCAGGAGCGCCAGCGTGAGCGCGAGCCGACCGTCCGGTTCCAGCAGCACCGGCTGGAGGAACATGATGGAAACGACGAGGAGCAGCACCACCGGCATCTGCGCCTGCTGTGCTTCCTGCTCGCTGCTCACCATGGCCCCCACGGCCGCGAACAGGGCCGAGTACAGCGTGTAGCCGAGCAGGAAGAACACCAGCAGGATGGCCAGCTGGGTCGGCGTGATGGTCGGCATGGGGATGGGGGTGGCATCCTGTCCCAGCGCGCGCATCACCGGCACGCGATACCGCAGCATGAGCACCGACGCGACGAGCCAGATGCCCATCTGCGTCAGCCCGACGCCACCCACGCCGAGCACCTTGCCGGCCAGCAGCGTGGTCGGCTTGATACTCGACACGACCACTTCGGCGACGCGCGTCTGCTTCTCCTCGATGACGCCCCTGAGGACGTTCTGGCCGTACATGAGGATGGTCATGTAGAGCAGGACGCCCACGACGGCCGCGAAGATGAGGTTCACGCTGCCCGATCCGCCGCGGCCCGAGAGGGTCAGGCGCTCCGAGCGCATGGTGAATCGCATGCGCTTCAGGCGGTCGGCCTCGACGGTGGACATGCCCGCGCGCTTGAGCTCGAGTCCGATCACTTCCCTCGAGACGGCGTTCTCGATGCGGCGCATGTCGGCAAGCGCGGTCGCGTTCAGCCCGGCATAGCGGGCGCCGCCCCCCGTGAAGAGCGCGGGCGCGAGGACCAGGTATCCCTTCACCTGTCGGCGCCGGACCGCGGTGGTGGCGAGCGATTCCGCATCGGCGATCCCCGACGGCGGGACCGCGGTGACCTGCGTGAGCGAGGTGTCGCCGAGCAGGCCGCCGTTCAGTTCCGCCGCTACCAGGGTCCCGAGCTCGGTCCCGGTGGCGTCGATGATGCGGATGCGCGCCACGTCCGACGACGCGCCGGAGCGCGTGGTCATGTAGGCGGGCAGGAACATCAGGGCACCGAAGAAGACGGGGCCGAAGATCGTCGCGACGAGGAACCACTTCGTGCGCACGCGTTCCATGTACTCGCGCTCGATGACCACGAGGAGCTTCTTCATTTGGGTGTCAGGAGGAGGTGGTCGTCAGGCGGCGGCGAAGGCCATGGCGTCCCGGAGCAGCGTGCGCGCGAGGGTGGCCTTGTAGTCGTTGTCGGAGAGCGGGCGGGCGTCGTACAACGCACGGTCCGCCAGGGCATCGAGGTCGTCGTCGGCGAGCGGCGCCGAGGCGACGTCTTCCTCCACCGAGGGATTCACGCGCCAGGGCATGGGTGCGACGCCGCCGAGCACGAGGCGGACGCCGCCATCGAGGCGACGGGTGACGGCGATGGACGCGAGCGCGAAATCCCAGGCGCCGCGGTGCAGGACCTTGGTGTAGCGCTGGCGTCCGCCTGACGAGTCGTGCGGGAGCTCGATGGCGGTGATGAACTCACCGGGAAGGAGGACGTTCTCGCGGCGGGGGTCGGGGTCAGGCAGGACGAAGAACTCCGCGATCGGCACCGACCGCGCGCCCTGGGGTCCCTCGAGGAGGAGCGTCGCGTCGAGCGCGACCAGCGCCACCGCCGGGTCGGAGCCGTGCACGGCGTGACAGGGTCCCCCGCCGAGGATCGCGAGGTGCCGGTTCTGGCCATCGACCGCCGGGCAGGTGGACCCGGTCGACTTCAGGCACGGGATGCCGGACCGGAAGTACCAGCAGCGCGGCCGCTGGCAGAGGCTTCCCGCGATCGTTCCCATGTTGCGCAGGGCGGGGCTCCCCACGGAATCGCAGGCCATGGCGAGGGCGGGGAACCGCTCGCGGATCGTCTGGTCGGCGGCGAGCGCAGCCACGCCAGCGGCGGCGCCGATCCGGACCCCGCCACCCGCCGTCCTCTGGATGGTGTCGATGCCGGGAAGGCCGCGGAGGTCGACGAGTTGCTCAGGCCGGGCGAGGCCTTCCCGGATCGTCACCAGGAGGTCGGTTCCGCCACCGAGTGCCTGCGCACCTTCGACTGACAGCAGTTCCGTGGCGCGGCGAAGGTCGTGGGGACGCTGGTAGTCCAAGGCGAGGCGGGTGACCGAGGGGGCATGCTGCCTGAGTGATCCTACCAGTGTTCCGAATGGGTTGGTAGGCCCGACCTCCTGTGTCATCATTGGAGCAGGGTCCCTTCCCGCATCCCGGGTCCGCTCGCGCAGTTTCGTCCCGCCCGCCCAGGTCGTCCAGTTTCTCGATGGGGTTTCCGGTGAGTGCACAGGCGATAAGCTCGAAGGTCCGCGTCGCGCCGCTGGTGCTCGCGCTGCTGGTTGGCGCCTGCAGTCGAGCCCGTCCAGCGACGCGACCCGAGCCGCAACCCGCTCCAGCGTCCGCCTCACGAGGCGTCACCCCGGCCGAGTTGGCGCGTCCCCTGACGCCCCAGGAAATGCTGGCCGCGAAGGACCTGATCATCCCGGTCCAGGGCGCTGACCCATCGCGGATCCATGATTCCTATTCGGCCGCCCGCGGCGGACGAACGCACGACGCGGTGGACATCATGGCGTCCCGTGGCACGCCCGTCATCGCCGCCGACGCCGGGACGGTCCTCAAGCTCCGGCAGAACGAGGCTGGGGGGATCACGATCTATCAACTCGACCCGGAGGAGCGGTTCGTCTACTATTACGCGCACCTCGAGCGATACCAGCAGGGGCTCGCCGAGGGCATGAAGGTCGCGCGCGGCGACGTCCTCGGCTTCGTCGGCACCACGGGCAACGCCCCGAAAAACCTTCCCCACCTTCACTTCCAGGTCATGCTCTATCGCGGACGGGGACAATACTGGGGCGGGGAACCGGTCAACCCGCATCCCTACCTGACGCGATCGGGCGGGCGCCCGTGAGCATGCGCGGGAAGGACCGCGCGGCGCTGCGCGCCGAGGCGCACCACCTGCGCGCCACGGTCCACGTGGGGCACCACGGCATCACCGCGACGCTCCTCCAGTCCCTCGATGAGGCGCTCGAGGCGCGCGAGCTCGTGAAGGTGCAGGTGGAGCGGAACGCCCCGCTGTCGGTCCGCGAGACGGCCAGCACGCTGGCGGACGAGTGCCAGGCCGAGGTGATCCAGGTCATCGGCCGCAAGACGACGCTGTACCGCCACAACCCGGCACTGCACCGGAAGCCCGAGGCCCCGCCGGCCTGGCGCGAGTGACCTAACGAATCGCGCCGAGGATCCGCCACGGCGCCAGCGGCAGGTCGTTCACCGGGACGCCTAACGCGTCGGCCACCGCGTTGGCGATCGCCGGCGCGGTGGGGATGATCGGCGGCTCGGCCAGCCCCCGCGCGCCGACCGGGTTGGCGGTCGTGTCGACCGCTGCGAGGCAGCTGGCGTCGATGTCGGGAATGTCCGCCATGGTCGGGACCTTGTAGTCGTGGATGCCCGTCGTGAGCGGACGTCCCAGCCGCTCGTCGATGATGCGCTCCTCGAACAGCGCCAGGCCGAGCCCCTGGATGATCCCGCCCTCCAGCTGGCTGCGCGCGAGGAGCGGATTCAGCACCCGCCCGACGTCGTGGACGGCCGTGATGCGTACGACGCGCACGTGCCCGGTCGCCGTGTCGACCTCGACCTCGGCGAATTGCGCGCCGAAGGTCGTGAAGGCCACGCCGGGCTGGTTCGGCCCCCGCGATCCATGTCCCGTGATGGTGACGTCGCCCAGCCGGCAGGTGATGTCGGCGATGGGGACGGGATCGCCGCCGTCGCGCCGGGTAATCATCCCGCCGCCGGTGGCGAGCCGGTCGCGCTCGACGCCAAGGACCTCGGACGCCGCCTCGAGGAGGTGCTGGCGGGCCTCTTCCGCCGCCATGCGCACGGCCGGGGCGACGGAGGGCGTGGTCATGGACCCCCAGGAGTTGCCCGTGTAGGGCGTGCGCTCGGTGTCGCCGAGGATGACGCGGACGTCGGCGAGGCGGGCGCCTAACGCTTCGGCGGCCACCTGGGCCATGATGGTGCGGGCGCCGGTGCCGAGGTCCTGGGTGCCGGTGAGGACGTCGACGGAACCGTCGGGGTGGAGCCGGACGGTGGCATAGGCCGGCGGGCCTCCGCCGGCGGGCCAGACCTGGGCGGCGAGCCCGAAGCCGCGCCGCCACCGGGGGGGCCCCCCCGCCGGGAAGGTACCAGCCCGTTCGCCGATTCCCGGCATCGTTTCCGCGCGCCCCGGAGCTTCCGAACGCGCGTGTCGGCCTTCCCAGCCGAAACGGCGCGCGCCCTCCTCGAGGCAGCGCCGCAACGGGCCGCCCGAATACGGCCGCGATTTCTCCTGGTCGTGGTCCGCGTGGTTGCGCAGCCGGAACGCCAGCGGGTCCATCCCGAGTTCGCGCGCCAGTTCGTCCATCGCGCGCTCGAGCGCGAACGCCCCCTCGGTGTGCCCCGGGCCGCGGAACGCCGCCATGGCGTGCGTGTTCGAGAGCGCGAAGACTTCCGTCGTCCGCACGTTCGGGCACGCATACAGCTCGTGGAAGATCTTCGTGGTCGACGCCTCCCACCCCGAGATCCCCTGGTCCACCAGCGCTGCGGCCACGATCGCGGTGAGCGTGCCGTCCCGGCGTGCGCCTAACGTCACGTCGATCGTGCAGGGCGCGCGATGACCCGTGTCGACCTGCTCCCCGGCGCGGTCGAGGACGCACCGCACCGGCCGCCCCGTGCGGCGGGCCAGGAAGGCGGCGGCGTACGTGTGCGCGCCGGCGTGGTTCTTGGCGCCGAACCCGCCGCCCATGTGCTCCATCACCACGCGGACCCGCGACCGCGGGATCCCCATCGCCGCCGCCACCTCGTCGCGCACCGCGAAGATGCCCTGGGTCCCCTCGTGGATCGTGAGCTGGTCGCCATGCCACTCGGCCAGCGCGCCGTGCGGCTCCATGGCCGTGTGCAGGGCGCTGGACGTGGTGTACCGGCCCCGCACCACCACCTCGGCCTCGGCCAGGCCGCGCTCGACGTCGCCACGCGACGCTTCGACCGGCGAGGAACGCGACACGTTGCCCCCACGCGCGCGCACCGGCGGGGCCCCCCCGGCGATCGCCTGCGCCGCCGTGACCGCGCCGGGCAGCGGTGCGTACGACAGGCGCACCGCGCGAGCTGCGGCCCGCGCCTGGCCAGAGGTCTCGGCGCACACGCAGGCCACCGGCTGTCCCGCGTAGGTCACGTCGGGGTCGAGGAACCGCACTCCACCGGCACGGACCGGCTTGCTGCCGGACGGGAGGTCGTTGAACGTGATCGCGTCGATGAAACCCGGCACTCCCCGCGCCGGCTCGAGGTCCACCGTGGCCCGCCCGCGCGGGATCGTCGATCGCACGAGCACGGCGTGGAGCATGCCGGGCGCGACGCGGTCGGCGGTGTACACCGCGGCGCCGGTGACCTTCTCCAGCGCGTCGACGCGCGCGACGGGATGCCCGACGATCGCCAGCGCGGCGTCCGCTTCCCACGGTGCCAGCGCGCGGCCGGGGAGCTCGACGACCTTCGTCTCCTCGCGCCCCTCGACCTCGATCGTCGTGGTGATGAAGCGCCGCGACTCGTCAGGCACCGGTGCCGCCCCCGCGCCCCGCCACCGACCGGATCGCGGCCGCGATCCGCGGGTACGTCCCGCACCGGCACAGGTTGCCGCTCATCGCGCGCCGGATCGCCGGCTCGTCAGGCGCCGGCTCGGCCGCCAGCAGCGCCACCGCCGCCATCACCTGGCCCGGCGTGCAGTACCCGCACTGGACCGCGTCCTGCTCGATAAATGCCCGTTGCACCGGGTGGAGCTCCCCCGGGGGCGCCAGTCCCTCGATCGTGGTCACCGCGGCGCCCTCGCACGCGCGCGTGATCGTCAGGCACGCGTACACCGCCCGGCCATCGAGGAGCACCGTGCACGAGCCGCACTCCCCCCGCCCGCATGCCACCTTGGTCCCCCCCAGGTGCAACCGCGCCCGCAGGGTGTCCGCCAGCGATTCCACCGGGTCGGGCGTTACCTCACGCTCCCTCCCGTTCACGGTCAGCTTCATGGTCGTGAGATAGGCGGCGCGAGCAGGGCTGTCCAGTACGGCCCCGGGGGCGATGCCCATGGGTCGCGCGCCTTCATTGCGCACCGCAAGGGGCCTATTATTCACGCTCCCACCGGGCACACCTCACCAGCCGGTCACCAATGCCGTACGTCATCACTGAAGCCTGCATCGGCGTCAAGGACAAGTCCTGCGTCGACGTCTGTCCGGTCGACTGCATCTACGAAGGCGAACAGATGCTGTACATCCACCCGGATGAATGCATCGACTGCGGTGCGTGTGAGCCGGAGTGCCCCGTGACGGCGATCTTTCCCGAGGAGGACGTGCCCGGGAACCTGCGCCAGTACATCGATCTCAACCGGGACGTGTTCAAGAGCGACAACCCGCCCGGTCGCCCGACGAAGTAGGGAGCGGTCCCGTTCCTGTCCCCGGTCTCCTGTCCCCGGTCGCCGTCACGCTCGACTACTGGGACACGATCTACGAGTCCGGTTCAACGCCGGAGCGGGTGACCCGGCGGCAGGCCGCATTGCGGGAGATGCTGCACCGCATCGGGAGCGAGGTCCCCGCCGACGAGTTCGACCGGCTGTACCGCGCGTCAGCGGCCGAGGCGGATCGCTGGTGGCGTGACGAGCATCGCGGGTATACGACCGCCGACCGGATCCGGTGGCTCCTCGCCCAGTTGGCGATCGAGCGTCCCGCCAGTTGTGAGCACATCGCGCGCGCCGTCGCCGAGGTGGATGAATCCCTGACCGCGCTCCCGCCGCCGCTGCTGCCCGGCGCCGCAGAAGGCATACGCAGCCTCGCCACGCGCTTCCGGCTGGCGGTGGTCTCCGACACCGGCTTTGCGTCAGGAAGCGCGCAGGACAAGCTGCTGGCGCAGGACGGGCTGCTCGACTGCTTCGAGGCGACGGTCTATTCGGGGGACGTCGGACATGCCAAGCCACGCCCCGAGCCATTCCAGCGGGCGCTCGACCGGCTCGGCGTGAAGCCTGGCGAGGCGGTCCACGTGGGCGACATCGAGAGGACGGATGTCGCAGGGTCGCTCGCCGTCGGCATGCGAGCCGTGAGGCTGGACCAGGTGCGGCACGGCGGCTCGAGCAACGCAGAGTACGTGGCAACCAGCTTCGGCGACCTCGTGAAGTACCTGCTCGGATCGCAGGGAGCCTGAAGCCTCGACCCTCGACCCTCGACCCTCGACCCTATTCCAGCGTCAGCCTCCCCAGAAACTCGGACACGAGGTGGTTGAACGCCGCCGGCCGCTCGAGATTGCTCAGGTGGCCCGCCCCGGCGATGACCTCGAGCGTGCTGCCGCGGATCGCCGCATGCATGGCGCGCGCCTCCTCCACCGGGATCAAGGCGTCCTCGTCGCCGTGCACGATCAGGGTCGGGACCGTGACCGTCGACAGCGTGGCCGTCGAGTCCGGGCGCTCCAACATCGCCTCCAGTCCGCCGATCACCCCTTCCACGGGTGCCGCGGTGAGCATGCGATGAACCGCGTCCATCACCTCCGGGTTCTTGTCCCTGGTGGTCTTCCCCAGCATGCCGGGGAGCATGGCCACGGCGACACCGCTGCTTCCCTCGTTCCGGGCAATCGCCAGCATCTGGCGGCGCTTTTCCCGGGCCGCGTCACTGTCGGCGCCGGCACGCGTGTTCGCCAGGACGAGGCCGCGCACCCGCTGCGGGGCCTGTCGCCAGAGGGCCAGGGCGACATAGCCGCCCATGGAGAGCCCGACGATCACCGCCCGTTCGAGGCGGAGCCGGTCGAGCAACGCGACCAGGTCGTCGGCATACCGGGACATGGAGTATGGCGGTGCGCACGTCGATTCCCCGAACCCACGCAGGTCGCAAGCGATGCAGCGCGCGCGTGTGGCCAGTCCCTGGAGCTGCGGGGACCAGAGGGTCCGGTCGTGAGGGAAGCCATGGACGAAGAGCACGGCTTCGCCGGCGCCCGCGTCGTCGTATCCGATCTCGATGTCACCCAGCAGTGCGATCATCATGCTCCCGCGTCGCCTAACGGACCCCAGGCCAGACGTCCCCGGGGCAAACATGCGCTCTCCGGTGGGTCACCTGCTAGATTCATGGTGCGTCGGGTCCCTGTCGCCACCGTCCGGTGGGATTCCGGCAGTCCCAAGACTCACCCTGCTCCTGCCACACGTCGTGTCCGGGTCCAACGGGCCGCTTTATATCGATTCCGCCGAGGCCGCGGACCGTTTCCTCGGTACGATCGCGAACGCCCGTTCGCTGGCGCTGGATACCGAGGGCGCCAGCTTTCACCGGTACGTCGACCGGATCTACCTGCTCCAGCTGTCGACGGAGCAGCGGCACGCGATCATCGATCCCCTGAAGGTCGACTCGCCGCAAGCGCTCGGGGTGATGCTCGAGTCACGCGAGGTGGAGGTCGTCTTTCACGACGCCGATTACGACCTGCGGCTCCTCCACCAGGACTATGGCTGGCGGGTGACGAACATCTTCGACACCCGCGTGGCCGCCCAGTTGCTGGGGATCAAGGCCTTCGGGCTGGCGGCGCTCCTCGAGAGCTTCTTCGGCGTCCGCCTCGACAAGAAGCACCAGCGCGCCGACTGGTCCATGCGGCCGCTTCCGGGCGACATGCTCGAATACGCCGCACAGGACACCATGCACCTGTTGCAGCTCAAGGAACGCCTGCAGGACGCGCTGGACCGGAAGGGCCGGCTGCACTGGGCGAAGGAGGAATTCGAGCGGCTCGAAGGGACGCGCTGGTCGGACGAGGGTGACGATACCGCGTTCATGCGGCTCAAGGGCGCTCGTGACCTTTCGCGACGGGAACTGGCGGTGCTGCGCGAACTCGTCGCCTGGCGCGACGGCGTGGCGAAGGAACTCGACCGCAGCACGTTTCGCGTCGCCGGCAACGAAGTCCTGCTCGCGCTGGCGAGGGAAGCGCCGGTCACCCAGGCAGCCATCGAATCCACGAAGGGGCTGTCGCGCAGCGTGGCGGGGCGGCACGCGAGGGTCATCCTCGACGCCATTGCCCGCGGCCAGGCCGTTCCCGAGGCCGACCTGCCGAAGTTTCCGCGTGGCGCGCGCTGGGCGCGGGACCCCGACTTCGAGGACCGCGCCGCCCTGCTGAAGACCGTGCGAGACCGCCACGCGGCGGAACTCGATCTCGATCCCGGGGTGCTCTGTCCGCGGGAACGACTGGAAGCCATCGCGCGCCGGAATCCGCGCAGCATGGAAGAGTTGCTCGAAGTGGCCGATCTCCGTCGATGGCAGGCAGAGGTGCTCGGCGAGGATTTCCTGCGCGCCCTGCGCAGGGAACCACCAGGGGAGTCGCCGTACAGGGAATGAGACGGACGCAGCTGGCAGTCATGGTGGCGGCGCTGATGGCGGCGCTCTCGCAGGGGAGGGCGCAGGGTGCGCCCTATGCGCCCGCGCTGGCGTCGGACCGCGACGCGCCACCGGTGCCTCGCGAGTTCCGCGGCGCGTGGATCGCGACCGTCGACAACATCGACTGGCCTTCGAAGCCGGGACTCCCGGTCGAGACGCAGAAGGCGGAACTGGTCGCGCTGCTCGATCACGCCGCGCGCATGCACCTGAACGCGGTGATCTTCCAGGTGCGGACCGCCGCGGATGCGATGTACAAGTCCCCGTACGAACCCTGGTCCGTCTACCTGACCGGGCAGAACGGCCGGGCGCCCGTCCCGGCGTGGGACCCGCTGTCCTTCGCGGTGGCCGAGGCGCACCGCCGCGGGCTCGAGCTGCACGCCTGGTTCAACCCGTACCGGGCCCGCTACCGGGGCGATCGCGGCACCCTGTCGCGGCAGCACGTCAGTCGCACGATGGCGTCGGTCGTGAAGCGGTACGGACCATACCTGTGGATGGATCCCGGCGAGCCGTCGGTGCGCGCGCACACCACCAAGGTCATCCTCGACGTCGTCAGGCGGTACGACATCGATGGGGTCCACATCGACGATTACTTCTACCCGTATCCGGAACGCGATCGGCGCGGCCGCGAGATCCCGTTTCCCGACAACGCATCCTGGTCACGGTACCAGCGCGGTGGCGGCAGGCTCGATCGCGACGCGTGGCGGCGGCAGAACGTGGATATCCTGGTCCAGGCGCTGTACCGCGAGATCAAGGTGGCCAAGCCGTGGGTCAAGTTCGGTGTCAGTCCCTTCGGCATCTGGCGACCCGGCTATCCCGAGTCGGTGCGCGGCCTGGACGCGTGGGACGCGCTGTACGCGGATTCGCGCCGCTGGCTGCAGGAGGGGTGGCTCGACTACTTCGCCCCGCAGTTGTACTGGGCGGTGGGGGCTGCCCAGCAGAGCTACCCGGAATTGCTCGAGTGGTGGGCCAGCGAGAACCGGCGCGGTCGCCACCTGTGGCCGGGAAATGGGACGTACAAGGTGACGAACCAGGGGGCGGTGCGCTGGCCGGCGACGGAGTTGATCGAGCAGATCGTGCTGACCCGCGACCAGCCCGGCGCGGGCGGCAACGTGCACTACAACATGTCGGCGCTGGTACGGGGGACCGACAAGCTCACCGACCGGTTGGCTTTGGGCCCCTACTCGGGAGCGGCGATGGTCCCCGCGTCACCGTGGTTGTCGCCAGTCTCGCCGCAGGCGCCTGACGTGTCGCTCTCGAGGGCTCCAGGCCGGCTGTCGATGACAATCACCGCGGCCGATCATACCGCGGCAACCGCGCCCCGGTGGTGGCTCGTCCGGGCCCGGTATGGGGATGGATGGCGCGCCCGGCTGCTGGATGCGTCGATGAAGGTGGTTCCAGTCCCGGCCGGCGCCGCTGGTGACCTGCCCGACTTCGTGGTGGTGAACGCTGTGGACCGGGCCGGGGTGGAGTCGCCGGCCGTGCGGGTGATTGCCGGGAGCGGATAGGGGGGTAACGGGTTTCCGCCGCCCAGCACCAGCCCGAATACGCTGCACGCAGCGCAAGCATGCAGCAATCAGCAACCAGCCCAACCACTAGAAGCCCAGATACGCCCTGACGCGGGGCTCGATTCGTTCCGGCGTCCAGGGTGGCGACCACACGAGGTTCACCACGGTGGCCCCGATGCCCGGCAGCGACTTCAGCTGCTCCTCGGCGTCGTGCATGATCTGCGGGCCCGCGGGACACCCGGGAGACGTCAGGCTCATGTCCACGCTCACGTCAGCCCCGTCGACCGACACGTCGTAGATCAGCCCGAGGTCGACGATGTTCAGCCCGATCTCAGGGTCCTTGACGCGCCTCAGCGCGAGCCGCACCTGGTCCTCGGTGAGTGCCTCGCTCGCCGGCTCCTCGGCAGCAACGTCTTCGGCGTCTGGGGCAGTGGGATTCTCTGACACGGCTGAAATACGGGAAGACTTCGGTCGGGAAAGAAAACTGCCGAAGACACAAGGTCTTCGGCAAGCGCCTCCCGCCAATCCCGTACCCCCTTCAGGTTGCCTCGAGCTCGCTCCCCGACTTCCTGGGTGACCTGGCGGTGGTAGAGGTCCCGGTGGCCCGCTTTTTCGCGGCCGAGGCCTTTGGAGCCGGCTTCGTGCTCGCCGCCTTTGTCGCGGGCTTCGGAGTCGGTTTTGTGGGTGCCTTCTTCGCGGTGGTCTTCACGACCGGCTTCGCGGTCGTCTTTTTCGCGCTCGTCGCTTTCTTCGTCGTCGTCCTCGACGCCGTCGGCTTCCGCCGCACGACGGGACGGCGCACGGTGCGGTTCCAGCCGACGGCCTTGTCCGCGCGGAACGACGCGGGCATGCGCAGGATGTTGTCGTCGACGACAGACAGCACCGCCGCGTCGGCAAGGTCGGCGCGGACATCCGCGATCACCTTGGCCGGTCGCCGGGCCTTTGGCGCGTGGACGCGGTTGGTCAGCAGGACCACGAAGAGGTCGCGCTCAGGATCGATCCAGAGGGAAGTCCCGGTGAAGCCCGTGTGTCCGTACGCGCTTGCGCCCATGTGGACGCCGGCCGTTCCCTCTCCGTCGGAGGTGTCCCAGCCAAGCGCCCGCGTCCCCGCGGTGCGCCGGGTGAATCGCTCCACCGCCGAGTCGCTGACGATGCGGACGCCCTCGTAGGTCCCGCGGTTCAGCATCATCTGGGCGAAGATGGAGAGGTCCGCCGCGGTGGAGAACAGCCCGGCATGTCCGGCCACGCCCCCAAGCGCCCAGGCGTTTTCATCGTGCACCTCGCCGCGGATCGGGTACCCGCGCGGCGACGAGAGCTCGGTCGGCGCGATCCGGTCCCGGTCGGATGCTTCGGGCCGGAACCGCGTGTCGTCCATGCCTAACGGGGTGAAGACCCGCTCGGCGAGGAAGCCGTCGAGGCCCTGTCCGGCGACGGCCTCGATAGCGAAGGCCAGCACGTCGGCGCCGAGGTCCGAGTAGACCTGGCAGGCACCGGGACGGCAGGCGAGCGGGGTGGACATCACCACGCTGCGTGCTTCCCATGGACTGTCGGCCAGGCGTCGCAGGTCGCGCCCCGCGGGCAGCCCGCTGGTGTGCGTGAGCAGGTGGCGGATGGTGACCTGGTCCTTCTGGCCGCCGGAAAATGACGGGAGGTACCTGGACACCGGCGCATCGAGATCGAGGCGGCCCTCGTCCCAGAGGATCATCGCCGCGGTGGCCGTGCCCACGACCTTCGTGAGCGAGGCAAGGTCGTAGATCGACTCGTCAGGCACCACGGCCGCGGTGGTCTTCGTCCAGCCGAGCCGGCCGTAGCCCTTCTCGAAGACCGAGAAGCCGCGCCGGCCAACGACCACCGAGGCGCCCGGATAGCCACCAGCGGTCATGCCGCGATTCACGATGCGGTCGATCGTCTCGAGCCGTTCCGCCGACATGCCAACCGACGCAGCGGGCCGGGCGGGCAAGCCGTCCGACGGGGCGAAGGCGATCGTGATGGCGGCGATGTAGGGAAACAATGGCAGGTCCAGCGTTGATGCGTACCCGGACTTCCGGCAATAGTCGAGCCGGCAGTCATACTGTACCGCCGGCTTGCGGGACGAGGCCTCTTAGTGCATTGGGACTGAAAAGGTTCCGCAGTCGCCTTCAAGTACTCTCTAGGGTCATCCAGGCTCTTGCGGAACCCGGCCCTAGATAGGGAATCGCCACAGTCCTGTCAAGAAAGAATCCTTGGACGGCCTTAGGCTCGTAAGCGCACATCCCCTTGCAGCAACACGACTTCGGACCATCATTCGTAACATTCGACGATCCGGCCCGTTTGGTCTGGTCACCGTACGGACCTGGCAACCTCCAGGCTTCACCGCGTGACCAAGACTGCGAATCGCCATGGCAGCAGACTTTCTGACTATCCAACGAGCCATCGAAGGTGACGAAAGGGCGCTTCGCGCCCTCTGGTCACAGCACGCGCCGCATATCGATGCGGTCGTCCGGCGACTCGCAGGCGATCCCGACCTTGCCGAGGATATTGCCCAGGAAGTCTGGATCCAGATCTTCAGGGCGCTGCCCACCTACCGTGGGGAGTCCCAGTTCGGGACCTGGGCTCACCGGATCGCGGTCAACCGGACGTTGAACGCCCTTCGACGCACACGGCGCCTGACGAAGATCGAGACGGACATCGAGGAGGAAACGGTCTCGGTGGAGCACGGCGGGGACCGCGCGATGCTTCGGTCGGTCATCGACGCCGCCGCGGCGCAATTGTCGCCCGGGGCCCGGACGGTCTTCCTGATGCACGATGTCGAGGGGTATACGCACGAGGAAATCGCTACCGAACTCGGAATCACCGCCGGCGGGTCGAAGTCGCAGCTATTCAAGGCACGGGCCAAGCTCCGCCGGCTACTCGCCCACGTTGTGGACGTACCAGGAACTGAAGGAACCGAGAATGCAGCACCTGCCTATTGAGCGACTGGCGGAACTCGCGGACGGCGAGCCGACCATGTCCGAACAGCTTCACCTCGCCGAGTGTGCGATGTGCTCCTCGGAGCGCCTCGCCTACCAGCGGATTGTCGGGATGGCGGCGGACGAACGGCGTCGGATCGCGCCACCGGTCACGAATTGGGGCGTTTTGCGCGACGAATTGCGCCAGCAGGGCGTCATAACAACGCCAGCAGAGGCTTCGGCGCGACGTAAGTTCTCCGCCACCGCGACCCGGTTCGCCAGCAGGTTCGCGGCGGGGTTCCTCATCCTCGCAACGGGCCTCGTCGCCGGCCGACGGACCGCCGGAATGCCATGGAGCGCCGCACTCGCGGTAGGCAGCGAGGACGGCACGAGCCTCTCTACGGTCGCGATGACCACCGAGGACTTCGGGTCAACCGCCGCCGCCATGCAGTCGCTGCAGCGCGCGCAGCAGGAATACGAGCGCGCCGCGCTGTACCTCGCCAACCATGACACCAGCACCTCCGAGACGACGACCGCGGCCTATCGCACCACCTTGGCCGCCCTCGACGAAATGGCCGAGACCTCGCTCCGGGCACTGAGCGAGGCGCCAGCCGATCCGATCATCAACCAGGTCTACTTCACCACGCTCGGCGCCCGCAACATGACGCTGAGCAAGCTGGCGTCAGCCCTTCCCAGCGGGTCGCGGCTGTCGCGGTTCTAGGAGTGCAGTGCAGCCTATGAGACGCATCGTGAGGAACTCGAGCCGGGACGTGATGTATCGCCGCCTGCCGCTGGCGCTGTTGCCTGTCACCCTGGTGACGGTGACGGTCCCGGTGACCGCGCAGCAGCGTGATTCCGTCGTGGTGCGGCAGGTTTCGACCTGGCAGACCGATGTCGACCGGCTGAAGCAGGAGCTGTTGAGCCAGCGCAAGATGGAGGTCGAGTGGCGCCGGACGCTGGGGTCACTGCAGACGCGGCTGCAACTGGTGTCGGCGGACTCGAGCCGCGTGCTGGAGGCCCAATCGCAACTGGCCGCGCTGAAGGTGGTCGAGGCGAGCAACCAGCAGGTCCGGCTGAGACGGCAGATCGAGACCATGTGCGCCACGGTGCAGAAGCCGCAAGGCTGGCTGGGAGTCGTCACCACCGGATTCACGGCGTATGACCGCCAGGGGGACGGGCCCCAGGTCGTCCGGTTCATGGAGAAGCCGGTCGTGGCATCGGTCGATCCCGGGTCTCCCGCGGACCGCGTCGGCCTCCGGGCCGGCGATGTCCTGCTGGAGATTGGCGGGCAGACGCTCCTGCATAACGACGTGGTGTTCGCCGAGCTGCTGCGACCGGGCGAGCGGATCGCGGTGAGGGTCCAGCGCGGTCGAGAGCTGTTCACGGTGTCACCGGTCGTGGAGGCGGTGCCCGAAGCGTTGACGTCGGCACCCTGCTCGCTGGTCGATGCGAGCATCGTCTACGTGATGTCGCCGACGCCCGGCCAGGAGCCGGCGATGGTGCGCCTCGCGCCCCAGGGCGGATACGCGGTCGCCGGCGTGCGCGCGCGGAGGGACACGGGCGCCGTGGCGGTGACCGCACCGGCTGCGACCCCGGGGGTCTTCGCCGGACCGATGGCGCAGTACTTCAGCGGCAGCGTCAACCCGGTGGCGGGGGTCCAGCTCTTTCAGCTCAGCCAGGAGTCGAGCCGCGCGTTCGGTGTCACGCACGGCCTGCTGGTGAACACGGTGCTCCCCGGGACGCCAGGGCGTGACGCGGGCCTCGTGGGCGGGGACGTGATCCTGGTCGCCGACAGTATCGAGGTGCGGTCGGTCAACGTCCTCCAGCGCGTCATCAGCCGGTCACGCGATCGCACGGTGACGCTGGTGATCCTCCGCGACCGCAAGCAGGAGACGCTGACGCTGCGCTGGTAACGAGAAATTGCAGAGTGCAGATCGCAGATCGCAGAGTGCAGGTCTGTCCTTCACTCATCACTCAGCAATCTGCAATCTGCAATCCCTAGCGCAGTCTCCCGGCGGGGAGCCGATACAGCAGCTGGGCGGTGGCGCGGTCGGCGGGCGACAGGTCCCGCACGCGCACCTTGGGCGCCATGATCGACGTGGTGTCGGTCGTGTGATCCAGCCCGAGCAGGTGGCCGACCTCGTGCATCGCGATCGCGCGCACCGAGCTCGAGTCGAGCACTTCGCCGGTGTGGTGCCGGATGGCCAGCTGGATATTCGCGTCGATGATCCACCACGCCTCATCGTGCGACCAGAGCGTCTTGCCGCTGATCGACTCGTTGAACTGGTCGACCCACGTCACGTGCACGTCGGCCGAGGCGGAGTCGACGACGAAGGTGAAGCCGACGGGTAGTCCGAGGCTGGACCACTCGATGAAGGCGCGCCGGACGACGCCGACGATGTCGCTGTTGAACGCCGCGTTCCGCGACGACGACTGGACCCAGACCCGCAACGGGTCCGCGGGCCGGTCCGGCCATCGTGCCAGCGCCGAGTCGTGGGCGGCGATCACGTCATCGATGTAGGTGTCGTGCGCCGAGAGCTCGAGGCGCCGCTTGATGTCGAGGACGCGGGCCGGCGAGGCGGGGCGCTTGATGACGGGGATGGAGTCCCGCCGCGGGGTGTTGGAGTCCACGCGCGCGGTGCCGAAACTCGCCGTGGGTCGCGACGCGGCTTCCACGCGGGCGCGTGTCGCCAGCGCCTCGCGAGCGACGAAGGTGCCAAGGACGATCAGCGCCGAGCCAACTGCCAGGTCGAACCGTTTCATCCAGATCGGTCTGCGGCCAGGGACGATTCGACCGGCGCGTCCTCGTGTGCGTCCCGGCTGGACTGGTGCCCGCCGTCCGGGAGGCGCGCGGCGTGCGCGTCGTCGAGCGATGATGTGGGTCGTCCCGCGTCGGCCGACGGAAGCGGGTCGGGTCCTCGCTCCATGACGAGCACGAAGCCGGAAATGGCACGAGAAAGTGCGGGGTGGTCGGCTCCATCACGCGGGGGACGTGACGCGGCCAATTGCGTCGACACGACAGTCAGGCAAGGCACGCCGCCGCCGATGGCCCCCGGCATTGCGTCGATGGACTTCGCAGCCACGGGCACCGCGCCGCACGCGCGCACTGTCCGCCGGGGTGGCGGTGTGGTGCTCGTGGTGCGGAGCGGTGAGTGGCGACGGAACGCGGACGAGCGCTCGCGCTGGCGAAACAGCGTTGGCAATGGGGCGGCGGACTGAGCGGCAGCAGAAACTACAGTCCGAACGCCAGTCGCGCACCAGCGCCTTTATCCGACTCCGCCGGGCACCTTTTCTCCGGACGAACGCGGGCCGAGCGCGGCGTCGATTTCCTGCCGCACCTCCTCATTGGTCTCGCGAGGAAGCCGGGCGCGCAGGGCATCGATCGCTTCCGGGGTCCGGATGGCGCCAAGCCCCCAGGCGATGTGGGAACGAACGACGGGATCGCGCTCCTCCTCCAGCGCTTGTGCCAGCACCTCGGTGTCCCCCGGCCCGCCACGGTTCCCGAGCGCCACCGCCGCATTGCGCGCGAGCCCCTGGCGACCAGCCCGGGTGACGGCCGTGCCGCCGAACCGCCGCGTGAAGTCGTCCTCGGACATCCGGAGCAGTGCCACGGGATCTGGTGTCCCCTCCAGGCTCCCGGTGGTCAGGTCCGGGTCGCGTGCATCGCTCGCAAACCGGACGTTCCAGGGGCACACGTCCTGGCAGATGTCGCACCCGTACACGAGCTCCCCGATGGCGGGCCTCCTCTCGATCGGGATGTCGCCGCGCTTCTCGATCGTGAGGTAGGAGATGCACCGGGTCGCATCGAGGACGAGGTCCTCCTCGATCGCCGACGTCGGGCAGGCCTCGATGCACCGGCGGCACGAGCCGCAATGCTCCTCGCCGAACGGCGCGTCCGCCTCCAGCTCGAGGTCCACGAACAGGGCGCCCAGGAACAGGAAGGACCCGCGTTTCGGGTTGATGAGCATCGTGTTCCGGCCGAACCACCCCAGGCCGGCCAGGCGGGCCAGGTCGCGTTCGAGCACCGGGCCGGTGTCGACGTACGGGCGGCCCCGTACCGGGCGCCCCGCCTCGTCCCCGAGCCATTTCCGGAGGGCGAACAGCCGCTCCTTCATGACGCCGTGGTAGTCCCGGCCGCGCGCATAACGAGCGAGGGTGCCAGCCGGCTGGCGCCCGCCGTAGTCCAGCGCGACGACGATGGCCGATCGCGCTCCGCGATGGGGGAGGCGCGTGTCTCGGCGGAGTGCCGCATCCCGCCTGAGCCACGCCATCTCGCCGGCCTTCCCTCGCGCCAACCACTGCTCGAAGGCGGGGAACGTGCCGGCCGGCCCAAGCCGGGCGATCCCGACGAGGTCGAAGCCCGCCGCGAATGCCTGGGCCTTGATCCGCTCCGTGGACGGGACGGGGCGGGCGGCGGCTACCGCCGGCCGGCCCATCGGGCGTAGCGGATCACGTCGTGGACCGGCGGCACCGCGCGTTCATCGCCGTAGGCCGTGTACATGCGCCAACGCGTGTAGCCGAGCGACGGCACGGGGAGGAAGGGTGGCTTCAGGAACCAGCGGCGGGCGCGGAAGCGCCAGGCCACGCGCACGAGGTCCCGCGCCAAGGTAGGGGACGTGACGGCGCGTACGGTGAGCCCGAGGACCAACCTGCCCCAACCGCCCTCGCCACCCTGCCGCGCCGTCCTGCCCGTCGACACCCGCTACCTGGTGATGACCTGGATGACGTCCTGGAACCGCGAACCCCACTTCATCTGGGCCTCGGACTTCGTGATGAAGCGGATCTCGGACGTATTGGACACGGACAGGTTGCGAAGGCTCTCAGGCCCGCCGAACGGGTCGTTGTTCACGAAGACCGTGACGTTGCTCGGCCAGCCCGGGCGGACCTGGCGGATCAGGTCGGACAGCGACGGTGCCGTGCCGTTCTCGCGGATTTCCTGGAGCGTGATGACGTTGGTCCGGCGCGTCGTCCGTTGCCCCGTGGCCGACTGGTCGGTCGCCGCCGTCTGCTTCGCGGAGCATCCCGCCATGGCCACCCCGATGCCTAACGCCAATACAGCGAATCGCATGTCGATCTCTCCTGGTGCCGGGGCGCGGGTGCGCCCCTCCTGAAGGTAAGGTAACCGTCCCGGGTCGGCCGCGCGGGCCTACCGCTTCGTCGTCACAAGGATAACCCCGCTGCCGTGGCCGGTTCCCCAGCGGGTCGTGGCATCGGTGGCGCTGATGTACCTGATTTCCTTGACCCGACCGGCGGGGATGGTGGCCAGCCCCCCGAGGTCGACCATCCGAACGTCGTCCACATAGGCGACGACCGGGACCGGGGTCGACGAAGTCCCCCTCGGTCGCGTCATGGCGGGACGCAGGTTCTGCACGATCTCGAGCGCGTTCTGGTAGATCCCGGCCGAAATCTCCGCTTCCGTGATCCGGTCGGCGGGCCCCCGGACCGCCCGCGGCTCCGTGCTGGGTTGGCCACCGCCTCCCCCGCACGCGACGAAGACCCAGGCCAGTGCGACCAGCGCTCCCGCTCCAGGTAATCGCATGTCCCCCCTCCCGCGCCAGGCGACCGGGCGCTCGTGATCGTCAAGGCCGGCCCTTCGGCGCGTCGAGCACCTCGCGGACCAGCCCAAAGAGATCCGCGGTTCGCCGCGGCGAAACGGCCAGGGGCCGGTTGGCTAGAAAAGGCACCAGCATGTGTGCTGCGTGCAAGGCCCCGTGGGACGATACGTGCGCGATGGGCTCGTAGCGCTGCCGGAGGTCCCAGCCGGGCGCCGCGCTGACGATGACGTCGCCGGACCGTGGTGCCGGCGTGAGGCTGGCGAGCTGCTCGATCGAGTCCGGGTACGGGCTCTCCATCGTTCGCTCGTGGACTGCCTGGGGACACTGGTCCTCGAAGGGTTCGATGGCGAGGGGGTTCCCGCGTTCGGTGCGATAGCTGTAGCCGTGCTCGCCGAAACGGATCACGGCGCGGGCATTCCCGTCACCGACGGCGACTTCCGAGGAGGAGAGACTGGTGGCAACCAGGCCGATCGCCGGATGGGCCAGGATATCGTCGATCCGCGGGCCCCAGGAGGACCGCATTGATGGCCAGGGAAGGCGGGCCCGACCCTCGAGCCCGAGGTAGACGTGCGCCATGCTGTTCCCGCTCACCATGACCGCCGCCTCCGACCGGTCCGGTACGGTCCACGGATGGGAACGCACGCGCACCCCGGCTTCCCGCAGGGCGTCCGCGAGGTCGAAGTGCCGTTGGACGGGCGCGTGTCCGTGGTCGCTGATGACGTACAGGTGCATCGACGCCCAGCGCCCGTCGTGTTCCGCATCTGTCCGGACCTGTCGCGCGATCTGGTCGACGCGCTGGAGCGACGCGAGGACGGCAGCCGACCCGGCGCCCTCGGCGTGCGCGGCCTTGTCGCCCGTCGTCAGCGTGGCGAACGCGAACCGCGGGCGTTCACGTCGGACGCGGTCGACGAACCGGCCCGCAAGTTCCGATTCGAGCGCTGACCAGCGCTCCACGCTCCCGGCCAGGTGTGCCCCCAGCGCGCGTGTCGCGAAGCGCCAGCCGTGCTCGACCCGGCCGCGGACCGGCAGGCCCCGCGTGACCATGGCCATCGAGCCTAACGCCGATCCGCGGGCGAGGTCCCACGCCGTCGGCACCGCGGGATCCAGGTCGTGGTCGATGCGGCGCATCTGGAGTCCCACGTAACTCCGCGAATGGCCAAGCAGGGCAGGGAGCCCCCGGGCGCGATCGTACCACCGGAGCCCGGGCACGCCAGCCGCTGCCGGGTGCCGGCCGGTCAGGATCGGGACATAGGCGACGCCGGTCACCGAGGGAAACGTCGTCGTCAGGACGTGGCGGCCGCCCGCCGCGCGCAGTGCGGCCAGTTCAGGCACGAGGCCGGAGGCGATGGCACGATCGAGCGTGTCTGGGCGCAGGCCATCGGCCACGATGATGACGACGGATGGCTCTGTCACGCTCCGCTCCCGCGCTGTTCGCTGGCGCGCGCGACCATCGACTGCCTAAACTCCGTCGTCGCAGGACGCCCGGGACGCCGCCACGCCGCGGCGGCCGGTTCCCTCAACGAACGCCTGATGAGCAAGCGCAAGCAACCGACTGGGTCGAAGTCCGCCTCCCCCGGCGCCCGACCTGACGGGAAGACCGCTCGCGGGCGCAATCGCTCCCGGATCGATCCCGAGCGCCGGGCGGAGGCGGAGAAGAAGTCCCGCGCGTGGCTGAAGCAGCGCACGGAGGAGGGCCACCTTCTCGCCGGTCGCACACCGCCGTCCCAGGGTTCCACACCGCGGACAAGCGGCGCGCACCGGAGCATCGACACCTCCATCCGGGACGCGGTGGTCCTGACCGAGGACGCCAAGCTCCTCCAGCAACCCGATCGCCAGCTCGCCGACTTCACCCAGACCGACCCATGGCGGGTGCTCCGGATCATGGGTGAGTTCATCGAGGGGTTCGATGTTCTGGCCAAGGTCGAGAAGGGCGTCGCCGTCTTCGGTTCGGCGCGCACCGGCCCCGATGACCCGATGTACCAGGCGGCGCAGGAGACGTCCCGGCTCCTCGCCCAGGCGGGATACGCGATCATCACTGGCGCCGGCCCGGGAATCATGGAAGCGGCCAACAAGGGCGCCAAGCTCGGCGGTGGCCGCTCGATCGGCTGCAACATCGAGCTGCCGTTCGAGCAGGGCACGAACCCGTTCGTCGACACCGTGGTGCACTTCCGGTACTTCTTCGTCCGGAAGACGATGTTCATCAAGTACTCGAACGCGTACATCATCTTCCCGGGCGGCTTCGGCACGCTCGACGAATTGTTCGAGGCCCTCACGCTCATCCAGACCGGGAAGATCAACCAGTTCCCGGTGGTCCTCTTCGGTCGGCACTACTGGGCCGGCCTGGTCCGCTGGCTCAACTCCCGCGCGCTGGGGGAACGGAAGATCTCCCCCGGTGACATGGACCTGGTGCTCCTGACCGACGATCCGCGTGAGGCGGCCGACGCGGTCATTGCCGCGTTCGAGTCCCATCGACGGCAGCCTGATGTCTGAGTGACGACGACCGGCGATTCCCCGGGGCTGCGCCAGAGGCATGTGCGCCCCGGTTCTCCCCAGCGTAGTATCCGTCGCTGTCCGTGTCGTCCGCGTTCTCCGCTCCGGAACCCGACCCGATGAAGAAGTCCTCGAAGAAATCGACAGAGCCGGTTCGCGCGCTGGGCCTCAAGGCATCGCGCGTGGGGCGGCCCGTCAGTCACGCGACCGCGGGCGGGCCCAAGGCCGCGCAGAAACAGCAGGCGGAAGCGCGCGAGCGCGCCGGCGCGGCGCCCGTCACCAGGGAGCGAAGCCGGTTCCTTCGCGGTTCGGCCATCGACCCCCGGCGCATCGATGGCTCGGAGAGCGTGGTGGACCTGGTCGAAGGGACATTCCTCGCGTATAACGCGGCGCGGTTGCGTGAGGCCTGCCAGCTCCTGGTCGAGAAGATGCTGGAGAAGGACGTGACGATCGGCCTGACGATGACTGGCGCGTTGACCCCGGCCGGGCTGGGCATGGCGGCGGTGATCCCGCTGATCGAGGCGGGGTTCGTGGACTGGATCATCTCGACCGGGGCGAACCTGTACCACGACACCCATTTCGGCCTCGGGCTCTCGATGCACCGGGGGAATCCGCAGACATCGGACATCGTGCTGCGCGAGGAAGGCGTGGTGCGCATCTACGACGTCTTCTTCGACTACGACGTGCTGTTGTCGACGGACGCCTTCTTCCGCCAGATCGTCCAGGGGAAGGAGTTCCAGCGCCCGATGTCGAGCGCCGAGTTCCACTGGCTGTGCGGGAAGTACGTGCGTGAGCGTGAGCGAGTGCTCGGCATCGGCAGCAAGTCGCTGCTGGGCGCGGCGTACGAGAGCGGTGTGCCGATCTACACGTCGTCGCCGGGCGACTCGTCGATCGGCATGAACGTCGCGGCGCTGACGCTCGACGGAAACCGGTGCGTGATCGACCCGAACGCGGACGTGAACGAGACGGCCTCGATCGTGCTTGGCGCGAAGCGCGCCGGCGGGAAGAGCGCGATCCTGATCCTTGGCGGCGGGAGCCCGAAGAACTTCGCGCTGCAGACGGAGCCGCAGATCCAGGAAGTGCTGGGGATCGACGAGAAGGGGCACGACTACTTCCTGCAGGTCACCGACGCGCGCCCGGACACGGGCGGCCTGTCGGGTGCGACGCCGGCCGAGGCGGTGAGCTGGGGAAAGATCGATCCGGACCGTCTGCCTGACGCGGTGGTGTGCTACCTGGACGGGACCGTGGCGCTCCCCGTGCTCACGTCGTACGCGCTGGCGAAGCGGAAGCCGCGCAAGCTCCGCCGGCTCTATGACCAGCGGGAGAAGCTGATGAAGGCACTGAAGCAGGAGTACGCGAAGTCGAAATCGTGACTCGAGGCTCGAGCCTCGAGCCTCGAGCCTCCGTCACTCCCCATACGGGACCCAGATGTTCTTCACCTGGACCGCTGCACGGAGGAACTCCCGGCCCTCTCCCTCGGCGTCGTCGAGCCAGTCGGTACCTGACGACGGACACCAGGTGCGTTTCATGTTCGAGGCCGACGCCAGTTCCACCATCTTCACCCCGTCGGCGGATCCGCAGTACCACACCGCCTCGACGTCGTCATGCTCGGCCAGGACCTTCATCAGGGGATCGCGCGCGCCCGTCACGATGTTGACCACCCCAGCGGGCAGGTCCGAGGTCTCGAAGACCTGGTAAAGGTCCGTCGCGGCTAGCGGGTGCGGCTCGCTGGGTATCGCGATGACCGCATTCCCCGTGGCGATCAGGGGCGCGACCAGTGAGATGAATCCGAGCAGTGGGGCGTCGAACGGACAACCGACGCCTGCGACGCCGATCGGCTCGTGCATCGCGAGGGCGACCCCGCGGATCGGGACGCTGTGCACCGCACCATCCCACTTGTCTGCCCAGGCGGCGTAGGTGAACAGCCGTCGTACGCTGGCATCGACTTCGCGCGCGGCGTCGCGCGTCGACGCGCCAGTCATGGATGCGATGCGCGCCGCGAACTCGCCGCGCCTCGCATCGAGGTTCTCGCCGATGTAGTAGAGGACCTGCGCCCGCAGGTGACCGCTGCTGCGTGCCCACCCTTTCGCGGCGTGCGCCGCCTCCACGGCATTGCGGATGTCCTTGCGGTTGCCGTCGCCGACCTCCGCTATCGGCTTGCCCTTCGGGGAGACGATGACTCGCGAGTACCCCGAATCCGGCCGCACCTGTTTCCCACCGATGAAGAGCTTCGCCGTGCGATCCACGCTCTCCGAGGTCCGGGGTTCGAGGTCGGAGGTCGGAGGGGTCACCCGCGGTTCCTTTTGCGGCTTGCGCTTTGCGCCCCGCGCTCGCGTCAGGTACTCCCACATCCCCTCACGTCCGCCTTCCCGCCCGAATCCGCTCTCCCGATAGCCCCCGAACCCCGACGCGGCGTCGAACAGGTTCGTCGAGTTGATCCACACGACGCCGGCCTTGATCTTCGGCGCGATGTCGAGGGCGAGGTTGATATTCTCGGTCCAGATCGACGCGGCCAGGCCATAGGGCGTGTTGTTGGCCAGCGCCACCGACTCGTCAGGCGTCCGGAACGTCATCGACACCATGACCGGCCCGAAGATCTCCACCTGGGCGATCGTGCTCGACGGAAACACGCCGGTGAACAGCGTCGGCGGGTAGAAGCATCCTTCCTTCGGAACGGCCCACGACGGTTGCCACATCGTGGCGCCTTCGTCCTGCCCGGTCCGCACGAGCTCGCGGATGCGCTCGAGTTGCACCGGGGCGACGATGGCCCCCATGTCCACCGCCTTGTCGAGCGGCGGACCGACGCGCAGGCGCTCCATGCGGGCCCTGAGCTTGGCGTACAACCGGTCGGCGATGCCCTCCTGCACCAGCAGTCGCGACCCGGCACAGCACACCTGCCCCTGGTTGAACCAGATCGCGTCCACCACGCCTTCGACGACGCCGTCGAGGTCCGCGTCGTCGTAGACGATGAACGGGCTCTTTCCGCCGAGTTCCAGCGACAGCTTCTTCCCGCTCCCGGCGGTCGCCCTGCGGATGATGCGACCGACCTCGGTGGACCCTGTGAAGGCGATCTTGTCGACCCCCGGGTGGTTCACGAGCGCCGCCCCGGTGGCACCGTCCCCCGTCACGATGTTCAGTACGCCAGGGGGAAGTCCCGCGCGGTGGGAAAGCTCGGCGAAAAGCAGTGCGCTCAGCGGCGTGAACTCGGCGGGCTTCAGGACCACGGTGTTTCCGGCCGCCAGCGCCGGGGCCACCTTCCACGCCAGCATCAGCAGCGGGAAGTTCCACGGGATGATCTGCCCGATGACGCCCACCGGCTGGTAGCCGGGAAACTCGGCGTCACGAAGCTGGGCCCAGCCGGCGTGATGGTAGAAGTGACGCGCCACCAGCGGGATGTCGAGGTCCCGTGTTTCACGGATCGGCTTGCCGTTGTCCATCGACTCCAGCACCGCGAACAGCCGCGCGTTGCGCTGCACCATGCGCGCGAGCGCGTACAGGTGCCGGGCACGCTGGTGTGGCGTCAGGCGGCTCCACGCGGGAAACGCCTTCCGCGCCGCGGCCACCGCCGCCTCGACATCGCTCGCGGTTCCCTGGGTCGCCGTGGCGAGCCTCCGGCCCGTGGAGGGGTCGATCACGTCGAACGTCGCCGGGCGGGCTCGTTTCCCCGGCTTCGTCCAGGCCCCGCCGATGAAGTGGCCGAAGGCGCCGTCATGCTGGGCGAGCCAGGTCCGCGCCGGAGCGTCGCTCTCGGGTGCGGGTCCGTACTCCATCGTCTCGAAGAGTTCGGCGACCGTCGCCATGGGCGTCAGGGCATCGGGTGGCGGTGGGCGGCAGCATACCGGCCCGTGACGAACATCTCGAGCTGGCGCTCGATGTCCGTCAGCAGGCTGCTGGCGCCGAAGCGGAACAGGTGCGGCTCGAGCCAGTCGCGCCCGAGTTCTTCCTTCATCAGCAACAGGTAGTCGGTGGCCTGGCGGGCGGTGCGGATCCCGCCGGCGGGTTTGTAGCCCACCCGGAACCCGGTGCGCTCGGCGTACTCGCGGATCTGGCGGACCATGGCCAGGGACACGGGGAGCGTGGCGTTCACGCCTTCCTTGCCCGTCGACGTCTTGATGAAGTCGGCACCCGCCATCATCGCCACCAGCGACGCGCGGGCGACCGTCGTCAACGTCGCCAGTTCGCCCGTCGCCAGGATGACCTTGAGATGCGCGGTCCCGCACGCGGACCTGAAGGCGCGCACCTCGTCGTACAGCGCTGCCCAGTCGCCGATGAGCGCGTGCGCGCGCGTGATCACCACGTCGATCTCGCGCGCGCCAGCCGCCACGGACGCGTGGATCTCGTCGACCCGCTGCCCGAACGGTGACAGGCCGGCGGGAAAGCCCGTGCTCACCGCGGCAACCGGGATCCCGCTGCCGGCCAGGGCCTCGACGGCAGTCGGCACATACCGATGGTAGACGCAGACGGCCGCGACGGTCGGCGCCAGCGCGCCCACCCGCAGCGCCTCGACCAGGTCCGGCCGCAGCGGTTGACGCGCCTTCGCGCACAGGCGCCTGACGTTGCCGGGCGTGTCATCGCCGGCCAGTGTCGTCAGGTCCATGAGCGTGACGGCGCGCAGCAGCCACGCCGCCTGCCACTCCTTCTTGACCGTGCGGCGCGCCGGGATGGTCGCGGCGCGTCGTTCGGCAGCGCTGCGGTTCACGCGAATCGCCAGGACCCGGTCGAGGTCCAGTGGCTCGCCGGTGTTCCGGGGGACTCCGTTCGAGGCGGCGGAAGGTCCGTCAGGCATCAGGTTGGTAATCTACATGCGGCCGTAAGTCCGCCAGCCACGCCGACCTCCACCGCGCCGAGTCGCACGCGAGACACCCGTCGCGGCGTGGCGTGATTGATAAGGACTCCACGGCAGGCTAGGTTCCAGTCCACGGAAGCGCCCGACCTCGCGGGGTCGGGCGCTCGGCTTTTCCCGGGCGCATCATGATCGAGGAACTCAAGGCAAAACTCGGCGGCGAAGTGGAGAAGCTCTCCCACGAGCTGAACGTCGTGCTGCCCAACGAGATCCGCAAAGCGGTCGAGCTGGGTGACCTCCGCGAAAACAGCGAGTACAAGGCCGCCCTCGAGCGACAGCAGTTCGTCCGTGCGCGGCTCGAGATGCTGCGCCAGCGCCTCTCGAAGCTGTCCCAGATCGACATCACCCAGATCCCGCTCGACAAGGTCGGCCTCGGGTCGCGCGTCGTGGTGGTATGCCAGGAAACGACCGTCCAGGAGACGTACCACCTGGTCTTCGGCGATTCCGAGAACTTCGACGAGGGGCATGTCACCATGTCGTCACCCATCGGCCGCGCGCTGATCGGCAAGGTCGTGGGCGACGACATCGTCCTCAGGCTCCCCTCGCGCACCCGTCGACTGCGGATCATCGAGCTGAAGACGATCCACGAGAACGGCGCCTAGCCGGGATCGCCGAACACCCGCCTGACCTCGTCCTCATAGGCCGCGAGCGCGGCGTCGCGCTCCGGCGGCGACCACCCGAGCAGCGGTCCGACGACCGCGGCCGCGGCCGGCGCCAGCGACAGGGCCTGGTCCGGGCACTCGAAGGCCAGGTGCGTGCGCCGGAGCAGCAGGTCGCCTAACGTGACTGCCATCTCGCGCGTCACCGCCCACGCGAGTTCGGCGCCGGTCACGGCGTGCCCGGCCGACAGGCGCGCCTGCAGCGCCGGCCGGGCCTCCGCCAGGGCACAGACGTCGCGCCACCGCGTGCCATGGGCACGGACGAGGTGCTCGCGGAGCGGCGTGTCGCCGGCGATCACCGACGCGGCCTCCTCGAGCAGCGCGTCCCGCGGCCGTTCCCCGCCTGGCAGGACGACGCGTGCCGTGTGGGACGTGCGCCGCTCGGCGCCGGCGAACAGGTTCACGACCTCCTCGGCCATCGCGCGATAGGTGGTCAGCTTGCCCCCGGTCACGTGGATGACACCGGCGGGTCCGCGCACGATGGCATGCTCGCGGGATGCGGATCCCACGTCGCCTGACGAGAGCTGCGCCGCGAGCGGCCGGATGCCCGCCCAGGCCGCCACGACGTCCCCCGCGCCCAGCGAAGCCGCGGGAAAGTAGGCGTTGGCCGCGTCGAGCAGGTACGCGACCTCCTCGCGGCTGGCACGCACGTCGCGATCTCCCGGGCGTGTCGGCACCTCCGTCGTCCCGATGATCGCCTGGTCGCCGGCGGGGAGGGTGAAGAGGACCCGACCATCGGCGGGATGGATCATGGTGATCGCGTCGTGGTTCGCGACCCGGCCCCGCGGAACGGCGATGTGCGCCCCACGCGATCCGGAAATCGTCGCTCCCTCCAGGTGGCCCTCGAGGCCACGGATATCGTCGGACCACGGCCCGGTCGCGTTGACGATTGTCGCCGCGCGGACGGTGAGGCGCTGGCCCGTCACCTCGTCCGTCGCGTGCAGGCCGCGGGCACGGCCGCCCACGCGCTCCACCGCGACTACCGGCGCATGGTTCAGCACGGCGGCGCCGCCCTCGACCGCCGCGACCACGTTGGCCAGCGTCAGGCGCGCGTCGTCCGTGGACGCGTCGAAGTAGCGCGCGCCCCCGACCAGCTCGTCCGTGCGCAGGTGGGGTTCCCGGGCTATCACCTCCGCACGCGACAGTCGATCGTGCCGGGCGACGTTCCGGAACATGGCCAGTGCGTCGTAGAGGCCCAGCCCGACGGACAACCTGAATCTCGACACGCGTTCGCCGCGGTACACCGGCCAGGTGAACGGGAGCGGCCGGACCAGGTGAGGCGCGATTCGCAGCAGCGTCCGTCGTTCGCGGCTCGACTCGAACACCAGGTGCAGGTGCCCGTGTTCCAGGTAGCGCACGCCACCGTGGACCAGCCGCGACGACCGGCTCGACGTGCCGCTCCCGAAATCCCGCGCTTCCAGGAGCGCGACGCGGAGCCCGCGCAACGCGGCGTCCCGGGCGATGCCGGCGCCGGTGATCCCGCCCCCGATGATGGCGACGTCGAACGACTCGGTGCGCAGCCGTTCGCGGACCAGCGCTCGCCAGCCCAGCGGCTCAGGCATCATTCACGGGGTCCGAGGTGCGGGATCCGGGCGCGGAGGGTGAGGCACGGGGAGTACGGTACAGCCGCGCGGCCCTTCTGCACCATTCACCGGGCTGCCCCCTGCCCGTTGCCCGCGTAGCTTTGATCATGCTCCAGGCCAGCGGGCTCGCGGTCAACGGACGGCGTGTCGCCATCGTCGCCGGTATTCGCACCCCGTTTGCGCGAGCCGGCACGGTCCTCCGGTCGCTGTCGGCGATCGAGCTGGGACGGTTGTGCGTCGCCGAGCTGGTCCAGCGCTCGGGCCTGGACCGGAATGACGTCGACCTGCTCGTCTTCGGGACCGTGGTCCCGTCGGTGCAGGCGCCGAACATCGCGCGCGAGGTCTCGCTGATCCCGCACCTGGCGAAGGGCGTGCAGGCGTTCACCGTCTCCCGCGCCTGCGCCTCGGCGAACCAAGCCATCACGGACGCCGCCGACCAGATCCTGCTCGGCCACGCGGATTGCGCCATCGCCGGCGGCGCCGAGTCCCTGTCCAACGTCCCCATCCTGCATTCGCGCGGCTTCGCCGACGCGCTGGTGGCGGCGTCGCGGGCGAAGTCGCTCGGGGCGCGCGTGCAGGCGCTGGCAAAGCTCCGGCCGCGCGACCTGGTGCCGATCACGCCGGCCATCGCCGAGCCCACGACGGGCGAGACGATGGGCGAGTCGGCCGAAAAGATGGCGAAGCTCAACCATGTCCCGCGCGAGGAGCAGGACCAGTTTGCGCTGCGCTCGCACCGGCTGGCGCATGCCGGGACCCACGATGGCCGGCTCACGGCGGAGATCATGCCGGTGTGGCCGCCGCCGCGTTTCGAGCCGGTGTCGGCGGACAACGGGATCCGCGAGGACTCGACGATCGAGAAGTTGCGCGAGTTGCGGCCCGTGTTCGACCGGAGGTATGGGACCGTGACCGCGGGCAACTCGTCGCCGCTGACCGACGGCGCTGCGGCGGTGATCCTGATGAGCGAGGAGAAGGCGCGCGCGCTGGGCATCGAGCCCCTCGCCTACATCCGGTCCTACGCGTACGCCGCCCTCGATCCCGCCGAGCAGCTCCTGATGGCGCCCGTGCTGGCGGCGCCGGTGGCGCTCGCCCGCGCCGGACTTTCGCTGGGCGACATCGACCTCGTCGAGATGCACGAGGCCTTCGCGTCGCAGGTGCTGTCGAACCTGCGCGGCCTGGACTCCGACGCGTGGGCGGCGCGGGCCGGCGTCCGGCAGCCGGTGGGCGAGGTCGATCGTGCCCGGCTCAACGTCATGGGCGGGAGTATCGCGATCGGGCACCCGTTCGGCGCGACCGGCGCGCGCATAACGACGACGCTCTGCAACGAGCTGGCGCGGCGGGGCGGGCAGTTCGGGCTGATGACCGTCTGCGCCGCGGGCGGCATGGGGTTCGCCATGGTGGTGGAGCGATGAGCGCGCTCACGGTCACGATGGACGACGGCATCGCCGTCATCGTCTTCGACGCGCCCGGCGAGTCGGTGAACATCATCTCCCGGGCGGTCAAGAACGAGTTCATCGCGCTGTTCCAGCAGCTCGAGTCCGACGCGTCCATTCGCGCGGCGGTGCTCATGAGCGGCAAGCCGGACTCGTTCGTCGCCGGTGCCGACATCGAGGAGTTCCTCGAGTGGAAGACGGCGGCACAGGCGGAATCGGCCAGCCGGGAGGGGCACGCGCTGCTCGATCGCCTCGAGACGCTGCGCACGCCGGTCGTCGCGGCGATCAACGGCGCCTGCCTTGGCGGCGGGCTCGAGACGTCGCTCGCCTGCGCCTGGCGCATCGCCACCGACCACGCGAAGACCGTGCTCGGCGTTCCCGAGGTGCAGATCGGGCTGTTCCCCGGCGCCGGCGGCACGCAGCGGCTCCCACGGACCGTCGGGCTGCGGGTCGCGCTCGACATGATCCTCACCGGGAAGAACGTGCGGGCGCGCAAGGCGCTGCAGACGGGCCTCGTCCATGAGGTCGTGCATCCCGCCATCCTCCGTGAGGTTGCCGTGCAGCGGGCCCGCGAGCTGGCCGCGGGGACGCGGAAGCGGAACGCGCGCAGCCGTCCGGGTGGCATGCGAACCGTGCTGCTCGACGACAACCCGGTGGGCCGGTCGGTCGTGCTGCGCAAGGCGCGCGAGCAGGCGTTGAAGAAGACCCGTGGCAACTACCCGGCGGTGCTCGCCGCGATCGACGCGGTGTCGGCGTCGTTCCACGGGCGCGACCACGGGTTCCGGGAAGAGGCGCGGCTCTTCGGCGAGATGGCGATGACGCCGCAGTGCCGCGAGCTGATCTTCCTCTTCTTCGCCACGACCGCGCTGAAGAAGGAGGCCATCGGTGGCGTCGCGCCGGCGCCGGTGGAGCGGCTGGGGATCCTGGGCGCGGGGTTCATGGGCTCGGGCATCGCCGCGGTGGCGGCGCAGGCGGGGACCATGGTGCGGCTCAAGGACGCGGACCTGGTGCGGGTGGGCAAGGGCCTGGCCGCGGTGCGCGACCTGTTGCAGGAGCGCCTGACGAGGCGGCACATCACCCGGCAGGAGTTCGCCGACCAGCGGCTGCTCGTCGGGGGGACGGTCGACTACGCGGGGTTTGGCGGGGTGGACCTGGTGATCGAGGCCGTCTTCGAGGACCTGGCGGTGAAGCACGCCGTGGTCCGCGAGGTGGAGGCGGTCGTGCCCGAGTGGGCGGTGGTGGCGTCCAACACCAGCACCATCCCCATCGCGCGCATCGCCGAGGCGTCGCGGCGCCCGGAGCGGGTGCTCGGCATGCACTTCTTCTCGCCGGTGCACCGGATGCCGTTGCTCGAGGTGATCCCGACGCCGGTGACGCGGCCCGAGGTCACCGCCGGCGCGGTCGCGTTCGGCAGGTCGTTAGGCAAGACGGTGATCGTGGTGAACGACGCGCCGGGGTTCTACGTCAACCGGATCCTGGCGCCGTACCTGAACGAGGCCGGCGCGCTCCTCGATGCCGGCGCGGCGATCGACGCCGTGGACGACGCCATGGAGCGCTTCGGCTTCCCGGTGGGGCCGTTCACGCTCCTCGACGAGGTCGGGCTCGACATCGCGGCCAGGTCCGGGGCGATCCTCCACGAGGCATTCGGCGAGCGCATGGCGCCCTCGCAGGCGATGCGCGCGATCGTCGGGGCGGGGCGGTCGGGACGGAAGGGAAAGTCGGGATTCTACCTGTACGATGAGAACGGCAAGAAAGGCGCGGTCGACAGTTCGGTCTACGCCCTGCTGCCCAATGCCACCCGGTCGCCCTTCCCGGTGGAGGAGATCCAGCAGCGGTGCGCGCTGGCCCTCGCGAACGAGGCAGCGAGGACGCTGGAGGAGGGAATCGTCCGTTCGTCACGGGATGGCGACATCGGGGCGGTTTTCGGGATAGGTTTCCCACCCTTCCGGGGCGGACCGTTCCGGTGGATGGATGCGATGGGGGTGGCGAAGGTTGTCGAAGCACTCGAGGAACTCAGCGCGCGCTATGCGCCGCGCTTCACGCCCAGCGACCTGCTGGTCTCGATGGCCCGCCGCGAGGAACGCTTCTATCCGGCAGAGGGCAAGCCCGTGTGAAGCTGGCGCCGGGAGCCGTTTGTGACCTGGGACGTGGCGAGCCGGTCACTCGCACGGCATCCTCGACCGGCTGGAACCGCCCGGCCACTGTTCGCCACCGGCCGGATGCCTCATCTTTGAGGCCGCTCGCGCACCGGACGTCCTGTTCATGCAAGTCCTTGTCTTTCCGCAATTTCCGACCGTAGGGCGCCGCCTGGTGGAGACTCATTTGTTACGTCGGGTTGACGGATGACGCTATCGCGGGGTCTTCCTATCCAGAACGACAGCGATGCCGCGGTCGTGGCTCGTGTCCTGGCAGGAGAATCCGGGGCATACGCCATCATCGTGGCGAGGTACCGGGCACAGTACGGGCGCTATGCCGTGCGGATGCTCGGGAGTCGGGAGGACGCGGAGGAGGCACTGCAGGACGCCTTCGTGCGAGCCTATCGATCGCTGGCCAAGTGCGATGACCCGGACCGATTCGGTCCCTGGTTCTTCCGCATCCTGGCCAATCGCTGCCGGACTGCCGGAACGCGGCGTAGTCGCCGGGAGCGGACCTTCGTCAGTGACGATTTCGCCCTCCACGGCGCCTCCGAGGAGCACCCGGCGGAACGCGCTGCATGGCGTGAGGAATTGGCGCGCGCCCTGCAGCGGCTGGACGTGGACCAGCGGGAAGCCTTCCTGCTGAAACACGTGGAAGAACTCGGGTACGACGACATGGCGGTCATCACCGGGGTCGGGGTGTCCGCCCTGAAAATGAGGGTCAAACGAGCGTGTGAGCGGCTGCGAATGCTGCTCCATGAGGTGCAAGGTGGCTGAACAGGCGAGGGATCCATTCATCGAGCAGGTCGCGAACGAGTTGCGGCGCCCCGTGCGCCTCGACCCGCGATTTGACGAGCGGGTGATGGCGGCGCTCGATGCGCCCGCCGTCATTCCACTGCATCCGGGCCGCCAGACTCGCCGGCCGTGGCTGGTCCGCACCTGGACCGTGAGGGTGTCGCCAATCGCCATCGGGATCGCCGCTGCGCTGGTTGGCGTGGTCGCCATCGGCGCCTGGCAGCTGCGACCGGTCGACCAGGTGCAGGTTGCGATGCAGCCGATCGATGGCGGCAACCTCCTCCCGGTCTCCAACACGGCCGAGGAACCGCTCGTCGTCCACCAGTTCACGCTCTACCGGAAGGACATCACGTCGCTGGCGCTCGTCGGCGAGTTCAACAGCTGGGACGACACCGCGACGCCGATGACCGAAGTTTCGAAGGGGGTGTGGACCGTCTCGGTGCCGCTGCGACCCGGCGTCTATCAGTACCAGTTCATCGTCGATGGCACGAAGCGCGAGACGGACCCGGCCGTTCCGCAGGTGGAGAGCGACTTCGGATCGCCGAACTCGGTGGTCACCATCAGCCCGAAGGTGCCCTGATGCGGCGCCTCGCGTCGGCTGGCTCGGTCTTCGCCGCGGCGTTCGTCGCGTTCGGGTTCACGCTGGCGACGTCGGACTTCCGGATCGAGACGCGCGTCGACAAGCGGATTCGCGGCACGGTGGCCGCGATCTACGACTCGCTCTCCCGCGAGGGCATCAAGGCCGAGCCGCTGGTGCAGTATGCGCTCGAGGGCACCGAGAAGGGCGGCAGTCCGGACGTGATCCTGGCCGGCGTGCGCCGCTGGGCGCGTGACCTCCGTCGCTCCCGCCAGCTCCTGGGGCCTAACGCGACGCCGGACGAGGTCGGTGCCGGGGCCAAGGCCCTGCGCGCGGGCGTCAACGAGAAGCAGCTCGAGAAGCTTCGCGAGTCGCGCTCCGAGCAGCGTTACGCCTCGGCGCTCAACACGATGGCGTATGTCATTCCGCTCGGGGTCCCGGCTGATACAGCCTCGACCATACTGGTGAACCTCGCGCTGGCATCGGCCAGCGAGGCACAGCTCCGCGCGTTCCAGGCCGACGTGGAGCGCGACATCGGCGCCGGCACGCCGGGCGGCCTGGCGGCGGTCACGCGCGCGCGCGGCGTCCTCGAGGCGATGGAGGCGGGCACGCGTGATGGCGTCACCCCGGGCGCTGCATTAACTTCGCCGCGCGGCACGGCACGGCCGGCTGACCCGATGGCGAATGGAAACCTGCGTGGATCCGCCGTTGGCAATCAGGGAGACGTGGCCCGCCCACCCGCACCTCGCGGCAAGGACATCAAGCGCCCGTAACCCACCGACGGTCATCAGCCGGTTCCTTCTGCGCGGCGGGGTGGTTCACCTCGCCGCGCCACTGTTTCTGGGCATGTGGGTCCCGACCAGCGCTCGATCGCAGGCGCCGGTGCGGACCCGCGACGCCAGCGTCGCGGTGGTGCGGTACGATGGTGGACCGACCGCCGCCGCCATGACCCTCTTCGACGCGGTCGTCGTCGCCAACGAGCGCACCTCGCGCGCGGGCTACAGCCTGCTTTCGCTCTTCCAGGACGGGCGCGTCAGCATGCAGGGTGGCCTGGAAGGCGCGCGTCGTTCCGCCCCCATTCCCGTCATGCCCGGGCTGTCGCGATATGTCCGCGCGCTGCGTGGCGAGATGCTGCTCGATGCGGCGACCACCATCCAGACGGGCTTCATGCCGACGGTCGCGGTCACCGGTCGCGCGCGCGTCCGTTTCGAGCACGACGAGCAGGGCGGCCACGCCGAGGCGGCGGTGGCGCGCGCGTTCGATGGCCGGCTGTGGCAGACCGTGCTCCTCGGCGAGGCCAGCGCGTGGGTGCGTCGCGGCAACCTGTTCGCCTCGCTCCGGACGACCCCGATGCAGCTGGGCGTCGGTGACGTGCTCGACGACACCGAGGCGCAGGTGGAATGGGTGTCGGGCCGTTCGGTCATGAGCGCGTCGTTAGGCGTGCGCGGGGGCGAGGCACTGCGGGGCATCACCGGGTGGGGCGGCTTCACCGTGACGTGGCCGGCCTTCTTCGACGCCTGGCTCACGGCCAGCATCGGCAGCTACCCGGCCGACCTGGTCCAGAACCTCCCGGCGGGACGGTACTTCGGCCTGGCGGTGCGACTCCCGAACGGGAAGATCCCGCGGTTCCGCGCCCCCCCGCCCCCGCCCCCGCCGCCCCCGCCGCGCACGCCGGACCTGCCGGTGAGCCTGCGCCTGGCGCTCGTGATGGGGCCGGCGCTGGATTCCACGGGCATCCGCGAGGTCAAGGTCTGGGCGCCCGGCGCGGCCGTGGTCGAACTCATGGCGGACTTCGTGGACTGGATCCCGGTGCCGCTCATCCGGCAGCCCGGCGGCGAATGGCAAGGCTACTATCGTGTTCCCGCCGGCCTCCATCGCCTGAACCTGCGCCTCGACAGCCGCGACATCGACATCCCCATGAACTGGCCCCGCGAGAAGGACGAGTTCCTCGGCCAGGTCGCCCTCGTCCTCGTGCGGTAGGCGCGTGACCGCGATCGCCGAACTCGACGCCGCCATCCTCCAGGCGACCATCACCCTCCTGGTGCTGGCCCTCTGCGCCGGGTTGTGGGCCCGCACCAGGCGGGCGTACTTCGGGTGGTGGGCGATCGCGTGGGGCTTCTACTTCGCGCGGCTGCTCGCCATCGGCGCCTTCCTGTCCACCCGCGCGCCGGGTTGGCTGTACTGGCACCAGGTCTTCACCGGATGGACCGCGCTCGCACTGCTGTGGACCGCGTTCGTCTTCGCGGACGTCACGCGGTGGAAGCCGTGGTACGCGGTCTTCGTGCTGTTCCCTCCGGTCTGGTCGTGGATCGCGATCTACCGCCTCCAGCACTTCTTCCTCGCGGCCGGTCCCGCCGTCGCGTTCCTCAGCATCGCCACGCTCGTCACCGGCGTCACGTTCCTCCGCTACCGGAAGCGGCACCCCTCTGCCGGCGCGATGGTCCTGGCGGCGACGTTCATCCTCTGGTCGCTCCACCACCTCGACTATCCGCTCCTGCGCGCCCGCGGCATCTGGACGCCGTGGGGCTACTACCTCGACATCCTCTTCACCCTTGGCGTTGGCGCGGGCATCCTGCTCCTCGTGAACCATGAGCTGAACGAACGGTTGCTCGCGCGCACCTCGGAGCTCGAGCACCTCTCCCGCCGGATGGTTCGGCAGCACGAGGAAGAGCGCCGCCGGCTGTCGCTGGCGCTGCACGACGAGACCGCGCAGGTGCTGGCCGCGCTCAAGATGCAGCTCGGGTCGGTCGCCGAGCACGTCGATGCGCCCGTGCGCGACCGCGTCCACCGCGCGGTGACACTCGTCGACACCAGCATCCGCGGGATCCGCAACCTCACCAACGGCCTGCGGCCTGCCCTGCTCGACGACCTCGGGCTGCTCCCCGCCCTGCGATCGCTGGTCGCCGACTTCGAGGCGCAGAACGGGCGCCGCGTGGCGCTTGTCGCCCCGCAGTCGCTGCCGGTCATCTCCGAGGAAGGCGAAGTCGTGGTGTATCGCGCGCTGCAGGAGGGACTCTCCAACTTCGCCCGGCACACCGCGGAGCCGGTGGTCCGCGTGACGCTGGCCGCGACCGGCGCCCTCCTGCGCATGGAAATCCGCGATGGCGGCCCCGGATTCGATTCCGGCCGCTCGCTCGCGCAGCTGGAGGAACACGGGCACCTCGGGCTCGCGGGCATGCGTGAGCGTGCCGCCGCCGTCGGCGGCCGGCTCGACGTCCGGTCGTCCCCGGGCTCCGGGGTCACCCTGACGATCGAAGTCCCCGTCGAGGAGGATCACGCGCCGTGACCGCGCCCATTCGCGTTGCCGTCATCGACGATCACGCGATCGTGCGCGAGGGCCTGCGCACCGTGCTCGATACGACACACGGCTTCGAGATCGTCGGCGAGGGAGCCAGCGTCGCCGATGCCATTGCCACGGCGGCATCGGCGCATCCCGACGTCCTTGTCCTCGACATCACGATGCCTGATGGCTCCGGGCTCCAGGCCATCCCGGAGGTCATCGAGCGGTCGCCGGCGACCCGGGTGCTCATGCTGAGCGTGCACGAGAACCTCGAGTACGTCCTGGAGTCGATTCGTGCCGGCGCGCACGGCTACCTGCGCAAGGACTCGTCCCCGGCAGAATTGCGCGCCGCGGTGCATGCGATCCACGGCGGCGCCTTGTCCCTGTCCCCCGACGTGGCGCGCCAGGTGACCGCTGCCCTGGCAGACACCTCCTCGCCCGATCCGGAGCCCACCCCGCAACTGCTCACCCGCCGCGAGCGCGAGGTGATCGTGCTGGTGGCGCAGGGTCTCGCGAACAAGGAGATCGCGGCGAAGCTCGGAATCTCCCGGCGCACCGTCGAGGCCCATCGCGACTCGCTCTCCCGCAAGCTCGGCATCAGGACGGCGGCAGGCCTTACACGGTTCTGCATGAAACACGGACTGCTCACCGGGTAATCCCCTACCAGCCGTCTCCGTAGAACACACAATGGAGGACCGGTTCGGCGCCTGCGAACGTCCGAACCATGAAAACCTCCATTCTCCCATCCGGTTTTGCTCGCGGCGTCGGCCTCGCCGTCGTGCTCGCGAGTTCCTCCCACGCCGGCGCACAATCGCCCCCGGCCGATTCCGGCACGACAACGCTCAAGGCCGTGACCGTCACGGCGACGCGAAGCGCGACCGACGTCTACAACGTGCCCGCGCCGGTGACGGTGCTCGACGCCGCGCTCCTGCAGCGCCGCGCGCCGCTAGCCGTGACCGACCTGTTCCGCGAATACGCGGGACTGGATGTCATCGGCGTCGGGGCCAACCAGTTGCGGCCGTCGATCCGCGGTCAGCGCGGCCAGCGCATCCTCCTCCTGCAGGACGGCCTTCGCCTCGGGAACACGCGCCGCCAGCAGGATTTCGGTGAGCTGCCGTCGCTGGTGGATCCCGCGTCGATCGAGCGGATCGAGGTGGTGCGCGGGCCGTCGTCGGTGCTGTACGGGACCGACGCGATCGGGGGCGTCATGAACCTCATCACGACCCACCCGTCAGGCAGGACGGACCATGGCGTCGTCAGCGGGCGTGTGGGCTATCGGTATGGTGACGCCGGCGCGAGCAATCGCGGCGACGGTATGCTGGCCTGGCAATCCGGGGGACTGGCGCTTCAGCTCGGCGGGTCGCTTCGCGATGCGGGCAGCTATCGCGCCCCCAAGGGGAGCTACGGCGACATCACGCTCGGCGACGCCGCGCGCGTCGAGGATTCCGGCGTGAAGGATGCGTCCGTGAACCTCCATGCGTCATGGCGCTCGACGGGCGGACACTCCGTCTTCGCGCGCGCCGAGCGGTACCGCGCCGACGACGCCGGCTTCGGGTTCGTGGAGCCGGAACTCATCGGCGAGTCCACGCGCATCCGGATCCAGTACCCGAACCAGGTGCTCAACAAGGTGACGGCCGGCGCCAGTTCCGGCGTGCTGTCCAGTCCCTTCGCGACCCGCGCCAGCTTCTCTGCCTATCGCCAGCGCAACGAGCGTGACCTCTCGCAAGGCATTTTCGTTCCGTTCGGGCCAGGGACGCCACCAGGTGCCGGCGTGGATATCCAGACGCGCAACCACACGGACGTGACCACGATCGGCTTCCGTGCCGAGGCGATGCGCGTGTTCAGCGGGAGCATCGTCACGTATGGCGCGGATTTCTTCCGCGACGACGCCACGGGTCGGGACTCGTCGCTGACGACGGTGGTCGGCTTCGGACCGCCGCAGTCGGAGGCGAGCACGCGCTCACAGGTCCCGAACGCGACGCTGTCGTCGCTGGGCGTGTTCGCGCAGAACGACATGCGGCTCCACGAGCGCCTCTCGCTCATCGTCGGCGGCCGGTACCAGTCCACCGACTCGAAGCCGCGCGCGTCCGGCACGGGGCAGACGCTTCCGCAGGGCGCCACCAACTCGACCGGCGTCTTTGCGGTGAACGCGCTGTTCCGGGCAACGCCACGCCTCAACCTGGTGGCCACGGTCGGGCGTGGCTTCCGGGCGCCGAACCTGGTCGAACGGTACTTCGACGGCCCAACCCCCGAGGGCTCGGCGTACCAGAGCGCCACGCCCGGGCTTCGCCCGGAGCGGAGCCTGAACGTCGACGTGGGCGCGCGCCTGCAGGGCGACCGCGTCGATGCCGAGCTGTTCCTCTTCCAGAACCGTATCGAGGACGGGATCCGCATCGCGTTCGCCGGTGACTCCGTCGGTCCGCTGCCCCGCTATCAGAACGTGAACGTGACCACGCTGCGGATGCGGGGCGCGGAACTGGGCGTCACGGCCAGGCTGGGCGCGGGGCTGACGGCCGACGGCAACTGGTCGCGGCTCTGGTCGAAGAACCTCAGCGACCCGGCGCTGCCGGTGGGCGACGTCTTCTCGAGCAAGGTGAACGTGGCGCTGGGGTGGAGGCCGGCGGCGCGCCCGTGGTGGGCCCAGTACGCCGTCCGCCGCAATGGTGAGCAGAAGGAGATCGTGGCCGGCTCGAGCCCCGTTGGCGACAAGCTGCCTGCCTTCACGGTCCATTCCGTGCGCGGCGGGCTGTCCTTCCACAACGGACAGCGCCGGCAGGAACTCGGGGTGCAGGTGAACAACATCGGCAACGCCCTGTATGCCGAAGTGGCCAATGCCGGGTTCTTCCGCCCGGAGCCGGCGCGCAACCTGGTGGTGAGCCTCACGACCTGGTTCTGAGGCTCGCTGAGGAAGACGCCCCGCCTTGCGCGGGGCGTTTTCGCGTTAGGCCCGTCGCGGGCCTCTGGCCCGTCACGGTTGACGTCGCCACATTCCGGGGGATGTCCCTTCGTGACGCACCCTTCCTCCTCCTGGTCGCCTGCGCGGCGTGCGAGTCGCGCGGAGCCGCGACCGCCTCAGGGACCGACACCCTGCGGGTGGAATGGCCGGTCGTCGGGGGGGATGACGAGGCACGCCACTACTCCCCGCTGTCGCAGGTCGACCGTGCCAACGTCGCGCGCCTCGAGCGCGCGTGGCTGTGGTCTTCGCCCGATCGCCTGCTCCGGTCGGGCGACCAGGTGACGGAACCAGGGAGCTTCGAGGCGACGCCGATCATGGTCGGCGACACCCTCTTCCTGTCGACCGCGCTCGGGCGCGTCGTTGCCCTGGACGCGGAGACTGGCCGTGCGTTCTGGACGTTCGTGCCGGAGCTGGCGCTGGGGGCGACGCCATCCGACGCACGCTGGGGACTCGTCCATCGCGGCGTCGCACAAGCCGTCGTCCGCGGTGGTCGGCGCATCTACGTGAACGTCGGCGCCAGGCTGCACGCGATCGATGCCGCCACCGGGACGCCAGTGACGGACTTCGGCGACTCCGGTTCGGTGGACCTCAACGACGGCCTCCGGTGGCCGGCTGAGGCGGAGAAGGTGCGCAGTACCTCGGCACCGGTGGTTGCCGGCGATGTCGTGATCGTCGGGAGCGCCATTCCCGATCGCCTCGTTCACGACCGTGACCCGCCCGGAGCCATCATGGCGTTCGACGTCGCGACCGGGACGCCGCGGTGGACCTGGCATTCCGTCCCGCCGGCGGATGCTCCCGGGGGCGACTCCTGGGAAGCCGGCGCCAATGACCGGGTCGGACACGCCAACGTCTGGAGCCCGATGACCGTCGACCCGGCGCGCGGGCTGCTGTACGCCAACGTGAGCGCCGCGAGCAACGACTTCTATGGGGGACGGCGCAAGGGCGCCAACCTGTACTCGGAGTCACTCGTCTGCCTCGATGCAGCCACGGGTCGACTGCAATGGCATTTCCAGTACCTCCACCACGGACTGTGGGACTACGAGGCGGCCGCGCCGCCGATGCTCATTTCGATCCCGCGGGACGGACGGCTTCGCGATATCGTCGTGGTCCCCGGGAAGACAGGGTTCCTCTACGCGTTCGACCGCGTGACCGGCGCTCCCGTGTGGCCGATCGAGGAGCGGCCGGTGCGGGCCAGTGACGTGCCTGGCGAGGAAGCGTGGCCCACCCAGCCACACCCGAGTTGGCCGCCGCCCTTCACGCAGCAGGGCATCACCGAGTCGGACCTCGTCGACTTCACGCCCGAGGTCCGGCGTCAGGCGCTCGACGAGGTGCGCGGGATGCGGCTGGGCGCGTTGTTCGACCCGCCGTCCCGCGAGGGCACCGTCCTCCTCCCGGGATGGCTTGGCGGTGCCGGGTGGGGAGGCGGGGCCTGGGACCCCACGCAGCAGAGGCTGTATGTCAAGGCAACGCGGAACCCCGTGCTGGCGCGCGTGGTACCCGCGGATCCGGCGTTCCACGGGGACAGCGCCGGCTTCGTGACCGACTATCGCGAGCCGCCGCACCGCGCGCTCGACATCACTGTGCCGCGCCGCCACCGATTGCCGTTCTTTCCGCGGATTCCGGAATCGATCCCGATCGTCAAGCCGCCGTACGGCACGCTGGCCTCCTACGACATGAACGACGGGTCGATCGACTGGAATCTCACGGTCGGCGACTCGCCCCGCGTCCGCCTCGCCTTTCCGTCGCTCGCGCTGCCTCCCCTCGGCGCGCCCGGTCCCCCCGGACCGATCGTCACCGCCGGCGGCCTGGTCTTCCTCACCGGTGGCGGGGAATCCCTCCTCGCGCTCGATTCGCGCACGGGTGCCCAACTGTGGGAGGGACCGCTCGGGAAGACCAGCAATGCCAACCCCATGACCTACCGGACGAGCTCGGGACGCCAGTTCATCGTGGTCGGGTTCGGGTCGGGTGAAAACGGCCGACTGGTGGCCTTCACGCTCGCCGGCGACCTTGATCGTTAGGACTCCATGACACGCACCTCCCGGGCACTCCTCGCCGCCGTCCTTGGCCTCGGTGCCGCCGCCGCGACCGCGGCGGTGGGCTTCGAGGCCGGCCGGCGGTATCCGTTCTCGTTCCTCGACCGGTACCTGCCGACGCCGGGGAACTGGTTCTGGAACGTGACATCACCGGCCCCGTTCACCGTGTACGAGGCCGGCGTCGCTTCCCTGGGCGACAGCGCCTTCGTGTTCGGCGGGTTCATCGACGTGGAACGCCATGCGTCGGCCGCGGTGCACGTCTATGATGGGGTCACGGATACGTGGGTTCGGAAGGGTGACATGCCGACGTCCCTGACGCACGCCAACGCGGTGCGCATCGGGCGATCGATCTGGATTGCCGGTGGCTTCACGGGCCAGCATCCCGGGCCGGGCACCACCGCCGTGTGGCGCTACGAGATCGACTCCGATTCCTGGTCGTCGGGCCCGCCGCTTCCCGAGATCCGTGGTGCGGGCGCGCTGGTCGCCCTGGGGAACACGCTGCACTACTACGGTGGCTACCTCGCCGACCGCAATACGGTGTCGACGACGCACTGGCGCCTCGACCTCGACGCGCCGGACTCCGCTCGACGCTGGCTGGAAGCGGCTCCGCTGCCGGTCGGCCGCGGTCACTTGTCGGGCGTCGCGCTCGGCGGCTACGCGTACGCCATCGGTGGTGCGATCCGCCACGATCCCTACCAGATCGATATCGCCGACGTGCACCGCTACGATCCCTCGAGCGATTCGTGGACGACGGTCGCGCCACTCCCGTTCGCGCGCTCGCATGCCGAGCCCTCCACGTTCGTTCGCGACGGACGCATCCTGGTGATCGGCGGGCGTTCGCGTCCCACCGGCACCGAGGCCTCGGCGTCGGTGACCGAATACGACCCGGCGACCAACCGCTGGACGGGGCTCGCGCCCTTGCCAAGGGGGCGTGTCGCGCCGATCGCGGCCCTGATCGGGGATCGCGTGCTCGTGGCGGCCGGTGGCGACGCGGGAGCCCTGCCGCGAAGCAAGGAGTCGTGGATCGGGCAGTTCGGGATGTCCTGGTCGCCGGGACGGCCAATGCCGATGCCGCTCGGCGAGGTGGCGGCGGGAATCATCGGCGATCGCATGTATGTCGTGGGCCACGACGCGGTCGAGACGCTGGCCCTCGACCTTCGCAGTGGCCAGTGGGACGATCGCCACCAGCAGTCGGTGCGGGTTGCGGCCGGGCACCACCATGCCTCCGAAGTCGTCGCGGGGCGATGGTACCTGATTGGCGGGCTTGGCGGTGTCGAGTCCGTGGTGCAGGTCTTCGATCCAGTCACGAATTCGTGGTCCTTCGGGCCGGACCTTCCCCTGGGCGTCGGGTCGGCGGCGACTGCCGCGATCGGCGGGATTATCTACCTGGCGGGTGGCATCGCCGGCGACTCCACGACGCGCCTCGCGTTCAAGCTGGACCCGATCACCGGGACCTGGTCCTCCATCGCGCCGATGCCACGCGCACGGAACCACGCAGCGTCTGGAACGGACGGGACGCGTTTCTATGTCTTTGGCGGGCGGGGTCCCGGCAGCGGCGACCGGAATGAACTCGCCAACGGCTTCAACGACGTCCAGGTCTACAATCCGGCGACCGACCGGTGGCTGGTGAGCGGGGAGGCGGGTGGACCCGCCGCGCTGCCGTTGTCGCGCGGGGGCATGGGGAAGGCCGTGTATGTCGACGGCGAGTTCTGGGTCATGGGTGGCGAGACGCTCGACGGACCCGGCGCGACGCCGGAGGGCGTATTCGATCGGGTCGACATCTTCAACCCGGCGACCAACAGCTGGCGCGAGGGACCGCGGATGCCGACGGGTCGCCATGGTATCTTTCCCGTGCTCGCCGGGGACCGGATCCTGGTCGCCGGGGGCGGGACACGGGCCGCTTCCTCGATCTCGGGGTTGCTGGAGGTCCTGGACGCCTGGCGCGCCGGCCCCGCCGCGGTGGCGGGCGCCGCGCGCCCGTGACCGGGGGCTTCCCGGACGTCCCGCGCGGTCCAACGTCAGTGGAGGCTTCACCGTGATGCGCCTGCCCTCGTCGCGCCTGCCCGCCGGGTCCCGCTTCCGCCTCCGGGCGGCTTCGTTAGGCATCCTCGCCGTGGCCTGCACGAAGCCGGCCGTGACGATCGTGTCCACGCCGGCCGGGCCGCGGACGCAGGCGGAGCGCACCGGCTTCCTCGAGACGTCGTCGCACGCCAGCGTGGTCGCCTTCCTCGACGGCCTGTCGCGGCTCGGCCGCCCGATCGGGCGCGGCGTGATGGGCCGGACCACCGAGGGACGCGACCTGCCGTACGTGGTCCTCTCGCGCCCGCTGTTCGACACGCCGGAGGCGGCGCGCCGTTCGGGCCGCCCCATCGTGTACGTGCAGGGCAACATCCATTCGGGCGAGGTCGAGGGGAAGGAGGCGCTCCAGGCGCTGGCCCGCGACCTGCTGCTCGACCCGCGTCCCAACGTGCTCGACTCGATCGTCCTGATCGCGCTGCCGAACTACAACGCCGATGGCAACGAGCGGCTGGCGCCGCAGGCCAGGAGTCGCGGCGCCCAGAACGGGCCCGAGATGGTCGGCACCAGGCCGAACGCGACCGGGTTGAACCTGAACCGCGACTACATGAAGGCCGATGCGCCGGAGACCCGGGCGTCGCTGGCGCTGTTCAACCGGTGGGACCCGCACGTCTTCGTGGACCTGCACACGACCAATGGCAGCTACCACGGCTACAACCTCACGTACGCGCCGTCGCTGAATCCCGCCGCCGCGCTGCCGGGGATCACGTTCGGCGGGGCATGGGCCCGGGACTCCTTCCTGCCCGAGTTGCGCCGCCGGGTGCGCGAGCGCCACCAGGTCGAGACCTTCGACTATGGCGACTTCGCCGGTGGCGGTGCGGCGCGCGGGGGCGGGGCGGGGCGCGGCGGCCGCGGCGGTCCGCCGCCCACCGGCATCACGCCCGCCACGCCGCCCGCCGAGTGGCGCACGTACGAGCACACGCCGCGATTCGGCAGCAACTACTACGCGCTCCGCGGGCGCGTGTCGATCCTGAGCGAGGCGTACTCGCACGACCCGTTCGAGAAGCGCGTCCGGGCCACCTACGCCTTCACGAAGGAGCTGCTCTCGCTGGTGGCCGAACGGCGCCAGTCGATCCTGGGCATTGCCAGCCAGTCGGATGCGGCGTTGCGCAGCGGATCACCGGCGTTGCCCCCGGTGCCGGTGCGCGCCGTGATGGCGGCGGCGCCGGTGGACCAGCCGGTGTCGTACGAGGAGATCGAGCGACTCGGCGACTCCACGCGCTACGAAGCAGGCATGCCGATCGGCGCGCGCCGCACCGGCCGCTTCCGCACCGCGCCGATGCGGATCTTCGATCGGTTCACGCCGACGCTCACCCGGCCCGCCCCCTGGGGATACGCCCTCGCCGCCTCCGACACCGCCGCCATCACCCTCGCGCGGTGGCACGGCCTCGAGATGTCGCGGCTGGATGCCGAGTGGCGCGGCGATGCCGGCCCGCAGTTTGCCGCCGACTCCACGATCGTCGCCGCCCAGCCGTTCGAGGGACACCGGCTCGTCCGCCTGGCCGGGCGGTGGGTGGCCGGTCGTCAGGTCACCCTGGCCGCCGGCACGGTCGTGGTCCGCGTCAACCAGCCGCTCGGCGTGCTGGCGATGTACCTGCTGGAACCGGAGAGCGATGACGGGATCGTGGCCTGGGACGTGGGGGGCCGCTCGTCAGGCGGCGCCGGCACCGCTCCGGTCGTGCGACTGCAGTCGGCACCGCCGGTGTCGATGACCGCCCTGCCGCGGTCCAACAGCCCCTGAGCGCCGGCGTCCCGCTCATGCCCGGCAGGTTCCTCCCCCCGGACCCCTCGCGGGGCGACGAGTCCACCATCGCCGGCTACATGGCGGTCCATGCCCGACCCGCCGCGTTCCAGGGAAGCGACGGCCTGTCGTACAGTGTCGCCATCGAGTCCGACCGGACCGGCGACGCCGACCGGCCGTGGGGCGCCTACTTCCTCTTCGTCCGCTGGCGCCGGCTGGGCGCCCAGGGCGTCGAAGGCCACCTCGAGACCCCGTTCCTGGCGTTCGCGGCGACGCCGGCGGAGGCCGTGGAAGCGTTAGGCAGGATGTCGCTGGTGGAAGTGAAGGCCATCCTCGACGACCGCATCCGGCAGGCCGCGCCGCGTCCGTCGCGGACATGGTGGGATGTCATGAAGGACGAGGGCGAGTGACCCGCGGCGTCGTCCTCCACGGCACCGGTGGTGCGTGGCACGTGCAGCGGGAGGACGGCGCCGACGTCGTGGCCGCGCTGCGCGGGCGCGTCAAGCATGAGGGCGGCGTGAAGCTCGCGGTCGGTGACGAGGTGGTGCTGGTCGAGGACGGGCAGGGGTCGGGGTGGGCGATCACCGAGATCCTGCATCGGCGGTCGCGGCTGGCGCGCCGGGACCCCGCGCGCACGCGGGGCGAGCGCGTCATCGTCGCCAACGTGGACCAGGTCGTCGCGGTCTTCGCCTTGCGGCAGCCCGAGCCGCACCCCGCCATGCTCGACCGCTTCCTGGTGATCGCCGAGGCGAATGCGATCGCGGCCCGGGTGGTGGTGAACAAGGTGGACCTCGCGGACGAGGCCGAGGCATTGCGCCTCTTCGGCGCCTATGAACGGATCGGGTATCCCGTGCACCTGACGAGCTGCCGGACCGGCAAGGGCCTGGATGCGCTGCGAGCCGCGCTCGTCGGGCGCACCTCGGTGTTCACCGGTCCGTCGGGGGTCGGGAAGTCGTCGTTGCTCAACGCGCTGTACCCCGGACTGGTGCTGCGCGTGGGGGAGATCAGCGCATCGGTGAACAAGGGACGACACACCACCGTGGGCGCCTTTCTCCACCCGCTGCCCGACGGCGGGTTCGTCGTGGACACGCCCGGCCTGCGGGAGATCGGGATGTGGGGCGTGCCGTCGCAGGGGCTCGACGATTGCTTCCCGGAGATTCGCGCCCTGCGCGACGAGTGCCGCTTCGCCGACTGCAGTCACCTGAACGAACCGGCGTGCGCCGTGCAGGCCGCGGTCGCACGCGGCGATGTCAGTGCCGCGCGGATGGTGTCGTACGAGAAGCTTCTCGAGGAAGCGAAGCAGTCGGAGCGGTATTGACGGGCGGGCGGCCGCCCCGGCGGAGGCGCGCTTACGGGGCGAGCCGTTCCACGACCCACTGACCGGCGCTCATCCGGTACTGGATCCGGTCGTGGAGCCGGCTCGGCCGTCCCTGCCAGAATTCACACATCGTCGGCGCGAGGATGAACCCGCCCCAGTGGGAGGGCAGCGGGATCTCGCCGTCGGGATGACGGCGCTCCACCTCCAGCACCGCGGTTTCGAGCCACGCGCGGTCCGGGATCACCGAGCTCTGCACGGACGCCCACGCCCCGTGCCGGGAGCCTAACGGGCGCGACGCGAAGTAGGCGGCCGCCTCCTCGCGGTCCATCTGCTCGACCGTGCCCTCGATCCTCACCTGCCGCTCGAGTTCCATCCATGCGAAGACCAGCGCCGCCTGCGGGTTGCGGTCCAGTTCGGCGGCCTTGCGGCTGCGGTAGTCGGTGAAGAACCCGAACCCGCGGTGGTCGATCGTCTTCAGCAGGACGATGCGCGCCGAAGGCCGGCCACCGGGCGTGGCCGTGGCCAGGGTCATCGCGTTCGGCTCGCGCACCCCGGCGGCCTGGGCATCGTGGAACCAGTGACGAAACTGGTCGAGCGGGTCGGGCTTCACGTCCGCGACATCGAGCGCGGCCATGGCGTACTCGCGGCGAAGGTCGGCGGGCGACATGCGGTGAACTTACCCGATGGCGGCGCCGGCGGTGAGGCGCGGGGACTCCCGAATCCGGCTGCGCCTTCCCACTTTACCGGTCCCCAGTGGCAGTCCCGGGAACAAATGCCTCCTCAGATGGCTTGGTTGTGATGTCGGATCCACGCGCCGACGGCAAGGCGAAGGACGAGGGCTTCGCGCGTGATGCCATCCCGTGGATGGATGACGTCTACCGCTTCGCGCTCTCCCTCACCCGCGACCCGGCCGACGCGCAGGACATCGTCCAGGAGACGTACCTTCGTGCCTACCGGTCGTGGCATACGTTCGAGCCCGGCAGCGATTGCCGTCGCTGGCTCTTCACGATCTGCCGGAATGCCTTCCTGCGAGCGCACCAGCGTTCGCGGCACGAAGTCGACGTGATCGACGGCGATGCCGAATCCGTCGCCGCCGCAAGGGACCATCGGGCCATGATTGACGACGGCACCGACCGCCTCCTGGCCACGCTGGACCTGGGCCCCGCGCTCGACCGCGCCCTCGACAGCCTCGATGAGCCCTTCCGGGCGACCGTGCAACTCGTCGACATCGAGGACCAGTCGTACGAGGCGGCGGCTGGCATCCTCGGCGTCCCGATCGGGACCGTGCGCTCACGCCTGTTTCGCGCACGGCGCCAACTCCAGGAACAACTCCGGCTTCATGCCCTGGACGCCGGCATCCACGGCGGCGCCGGCCACGGGGGGCGACATGCCTGACGACGCGCGCTCGATCGACTGCACCTCGGCGGTCCGCCAACTCTGGGACTATCTCGACGGGGAGCTGGACGAACCCCGGATGAACGACGTGCGGCGCCACCTCGAGACGTGCCAGGCCTGCCTGCCGCACGCCGACTTCGGCCGCCGCTTTCTCGCGGCTCTGCGCGACGCCCGGGCCCGCCGACTCATGCCGCCCGCCGTGCGGTCGCGGGTCATGCACGTCCTCAGCCAGGCGGGATTCACCGACGGATGACCGGGGATTCCCGGGCTTGCAGATAGGGGGAGGGGGTATATAGCTTGGTGGAGCTATCGGCAACCCCTCACCCAACAAGCCATGAAACAGCTGAAGCTCGAAGTCTCCGGGATGAGCTGCGGACACTGCGTGCATGCCGTCCGCGAGGCGCTCGGCGCCGTCCCGGGAGTGAAGGTCGACGACGTGAAGATCGGGTCCGCGTCGGTCACCTTCGATGAAGACACGACGACCGTCGGTGATCTGGTGGACGCGGTCGCGGACGCCGGCTACGCAGCGAGCGAGGTCGCCTGACATGGCAGGCCCGAGGGGCGGCATGGCCGTGAAGCCCGCGCCGCCCGCGCGCTCGACCCGGCTGAACATTCCCGTCACGGGGATGACCTGCGCAGCCTGCCAGGCCAGGGTGCAGCGCGTGCTGGAGCGAACGGAGGGAGTGGACCAGGCCACGGTCAGCCTGATGACTAACACGGCCACGGTGCGCTTCGATCCCGGTGTCGTGCCGGCGAACCACCTGGTCGAGCTCATCCGGGACAGCGGCTACGGCGCCGAGTTGCCGCTGGATGAGCGGGGTGCGGTGGAGGAACAGGAGGCACAGGAGGCCGCCCGCGTCGAGGAAATGCAGGTCCTCAGGCGGAAGGCCCTGATTGCCCTGGCGGCCGGAGCGGTCGCCATGCTGGCCTCGATGCCGCTCATGGCCGCGAATGCGCACCACGGCGCCGGCACGTCGGATCCCTTCATGCGCTGGACGATGGAACGCCTCGATCCGGGCCTGCGCGTCGTCTTTCCATGGCTCTACGCGATCCCGGCGGCGACCCTCTCGTGGGGACTCCTCGTCCTCACCGCGATCGTGATGATGTGGGCCGGGCGGCATTTCTACGTCAGGGCGTGGAAGGCGCTGCGCCATGGCTCGAGCGACATGAACACGCTCATCGCGATCGGGACCGGGTCGGCGTTCCTCTTCTCGATGGTGGCGACCGCCGCGCCCGGCCTGTTCATCGAGCGGGGCATGGCGCCTGACGTGTACTACGAAGCGGTCATCATCATCATCGCGTTCATCCTTGGCGGGAACGCGCTCGAGGCGCGCGCCAAGGCCGGCACGTCGAAGGCGATCCGGGCGCTTATCGGGCTGCGCCCGTCGATCGCGCGCGTGCGCCGTGCGGACGGCGACCGGGATGTCGCGCTCGACGACGTCATGGAGGGCGACCTCGTCGTCGTCAGGCCGGGGGAGCGCCTGCCCGTGGACGGGGTCGTCGAGCAGGGAGCGAGCGCGATCGACGAGTCGATGCTGACGGGCGAACCGATGCCGGTGAGCCGGACCGCAGGGGATCGGGTCATCGGCGGCACCATCAACGGGACCGGGAGCCTTGCCTATCGCGCCACGACGCTTGGCTCCGCCAGCGTCCTGTCGCGCATCGTGCGCCTCATGCGCGACGCCCAGGGATCGCGCGCTCCCATCCAGCGGCTGGCCGACCGGGTGAGCGCCGTGTTCGTGCCGACGATCATCGTGATCTCCGCCATCACGTTCATCACCTGGTACTTCCTGGCGGACACCGCGCCGGTGCTGCGTGCCTTCACCGCGGCAGTCTCGGTGCTGATCATCGCCTGCCCGTGCGCGATGGGGCTTGCCGTGCCGACCGCCGTCATGGTGGCGACGGGGCAGGGCGCGAAGATGGGCGTGCTCATCAAGGGAGGCGAGTCGCTGGAACGGGCCGCGCGCGCCGACACCGTGGTCATCGACAAGACGGGCACGGTGACCGAGGGGCGTCCCGCCGTGGTGGCGGTGGAGGCGCTCGGCACCTGGTCGCCTGACGAGTTGTTAAGGGTGGTCGGTTCGCTGGAGCAGGTGTCGGAGCACCCGCTGGCCGCCGCCATCGCCGGCTCGGCGGCCTCGCGGGGGCTGCGATTGTCGCCGGTGGAAGGGTTTTCGTCGGATACCGGCCGCGGCGTGACGGGCACCGTGGACGGCCGCGCGGTGGTCGTCGGCAGCGCCACGATGATGGCGCAGTGGGGGATCGGCGTCGACGCCCTGGCCGGGTGGGCGGCGGAGCGCGCTCGTCAGGCGCAGACCGTCGTCTATGCCGATGTCGACGGGGAGCTGGCCGGCGCGGTCGCCATCGCCGATCCGGTGCGTCCGACGTCGGCGGCCGCGGTGCGACGCCTGAAGGCGATGGGACTGGACGTGGTGCTGTTGACGGGTGACATCGCCGCCACGGCGCAGGCCGTCGCTGGCGAGGTGGGGATCGATCGCGTCGTCGCGGGCGTGCTGCCCCAGGGCAAGGTGGACACCGTGCGTGAGTTGCAGGGCGCGGGGCGCGTCGTGATCATGGCCGGCGATGGCATCAATGATGCACCCGCGCTCGCCGGCGCCGACGTCGGCGTCGCGATGGGCAGCGGCACCGACGTGGCCATCGAGGCGGGTGACATGGCACTGCTGCGCAACGACCTTGGCGGCGTGGCGGACGCGATCGCGCTGTCGCGCCGCACGATGCGCACCATGCGCCAGAACCTGTTCTGGGCGTTCGTCTACAACGTGATTGGCGTACCCATCGCTGCCGGTGTGCTCTATCCCTCGATGGGCATCCTCCTCAGCCCCATCCTCGCCAGCGCGGCGATGGCGTTGAGCTCCGTGAGCGTGGTGACGAACAGCCTGAGGCTCGGGCGATGAGATGGGAGACTTGAGATGACCACGACCCATGATTCCAGGAAGGTCCCCATGGCAGCGGATTCAGCCGCTCAGTGTGCGTGTGGATGCGCCGTGCAGGAGAGCACCGGGCGGAAGGCCGTCGCGGTCGACACGGACGTCCGCGACCGGAACCTGAAACGACTCCGGCGCATCGAGGGCCAGGTGCGGGGCCTGCAGAAGATGATCGAGGAGGACCGGTACTGCGCCGACGTCCTGACGCAGATCTCCTCGGTCCACGAGGCATTGCGCGGCGTGGGCCGCGAACTCATGCGCAACCACCTGAAGCACTGCGCGACTTCCGCGATCAAGGCGGGCCCTGAGCACGCCGAGCCGATGTACGATGAGCTGATCGACCTCATGTACAGGAGTATCAGGTGAGAGTTGGGAGTTGAGAGTTGAGAGACTCGATCTTTCGGGCTTCGAAACAGTAGATTGAGCGCATGCGCCGCGTGATTGCCGCCCTCGGATTGCTTGCCTTGGCCAACCTGGTGTTCGCCCAGGGTGGCTGGAGTTGTCCGCTGGGGCCGGGTGGCCACGAGGGTGTGGCGACGGCGTCCGCAAACGGGGGCGGGGCGCACGACGGGCACGTGGCGGATCATTCGTCGCCCCGGGAACCGGCTCCAGCGCCGGATCACCAGTCTCCGGCGCCGACCTGCCTGACGATGGGACCGTGCGTGATCGCGGTCGACATCACGCCGCTCGGCCTTGTGCCGGGTCCGGCGCCGCGCGCGGATCGCCTGCTGGCCGTGTCGGATCACCTGCCGCCGTCGCCGGCACCGGCCCCCGAGCTGCCCCCTCCGAGGGCCTGACGAGCTTCCGCTCGCATCGCTGTCGCGGTGCGATGCCGGTTCTCGTTCGCCGGCGCCGATGGCGCCGGCCACCACTCATGACGGGGGACGTTGCATGCGCATCATCGATGCCGCGCGCCGGTCGCTGGCTGCCGGCGTGCTGCTGCTGCCGGCCGTTGCCGGTGCACAGACGGACTATTTCAACACCGATCGCGGCCGGCCATTGCACGTGCAGGACGCCACGGCGATCGAGCGGTACGCGTTCGAGCTCCAGGCGGCGCCGCTGCGGTGGGAGCGTTCACCGGGCGCGCGCGTGCTGTGGTCGGTGGAACCGGAGATCGCCTACGGCGTGCTCCCGCGCACGCAGCTCGAGATCGGGCTCCCGCTGTACATCGCGGAAGGCATCGGTGACGGCTCGCGCACCGGGGTCGGCGCCGTCCACGTCTCCGTGCTCCATGCGCTCAACGTGGAGACGCTCGGCATCCCGGCCCTCGCGGTCAGCGTCGCCGTGGCCATCCCCGCGGGGGACTACGGGCCGCGGCGCACCCGCGCCACGCTCGGCGCGATCCTCACGCGGACGACGCCCATCGGCCGGGTCCACCTGAACGCGGACGCCACTCCGGGGTCGTCGATCGCGCCAGGCCAGGACCTCCGGCCCGGCGAGGACGAGCTGCCGCGCTGGACGTTAGGCATGGCGGTCGATCGTGCCCTGCCGTTGCGTTCGCTCCTGGTCGGCGCCGAGGTCGTGGCGGCCCTACCGATCCACGAGGGGGCGGACGTCGAATGGCGCGCAGCCACCGGAGTTCGCTGGCAGGCCAGTCCCACCTGGGCGTTCGACGCAGGCCTCGGTCGGTCACTCGGCGACGACCGTGAGTGGTCGCTGACGGCTGGCGCGGCGCGGGCCTTTGGCTTCCTGCGACTGATGCCGGGAGGTCGCTGATGACGCGCATTCCCTTGCCCTGCCTGCTCGGCGCCAGCCTCCTGGCGACCGCGGTGTCGGTGAGCGCCGAGGCACAGTGGACGACGGTGGACGAGCAATTCTACCTGCCGGCGTCCCACAACTGGGTCTTTCGCGCCGAGCACCCGGGTGCCGACCGCCTGTTCAATGCGTTCGACTATGGCCACGCGATCCTCTACGAGGTCCTGTGGGCCAGGCGATCGGCGCCTGCGTCGGTGCTCGAGGACAACGAGTACGCCTTCATCACCCGACGACTCCTCGTGAACCCGCCTCGGCTCCCCCTGGAGGAAGCGGCCATCGCACCGCAGTACAGCCGCCTCGCACCGGAGGCGAAGGCGATGTTCGAGTGGGCGCACATCCTGCATCGCCAGATCTACGACGTGCTGGCCGACAACCGCCTGGATGAGGCGCAGCGTGACCGGGAGGTCGCGCGCCTGGTCGCGTACTACCGGAGTCGCCCCGACCTTGCGTTCAGTGTACAGCCCAAGGGCATGTCGCTCATGGAAGGCCAGCCCTATTCGCTGGCGTTCCGCCGGAAGTACCCGAAGTTCAATGGCCTGATCTGGGCGTATCACTGGATGCAGGTAGGGCTCTACGATGCCCTGCTGGCAGGACGGACGCCTGACGAGCGTTCGTCGCTCGTGGCTGCCGCGGTGTCGCGGTTCCGCCAGATGCTGCACGATGCGCCGCGGACGATGCCGTACGTGATGCCGATGACGCCGGCGATCGCGCCGGCGTTCACGCGTCGTTACTCCGATGCGGCGGCGATCTTCGACAACCTGCACAGCATGCACGACGTCATCTCCGACATCCTCGCCAACGATGCGGTGCCGAGGAACCGGAAGCGAGCGGAGATCCTGCTGGCCGCGGCGCGGTACCGGGACGACACCACCGAGGTAATGACCCGGGAGGCCTGGCTGGGTATGGCGCAGGCGATGGGGGTCGAGAACCAGGGTGGGCCGGTCGTCGGCGTGATGGCGATGCCACCGAAGCCGACCGTGGAGCTCGGCGCGGTCATGAGGCCGGGAGCCCACGACGAACACGCGGCGCATCGCGCCACTCCGGATTCCGTCGCCATGCTTGCCGACACGCTTTCCCGTCCCCTGTCGGATTCGGTGGCGCGTGAGCGGCTCGTCAACGCGCTCTTCCGGCTGCTGGAGGACGCGGGCGTGCAGCAGCGGGTCGGAGCCGACAGCGCACTGCGGCGGTCGCTGCTCGACCTGCTCCCGGTGATTCCCGCCGAGCATCAGGATCACTACCGGATGCTGCTGCGCGCACCGCCGCCGTCTCCGCCGCTCGCTGACGCCGTCGCGTCAGGCATGAGATGAGCGCCCTCCGAGGCGGCCTCAGGGCACTCGTGATTGGTGCGCTCATGATGGCGGTGGCGCATGGTGTCGCTTGGGCGCATGCGCGGCTGGTACGCTCGGTGCCGGCGTCAGGCGCACACGTACCCATTCCCCCCACCGACGTGAGGCTGGAGTTCAGCGAGTCCGTAGTGCCGCGGACGTCGCGCGTGGACCTGGTGGGACCGGACTCGCAGCGCCTCGGCCTCATGTTGCGCGCCGACATCGGGGATTCCACAGTGTTGCTCGCTGCGGTGCCGCCGCTTTCACGCACCGGCGAGTTTCGCGTCGAGTGGCGACTGGTCGGACCCGATGGACACGCGGTCACGGGCGAGTTCGGGTTCACGGTGGACTCGCTTCCCGCCGCTCAGTCGGTCGACACGACGCCGGCCATCGCCGCTCCGGATGTACCTGTCGACGCGGCTGCGGGCGATTCGGGTATCCAGTCAGGCATCCGCTTCCTCTCGTTGCTCACGATGGTGGTGGTGATCGGTTCGATCGCGTTCGCCCTCTTCGTCGTGCCGGGCGTCTCGGACCTGGAGTTCCGCAGGGCGATCGACGGCCGCGTTCGAGCGCTTTGCGTCGCCGGCGCCTGGGTCTTGCTTGGACTGGCGATGGTGCGGCTCCTGAGTCATGGCGTCGTCCTCGGCGGATCGCTCGACGCGCTTCGCCTGGGCGATCTCGCCGACCTCATCGCCGGCTCGACTTGGGGCCGCGGCTGGCTGCTACAGGTGGCGGCGACGCTCGCGCTGCTCTCCGGTCTTCGATCCGAGCGCCCATGGCGATGGTGGATGGCCGGGAGTGTCACCCTGGCGCTCGGCATCTCCGCGTCGATGCTCGGTCACCCGGCGGCGGTGGTGGACATGCCGATCCTCGCCATGGGGCTCGATGCAGTTCATGGACTGACGGCCGGAGGATGGGCGGGAGGGATACTCATGCTGGCGTTCGCCGCGCTTCCGCTCGTGCGGTCCCTCGCGCCGGACGATCGGGTTGCTGTCATACGTGAACTCCTTCGCGCGTTCTCGCCGCTCGCGCTGTCTTGTGCGGCGGCGCTGCTGGCTACCGGCGTGGCGGGGGCGTGGCTGCAGCTGCGCGACATCAGCCTCGTTTTCGACAGCCCATACGGCTTCATCCTGTTCAGGAAGGTGGTCGTAGTGGGGTTGATCGTGGTCGTCGGCGCGTATCATTGGCGCATCGCCCAGCCATCCCTTGGCACGGAGCGGTCCATGGTGCGATTGCGTGTATCCGTCGCGATCGACGTCCTCCTCGTCCTTACCGTCGTTGTCCTGACTGCCCTCCTGACGGGTACCGCGCCGCCAACGGGGAGCACGTCACCCTCGCAGGCCCCCTTCTCCTGGAGGAGATCATGAAGACCACAACACTGGTGGTGATCATGGCGACTGCCCTGGCGACGTCGTCGTCAGGCGCGATCGCCCAGCACGAAGGTCACGCGGCAATGGTCGACTCGTCCGCGGTCGCGTCGGTCGTGACGAAGTACCACGAGGCGCTCACTTCCGGGGACAGTGCGGCCGTGCTCGCGCTGCTCTCGGAGGATGCGGTGATCCTCGAGAGCGGTGGCGTCGAGACACGCGCCGAGTATCGCTCCCATCACCTTCCCGGCGACATCGCCTTCGCGAAGGCCGTCAGGAGCCAGCGCGGCTCCGTGCTTGTGCGCGTCCGCGGTGACGTCGCCTGGGCGAGCTCAACGAGCACGACCCAGGGTGAGATGAACGGTCGTGCCATCAACTCCAGTGGCGCGGAGCTGATGGTACTGGTGCGTACGCCGGGTGGATGGAAGATCTCCGCCATCCACTGGTCCTCTCGGGCCCGCCGGCCGTAGGCCGCCTGCGCCGTGTCGGGTTATCTCCTACCGGGTTCGGGGAGTTCGGCGGACGGGAAACCTGCCGGGCCGCGCGTTGTTTCAGTGGAACGTCGCGGCCCCGACCGGGGCCGCGGCGCCTCGAGCCAACCTCGTCGCATGATCCGTCTCCTTTCGTCGCTGGTTGCCGCCGTCGCGCTCGTCCTGGCGATGGTGACGCCATCCTTGGCCGCGTGCGAGTCCTCGACAGCGGCCGGGACGGATGTTGCCACGGCGATGGATGGTCCGGGGCACGCTGCACACGGGGCCACCAATGAGTCCGATTGTCCGGATTCGGGCGCGCCACCCGGTGGTGACCGCGACGACGGATGCGGGGCCATGTGCCTGACGATGCTCGGGTGCTTGTCGCCGAGCTTCGTCGCCGGGACAATGCTGGACATCCCCGCGATCCGGGCGCCGCTCGTGCCGTCCGCGGTGTCCGCGGCACACCTGAGTCCATTCCTGGCTCCCGACCGACCACCCCCGCGGTCGTAGTTCTCCCAGCCTCATCGCCCCACGGGTGACGTGCGCCTTGGCGATTCCCGCCGGCGCACGATGGACCCACGCGACGCGACCAGCGCGGTCGCCGCGTGCCAGGAGAACTCAACGATGTCAGTCCCGGAAATTCGGCGCCGCGTCCTGGCGCCACATGTTCGGCCGGCATTCCTGATCGCCGCCGCGTTGGCGACCGCATTGGCCGCGGCAGCTCCCACGGCGGCGCAGGATGCGACGGCCATGGCGACGGCGCCCGATACGGTCCGCCGGCTGCGCCTTGGGGCCGTCTATGCCGGTGTGCGCGATCGCAACCCGAAGGCCGCCGCAGCCCGGTCGCTCGCGGACGCCGTCGCCTCCCGTGTGCCCGCGGCCGGGCTGCTGCCCGATCCCCAGGTGCAACTCGGCTTCATGAACTACGCCTTGCCCGCCCTCCGCCCCATGGACCGGTTAGGCATGGTCCAGGTGCAGGTGATGCAGATGCTGCCGCTGGGCGGGAAGCTGCCGCTGTCCGGCCGGATCGCTTCGCACCAGGCGGCGGCGGAACGGGAGCGCGCCGCCGACGTGGCGTGGGAGCTGCGCACCCGCGCGGCGATGGCATTCTACGAGGGCTGGGCTGCCGAGCAGGGTATCGCCATCGCCACCGGCACACGCCGTCTCGTCCAGGACATCGCCCGGATGGCGCAGTCGATGTACGAGGTCGGCGAGGGCAGCCAGGCCGACGTGCTCCGCGCCCAGGTCGAGACGGCTCGCATGACCGAGGAGATCGCCCGCATGGAGGCGATGCGATCGGCCGCCGCCGCCAGGCTGAACGCGCTCCTCGACGAGCCGGCCACTGCCACGATCGGCGTCGCCGTGCTGCCACTCTTCCCTGCCGTGGTCCCGCCGGTCGACTCCGTGTTCGGCATGGCCCTGCGGTCGCGACCGATGATCCGGGCCGGCGAGGCCGAGGTGGCGGCCGCGGATGCCATGGCGCTTCGCGCGCGCCGTGAGTTGATCCCCGACCTCGTGGTCGGCGTGCAGTACGCGCAGAGCAACGCGGAGATGGGCACCGACCGGATGGGCAGCCTCATGCTCGGCGCCTCGATCCCGCTGTGGGCCGGGCGACGCCAGCTCAAGTGGCGCGACGAGGCGGACGCGATGCGCGCGATGTCCGCGGCCGACTTCGCGTACATGAAGGCCGACACGCGCGGCCGCGTCGGCCAGGCGATCGCCACGCTCGATCGCGCGCGTCGCCTGGTGGACCTCTACACGGCGACGATCCTGCCTCAGGCCGAGGCCGCCGTCGCGTCCGCCGTCGCCGCCTATCGAGTCGGACGGGTGGACTTCATGACGGTCCTCGACAACCGAATGACCGTCAGTCGTTACCGGGAAGAGCTGGTGAAGCTGCAGGCGGAGCAGGGGACGTCGTGGGCAGAACTGGAGATGCTGGCCGGCCGGGAGCTGTTCGACCCCTGGTCGGTCTCGACGCCGAGCGGGAGGAACCATGACTGACATCGACACCGGGGTCGAACCCTCGCCCTTCGAGGGGCCCACGCCCACGCGCGCGCGGCGGGCGTTCCGGATTGCCCTGTCCGTGGCGCTCGTCGCGACGGCGATCGTCACCGCGCTCCTCCTCACGCGCGACGCGCCCGTCGCCGCCACGGCGGGGCACAACCACGCCGCCTCGGCCGGCGCCGGTGCCGCGCCGGTTGCGCTCGACGCAGAAGCCGCGCGCCGCATCGGCGTGACCTTTGCCGCCGTCACCGCCGGACCGATAACAACGGACGTCAGGACGTTAGGCCAGGTGACCTGGGACGAGACCCGCGCCACCGCCTTCGCGCCGAAGGTCGAAGGCTGGGTCGAGAGGCTCCACGTCGATTTCACCGGCCAGGAAGTGCGCGAGGGCGAGGCCCTGCTCGATATCTACTCACCCATGCTCGTGGCCGCGCAGGAGGAGCTGCTCCTCGCCGCCAGGCTCGTCCAGGACGTTGCTGGCGGCACGGACGAGGCACGGCGCGGCGCCGAGGACATGCTCGCCTCGGCGCGCCGGCGCCTCCAGTACTGGGACATTCCGGCCGCCGACATCGAGCAGATCGAGCACGCGGGCCGGGCCAGCAGGGTCATCACCCTGCGCGCCACCTCCAGCGGTGTCGTCGTCGAGAAGTCCGTGATCAGTGGCCAGAAGGTCATGGCGGGCGAGACCCTGTACCGCCTCGCCGACCTGCGCACCGTCTGGGTCGACGGCCAGGTCTTCGAGCACGACCTCGCACTGGTGCGCACGGGTCAGCGCGTGTCGGTCGAGATCCAGGCTTATCCGGGGGAGCGTTGGACGGGCACCGTGACCTACGTCTACCCGCTCATCGATCCGGCCACTCGAACGGCGCGCCTCCGCGTTGAACTCGGGAATGCGGGACGGCGGCTCAAGCCGGGAATGTTCGCGACCCTGCTGCTCGCTGGTTCCCTTCGGCAGAACGTGCTCAGCGTGCCGCGGTCGGCGGTGCTCGCCACGGGTGCGCGATCGATTGTCTTCCTCAAGGCGGCGAACGGCACGCTCGAGCCGCGCGACGTTGTGGCTGGCGTCGCCAGCGACGATCGCCTGGAGATTCGGAGCGGCCTGATCGCCGGAGATACGGTCGTGGCCTCGGCGACTTTCCTGATCGATGCGGAATCGAACCTGAAGGCCGCGCTGGGCAGCATGGCAGGCATGCCGGGCATGGACGCGCCACGGGCAAGGCCGGTTCCGGCCGGACCGGACACGTCGGCAATGCCGGGAATGAAGATGGAACCGCCAAGGAAGAACCCGCCCGCCGTGGATCACTCCAGTCACGGGATGGCTGACACGCTCGCGACACCGAAGCTCCCGGTCCGCCGCGAGGATTGATGACCATGCTCAAGCGAATCATCGAGTGGTCGGTGGTGAATCCGCTCCTCATCGTGCTCTTCTCCGTCGCCGCTGTGGCCGGCGGGATCTGGGCCGTTCGAGCGACGCCGCTCGAGGCCTTGCCCGACTTGTCCGATGTGCAGGTGATCATCCAGACCGACTTCAACGAGCAAGCGCCACGCATCATCGAGGATCAGGTCACGTACCCGATCGCCGCCGAGATGCTCAAGGTGCCGGCGGCGCGCGTTGTGCGCGGATACTCGTTCTTTGGCGTCTCGTTCGTCTACGTGATCTTTGACGACGGCACCGACCTGTATTGGGCGCGCACGCGGGTCCTGGAGTACCTGAACGGCATCGCCAGCAAGCTGCCTCCAGGCGCGAACCCGCAGCTTGGGCCCGACGCGACGGGTCTCGGGTGGGTCTACCAGTACGTGATCGAGGACACGACGGGCAGGCTGGACCTGTCCCAGCTCCGAAGCGTCCAGGACTGGTACGTGCGTTATGCGCTGACCGCCGTGCCCGGCGTGTCAGAGGTGGCGTCGATCGGCGGATTCGAGAAGCAGTACCAGGTCGACCTCGACCCGACGCGCCTGCAGGCGTACGGCGTCTCCGTCACCGCCGTGATGAACGCGGTGCGCAATGGGAACGCCGAGGTGGGCGCCATGGTCGTCGAGCTGTCCGAGCGCGAGTACATGGTGCGCGGACTCGGGTACCTCGCGTCCACCAGTGACATCGAGAGTGTCGTGGTAAGCGCCAATGCGGCCGGGACACCCATTCGCATCGCCGATATCGGCCGCGTGTCGGTTGGGCCGGGCGTGCGGCGCGGGATTGCCGACCTCGATGGTCGCGGCGATGCCGTCGGCGGGATCGTCGTGATGCGATCTGGCGAAAACGCGCTGGCGACCATCAACCGCGTGAAAGCCCGGCTGGCCGAAGTGGCGCCCGGGCTTCCCCCAGGCGTCGTGGTGCGCCCGACCTACGATCGCTCCGACCTGATCGAGCGCTCGATCGAGAACCTCCGCGGCAAGCTGCTGGAGGAGAGCCTTATCGTGGCGCTGGTCTGCGTCGTGTTCCTGCTGCATGTGCAGTCGGCGCTCGTCGCGATAATCACGCTGCCGCTGGGAATCCTCATCGCGTTCATCGGCATGCGGTGGGCGGGAGTCGGTGCCGACATCATGTCGCTGGGTGGCATTGCCATTGCCATCGGCGCCATGATCGACGCGGCCATCGTGATGATCGAGAACATGCACAAGCACCTCGAGCGCGCCGTGCTGGCGAAGGATCCGTCCCAGGGGGCTGATGGTCGCAAGTCGTTCAGCACCGGGTCGCTCTCGGTCGCGGAACGGACGCAGATCGTGATCGCGTCGGCCAGGGAAGTCGGGCCGGCGCTGTTCTTCTCGCTGCTGATCATCACGGTGTCGTTCCTGCCGGTCTTCGCGCTGGAGGGGCAGGAAGGGCGGATGTTCAAGCCGCTGGCATTCACCAAGACGTTCGCGATGGCGGCGGCGAGCCTCCTGTCGGTGACGCTGGTGCCGGTGACGATGGGGCTGTTCATCCGCGGGCGCATCTTCCGCGAGCGTGCGAACCCGCTCAACCGGGCGCTGATCGCGTTGTACCGACCCGTGATCGACTTCGTGCTCCACCATCGCGTGCCGGTCATCGCCACCAGCCTGGCCGTCCTCGTCCTGACCTGGATTCCGTGGCAGCGCATCGGGAGCGAGTTCATGCCCCGTCTCGACGAGGGGACGGTGCTCTACATGCCGGTCACGATGCCCGGCGTGAGTGTGGCCAGGGCGCGCCGGATCATCCAGGTACAGGATCGCATCCTGACGTCGATCCCCGAGGTTGAGACGGTCTTCGGGAAGTCGGGCCGCGCGAATTCGGCGACCGACCCGGCCGGTTTCGACATGTTCGAGACGACCATCACGCTCAAGCCCGAGCGCGAGTGGCGGCCGGGCATGACCTTCGACGCCCTCATCGCGGAAATGGACTCGGCCGTGCGGATGCCGGGCGTAACGAACGCATGGACGATGCCGATCAAGGGTCGCATCGACATGCTCGCCACCGGGATCCGGACCCCGGTGGGCATCAAGATCTTCGGCCCGGAACTGTCCGAGCTCCAACGGCTCGGCAAGGAAGTCGAGGCCGCGGTGACGATGGTGCCCGGAACCCGAAGTGCCTTCGCCGAGCGTTCCGTGTCAGGCTACTACCTCGACATCGATATCGACCGCGAGGCGGCTGCGCGGTACGGCCTCAACGTGAGCGACGTGCAGGCCGTGATCGCGACGGCGATCGGCGGCATGACCATCACGCAGGCGGTGGAAGGGCGCGAGCGATACGGAGTGCGCGTCAGGTACCCGCAGGAACTTCGCGACAGCCCGGAGCGGTTGGCGCAGGTGCTCATCCCGGTGAACAACGCGGGAGCGCCAAGTCAGGCCATGTCGGCAGGCGCTGGCGCGATGGGCGCGCCCGCTCCCATGCCGGCCGCGCGGGTGGCGCAGGTCCCACTCGGCCAGGTCGCGACCATCCGCCAGGTTCCCGGCCCCATGGTCGTTCGCACCGAGGATGCCGTGCCGACCTCGTGGGTCTACGTTGACGTCACTGGGCGGGACATCGGCGGATACGTGGAGGAGGCGCGCCGCCTGGTGGAGTCCGTGGTCACGCTGCCAGCGGGATACACCATGACGTGGAGCGGCCAGTACGAGTACATGCAGCGGGCCGCAGCACGGATGAAGCTGGTGATTCCAGCGACGCTGGCGATCATCTTCCTGCTCCTCTACTTCAACTTCCGCAATGTTGGTGAGACGCTGATCGTGATGTTGTCGCTGCCGTTTGCCCTGGTGGGTGGCATCTGGTTCGTGTGGGCGCTCGGGTACAACTGGTCGGTCGCGGTCGCGATCGGTTTCGTGGCGCTCGCTGGCGTGGCGGCGGAGACGGGCGTCGTGATGCTGATCTATCTCGACCATGCCTGGCGCGACCGCATGGCGTCTGGCACTGCGCCGACGCGTCGCGATCTGTACGACGCGGTGGTCGAAGGGGCGGTGGAGCGCGTGCGACCGAAAATGATGACCGTGACCGCGATCATGGCGGGGCTGCTTCCCATCCTCTGGGGTTCAGGCGCCGGCGCCAGTGTCATGAAGCGAATCGCCGCGCCGATGGTCGGGGGGATGGTGAGCAGTACCCTGTTGACGCTGGTGGTGATTCCCGCGGTGTATGCGCTGTGGCGGGAGCGCGGGTTACGGCGACCGGTGGCAGCGGAGTCCACTGGCCACCGGCCTGCAGTCCAGGTGACGTAAAGGGATCGTCAGGCGCCCCAACCCTGTTCCGGGATGGCAATGGAAGATCACCGGCATGACGGCCAGCATGATGCCGCGTCGAAGGTGAAGGACGACCGGCTGCTGCAACATCCCGCGACTGCCACCGTAGCACTCGGCGGTCGCGGCCAGCCGGCGCACGGTCACGGCGGACACCTCGATCGACATGAAGGACACAGCGTGGCGATGTTCCGGCGCCGCTTCTGGCTCACGCTGGCGCTGACCATCCCGACGCTGGCCTGGTCACCCATGATCCAGCACTGGCTCCAGGTCAGCGCCCCGGCGTTCCCCGGCTCTCGTTATGCGGCCGCGGTGCTGGGGACGGCGGTGTTCCTGTACGGCGGTTCCATCTTTCTGGGAGGCGCCTGGCGCGAGCTGTCCGATCGCCGCCCGGGGATGATGACCCTCATTGCGCTCGCCATCACGGTGGCCTTCGTGTTCAGCGTCGCGGTCACGCTCGGCTATGAGGGGACGGACCTCTGGTGGGAGCTGGCGACGCTCGTCACCATCATGATCCTGGGGCACTGGATCGAGATGCGATCGATCGACCGCGCCCAGGGCGCCCTGAAGGCCCTCGCGCGGCTCCTGCCCGCCATGGCGGTGCGCGTGTCCGGCGATCGCGAGGAGGAGGTCGCCATCGGGGACCTGCACCCGGGCGACCTCGTGCTGATCCGCCCGGGCGCCGGCGTGCCCGCCGACGGCAGGGTTCGCTCGGGCCGGAGTGCCGTCAATGAATCCATGATCACCGGGGAATCCCGACCGGTGGACAAGGATGCCGGCGCGGCCGTCATCGCCGGGACCATCAACGGCAATGGCGCACTTACCGTGGAGGTCACGAACACCGGCGACCAGACCGCACTCGCGGGCATCATGCGGCTCGTCGCCGACGCGCAGTCGTCGCGCTCCCGGGCCCAGGCCCTCGCGGATCGCGCCGCCTTCCTGTTGACGATCGTGGCCCTGGTCGCAGGCGCCCTGACGCTCACCGCCTGGCTGTTGCTGGGGGCTGCGCCGGCCTTCGCGATCGAGCGGGTGGTCACGGTGCTCGTCATCGCCTGCCCGCACGCGTTAGGCCTGGCCATCCCGCTCGTGGTCGCCATGTCGACGACGCTCGCGGCACAGCACGGCCTGCTCATCCGCGACCGCCGCGGCCTGGAGGAGGCGCGCCAGCTCGACGCGGTCTTCTTCGACAAGACGGGCACGCTGACGCGCGGTGAGTTCCGCATCGTGGCGCAGGCGGTGGCCGACGGCCGCAACGAGCGGGACCTGCTCGCGATTGCGGCGGCGGTCGAGCGCAACTCGGAGCACTCAATCGCGATGGGGATCGTCCGCAGCGCCGAGGACAAGGACCTGTCGCTGCCGTCGGTCACCGACTTCGAGGCTATTCCCGGCCACGGCGTGCGTGCTCGCGTGAACGGCCATGAGTACGAAGTGGGTGGACCGGCCCTGCTTCGGCAGCGTGGAACTGGACTCACGGGCGCACTGGCGGCCCTGACCTCGTCGGCTGCTGAACGCGGGCAGGCGAGCGTCGTGCTGCTCGAGGACGGGCGGCCAGTCGCCGCGTTCGCGGTCGCCGATGCCATTCGCGAGGAGTCGAAGGAGGCGGTCGACCGGCTGCACGACATGGGCGTCCAGGTCATCATGATGACCGGAGACGCGAAGGCCGTTGCAGAGTCCGTCGGACGCGAGCTTGGAATCGATACCGTGTTTGCGGAAGTGCTTCCCGGCGACAAGGTGGCGCGGATCGACGAGGTTCGGAAACGGGGCAAGCGAGTCGCCATGGTCGGCGATGGCGTCAACGATGCGCCAGCGCTGCTGAGCGCGGATGTCGGGATCGCGATTGGCGCGGGAACGGACGTGGCGGTCGAGGCCGGCGACGTCATCCTGGTACGAAGCGATCCGCGTGACGTGCCCCGGATCATCGCCCTGAGCCGCGCGACCTATCGGAAAATGCTGCAGAACCTGTGGTGGGCGGCGGGCTACAACGTGGTCGCAATCCCGCTCGCCGCCGGACTCCTTGCGCCGTGGGGAATCCTCCTGCACCCCGCCGCCGGCGCCGTACTCATGTCGGCGAGCACGGTCATCGTGGCGCTCAACGCACAGTTGCTCCGCCGCACGCGACTGTAGTGCGAAGGGCGTACCAAACGGGTGCACGGCGCCGGTCGCCGGCCCGCCGTTGGGCCCGTCAGCTCCCGCTCCTTCCGGTGTATGGGACAGGGGGGCGTCCGGAACCGCTCAACGCACCCACGACCCTAACGGAGGAGCCTGCCGATGCTCGAACATCCGCACCCTGGCGCGCCCCGCGCCGCCGCCGGTCACTACGTCCGCCTGGCCGTGATGGTCGTGCTGTCCTTCGTCGCGATGTATGTGCTGATGTACGCGATGGTGGATCGCCTCGAGAACGTCGTCTCGAACCGCAATCAGCTCTACATGGCCGCGCTCATGGCGGCCCCGATGGCGCTCCTTGAACTGGCGCTGATGGGCGCCATGTACCCCCGCAAGCGGCTGAATGCCGGCATCATGGCAGCCAGTGCGCTGGCGCTGATCGCCTGCTGGCTGCTCATCCGCGGTCAGGTGCTCATCACGGACCGCCAGTTCCTCCGGTCCATGATCCCGCACCATGCCGGCGCGATCCTGATGTGCCAGCGTGCGCCGATCCGCGACGCCGAGATCGCCCGACTCTGCCAGAGCATCATCGAAGGCCAACAGGCGGAAATCGACCAGATGAAGGCGCTGTTGCGTGACCGCGGCGATTGACCATTCGCGTACGGCGCCAGGCTCGGCGCCGTCGTGTGGGGCGCTATTTCGCGCCGCCACCCAGCGTCATGTACACGCCCAGGAGAAGCAGGAACACGGCGATGAGGCGGCGGAATACCCGCTCCGGGACCCGCCCCAGCGTGCGCGCGCCGAAGGTGGTGCCCAGCACGACACCGAGCGTGGCGGTCAGCACGAGCGGCCACACCGCCGCGATCTCGCGCCATTGCGTCGCCAGGTACACCGGCAGGCGGGCGCCGTCCACGAACAGCCCGACCGCCGAGGCGGTCGCCACGAACGATTCCCGGCGCACGTCGAACCCCAGCATCGCCGCGGATCGGATTCCGCCCTGGTTCCCCACCAGGCCGCCTAACGCACCGGAGAGCGCTCCCGCCGCCCAGGCGCTGCGCCGGCCCCACCGCACCCGCTGCATCCAGCCCGTGAACTCCGACGTCGCGGCGAGGATGAGCAGGACGCCGAAGACCACGGACAGGGCCCGACTCGAGACCCGGACGTGCAGCAGGGCGCCCGCCAATCCCCCCACCGCGCTCGTGACGCCGAACCCCACCAGCACCGTGCGGTCGACATGCCGTCGCAGGATCCAGAAACGCTGCGCCGTGCCGACGAAGTGGGGAATCGCGATGGCTGCCACCGCGAGGCGGGTCCCCGTCTCCAGCGCGAGTGCCGGCGTGAGCAGGCTCCCGATGCCGAACCCGGTGATCGCGGCGATCGCCCCGGACGTGACGCCGACGGCGGCGATCAGCAGGGCGAGGAGCATCGGTTCCCTTCCTCAGGGCCCGCCGTCAGCCGCCCTCATTCAGGACCACGGTCCACTCGATCGGGATCGCCGGATCCAGCGAGTCACGCACCGAACAGTACTTGTTGAGCGCGAGGTCGATCGCCATCTCGGCCGACTCGCGATCGATGCCGGGACCCGTGATGCGGTAGATGATCGCGATCGATGTCAGTCGGGCCGGCGTCGCCGGCGCCCGTTCGCCGCGTACGTCGATGTCGAGCGTCGTGAGCGGCGTCCGCCGCTTGGCCAGGATGGACACCACGTCCATCGCCGAACACGTGGCCAGGGCGCTGAGGAGCATGTCGACCGGTCCGGGTCCGGTCTTCCGGGTCCCATCGATGCGCACCGTCGGCTGGTCCGGTTGTCCGACGTCGAACGCCTCGCCGTCCACCCAGCGCGCCACGATGTGGTTGACGCGCTTCTTGCCGGTGGCCTGGAATTCCTGTGTGACGCTCATGGGGCTCCGTGGTAGCTTGCCTCACGGGAAAGCTAACCGCGGCATTTCCCATCTCCCACCTTCCGGCGGCACCAGGATCGTCAGCGACCGATGTCCATGGCGACAGGCGAGGCGTTCATGGAGCGATACAGCCGTCACGTGCTCGTCTGCACGGGCAGCTTCTGTTCGCCGGACCGGCGCGGGCGCGCCCTGTACGCGCTGCTGGCCAGCCTCCTGGAACGCGAGGGGCTTCTCTTTGGGCCAACCCGCGTGAAGCGCGGGGAGACGCCGTGCCTCGGAGTGTGCGGCGGAGGCCCGATCGTGGTCGTCTACCCCGATGGCATCTGGTACGCGGGAGTGACGCCCGAACTGCTGGATCGGATCGTGGTGGAGCACCTCAAGGGCGGCCGGCCGGTGGAGGAGTCCGTCTTTCACCGGCTCTGACCCTCCGGACCTCGTCTTCGATGGCGGACAGGTGACGGTTCCAGGCGTGGACCGCGTAGCGGTGAAAGTTCGCGTAGGCCTCGGGATGGTCGGCCAGGAAGTGCGCGAGGCGGTGTCGACCCTTGAGCGCGTTGCAGGCCATGCAGGCGGTCACTAAGTTGCCACCCGACCGGTCACCCCCGCGCGAACGCGCCTGCAGGTGGTCGACCGTCAGGTCCTCCGCCGGGAAGACCTGCCCGCAGAACACACACCGATAGCCATCGCGCGCGAAGATCTCGCCTCGCTGCATGCCTGATCCCTTCAGTTCGCGTCGCCTGATGTTCGGGGCCGCCCGGAAGTTCCTCATCGACGCTGTCGAAAAGGAACCACGTCCGGTGCCCGTCGAAGAGTTGCCGCGGCTCACCCCTCGCGCCATAGAGAGAACGCGTATGCCACGATCCCGCGAACGCATCCTTGCCAACCTCGACGAGATGTACCGCGAGGCCTTCGAGCGCGCCAAGGCGACCGGCGACGACGCCCAGATGGTCTCGCTCGACTTCGCCTACCGGCGCGAACAGCTGTATTTCGAGATCCTGCTCGATGTGCGGGACGGGATCGAGAGGAACCGATAGGCCACAGGCCAGAGGGACCCTGGCCTGCGCTTCGGAACGATCCAACCCCTGACCATGAGCCTCCGGTCCCTCATTCGCGGGTTGTCCTCGGGCCTCTGGCCTCTGGCCCTTGGCCTCCTTCCGGGTTGTGACATGAACCAGACGCCTGGCGCCACGCTGGCGATCGTGAACGCCAGGGTATGGACCGCGGACAGCGCCCGGCCCTGGGCCGACGCCATCGCGATCAACGGTGACACCATTGTCGCCGTGGGCACCTCCGCGGAAGTCCGGAAGATGGGTGCGGCGCGCGTGATCGACGCCCGGGGCGGGATGGTCACGCCCGGCTTCATCGACGCCCACGTCCACTTCATCACCGGCGGCTTCCGACTCTCCTCGGTCCAGCTCCGCGACGCCCGGACGCCTGACGAGTTCGTGCGCCGCATCCGCGAGTTCGCCGCCACCGTGCCCGCGGGCACGTGGATCACCGGCGGCGACTGGGATCACGAACGCTGGGGTGGCGCCCTGCCTTCGCGCCAATGGATCGACTCCGTCACCCCCGATCATCCCGTGTGGGTGAACCGCCTCGACGGGCACATGGCGCTGGCGAACGGCGCCGCCCTGCGCGCGGCCGGCGTCACCGCTACCACGCGCGACGTCGCCGGGGGCGCGATCGTGCGGGACGCCGGCGGCGAGCCGACCGGCATCCTCAAGGACAATGCCCAGTCGCTCGTCGACCGCGTCGTGCCCGAGCCGCCGCCCGTGCTCCAGGACCGCGCCCTCGACACCGCGATGACCCATGTCGCGTCGCACGGGGTCACCAGCGTCCACAACATGGGCTCCTGGTCCGACCTCCCCATCTTCGAGCGGGCGCGCGCGGCAGGCCGGCTGAAGACCCGGATCTATGCCGCGGTTCCGCTCTCCTCCTGGGAACGCCTCCGTGACACGGTGGCGGCACGCGGAACCGGTGACGCCTGGATCCGCATTGGCGCGCTCAAGGGTTTCGTCGACGGATCGCTGGGGTCGCACACCGCCGCCTTCCTCGAGCCATTCACCGACGCGCCCGCCGATCGTGGCCTCTTCGTTAATACGCCCGAGGACCTCTACCAGTGGACGTCCGGTGCCGACAAGGCAGGGCTCCACGTCATGATCCACGCCATCGGCGATCGCGCCATCCGCACCCAGCTCGACACCTACGAGCGCGTCGCCAGGGAAAACGGACCGCGCGACCGGCGCTTCCGCATCGAGCACGCGCAACACCTCGCGCCAGCCGACATCCCGCGCTTCGGTGCGCTGGGCGTCATCGCCAGCATGCAGCCATACCATGCGATCGACGACGGTCGCTGGGCGGATCGGGTCATCGGTCCCGAGCGGGCGAAAGCCACCTACGCATTCCGCTCCCTCCAGGACGCCGGGGCCACGCTCGCCTTTGGCAGCGACTGGTTCGTCGCGCCGCCAACTCCGCTCGAAGGGATCTACGCCGCCGTCACCCGCCGGACCCTCGATGACCGGAACCCGGGCGGTTGGGTCCCCGAACAGAAGATCACCGTCGAGGAGGCCCTCCGCGCCTACACCACGGGTTCAGCCTTCGCCTCATTCGAGGAGGCGCGGAAGGGCATGCTCAAGCGCGGGATGCTCGCCGACCTCGTCCTCATCGACAAGGACCTCACCACGATCGCGCCGGAGACGATTCGCGACGCCAGGGTCATGCTGACCGTCGCGGGTGGCAGGGTCGCCTTCGAGCGTCAATAGGGCAACGGCGCCCCATGGTCAGGTTGCGGACGGCAGCCTCCACCGCCCAGGGGGCTTAGCTTACCGTTCGCGGGCTTGCTGTTGTCCCCCGCCCCACCACGACCAGCAGCAAGGAGTCCTTTCAATGCAATCGCACCGCACCCGCCGATTCCTGGCGATTCCGGCGCTGGCGCTCATCGCCACTGCCGCCGTGCCTTCACCGGCAGCCGTCGCCGTCGATGGCTGGACCTTTACGTCGACCACCAGGTCCACCGAACGGGGCGCCCCGGAAACCATCATGCAGGTCCAGGTGGCCGGCGCCATGATGCGCGTCGACTGGCAGAAGGCCGCCGCCGGCATGCCCCAGGGCAGCTACATGATCCTCGATGGCGAGGCCGGCCGCCTGACGATGGTGTCGCCGAAGGAAAGGACCGCCACCATCCTTCCCCTTGGCGGGATGGCCTCGATGCTCGGCGCCCTCGGCGCCTCGGGCATGATGAAGATGGAAGTCACCGACATCGTCGTCTCGACCACCGACGGTGGCGCGGGTGAGCCGATGCTCGGGTTCCCCACGCGCAAGTACACCATGAAGCAGGCGTACGCGATGAAGATGTCCGTCGGGCCCATCAAGCGCTCGAGTACGGTCGACAACACCACCGAGCTCTGGGTCGCGGACGTGCCGGTGCCCGAGCAGAAGGCGTTCGAGGCCTTCTCGAAGAACTTCTCGCAGAACTTCACCAGCGCCGGCTTTGGCGGCGAGGGGATGAAGACGCTCCTCGATGAAGTGGCCGCGAAGCTGCCGAAGGGTGTGGCGCTGAAGTCGGTCTCGACCAGCATCACCGATCAGGGTGGACGGAAAAGCACCACCACCACCACCACCGAGGTCACGGAGTTCCGGAAAGTCTCGATCGACGAGAAGGTCGTCTTCACGATACCCGCCGACTACAAGGTCACCGACATGTCGGCGACGAACAAAGGGTAGGCAACCCGGCCTGAAAGACCAACGCGCCGCCGGTCAGTCGACCGGCGGCGCTTCGTCATGCGACCCTCGTCCCCGCGCCTACCCCTTGAAGAACAGAATCCCCGCCGCCGCGGTGACGATCAGGAAGGCCACGATGCCGAGCAGCGACGTACCGGAAATCCGGTGAACGCGCGGGATCTGGAGGGGAGTCTTCATCTCCTCCCGCCAGCGCGGATGTCTGCGGACTTCGTTGTGGGTGATCGCCATCATGACCAGCTCCCGTTGCGGGCAGTGCCCTGAACATGAGAGTGGTCAAGCAAGGTCCAGGCCAGATCGACGCCACGGACTGGACTCGGTCATGCGACTGGTGTGTAACTGCCTCTGGTTGAACGGGTTGTGCGCGGTGACGTCATCCCGGGGGCGTCTGCTGACCAAGCCGACTCCCTGTGGTCGAGTCGCCAGACGTGACGCAGGACACCTCGAAAGGGCGCACCACGTGGTGCGCCCTTCGCACCCGCCTAGAACCGCACGATCTCGGCGATGGCCCGCTTGAAGTCGTCGACCTGCGGAAGCGTCGCATCCTCGAGGCGCGGGGCGTAGCCGACGTACGTGTCCATCGAGGCTACCCGCTTCACCGGCGCGTCCAGCCAGGGGAAGCACTCGTCGGCGACGCGCGAGGCGATCTCCGCGCCGTACCCCCAGCTGATCGAGTCCTCATAGGCGACGATCACCCGGTTCGTCTTCTTCACCGACGCGTAGACGCGCTCCTCATCCCACGGCGACAGGGACCTGAGGTCGATCACCTCGGCCGAGATCCCTTCCTCCGCCATCTGGTTCGCCGCCGCGAAGGCGCGCTGCACCGTGGCCCCGTAAGTCACGATCGTCAGGTCCGTTCCCTCGCGCACCACCTTCGCCTTGCCGAACGGGATCATGAAGTTCGGGCCCGGCTGCGCCGCCTTGTTGTACGTCTGGCGGTAGAGGTGCTTGTGCTCCAGGAAGATGACGGGGTCGTCGCAGCGAATCGCCGTGCGCAGCAGTCCCGCCGCATCGAGCGCCGTCGCCGGGCAGATCACCCGAAGGCCGGGGCAGTGCGTGAACAGCGACGCCCCGGTCTGCGAGTGGTAGATCGCGCCGCGGATATAGCCGCCGTAGGTCACGCGCACGACGACGGGCGACGAGAACGCGTTGTTCGAGCGCCAGCGCATCGTCGACAGCTCGTTGCGCAGCTGCATGTACGCCGGCCAGATGTAATCGAAAAACTGGATCTCCACGACCGGCTTGAATTCGCGCAGCGCCATGCCGATCGCGCGCCCGATGATGTTGGCCTCGGCCAGCGGCGTGTTGTAGACGCGGAGGTCGCCGAACTCCTTCTGCAGCCCCCAGGTCACCTTGAAGACGCCGCCCTTGCCCTTCACCCTGGGCAGGTTCTCGCGGCGCGAGGCATCCGCCACGTCCTCGCCGAAGACGACGATCCGCGCGTCGCGGCGCATCTCGTCCTTCAGGCAGGCGTTGAGCAGGTCGACCATCGTCGTCTCGTTCCCCGAGAACTGCGGATCATCCTCGGTATCGAACTGGTCGCTCGTCGGGTCGACGTCGGGCGAGTAGACCCCGAACGGGATCGTCTCTTCGGCGGGCTGCTCGCGCGACAGCGCGTCGTCGGTGGCGGCCAGCACGAGTTCGTCCACCTCGGCGCGGATCCGCTCCAGGTCCAGCTCGGTGGCATGGCCGGCCTTGATCAGCCAGGCCGGGAACGTGTTCAGCGGGTCCCGGGCCGCGTCGGCTTCGCGCTCTTCCTGCGGCCGATACAACACCTCGTCGTCCGACAGCGAGTGCGAGTAGGGGCGGATGACGTGGGCGTGCACGAAGGCGGGTCCCTTGCCGGCGCGCACGTGGTCGACCGCCTTCCGCATCACGTCATGGGACGCGACCAGGTCGCACCCGTCCACCTCCTGGATGAAGAGGCCGGGGAAGCCGGTAACCAGCCTGGAAATCGACCCGCCGGCGGTGTTGACCTCGACCGGAACGGAGATGGCGTAGCCGTTGTCCTCGACGAGGTAGACGATCGGGAGCTGGAGGTTGCTGGCGGTGTTCAGCGATTCCCAGAACTCGCCTTCGCTCGTGGTGCCGTCGCCGGCCGAGACGTACACGATCTCGTCGCCCCGGAATCCCTCGGAGACCCCGAGCTTCCTGGCCCGCCAGATCGCCTCGGCGCACCCGACGGCCTGCAGGAACTGGGTGCCGGTCGGCGATGACGACGACACGACGTTGAGCGCCTTGTGGCCCCAGTGGCTGGGCATCTGGCGGCCGCCGGAGTTCGGGTCGTCGGCCGCTCCGACCGCCGAGTAGAGCATCTCGTTGGGCGTCATGCCCAGTTCGAGCATGAGGGCGCGGTCGCGGTAGTACGGGAAGAACCAGTCGTGGCCCGCGCGGAGGACCATGCCCGCGGCCGTGAGCACCGCTTCGTGACCAGCGCCGGAGATCTGGAAGAAGATCCTGTTCTGCCGCTTGAGCTGGATTTCCTTGTCGTCGAGCCGGCGGGACAGGAGCATCGTCCTGTAGGCCGCGACGAGTCGATCGCGGTCGAGGGCGGGCGCGTCGACGCGCGGGGAGCTGGTCTGTGTCGGCATGGCCAGAAAGATAGCGCAGGCAGTCAACTGTCGAGAGCGGCGGGACTTGAAGTGGCCGGGCTCGCCGCGGCGCGCACGCAACGCACCTGTGGGACGGCACTTACCTTGGAGAGGCGGATGGCCTTTTTCCGCCCCCGGCGTCGCGGTTCGGCGGGGTCCGGCCGTGACGGCATTGCATATGCAGTGAGATCAGGAAACTCCCGAACGCGAGGCATCCATGCGGCCATCGACCTGCCCTTGCATCTTCTGCGAGCTGATTCATGGCGGCGGCGAGGTCTCGATCTGTTACGAGGATTCCCGGGCCCTCGCGTTCATGGACGTGCAGCCGGTGAACCCGGGGCACGTGCTGGTGGTGCCGCGCGACCACCATGAATCGCTGGCCGACGTGCCGTCGGACCTGGCGCTCCACCTGTTCGCGGTCGCGCTGCAGCTCGGGCCGATCGTCCGGCGCCTGGCCGGCGCCGACGGCCTGAACGTGGTCGTGAACTCCGGGGCGTCGGCGGGACAGGATGTGTTCCACTACCACGTCCACGTGATCCCGCGGCTGGCCGGCGACGGGTTCGCCGTGACGCTGCCGTTCCCGGGCTCGACGCCGCCCGACCGGACGCTGCTCGACGCGATGGCGGCCCGGATCATCTCCGAGCTGCGCGACCCGGCCCGCGCGATGGCGGTGGCTGCCTGACGCCACTCGTCAGGCGGGCCCGGAGAACCGGACCTTGCGCGGACGGTGCCTAACACATAATCGTAAGGCAGGCGCCGCCCGCGGCGCCATCCGTCCGGAGGCCGATGCACGTCTGGCGACGATCATCCCCGGGAACCGTATGCCGCCGCGCCCGCGACGTCCGCCGCGCCGCCGGTCCCGCCTCCGTCCTCCCCAAGCGACGAGACACCCCGCCCCGGGCACCCTGCCCGGCGCGGGGTGTCGCCTTTTCCGGCGAGGTGAAATGGCTCGACGTGGGCACCTCCGGCTCCTTGGCCATCACGGCCGCCACTCATCCCGGAGTGGACGGTATCGCGGCCGGCTCGCATCGCACCCGTCCCGGTTCGACCGGGACCACAAGCGCGCGCTCAAGCGCGCCACCATGCGCGACTGCGGCCGGCGCTGCGTCTACTGCGGGCACCCGCTCGACCCGATGGAAGCGACGCTCGACCACGTCTACCCCCTCGCCCGCGGCGGCACGCACGTTCCCGGCAACCTCGTGGCCGCCTGCGCCCCCTGCAACCGGTTGAAGGGCGACATGCTGCCGCACGAGTTCTTCGCGCGATACCCGATGGCCGGCGCCAACTTCGTGCGCTACGCACGCGCGGTGCATCGCGCGCTCAAGCGAGGCGCGCGACGGGCCGTCAGCCTGGCCCTCGCGGCCTGAACGCGGTGCCGCCGGCCGGCTGAACGCCGTCCCGTCCCCGCGTCCCAGCGTTCGTCCTCGATCGCCGGCGTCCTCGCCGGCGGATCGGCCGCCTCGTCCCATTCCCCCGCGCCGGTCCCCCAGCGCGTGGTATCGTTCGGCCGTGACGAGCGAGCGACGGTTGGAACCGGAAGAGCGTGGGCGACTCGCCACCGGGCGTGTGCCCGATGCCTGCGATCGCGTCCTCTTCGCCACCGACGACGTGATCCTCGGCGAGTTCCGGTGCCCGGCGTCGCATCCGGACTTCGCCAGCGCCGGTCCCATCAACCACCACGTGGTGGCCTTCCCCCGCGAGGCGGTGTGGATCGAGCGGGAGGACTCCCCGCGCTTCGTCGCCGATCCCGGGGTCGCCACGATCTACAATCCGCGTCAGGCATACCGGCGCGCCGTCATCTCGGCCGACGGGGACCGGTGCGACTGGATCGGCATGTCGGAACCGCTGGCGCGGGGCCTCGTCCGTGGCTTCAACCCCGCGGATGCCGCGCATAACGCGGCGTTCCGGTATCCGCGAGCCACGGTGTCGAGCGACGTGTACCTCGCGCAACGCGCGCTGTTCGGCCTCGCCAGGTCCGCTGGGGCGGACCCCCTCGACGTCGAGGAGCGCGCGCTGGCCATCCTCGCCGCCGTACTGGGCGCCGCGTACGGCGCGACGGGAGGGGGCGACCCGATGCCCGTGGTGCGCGACCTGGTCGAGCACGCCAGGGCGGCGATCATGACCCGGTTGTTCGACAACCTCTCGGTCGGCGAACTGGCCGCACTGGTCAGCGTGTCCCCGTTCTACCTGTGTCGCACGTTCCGCGCGGCGACCGGATCGACCCTGCATGCCTATCGAAGGGAGATGCGGCTCAGGACGTTGCTCGGCATCGCCGCGACCTACCGGGGGAACCTGTCCGCCCTGGCGCTCCAGGCCGGGTTCAGCAGCCACTCCCACTTCACCACGGCATTCCGGCGCGCATTCGGGCGTGCACCGTCCCACGTGGGCGCGACCCTCGCATCCTGATTCTTCGCTTCACGGCTCGGCGCGCCGCTGGGCAATCTGGTGAAAGCCTTCGTGGAGTGGGGCCGCCATTATCGGGATCCTTCCTCCAGCCGGAGTGGTGAATGGTGAAGGGAATCGTGTCGGCAGGCGTGCTGGCCGTGATCGTGTCCGTGAAGGGCGGCGCCCAGGTGCCTCAATCCACGCCGCCGGAACCGGGTATTGCGCAGGCCGCGCTGGCAGCCGGACAGGTCGATAGCGCGATCCGTGTCATGGAAGGGTTTTTCAGCCGGAACCCGAACGCCACCGTCGGGTGGATGGTGCTCGGCAACGCATACCGGCAGAAAGGCGACCTGGACAAGGCGTTCCAGGCGTTCCGGAAGGTGACCCTGCCGCGGCCGGTCCGGCTCCAGGCGATGTACAACATGGCGGCCATTCACGCGCGTCGCGGCGCGGCGGACAGCGCCATCTCGCTGCTCGCGGGCCTCAAGGCCAGCGGTGCGTTCGACACGGAGCTGGCCGCGACCGCGCCCGAGTTCGCCGGCGTGCGGTCGCACCCGAAGTTCGCGGCGACGCAGTTCCAGCCGTCGGATTTCACGAATCCGTTTGTCGAGCCCGTGCGCGTCATCCACGAGTGGGCCGGTGAGGCGAAGGGCGACCAGTTCAGCTGGATCGCGCGCGGGATCGGCGATGTCGATACTGACGGGGTCACCGACATCGTGACATCGGCGCCGACGTATGGCGCCGGCGGCCAGCCGACCGGAAGGGGCCGCGTGTATGTGTATTCCGGAAAGTCGGGGAAGCTGTTGTGGCAGCGGACCGGCGAGGCCGGCGAGAACCTGGGGATTGGCCTCGAGGGCGCGGGCGACGTGAACCGCGACGGCATCGCCGACGTGGTGGCTGGCGCGCCGGGCTCGGGTCGGGCGTACGTCATGTCCGGGGTCGACGGCGCGACCCTGCTGCTTCTGCAGGGGACGAGTGCCGAGTCGTTCGGCAGCAGCAGCGCGGGCGCGGGCGACCAGGATGGGGACGGCCACGCCGACGTCGTCGTGGGCGCGCCGGCGAGCAACGCGAAGGGGCAGGGCTCCGGCCGCGTGTACGTCTACTCGGGGAAGACGGGCGCTGTGCTCGCGACGATCGATGGTGAGCGCGCCGGCGACGGGTTCGGGAGCATCGTGGCCGGCGACAAGCGGGGCCGTGCGACGCCGGTGCTCGCCGGGGCTCCGCGCGGCGGCGCGCGCCAGACCGGCAAGGTGTACGTGTTCCGCGACCTGCGCGCGCCGCCGCTCCAGTCGTTCGAGTCCGACTCGACCGGCGGGGCCCTCGGGGCGATGTTCACGTCCCTCGTCGGCGACGTCGATGGAGACAAGGTGCCTGACGTGTACGCCTCGGACTTCGCCAACCGGGCGCGCGGTGCCGCGACCGGCCGCGCGTACGTCCGCTCCGGGTCGACCGGTGCGGCGCTCCTGACGCTGACCGGCGAGAATCCGGGCGACGGGTTCGGGATCGGCTCGGCCGACGTCGGGGACGTGGACAAGGATGGCCATGACGACCTGCTTCTGGGCGCCTGGCAGTACTCCGCGGTGGCCGCCTCGGGCGGGCGGATCTACCTGTTTTCGGGTCGCGATGGGTCCGTGCTGCGGACCATCACCGGTCGCATCCCGGGCGAGACGCTGGGGTTCGATGCGACCGGCGTGGGCGATGTCGACGGCGATGGCGTCATCGACTTCCTGGTGACGTCGTCATGGAGCAACGTGAAGGGCTTCCGGTCGGGCCGGATGTTCGTGCTGTCGGGAAGGCGCGAATGATCCCCTGCCGTTCGCGCCCCGTCCGCTCTCCCAGGCCAGCATCGCGCGCTTGCGCGGCAGTCCCCAGCGGTAGCCGCCTAACGCGCCCGTGGTCCGGATCACCCGATGGCAGGGAATCAGGAACGCCACCGGGTTGCGCCCGACCGCGGTGCCCACGGCCCGCACCGCCGCGGGCGACCCGATCGCCGTCGCGATGTCCTCGTACGTCGCCACCGTGCCCACGGGGATCTGCAGCAGCGCCCGCCACACCTTCACCTGGAAGTTGGTCCCGCGGACCAGGAGTCCCAGCGGGACCAGGCCCTCGGGATCGCGCACCTCGAGGGCGGCAAAGACACGCGACGCGATCGGTGCGGTCGCGCGCGGGCGCTCCTCGATCGTCGCCTGCGGCCACCGGGCGGCGAGGTCCATCAACGCGGCGCGACGGTTCCCCTCATGGAACGTGAGGCCGCAGATCCCGCGATCGGTGGCCGCGATGAGCGCCTCGCCGAACGGCGACTCGTGGAAACCCGCCGAGATCCGAAGGCCGGCGCCCGCATCACGGAACTCGCCCGGCGTGACCGCCTCGAGGTTGACGAACAGGTCGTGCAGGCGGCCGCCGCTCGTCAGGCCCGACTCGTACGTCGCGTCGATCATGTTGCGCGAGTCGCGAAGGCGCTCCTTCGCGTATTCGAGGGCCAGCACCTGCGTGAAGCGCTTGGGGCTGATGCCAGCCCAGCGGGTGAACAGCCGCTGGAAATGATACGGGCTCATGCCCACGTGCTTCGCGACGTCGCCAAGGCTGGGTCGCGTCGGCGCCGAGGCGTCCAGGAAGCGAATGGCGCGTTCGATCCGGTGGTAGTCGGCGCTGTTGCGATCGCTGCGGCTCATCATCATGGATGTCATGCTTCCCCCCTGTGTGGAGGGAGATCTACAGGCCCCGTAACATACGGCCAACCCGGATCTTGCGGTGTTCGGGGGCGCCGGGACACCGGTCCGGGTCCGCCACATTGGAATTCGCAGATCTCCCCGTTGTTGACAAGTCCAGTGGCTGGCCGTAGCTGTATCCCCGCCCGCAGCGAGCGGGTTCGTCCGCTATCCCCATGAAGATCCCAGGAGGAGGAATGCGACGTACTCTCCTGAGCCTCTGGCTGTTCGTTCCGTCTGGTGTGCTCGCCCAGGTTGCCGAGATTCGACTGCCTGCTCGCACGGCCCGCCTCGCGGTGGCGTTCACCGACGTCACCTCCCTGCGTGAACTGAAGGACGGCCGGGTCCTGCTCTATGACCGCCGCGAGAACCAGCTCTCCGTCGTCGACTTCGGCACGGGGAACCGGACGAGCATCGGCCGCACCGGGCAGGGGCCAGGAGAGTTCCAGTTCATCGCCACGCTGCTCCCACTCGGCGGCGACTCGACCCTCGCTGCGGACTTCAGGCGGTGGCTCATCCTGGACGGCGACAAGGTCGTTGCCACACTTCCGCCCGATACCCCCGCCATCCGGGCCATCGGGCTCTGGCCGTTGGGAGCGGATCGGCTCGGGCGGGTCCTGGGGCAGCAGTTCGACCGGCGCTCGGATTCGACGCGCCTGCTCCTGATCGATCGCGCCACCGGTCGCGCCGAGCCGATCGCGACCCTCCGTCGCAGCATACGGCGGGCCCCTGTCGGCCGGGTGACCGTTCCCGATGGGAACGCGGGCATGCGCTTGGGGCGGGTTCCGCTCGATGTGCGCGAAGCGCCGGCGCTGTTCGCGGACGGCTGGGTCGCGGTGGCACGACTCGATCCCTATCGCGTCGACTGGCGCGCGCCCGATGGCCAGTGGGTGCGTGGCGCGCCGCTGCCATTCCGCGCCATTCGCGTGACCGAGGAGGAGCGCCAGGCGTACGTGGCCCGACACGTGGGGTTCCGGAACGCCACCGACTGGCCAGCGACACTGCCACCGTTCGACACGCCGACCCAACTTCTCACGACGCCGGAAGGCTTGCTCGCGATCCGCAGGGTGCCGAGCGCTGCCCAACCCGAGACTCGCTACGATGTCGTCGATCGCACCGGGGCAGTGCAGGGGCAGCTCATCCTGCCGGCCAACCAGCGCATCATCGGCTTTGGGGCCGGCTCCGTCTACGTGATCGAGACGGACGCGAACGGCATCCAGCGGCTGCAGCGGCATGGATGGGCGGAAACGCCCCTCAGCGGCGAGTCCAGTCGGCTCGGCCCGCCGGCCTACTAAAGTACTAGTTGACAAACCACCGGGATCGGTGGTACTGGTTCTACTAGTTCTTTAGCAGAAAACCGGCGGCGCGAGGCCGCCCCACTCCGTGAGGCGCCACATGGCCGAGGTGTCGTTCACCGATCGCGAACTCGACGTCATGGCCGTGCTCTGGGAGCGCGGGCCATCCACCGTGTCCGAAGTCCGCCAGTACCTGGACGACCCGCTGGCATACACCACGGTCCTGACCGTGCTGCGAACGCTCGAGGCGAAGGGGTACGTCAGCCACGAGGAGGAAGGGAAGGCACATCGGTACACACCGCTCGTCGCCCGCGATCGCGCCGGCAAGACCGCCCTCGGTCAGGTGCTGGGCAAGATCTTCGGCGGCTCGCGCGAGATGCTGCTGGCAAACCTGGTCCGGGAGCGCGGCATCGACGCCGCCGAGTTGCGCCGGCTGCGACGGGTGCTCGACGAGCGCCTCGGCAAGGGGGACAAATGACGCTCGTCATGGCGTACGTCATCCTCATCTCGGCCGCGGTCGCGTCGGTCGCCGTCGTTGGCGAGATGATCATGCGGTCGCGGACGTCGTCGGGCCGGTGGGCCTGGCTTGGCGCGCTGGTCACGGTCGCGGTCGTGACCGGAGGGGCGATGGTGCTGCCGGTCCCGGTCGTGGAACACGGGCTGGGCGAGTCCGGGACGCCTCCGGTGCTGGCGGGAGCGCCGGTGTCGGCACCGCCGTCGGGTGTCACCGTCCAGGCCGTCCCTGCGCTGATCGCGCGCGCCGATCGCGTCATGCCGATCGCGTGGCTGTGCGCGAGCCTTGCCCTGCTGGTGGCCATCGTGATCGGCCAGCGCTGGCTCGCTCGCGAGCGGCGACGGTGGCGCCAGGCGTCGGTGAATGGTCGCGACGTGCTCGTGACCGACCGACTCGGTCCCGCGGTCGCCGGCGTGAGGAACCCGGTGGTGTTCGTGCCCCAGTGGGTGTTGGCGCTCGATCACGCGTCGCAGGAGCTGCTGCTGGCGCACGAGTTCGAGCACGTGAAGCGCGGGGACACGCGGCTGCTGGTCGCCGGCGCGATCTCGGCGGCGCTGATGCCCTGGAACCCGGTGGTGTGGTGGATGGTGCGGCGCCTGCGGTTGTCGGTGGAGCAGGACTGCGATGCGCGCGTCCTCGCCACGCACCCGGATGTGCGGCGTTATGCGGACCTGCTCCTGACGGCCGCCAGCCGCCACGGACTCTCGGCGCGGCTCCTCGCCGCCCACTTTGGCGAGCATCGATCGGATCTCGAACGGAGGATCAAGGCAATGGCTGACACGAGACTGCAATGGCGACGGGTGGTGGTGGCGGCGATGGTGGCGGCGGGGCTGGGGGTGGTGTCGTGCGAGACGCCGCGGCCCGAGCCTGTCGCTCCCGGATTCCCGGCGAAGGAGACTCCGGATCGCGTCGTCGGGACCGGCGACGTGCTCGAGGAATTCCAGGTGGAGAAGCCCGTCACGATGAAGGCCGGGTCCCCGACCCCGTCCTATCCGGCGATCCTGCGTGAGGCCGGCGTCGAGGGCGAGGTGCTGGTGAAATTCGTCGTGAATGAAGTCGGCGTTCCCGACTCGGCCTCGCTCGAGGTGGTGCGGGCGACGCACGAGCTGTTCGCGGTCGCGGTCCGGAAGGCCCTGCCCGGGATGCGATTCGAGCCTGCCCAGGTCGGAGGCAAGCAGGTGAAGCAGATGGTGCAGCAGCCCTTCACCTTCTCGCTCCTCGGAGCGACGAAGACGACAGGCGGCGCGCAGGAAGTCGAAGTGCCGGTCGGGGAGGCGAAGATGCTCGCGTTCATCGTGCGGCGCGGCGAGCGGCCAGCCGGGCCGCCACCTAACGTGGTCATCCTCGGCAGCAGCGGGAAGGAAGTGGCGCGCTTCACCGCCGATGGCCGGCTGGATGAGATCAAGCCGGAGGATATCCGCTCGATCGAGGTGTTCAAGCCGACCACATGTCCAGCGTCGGCGCAGGCTTCATGCCCCCTGATCCGGATCACCCTGAAGCCGGGCAAGGAGGCCGCGTACAAGCGCTGAACGGGAATCAGGAATCGGGAATCGGGAATCGGGAACCTCGGACCTCAGACCTCGAACCTCTGGCGTCAGTAGTCCACCGGCCTCAGATACGACTCCCCGATGGCCGTATGGCTCAGGAGCGCGACCGTGGGCAGCTTGCGCTTCCAGTGCGTCCGCTCGAGCCGGTTCCGGACCAGTTCCACCTCGTACTCGTTGAAGCCGCGCGCGACGAGGTCCCCGATCGTGAATCCCCAGAGCAGCCAGTTCAGGATCGTGTCGGCGCGTGCGTAGGCGATGCCGAAGTCGGCTTCATCCGTCTGGCCGGCCACGAGGTCCGCGGTGGCCGGCTTGGTCACGATCTCGTCAGGCACGCCGAGGTGCCTGGCGAGCGCCCAGACCTGCGTCTTGAACAGGTCACCCAGCGGGTTGAGGGGCGGTGAGTCGTCGGCATGCCAGGTGAAGTAGCCGAACAGGCGCTCGGTCTTGTTCCCCGTGCCTAACGGGACTCCCCCGATCGCGGCCGAGAGGTCGAACAGCGCGATCATCCGCAGCCGCGCGATCACGTTGCCGCGGCGGGTGCCGTCGGCGGTGGGCTCGAGCGCCAGGTAGCCGTCGGCGGCGGCGCTGAGGTCGATGGTGCGCGTCGGGATTCCGAGCCGGTCGATCACCAGTTGCGCGTGCGCGAGGCTGTCCGGACTCGACGTGCGGTACGGCAGGCGGACGCCAAGGACGTTTTCCGGGCCGAGGGCCCGCGCCGCGAGGAATGCCGTCACGGCCGAGTCCACGCCGCCGGAGAGCCCGACGACGGCCTTTCCGAAGCCGCGCCGTCCCATCTCGTCGCGCAGGAACCGGATCAGCCATTCCTCCACCATCTCGGCGTCGATGTCGAGCGACGGCGGGCCGCCGTGGGCGTCGCGAGCGACATGTTGCGCTGGAATGATGGCGGCGGCGCTCCGGCGGTGATGCCCTTCCGCCGCCGCGGCCCCAAATTCGCTCTCGGGGGGGGCCCCCCGCGGGCTGGAATCGACTTCCGCCAGGTCGTAGGGCGCCACGAACGGTGCACGCTCCTCGATGGCGTCCAGGGTCCGCCGCAGGTGCGGAAGCGCCGTTCGCAGGTCCGAGAGCAGCGGCATGTCCGACCGCGCCCGCGCGATATCGCCCAGGTCGAGCGTCAGCGTCATGATCGCCTCGTCGAACGCCGGCGCCCGCACCCGCACGTCTCCGCGCGGCCCCGCCACGCACGACCCGCCCGCGAACACCTTCCCGCCTTCGCTCCCTGCCAGGTTCGCCAGCGAGACGAACACGCCATGCTCGTCCGCCATGTCCTTCACCAGCCGCTCCCAGCGGGACACACTCCCGGGTCCGGGCACGCCATCGCGGGACTGCAGCCCGCGCGCCGGCGCCGCGGCGCACAGGAAGATCACCTGCGCATCGTCGAGCGCCGCCATCGTCCCCGTGATGCTGTGCCACGCGTCTTCGCAGACGAGGACGGCCGCCCGCCCCCACGGCGTGTCGAACGCTCGCTGCGTATGACCCCGTTCGACAAAGCGCTCCTCGTCGAACAGCCCGTAGGTTGGCAGGAAGTTCTTGCGATGGACGTGGAGGATCCGCGCCGCGCCGTCGCCCAGCCGGACGTAAGCCGCGCTGTTGTACAGCGTGTCCCGCCACTTCTCGTAGAAGCCCACCACCACGTCCAGCGGTCGCCGGGCCCGGTCATCCTTCGGTCCGTCCGCGTAGGCCTGGTCGAGGTCGCGCGCCAGGGTCCCCGCGGTGACCGCCACGTCCCGGACTCCGCCTTCGACGAAGTACCCGCTCAGCACCGTCTCCGGGAAGTGCAGCACCTGCGGATGCGGGGACAGCATCCGGACCTGCGCAAAGACGTCCCGGAGCCGGGCCAGGTTCGCCCGGTAATCCCCCTTGTGGGGGTGCAACTGGGCGATCGCGACGGTCAGGGAACGCGGCATCGGCAGAACCTGTGGGACGCACCAGCGGGCGGCAACTCCCCCTTGGGCCCCAGCGGACCCTGCCCGCATGCCGCGTGAGTCGCATCACGTCGAATCCTGCGCGGAACGACCATCTTCCAGTGGGTACCACTCAGCCCGCATGCGCACGCCGCGTTTCCGCACTCGAAACCCCCTGCTGACCGCCGGCCTGCACTGGGCAGGCGGGATCCTCGCGTGCCTGCTGGCCGTTCCCCACGCGCTTCCCGCCCAGCAGGGTGCCGCTCGCACCGACACGACCGAGGCGTGGCAGATCCTGCGCCCGCCGCAGGCTTCCATGGTCCTGGCGCGCGATGGCTCGCTCATCGGTGAAGTCGGCACCGAGTTCCGGACCAGCGTTTCGCTCGGGTCCCTGCCGAAGCACGTGCCGCAGGCCTTCATCGCCATCGAGGACCAGCGCTTCTACCAGCACGATGGCGTGGACCTCATCGGCATCGCCGGTGCGCTTCGCGATGCCGTGCGCGGGAACCCGCGCGGCGCGAGCACCATCACGCAGCAACTCGTCGGCAACATGCACCCGGAGCTGGTCGACCGGTCGGATCGCAGCCTGGGCCGCAAGCTGCGCGAGCAGGCGGCTGCCCGCGAGATGGAACGCCACTACACCAAGGACCAGATCCTCGAGGCGTACCTCAACCAGATCCACTTCGGACACCGCTGGTACGGCATCGAGTCCGCGGCGCGGCATTACTTCGGGAAGGCGGCGTCGCGCCTGACGATCGCCGAGGCAGCGATCCTCGCCGCCGTCATCAACGGCCCCGCAATTTTCGATCCCGTCTCCCGGCCCGATCGCGCGAAGGAGCGGCGCGACCTCGTGCTCTCGCTGATGGCGGGACAGGGATACATCACGAAGGAGCAGGCGACCGCGGCGCAGGGCGAGCCCCTCGAAGTCGCCCCTGACGCGGGACACAGCGCCCCATCGCCCTGGTTCGTCGACGTCGTCCGCGTCCAGGCGGAGCGGGCGGGCATCGCGGTGCGCGACGGCGGCTTTACCATCCACACCACGCTCGACCCGGCGTTGCAGCGCGCCGCCACGTTGGCGCTGGTCGACGGGCTCAACGACATCGAGGCGGCGCCCGGCTACGCGCATCCGGTGTGGGCGAAGCGCACCCAGGGCGCGCGGCGCGGCACCGCGGCCGGTGCGCGCGCGCGCCCGAACCCGGCCGACTACCTGCAGGGCGCGGTCGTGGCGATGGACCCCTTTACCGGTGACGTTCGCGCGCTGGTCGGTGGCCGCGACTACGTGACCGCGCCGTTCAACCGCGCCGTCGATGGCAAGCGCCAGCCCGGATCGGCGTTCAAGGTGTTCGTCTACGCCGCCGCCGTCGCCGACAGCCTGACGCCGGCGACGATGGTGGCCGACACCGCGCTCGCGATCCCGCTCCCCAACCGTTCCATCTACCGCCCGCAGAACTCGGACGGTGACTTCCTCGGCCCGCTGACGCTGCGCACGGCGCTGGCGCGTTCGCGCAACCCGGTCGCGGTGCAGATGGGACTCCGGCTCGGCATGGATACCATCTCGGCGCTCGCCCATCGCATGGGGATCGACTCCGACATCGCCCCGTACCCGTCGAGCGCCATTGGCGCGTCGGTGGTGCAGCCGCTCGACCTGGTCGCCGCCTATGCGACCCTCGGCAACCTCGGCGCCCGCGTCGAGCCGCGGTTCATCACGCACATCGAGGATGCCTCGGGGCAGACCGTGTGGCAGAACCCGATCGTGACACCGCAGCCCGTGCTGGATCCGGGAGTGGCGTTCATCGTGCGGGACATGATGCGGGACGTGGTGGAGCGCGGGACGGCCACGTCGGTGCGCCGGGCAGTGCCCGGGGAGGTGCCGGTGGCGGGCAAGACCGGCACCACGAATGACAACAGCGACGTCTGGTTCGTCGGGATGACACCTGACCTCGTCGCGGGAGTCTGGATTGGCTTCGACCGTCCGAAGATGATCACGCCCGGAGCGGCCGGCGGTTCGCTGGCGGCGCCGATCTGGGCGCAGATGGTGGCGCAGGCCGGCGTGGGGCACGGCGGGGTTCCATGGACCGCGCCGGCCGGCGTGCTGGCGGTCGACCTCGATCGCGTGACCGGCCGCCTTGCCGATCCGGACCTGCCGCCGCAGGAGCGGTACACGGAGTACTTTCTTGGCGGTACGGAGCCGCTGCCGGTGCGGCTCGATTCCTGGGGAGTCTTCCGTGGGCGCAGGTCGGCGATTCGTTAGGCGCGTCCGCGCGGCATCGCTCCGCGTCGCGCCCGCCCTCGCGCTGCTGGCCTGCCGGGATGAACCGACAGGCGCCACCGCGCCGTTCCTGGTCGAGGCGTCGCTGTCGGCCGCCCCCGGCATCCCCGTGGGCACCGAGCTGGCTCCCGCGCCCACGTTCGTCGTCCGGAACGCGCAGGGCCAGGTGCTCGCCAATGTCGCCGTGGCGGTGAAGGTGTCGGCGGGAGGCGGCATCCTGCGCAACGCGCCGGTGCGCACCAGCGCCGGCCCGACGACCGTCGGCAACTGGACCCTTGGCACGCTCGCGGGCGTGAACGAGATCACGATCAAGGCCGGTTCGGCGCCGCCGGTGCGGATCACGCTGACCGGAATCCCGGGTGCCGCGGCCAGCATCTCGCCCTCCGGCGCGGCATTCGAGGCACCGGCCGGCGAGGTCGTCGCCAGCGCCGCGGACTTGGTCGTGCGCGATCAGTATGGCAACCCGGTCGGCGGCACCGAGGTGGCGCTGGGGGTCGCGGAAGGCGGCGGCAGCGTGTCGCCCTCGATCGTGACGAGCGACGCGAATGGCCGTGTCTCCGGCTTCTCGTGGCGCCTGGGCCGGTTCGGCGGCGCGCAGAAACTGGTCGCGAGTACGGGCAGCGTCAGCGCCGAGGTCTTCGCGGACATCCGGTCGGGCTTCAGTCCGCAGGTCCGGTTCGGGGGCAACCTGACGGAGGAGGTGCGGGCGGCGTTCCAGGTCGCCGCTGATCGTATCCAGGCGAGCGTGGTCGGCGACGTGGCCGACGTGCCCGTCCTGAACTTCGACATGTCGCGCTGTGGCGTGCAGGATGCGACCGTCAGCGAAGTCGTGGACGACATCCTCATCTTCGCCACGGTGACGCCGATCGACGGCGCCGGGAAGGTGCTGGCCTCGGCGGGTCCGTGCGTGATGCGCACGCAAAGCCGATTCCCGGTGATCGGCGTCATGCGGTTCGACGCCGACGACATCGCTGCGCTCTCGGCCAACGGGCGACTCCCGGCCGTCGTGCTGCACGAGATGCTGCACGTCGTCGGGATCGGGACGCTCTGGCGGACGCGCGACCTGGTCTTCGGGTCCCAGACATCGGATCCGCGCTTCGCGGGACTGCTCGCGGCGTCGCACTGCGTCGCGATCGGGGGCGCGGCGAGCTGCGCGGACGGCCGCGTACCGCTGGAGAACACCGGGGGATCGGGCACGGCCGAGGTCCACTGGCGCGAGTCGGTGTTCGATCGCGAGGTCATGACCGGTTTTGTGGAGCAGGACGCGGACATGCCGCTCTCCGGCATGACACTGGCCTCGCTCGAGGACCTCGGCTACGCGGTGAACCTCTTCTCGGCGGATGCGTACAGCCTGGTGGCTGCTTCGATGCTGTCCCCGCGCCTGTCGCCGTCGCTGCTGGCGCCGTGGGAGTCGATGAACTTTCCGCTGTTCGAGGTCACGCCGTCAGGTTGGGTGAGGCGGCTACCATAGGCTCAATGGGGTCAGACCCCATTGCCTCCCCCCCCTCGAGCCTCGACCCCCGACCCTCGACCCTACTTCCCCGCGATCTTCTGCACCTCGCCCATCACGCGCAGCAGGTTGCCGCTCCAGATCTTGGCGATCTGCTCCTCGGTGTAGCCGCGCTTCACCAATTCCAGCGTCACGTTGAACGTCTCCGCGGCATCGTTCCAGCCCTCCACGCCGCCACCGCCGTCGAAGTCTGAGCTGATGCCGACGTGGTCGATGCCGATCAGCTTCACGGCATAGTCGATGTGATTCACGAAATCCGCCACCGTGGCGCGCGTCGGCGCCGGGTACATCCGGTCGATTTCCGCGAGGCGCCGGTTGAACTCGGCACGACGATCGGCGGGGAGTGAATCGATCGCGGCCTGGCCGGCCCCGCGTCCACCGCGTCCGCCGCCGCCGCGTGCACCGCCACCTGCACCAGCGCGGCCGCCGCCACCACCACCACCGCGCGCGGCGGGCACCGGGATCCCGAAGTCCGTGTAGAGCTGCGCGATCGCCGGCGCCCGCTCCACCGGCGGCGGGTCGCACTTCACGTACGTGGCAAACGCCACCACCTGGATGACGCCGCCGTTCTTCTTCAGGGCCAGGAGCTGCTCGTCATCCATGTTCCGCGAGTGGTTGCACAGGGCGCGCACCCCCGAGTGCGAGGCGATCACCGGCGCCCGGCTCAGCGCGAACGTCTGCATCGACGATGCCTTCGACGGGTGCGAGATGTCGATCATCATCCCCACGCGGTTCATCTCGGCGACCGCCTGCCGCCCCAGCGGGGACAGCCCGTTCCACTTGAAGCCCTGCGCCTCGCCGGTGTTGGAGTCGGACCACTGCGAGTGTCCGTTGTGGGAGAGCGAGAGGTACCGCCCCCCGCGGTCGTAGAAGGCCTGGATGTTCTTCAGGTCCTCGCCTAACGGATAGGCGTTCTCGATGCCGATCATCGCCACCTTCCGGCCGGAGGCGGCGATGCGCCGCACGTCCGCCGGGGTCAGCGCGAGGCCGATCCGGTCCGGGGCGATGGTCGTCGTCAGGCGGTGGATCGCGTCGAACTTCTCGATCGCCTGGTCGTAGGCGCGCCGGTACGCCTCGGGCGTGAATTCCTGCCCCTGGCCGACGTACACGATCATGAAGGAGACGTCCAGGCCGCCCTCGACCATCTTCGGGAGGTTGACCTGGTTGTCGAGTCGCTGCGTGTAGTTCCGCTCGGCCGTGAAGTTGGCCGGGCTGATGTCGTCGTGGGTGTCGAGCGTGATGACGCGCTCGTGGATGGCGCGCGCGCGGGCGACAACCTCGGGCGCCGTGCCCTGCGCCCGGGCCAACGAGGCCAGGGCAACCAGCGACGTGCCGATCAGGACGGGCAGGGAACGACGACGCACGGGGTTCTCCTTGGGAGGCTCTTCAGGTCAACGGGACAGGGAACGGAATCGCTGTCGCGCCGAAGGTAGGCCACCAGCGGTATCCGCTCAAGATCCGGGGAAAGGCCTGTCTCCCGGGTCATTCATGCCGGATCGCGTCAATCGGGCTCAGGCGGGCGGCCCGCCGCGCCGGATACGTGCCGAACGTCAGCCCGACCACGACGGCGGCCACCGCAGCCACCGCCACGGTGCTCCAGGAGACAGATGCGGACAGGAACGGGGCCTCGGAGAACGTCCGGATCGCGGCGGTGATGGCGTACGCCCCCGACACGCCGAGCGCGAGGCCGATCCCGCTCCCGACGGCCGAGATTGCGACCGACTCGGCCAGGAACTGGCGAAGGATGTCGCGGTCGCGCGCGCCCGCCGCTTTCCGGATCCCGATCTCTCGCGTGCGCTCCGTCACCGACGACAGCAGGACGTTCATGATGCCGATGCCGCCGACCAGCAGCGAAATGCCCGTGATGGCGCCCATGAACAGCTTGAACATCAGGATCCCGCGGGACAACTGCTCCAGTCGGCTCTCGTTGGTGGTGACGGTGTAGCGACGTTCCCAGGCGCTGTCGCCTGACGCGAGCGTGCGCTCGATGCGCTCCTTGAGCGGCATGGTCTGTTCGACCGTTCCCGCGAGCGCCATGATCGCCGGCGGGGGAACCCGCTCGCCGAGCGCAGCGGGCATGAACCCGAGCGGCGCGAAGACCCGGTAGTCGCCCGGTGGGCGGCGCCTTCCCCCGACCCGCGCCACGGCCGGCGCGGGCCTCGCTTCCAGTACGCCGACCACTTCCGCGTTGAGCGCGCCTAGCCGGACGGAGTCGCCTACCATCGCCGCGGCGTTCGAGTCGGGCGACAGCGATCGCGCCAGGTCGAGCGACAGCACCACCCTCGGGGCGTCGCTCGCCGCCTCCTCGAGCGTGAGAAGCCGGCCAGCGCTCACCGGCATCGCGGTCGAATCGCGCAGCGCCACTTCCGAGAGGATCAGCGCCATGCGCCGGGTGATCCCCGGGCGGTCCCGGACTTCCCCGGGCGTGCTCATGGCCAGCGTGACGGCCTTCGCCCCGTCGAGCGCGCGAATGCGCTGCGCATCGGCGAGCGTCAGTCGTGCCGGGTTCGTCACGGGAAAGACCTGGCCGTCGACTTCCTCGGTGGTCCTCGCGCGGATGACGATGGCCTGGAGGTCGGTGGTCTCCGCGATCTGCGAGCGGACCGAGCGCTCCATGCCGTCGCCCACGGACAGGACCGCGACGAGGGCACTGACGCCGATGATCACGCCCAGCGTGGACAGGATCGTGCGCAGGGGGTTCGCGCGGAGCGTCTCAAAACCGACAGCGACCGCGGTAACGATGGGAGCGAGGCGCAACGGGACCTGGATACGAGTTATGGGTGCCGCATCCTACGTGGTCGAGCGGTGTGCGGTTGCACGGGGGCAGAATGGTAAACGGCCCGGGAATCCCGGGCCGTTCCAATCAGCAATCCCCAACCAGCAATCAGCAATTCATCAGTCGCCAACGCTCACCGGTTCCTCTTCCTCGACCGCCACGCCTTCCGGTTCCAGGTCCTCGGCCATTGCGACCTTGAGCACTTCGGCCAGGGTCGACACCGGGTGGAAGGTGAGCAGCTTCTGTACTTCCTCGGGCACGTCCTCGATGTCCGCCTCGTTTTCCTTCGGCAGGACGATGTGCCTGATGCCGGCCCGGTGCGCGCCCAGTACCTTTTCCTTGAGACCGCCGATGGGCAGCACCCGGCCACGGAGGGTGATCTCACCCGTCATGGCCACGTCACGGCGGACCGGTCGCCCGGACATCTCCGAGACCAGGGCAGTCGCGATCGCGATACCCGCCGACGGGCCGTCCTTGGGGATGGCGCCCGCGGGGACGTGGATGTGTGCCTCCATGGCGCCATCGAGGCGATGCGCGGCGATGCCGAGCGATGCGGCATTGTTCGTCGCGAACGTCAGCGCCGCGCGCGCGCTCTCCTTCATCACGTCGCCGAGCTGGCCGGTGAGGATGAGCGACATCGGCGCCGCCTGGATGCGCGACGTCGTCTCCCCGTCCTCGGTGGACGCCGGGGGCTCGCGCCGCCGGATCGATGCCTCGACGAACATGATGTCGCCACCCATGGGCGTGTAGTACATCCCCGTCGCCATGCCGACCTCGTTCTGCTCGGCGGCGCGTTCCGGGTGCACCTTGGGCCGGCCCAGGAGCTCGCGCACCTCGGCGTCATCGATGCGGCTGTCGGCGAGGATGCCATCCTGTCCCGTGGCGACCCGGCGCGCGACCTTCCGGCACACCGCGCCGACCTGCCGTTCGAGCTGGCGCACGCCGCTCTCGCGCGTGTAGTTCGCGACGATGCTGTTGACCGCGTCGTCGGTGAACGTCACGCCCTTGTCGTCGAGGCCGTTCTCCTCGAGCTGGCGGGGGATGAGGTACTTCTTCGCGATCTCGGCCTTCTCGCGCTCGGTGTAGCCCGAGAACTCGACCATCTCCATGCGGTCGAGGAGCGGGCCGGGGATGTTCTGGACGAAGTTCGCGGTCGCGATGAACAGCACCTCGCTCAGGTCGAACGGGATGCCGAGGTAGTGATCGGTGAACGAGTCGTTCTGCGCCGGGTCGAGCACCTCGAGCAGCGCCGCCGACGGGTCGCCCTGGAACGAGACGCCGAGCTTGTCGACCTCGTCGAGCAGGAAGACCGGGTTCTTGGTGCCGGCCTGCTTCATGCCCTGGATGACGCGCCCGGGCATCGCCCCGACGTAGGTGCGGCGATGGCCGCGGATGTCCGCCTCGTCGCGGGCGCCGCCCAGGGAGACCCGGACATACTCGCGTCCCAGCGAGCGCGCGATCGACTTGGCGATGGACGTCTTGCCGACGCCGGGCGGGCCGACGAAGAGGAGGATCGGGCCCTTGGCCATGGCGCGCGACTTGGCCTCGCGCGCATCCGTGATCGGGCGATCGTCATCGTCGCCGCCGGACAGCGTCGGCGTCGCGTCCTCCTTCGGCGGCTTCACCTTGAACGCGGGGAACTCGCCCGTCTTGGCCACTTCCTCGGCCAGTTGTCTGGCGCGCAACTGGCGGACGGCGAGGTACTCCAGCACGCGGTCCTTCACGTCCTGCAGCCCGTAGTGGTCCTCATCGAGGACCTGGGTCGCCCGCGGCAGGTCGAGCTGGTCGTCGGAGCGCGTGCTCCACGGCAGCTCGGCGATCCACTCGAGGTACGTGCGGATCACCTGCGCTTCCATCGACTCGCGGCCCGTGCGCTCCAGGCGCCCGAGTTCGCGCTCGACCTCGACGCGGGCCTCCTTGGGGAGGTCCAGCTTCGTGAGCTTCTCGCGCAGGTCCTCGACCTCGCGCGACTGGTCGTCGTCGCCGAGCTCCTTCTGGATCGCCTTCATCTGCTCGCGCAGGAACATCTCGCGCTGCCGCTCGCCCAGTTCCTCCTGGACCTGCGACTTGATCTCCTCCTGCGCCTCGAGCATGCCGATCTGCCGTTGCACGTGCACCAGCACGCGGCGCAGCCGCTCCTCGACGCTCAGGGTCTCGAGCAACCCCTGCTTCTCGGGCACGGTCAGCTCGATGTAGCCGGCCACGAGGTCGGCGAAGCGCCCGGGCTCCTCGACGGAGTCGAGCACCTGGTGCACCACTTCCTCGGGCAGTCCGCGCTTCTCCCCCAGTTCCGCGGCGCGCTCGCGCGCCTCCTTGTGGAGCGCCTCGAAGGCGGCGTCCTGTTCGCTGAGCGGCGCCATTTCCTCGGTCGGCATCACCACGGCGCTCAGGAAGCCGTCGGCCGTCGTGTACTGGAGCGAGGTCGCGCGCTGCTCGCCCTGGAGCAGGAGCTGGACGCCGCCCAGGCCGCGCTGGATCTGCCCGATGCGGGCGATCACGCCCATCGAGTACAGGATCTCGGGGGCCGGCTCGTCGGTGTTGTCGCGCTGGGCGACGGCGAAGACCAGCCGGTCCCCCTTGAGGGCCGACTCGATCGCGCGAAGGGTACCCGGACGACCCGCCGCAATGGGTGCAGTGAGGCCGGGGAAGATCACCGTCCCCCGGAGCGGAAGCACCGGGAGCGTCTGTCGCTGTGCCATCGAGTCAGGTCCTCAACTGGTGTCTGCCCGTCTCCGTCTCTGCCATCCGCCGCATCCTGCACTCCGGTGTGGAATCCAGCCGCGGCACGGGCCTGCAATCCTCCAGCAGGGATTGGGCTGCTGAATTACGCCAAGGTGGCCGTGATTGCAACTTTTGGGGGCCAATGTGACGTAGTGCCCAAGCCGATGTGTCAGGCCTGCTGATCAGTCCGGATCATGTCCCCTGCCGGGTTTCCACAGGAGGCTGCATGGACGGCCACCTGGCGCGGTCGAGCGTTCACTCGAGACGCGGCGCCGAAGCGATGCTTCCTGGTGGGGTGATTGGCCGTAACCGCACGGCGGATTTCGCTTTACGCTGCCGCTCATGAGTGCTACACTACTCGATTGCCCAGTCGTCGTACCCAGCCAGGCCCACCGCGTGCCCGAGCCAGTCGGTTCATCGACAGACCCTGATCTCCGAGCGCACGTCGAGCGAGTCCTCGCGGCGACTTACGAACTCGACCGCGAGATCGGGCGTGGCGGGATGGGCATTGTGTACAAGGCGAAGGACCGGCGCCTCAAGCGTGTGGTGGCCATCAAGGTCCTTCCGCCCGAGCTCGCGTTCCGCGGCGAGATCCGGACCCGGTTCCTGCGCGAGGCCGAGACCGCGGCGCAGCTGAACCATCCCAACATCGTCCCCATCTACAGCGTGGACGAGCGTGACGGGATCGTCTACTTCGTCATGGCGCTGGTGGAGGGCGACAATCTCGCGGTGCGGCTCCACGCCGAGGGGGCGCTCGAGCCTGACGAGGCGCGTCGCATCCTGCTCGAGGTCACCCGCGCGCTCGCCTACGCCCATGAGCGCGGCGTCGTGCACCGGGACATCAAGCCCGACAACATCCTCCTCCAGGCCGCCGATGGCCGGGTGATGGTGACCGACTTCGGGATCGCGCGGGCCGTGACCGAGGGGGCGGACTCGCGGCTCACGGCGACCGGGATGGCGATCGGCACGCCCGCGTACATGTCTCCCGAGCAATCCACCGGCGATCGCCAGATCGACGGCCGCAGCGACCTGTATTCGTTAGGCGTCGTCGGGTACCAGATGCTCACCGGCGACCCGCCGTTCGAGGCGCCCAGCACGCCGGCACTCCTGGTCAAGCACCTGTCCGAGCGCCCGGAACCGATCAACAGCCGCCGCCGGGGAGTGCCGGCCGACCTCGAGCGCGCGGTCATGCTGCTGCTCGAGAAGGACCCGGACCTGCGCTTCCCCAGCGCCAACGCGCTCGCCGAGGCGCTCGAGACCGGGAACGTCCCCGAGTTGCCCGATGTCCCGTCGCCGCCGGTGCGCGTCGCCTCGCGGTCCTCCCGCGCCGCGACCCGGCATGACGATGGCGACGACCTCGACTACGCCGTGTCGCGCGAGGAGATGGCGCGGTGGTCCGATCCGCGGGTGGTCGAGTTCCGCAAGAAGCTCGGCCCGTACGTGATCGTGAACTCGGTCATCATCGTCTCGTCGATCCTCTTCGGCTTCAGCCTGGCCTTCGTCACCGCCATCTGGAGCGTGGTGATGGCGTTCAAGTACGCCAAGCTCTGGAGCGACGACTTCGACTGGCACGACGTCCTGCGCGAGCCGCGCGAGCGGATGTTCTCTGACGTCGTCGCCGAGTGGTTCGACAACGTCCGCGCGATGTGGGACCCGAAGAAGCGCGCCGAGGTCAGGGCCCGCGACAGTGCCCGGCTGCGGAGCGCGGGTCCGTATGCTGCCCTCCCTGCCGGCGCGACCACGCCGCGTGGCGGCGGTCGCCTCGGCACGCTGGAGGCGCGGGCGGTCCAGACTCCATCCGTGCGCAAGGCCGCCGCCCATCGTGACGACATCCTGCGCTGGGTCGACACCCTGTCGAAGAAGGACCGGCAGGTCGCCGCCAACGTTCCCGCGACGGCGATCGCGCTGTTCGACAACGTGCAGGCGCTGGCGGCGACCGTCGCCGCGCTCGATCGCGAGGTATCCCCGGGCGCCGCGGCCGAGGTCGAGGCCGAGATCAGCGCCCTCGAATCGCAGGCGAATCCCTTCGACCACCGCGCCAGCGAGGAGCGCGTGCGCCGCCTCGCGCACCTGAAGCGGCAGCGACGGGCCGTCGCCGACCTCGAGACGCGGCGCGAGCGCTCCCGGGAGAAACTCGAGAGCTCGCTCCTCGCGCTCGAGAACCTCCGGCTCGACGTCATCAGCCTCAGGGCCTCGAGCCGCACGCTCCAGCAGGTCACGCAGCTCGCCGAACGCGCGCGGGGCTTTGCCAGCGAGGTCGAGAACGCGCGGTACGTCGCCGACGAGATGGCCAAGCTGGGCGTCGGGAGCCGGGAATCGGGGATCGGGCGTCGCTGAGCCCGGACGCCCGATGAGCGACCCGCTTCGCGAGCGCGCCATCGCCGCCTTCGGCGACGGCTACGAGGTCGACGCCGAGATCGGTCGTGGCGGGATGGGCGTCGTCTACCGGTGCCGCGACGCCAAGCTGCGCCGCTTCGTCGCCATCAAGGTGCTGCCGCCCGACCTCGCCTTCCGCGACGAGGTGCGCACGCGGTTCCTGCGCGAGGCGGAAACCGCGGCCCAGCTCAACCACCCCAACATCGTCCCGATCTACTCGGTCGACGAGCGCGAGGGCCTGGTCTGGTTCGTCATGGGCCTCGTCGATGGCGAGAGCCTCGGCGCGCGGCTGCTCCGTGAACCGCGCCCGCCGTTCGCCGACGTGAAGCGGATCCTCCACGACGTGGCCGATGCGCTGGCGTACGCGCACAGCCGCGGGATCATTCATCGCGACATCAAGCCGGACAACATCCTGCTCGACCGCATCACCGGCCGGCCGATCGTCACCGACTTCGGCATCGCGCGCGCCATCGAGGGCGACTCGCGCCTGACGGTGACGGGCACCGCGGTGGGGACGCCGGCCTACATGTCGCCCGAGCAGGCGATGGGCGAGGGCGTGATCGACGGGCGGAGCGACCTCTATTCGCTGGCGGTGGTTGGCTACCAGATGCTGGCGGGTGAGCTGCCGTTCAAGGCGTCGAACACGCCGTCGATGCTCATGAAACACCTGAGCGACCCCCTGCGTCCCCTGAGCACCGTGCGCGCCGGCATTCCCCGGGGACTCGCCGCGGTGATCGAGCGCACCCTGGCCAAGAAGCCGCACCAGCGATGGCGCGATGCCGGCGAGTTTCGCGAAGCCCTCGATGCGGTGTCGCTCACCGATGCACCGCCGGAGCCGACGCAGGCCCGCCCGTCGTCGGCGTGGTTGCGACCGGCCGTGCCGGCCCCGGCGCACCTGTCCCAGGGCTCCGCGCGACATCAATTGCCAGGCGGGGAGCCGCCCGTGCGCCTTCCGCGCCTCGCCTCCGGTGACCCTTCCGGCTGGCGGGACCGCCCGGGGACCTCGCGGGACCGGCCGTCCTCATCGACGCGCCCGCACCCTCCCGAGCAGGGGCACGGAAGTCACGATCGGCCCCCGGTGCCGTCGTTCATGCCGCCGTCCTGGCAGGAAGCGCGGCGAGAATGGGAGCGGCCGGACATGCGCGCGCCGGGCAAGCGATCCCTCGAGGGCCGGATCCGCGACTTCCGGCAGCAGCTCGCGCGCACCGCGGTCATGGCCGGCACGCTGGGTGCCGTGAACCTCATGTTTTCTCCGGGATTCCTCTGGTTCCTGTTCCCGACGACGTTCATGGGACTCGGGCTGCTGCGCCGCGCGGGCTCGCTCTGGGCCGATGGGATCCGGATGCGGGACATCTTCGGCCGTCACGTGGGCGATCGCCTGATGCGGGGTGAAGGCGACGTCGCCCCACGGCAGTTGTCCCGGCAACCGACCGCCAGCGAACTCGCCCGCCAGCTGGCACCCGCCGATGTGCTCGCCGGCCCCTACGGCGACGCGGTGCGCCGCGCCGCCTCGGATCGCGCCTCGGCACTGGAAGCCATCGCCAGGCTGGCGCCGCCGGATCGCGAGATGATTCCCGACGTCGGGCCGACGCTCGACGGGCTGGCGGAACGGGTGTCCTCGCTCGCCCAGGCGCTCCACGGCATGGAGGCCGCGACGCCCGCCGATGCGTTACCCGGAGTCGAGCGTTCGCTCGAGGAAGCGCGCGCGCGGCCCGAGTCCCCCGAACGCGAACGGCGGATCGAGAACCTCGCGCGGCAGCGCGACACGATTGCCGACCTGATCAAGCGACGCGAAGGGCTCAAGGAGCAGATGGAGCACGCGCTCCTCCTGCTCCAGGGCATGCGGCTGGACCTGCTGGCGCTGGGCTCGGCCGGGGTCCAGTCGGCGATCAACGATGCGACGAGCGCGACGCAGGAAGCCCGGGCCCTGTCGCGCGACCTGCGGATCGCGCTGGACGCCGCGAAGGAGATCCGGTAGCCTAACGCGGGACGGAGGCCGGGACCCAGCGCTCCCCGCCGATGCCGTAGCCGACGACCGCGCCGCCGAGCGCGCCGATGGCGAGCCCGATCGGGACGCCGCGCATGAAGTCGTTCGCGTCCGGGTTCACCTCGGGCAGGTTGCCGAGGCCGAAGATCACGGCCCCGACCAGCGCGCCGAAGACGGCTCCCCTGGTCAACGCGCCGCCGACCGTGCGCCCGCCGCTGACTTCGAGCGCCTCGATGGTGGACAGGCGGATCGTCACCCGGCGGAACTGGTCCACCAGGACCGGACCGGTGTCCATTCCCAGGATCGTGCGCACTTCGCCGGTGTCGATGACCATCACGGCGGCATCGATCGACTTGATCCGCCCGACGTACCGATCGGTGCGAAGCTCGGGCGCAAAGATGCGCACGCGCGTCCCGACCTCGGGTCCGCGTCCCTGCTCAGCGGCCTGTGCGCCGGCGGTGCCGGCAATGGCCACGAGGGCCACGAGGGCGAGGTTCCTGGGAAAGTGCTGCACGACGGCCTCCTGCTGCTGCGCGATGCGGTTACGACGTGACCAGGCGCGCGATGACTTCGGCGACCTGTTCGGGTGACTCCTCGGGAGAATAGTGGCGAGCGTCGCGAATGATGTCGAGCGTCGCGTTGGGTATCGCGTCCCGGATGCGGTCCAGGGCGACGCGCGGCACGGCGGGATCGAGATCGCTGGCCACCAGCGCCACCGGTACACGCACGCGCGAAAGCTGGTCCGTGCACTCGAGCACATCGGCCTGGGTCAGGTCGGCAAGTTGCCGCAGGAAGGTGCGCCACCGCCGCGACGGTGCCCACGCGGCCAGGTACTGGTCCACCGAGTGACGGGCACGAATCGGGTCGCTGTACCAGCGGAGCAGTTCCCGCCTCAGCGTTCCCCTGAGGGCGACGAACGGGAGGAGCCGCACGACGGGCAGGAAGGCCCTGAGGACGGCCAGCGTGCCCGACACGGTGACATCCCCGCCCAGCGGATGGAGCAAGGCGAGGTAGCTGACACGCTCCGGCGCCCGGGCCGCAACCGACGTCGCAATGCACGCACCCAGGTGATGGCCGACGAGGACAGCGCGCTCGATACGAAGGGTGTCGAGCATGCCCACGACCCGGTCGGCGTGCGCCGGAATCGAGAGGCTCGACCGGTCGCCAAGGTCGGACCGGCCGTACCCGAGCAGGTCCGGGACCACGACCCGGTGTCCCCGCGGGAGGAGTGAAACGAGCTCGCTCCAGAGGTGGCTCGTGGAGGGAAAGCCGTGCAGGAGGACGATTGTATCCCCCTTCCCGCGCGTGCCGGCGGCGTAGTAGTAGATGCGGTGCTGGCCGACCTCGATGAACTCCCCTCGCATCAGGCGGGGAGGCATCCGCGGGCCGGGTGGCACCGCCAGGGAAGGGAACCAGCGTCCATGCTATTGGGGTTACGTTACTTGCGGCCGTACTCTAGCGCAGCGGGCAAAACAGCGTATCGTTAGCGCGGTCTGATGTCAGGCGGGAAACTCGTTCGTATCCTGTTGTTTTGCATACAGTTAGCGGAAAACGCAAGACCGTGACCCTTCCATTCCCGCCGGACCAGATTCCCGCCGCACCAGCGGAACCTCTTGAACGCGCTCCAGTGCAGTTTCCGCTGGGTTGGCTGCTCTCCAACGCGTCATCAGCAGTACAGTATCGAGCCATAATCGACGTATCTGGCCTAGGCATACCGAGGGATCGCGTGGCAGCGCTGGCGCTGGGCTTCGTGCCGGCACTCAGGCTGGCAATGGCCCAGAGCGCCGAGGGTACCTGGGGCAATTCGATACTCGGCGTCCCGTCGACCGACGACCCGTCGCAGGTCGGCACCATACCGGCATTCCGACGGCTGATCGAGTATGGCTGGGATCGGGAGTCGCCGCCGCTCATCAGGGCGCGTCGAGTCCTTTTCCGACTGTTGGCCGAGGATAACGATGCCGACCAGCTCTATGAGTTCCGCGCCGCGACCGGGTCCGATCCCGACCTGATCCACCGCGCGCGCGGCATCCTGCGCGAAGCCGCCGCCGCGGCGCTCGCCCACGCCGGCTACGAGGACGACCCCAGGCTGCGCGGCGCCGCCCGGCGGATCCTCGGGCGCGTCGACGCCTGGCTCAGCTCCCCCCAGGCCGCCAAGCCGTGGGTCCGCGTCGGGAACCGCCAGGTGCTGGCGGCCGAGGCCTGCCCGCCCTCCATGAACGTCCTGACGATGGTGGCGCACATGCCCCTCTTCCGGAGCGAACACCACACCCAGGTGCGCCGGCTGCTGGCGCATGTTTCGCAGCCCCAGCCGCGACAGGAACCCTGCCAGCTCGTCGGCAAGCACATCGTCGCCCAGCCACACCTCATCCTCGGCGACCCGTTAGGCAACCGCAACGTCGCCGACGCCGACGTGCCCTTTGCCATCACCTGGCTCGAGCTGATGGCGCGCCTCCAGTTCCTCCGCCGCAACGAGGGCTGGGTCCACCTCTTCGAGCGTTTCCTCGACGACCGCGACCGCGACTTCGTGTGGCACCCCCATCGCGGCTCCGCCAAGCCGCGCACGGAAAACCCGGATGTCTGGGCCGTGTTTCCCCTCGATGAGGGCGCCGCCGGCGAGGATCGATGGAGCGACGTCACCTTCCGCCTCGGCCTCATCGCCAGGCTGCTCGGCAGGCCCATCGAACCGGTCTGACCGCGGGTTGCGCTGAAGGGAAACGCTGTCATCGGATGCGGGACAGTCCGGCGGCATCCGTCCTACATCGGGAAACCGCGCGCCACGACACCTTGATCCTGCGAATGGTGAATCACAATGCAGGAGGGGATATGACAATGCTGCTGCCCCGCACCGGACCCGTGTTTGCCGGTGTCGCGAGGGAAATGGACGAGATGCAGAATCGGCTGCGCCGGATGTTCGACGAGGGATTCCCCGCCGGTATGGCGCCAACCGAGCCACTCGGATGGATGCCGGTCGTGGAGATCGTCGAGAACGCGGACGAGCTCATCCTCACGGCTGAGCTGCCCGGCATGGCCGAGGAGAACATCGAGGTCCTCTTCGAGGACGACGTCCTGGTCCTTCGCGGTGAGAAGAAGGAAGAGAAACACGAGGAAGCCGACGATCGCCGGTACCACGTGTGGGAACGGGCGTACGGCGCGTTCCGCCGCGCGTTCACGCTCCCGCCGACGGTCGACCCGGCAAAGATCGTGGCGGAGTTCAAGAACGGGGTGCTGACCGTGCACCTGCCGAAGACGGCCAAGGCGAAGGCCAAGGGCCAGAAGATCGCGATCACGACGAAGTAGCGATCCCGGTACCCGCCCGCGCTGGCCGAGGGGCGGCGGCGGATCCGGAAGGTCGGATCCGCCGCCGTTTCCTGTCCTGCTTGCGCGCCGAAGGGCGCGCGCGGTTGAATGGGGAGTGACGACCCGCCGTCCCACTCCCCAGGACCACTGGCCCAGCGGCGACACGCGCGTCGTGGAAACCACGATCGCGGTCGAGGGGAAGCGCGTGCGAATCGTGCACGCGGGGCCGGATGGCGCACCGGTGGTGGTGCTGCTCCACGGCTGGGCGGCGTCGGCGTACAACTACCGCGCGGTCCTGCCCGTGCTGTCGGACGCGGGACTTCGCGCCATTGCGCCCGACCTGCCCGGGCACGGCTGGAGCGAGGCCGCGGATTCCTGCTCGGCGCCCTCGACGGCGCGCTGGGTGGAGTCGCTGCTCGATGCCCTCGACATCGAGCGCTGCGTGCTCGTCGGGCAGTCCATCGGCGGGGCGGTTGCGCTGGACGCCGCAGTCCGCATGCCCGGGCGCATCGAAGCCAGCCTCCTGCTCTCGCCCATCGGGTTCACGCCGATCCGCCGCGTCGACCTCGCCCGGGCGCTCGGGTTCCGCTGGTGGCACCCCCCTGTGGCGCCGCGGTGGATGGTGGCGTCGATCGTGCGCCGGATCTACGGGGTGCGCGGCCAGTGGACCGCGCGCGACGTGGACGAGTACTGGCTGCCGCTCCGGCGCCGCGAAGTCGTGTCGGCGGTAGTCCAGTCGCTGTCGGAGTTCGACTTCGCGCCCAGGAATCCCGCCCGGTTGTCCGGCGTCGGTCGCCTTGTCATCCGCTTCGGCGAACTCGACGGACTCATCCCGTGGGAGCGCGCCACCCGGTATGCGTCAACCCTCCCCGGCGCCGACGTCGGGGTCCTGGCTGGCGTCGGGCACGTCCCGGCCGAGGAAGTGCCTGACGAGATCGCCGCGATCATCGTGCGCGTCGTGGCGCAGGCGCGCGGCGCCGACGCGGGCTGACCCGGCCGGCGCTCGAATGGGGCAGCGCTCAGCGCGCGATCTTCGAGACGTCGAGGACCGTGGCGGTGCCGAGGCCCAGCTTTTCGATGGACTCCTTCACCTTGGCCAGGTCGCCCACCACCACGACGTGCGCGCGATCGGGCGTCAGGTACTGCCGCGCCACGCGCTGGACATCGGCCGCCGTGACCGTCCGCACGGCCGCGGCGAGGCGCGGCAGTTCATCGAGCGTGAGCCCGAAGGTCGCCAGTTGCGCCATCTGCCCGGCGACCTGGGAGGTGGACTCGAGCGTGCCCGGGATTCCGAGTTCCACGTACGCCTTGGCGCGCTCGAGTTCGTCCGCGGGCACCGCCGCGTCGCGCACGCCACGGATCTCCTTGAAGATCTCGACCAGCGAGCTGTCGGTCACGTTGGTGCGCACCGACGACGATGCCGAGAACGGCCCGGGCACGACGCGGTAGCTGAAGCCGGAGCTGGCGCCGTAGCTGTAGCCCTTCGTCTCGCGCAGGTTCATGTTCAGCCGCGAGGTGAACGACCCGCCGAGGAGGGTGTTCATGACGGCGAGGGCGGCGTAGTCGGGTGAAGTCCGCTCGACGCCTGGCCAGCCGATGAGGATGACGCTCTGCGCCGCCTGTGGCTTGTCCACGAGCCAGACGCGCGTCGTCGCCGGGTGCTGCGCCACCGGCGGGGCCGCCGGCAACGGCATGGCGGCACCGGTGGGGCGCCAGGCACCGAACGTCCGGGTCATGAGCGTGCGGACGTCGTCTTCCTTCACGTCGCCGACGATGAAAAGGCTGGCCCGGTCGGGGCGCATCGCGCCCTCATAGAAGCGCCGGACCGTGGCGGAGTCGTAGCGGGCGACGCTGGCGCTGTCGCCGGTCGGGTTGAGGGCATACGGATGCCCGGCCGGGAAGACGGACTGGTTGAAGGCGAGCGAGGCGAGCGCGTTAGGCTGGTCGCGGGCCTGGAGCAGCGCCGCCAGGCGCAGGTCGCGCTGACGCCGCACGTCCTCGGCGGGGAACGTCGGTCGCATGACGACGTCGCCCATCAGGGCCAGCGCGGCCGGCAGCGAGCGCACCGGCACCTTGAGGCTGACGGTGAAGCGGTCCCAGTCGGCGGTCGTGGAGAGGCTGGCGCCGAGGTAGGCCAGCTCGCTCTGGAGACCCAGGGCGTCGCGGGTGCCGGCCCCCTCGTCCAGCATGCCGGCCATGAACGTGGCGATGCCCGGTGCCTGGCCGTCGAGGCGCGACCCGCCGGTGATGGCGAGCGTCACCTGGACGAGGGGCAGCTCATGCTGTTCGACGATGCGCACCTGGACGCCGTTCGGCATGGCGCTGGCGCGGACGGCCGGCACCGAGAGTCGCGCCGGTGCCGGGAGGGCGGGCGCCGATGCATGGACGTTTGCCTGCGCGGCCAGCGCGGCGGGAGCGAGCAGGAGGAGGACGGCGGAGGATCGCATGGAGGCGGTCACTGGATGATTACCCGGGTCGCGGCCAGCTCGCGCTTGCCGGTGGGGACGATGCTGAGCATCACGCGCGGGCCCTTCAGGTAAGCAGTGATCACGCGCTTGATGTCGTCGGCGGTCACGGCGCGGAGCTGGTCGAGGTCCTTCTGGAAGTAGTCCGGCGTACCCTGGAAGTAGGCGTATTCGTTGAGCTGGTCCGCCTTGGACTGGATGAACTCGAGCTGGTTGAGGAACGACGACTCGCGCGCGTTCTTCGCCTGCTCCAGTTCCCGGGACGTGGGACCCTCGGTGGCGAGGCGGTTCAGCTCGCGCTCGATGGCCACCTTGAGGGAGTCGAGTCCCTGGCCGGGGCGCGCCGTCGCCGTGATCGAGAAATCGCCGTCGAGCCGCTTGGCGTCGCTGAACGCCGAGACGGAGCTGGCGATCTCGCGCTGGTAGACGAGCGCGTTGGTGAGGCGGCTGTTCCGGGCGCCCGACAGCAGGTACGACAGGAGGTCGAGCGGGGCCGCATCCTTGTGATTGTTGTCCACCGAATGCCAGGCGAGATAGAGGCGCGGCAGCTGCACGCGATCCTCGGCGACGATGGCGGTGTCGCGCACCGTGAACTTCGCGGGCGCCGGGCGCGTGATGGCCGGGCCGCGCGGGATGGCGGAGAAGTACTGCCTGACGAGACGCCGGACCGAGTCGGTGTTGACCGCGCCGGCCACGACGATCGCGGCGTTGTTGGGCGCGTAGTTGCGGCGGAAGAACTCCTTCACGTCCTCGAGCGAGGCCGCCGACAGGTCGGTCATCGAGCCGATGACCGGCCAGGAGTACGGATGCCCTTTCGGGTAGAGCGCCGGCGGCAGGATGTCCCCGGCGATGCCGTAGGGCTGGTTCTCGTAGCTCTGCCGCCGCTCGTTCTTCACGATGTCGCGCTGGGCGTCCACCTTGGCGCTGTCCATCGTCGGCAGCAGCCATCCCATGCGATCTGCCTCGAGCCAGAGCATGAGCGGCAGGGAGTTGGACGGTCCCCACTCGTAGTAGTTCGTGCGGTCCTCGGTCGTGGATCCGTTGTTCGAGGCCCCGGCGCCCTCGAGCAGGCGATCGAACGCGGGGTAGGCCGCGTTCTCGGAGCCCATGAACATCAGGTGCTCGAACAGGTGGGCAAATCCGGTGCGGCCCGGCCGCTCGTCGCCCGACCCTACGCGGTACCAGACGTTGGTGACCACCCGCGGAACCGAGTGGTCTTCGTGCACGATCAGCGTCAGCCCGTTGGGCAGCGTGTCGACCGTGGCCGGCACCCGGAGGCGCGTGGCTTGCGCTCCGAGGAGGGCGGGCGCCAGGAGGGCGCCAAGGGCGGTGAAGGTCCGGAATCGCATGGTAGTTGCGGGTGGCGATGTGCGGCCTGCCGGCGGATGCCGGGTGCCGGCAGAAAGATGGCGAGGGAGCGAAGGGCGCGGCGACCGGCGGTGATGATACGTCCCGCCCGGGGACGACACGAGTTACCTTCATGGGACGTGAACTCAAGCGCAACACAGGCGGACATCCTTGCGGACGGGGCTGATTCCGCCCCGGCGGTCCCCGGACCGACATTCGACGAACTCGGGCTGTCCCCGCTCCTCCTGAGAGCGGTGCACGAGTCGGGGTACGTCACGCCGACCCCCATCCAGCTCGAGGCCATTCCGCGGATCCTCGGCGGCCGCGACATCATCGGCCTGGCGCAGACCGGGACCGGGAAGACGGCCGCGTTCACCCTGCCGATCGCGGATCGGCTTCTCGAGGGACCGCACCGGCTGCGCGCGCTGGTGCTGACGCCGACCCGGGAGCTGTGCCAGCAGGTCGAGAAGAGCTTCCGGAAGTACGCCCAGCACACGTCACTGGTGGTGACGTCGATCTACGGGGGCGTCGGGTTCGAGCCGCAGGAGCGCGCGCTTCGGGAGGGCGTCGACGTCATTGTCGCGACCCCCGGACGCTTGATCGACCAGCTCGAGCGCGGCAACACGTCGTTCGACGACCTCGAGGTGCTGGTGCTGGACGAGGCGGACCGGATGCTCGACATGGGGTTTGCCCCGCAGATCAACAAGCTGGTCGCGGCCATGCCGCCTTACCGACAGACCCTGCTCTTCAGTGCCACCATGCCCCCCGAGGTGGAAGTGCTGGCGCGGAAGTACCTGCGGCGGCCGCACGTGATCGAGGTGTCGCGACGGACGAATGCCGCGACGACGGTGCGCCACGCCGTGTATCCGGTGCCGCGCAGCCTCAAGAGCGCGCTCCTCGTCGAGTTGCTGAAGCAGGAAGCGATGGACTCGGTGCTGGTCTTCACCCGCATGAAGATTGGCGCGGACCGCGTGGTGAGGGACCTCGAACTCGCCGGCATCAGCGCCACCGCGCTGCACGCCGACAAGCGGCAGGCACAGCGCGACCAGGCCCTGGCCGACTTCCGCGATGGCACCATCCGGGTGCTGGTCGCGACCGACATCGCCCAGCGCGGGCTCGACATCTCGGGCATCTCGCACGTGATCAACTACGACGTGCCCGCCCAGGTGGAGGACTACGTGCACCGCATCGGCCGCACGGGTCGCGCGGCGCAGACGGGGGACGCCTACACGTTCATGGCGCCTGACGAGATCGCGATGGTGCGGATGATCGAGCGCGTGATCGGGCAGGAGATCGAGCGCGTCTCGGTGGCCGGGTTCGACTTCGGGAGCTGAGCGTCATCGCCTGGCCCTCCCCAGGCGCGAGATGTTGATGGTGTCGCTGGCGACGCCCCGGGCGATGATGATGCGCGAGTTTGCCGCGCCGTGCCCAAGCCCGCTCGCCCCGAACGCGATGGAGTCCCGCGACGTCTCGAGGTGGATGCCGTGAACCTCGCCGAGGGGGCGTCGCTCCAGCGTGTCCACACCGGCCACCACCAGCACCACGCCGGCCGCGGTATCGAACCGCACTGCGGTGACGGTGGCGCGCCTGAGTGCGGCATGCCGGGCCGTGGCCAGGAGGGACATCGTCGAGGTCGAGGCGGCGTCCACCGCAATGCGGTCCTGGTATTGCCGGAACCGCGGAAAGGTCACGCCCGCGATGAGTCCGACGAGGCCAACCGTCATCCCGATCTCGATCAAGGTCGTGCCGGCGCGCATGGGGCCTCCCGTGGTTGGGCGGCAACGATAACAGCCATGGGTCCGCGCGGTCTCACCGTGGCAACGCACCAGGTGTCATTCCAACGCCTCGCGGCCCTCGCTGACGTGGTCGCATGGGCGTAATCTCCGGGCATCGTCTCACCCACCACGACCATGCGGAACCGAACCCTCCTGCTCGTCCTCATCGCCGGCGCGACCGGGTGCCTCCCGGCAACCGAGCGCGACTTCCAGATGGCACAGACGGTGACGGAGATGGGCGACGCCATCAATGAGATCCGGCAACTCTCCTACGAACTCCAGGACCGGGTCGACTCGCTGACGACGGTGGTCGCGAAGCGCGATACGGTGGTGCGCCAGCTGGCGAACCTGGCCGGAGTCCCGGTTCCCCCGTAAGGCGCCATGCGGGCCGCCCTGGTGAAGCGCTATCTTGGTTGCACCGTTTCCCTTACCGGATGTCCCATGCACGTCTCGATCCGCTATTGCGTCGTCTGAAACTACGAGCCGAGGGCCGCCGGGCTGGCGGCCGAGATCCGGGCGGCGTATCCCGAGGCAACGGTGCAGTTGCTGGAGGGAAGCGGCGGCGTGTTCGAGGTCTCACGCGATGGCGTGGTGGTCTTCTCCAAGCGGGCGCTCAAGCGCCATCCCGCTCCCGGTGAGGTCGTCCGGCTCCTGGCGCCCTGACGGCGATCAATGCGCATAGCACTTTCCACCGGCGGCGGTGATGCGCCCGGCCTCAACGCCGTCATCCGGTCCGCGGTCCTTTCCGCCACCCTTCGTGGCTGGGAAGTCCTCGGCATCTGCCGCGGCTACTATGGCCTGCTCGGAGAGGACGAGGTCATCCCGCTCAACGCCGAGACGGTGCGCGGCATCGCGCACATGGGCGGCACGATCCTGCGCACGACGAACCGGGGCAACCCGTTCGAGTTTCCCGTGCAGCAACCCGACGGCCAGTTCGCGATGGTGGATCGTTCGGACGAGGTGCTGCGGAACGCGCGGAACATGGGCATCGATGCGCTGATCTCGATCGGCGGCGACGGTTCGCTGGCGATCGCCCAGCGCTTCTACGAAAAGGGCATGCGCATAGTCGGCGTGCCGAAGACGATCGACAACGACGTCAGCGGGACCATCACGACGTTCGGGTTCGACACGGCGGTGTCGACGGCGATCGACGCGATCGACAAGCTGCACACGACGGCCGAATCGCACGATCGGGTGCTGGTCATGGAGGTGATGGGCCGGCACGCCGGGTTCATCGCGTTGCACGCCGGGGTCGCGGGGACGGCCGACGTGATCCTGATCCCGGAGATCCCGTACGACCTGGCGAAGGTCTGCGAGAAGATCCAGGCGCGGGACAAGCGGGGTCGCCACTTCTCGATCGTGGTCTGCGCCGAGGGTGCGTATCCGCAGGGTGGCAAGGAGTCGATCATCGGCGAATCGCTCCCGGGGCAGAGCCGGCGGGTTGGCGGCATCGCGAGCCGGATCGCGTGGGAGATCGAGCAGATGACCGGAAAGGAATCCCGGTCGCTGGTGCTGGGGCACCTGCAGCGCGGTGGCATGCCGACGGGCTACGACCGCCTGCTTGCGGCGCGATTCGGGGGGGCCGCGGTGGAGGCGGTGGAGCAGGAGAAGTGGGGCCAGATGGTCGCGCTGCAATCTCCCCATATCGTCACGTTGCCGTTCAGCGAGGCCCTCGCCGAGCCGAAACGGGTGGACCCCAATCACGACATCGTCCGGACGGCCCGCGCGACGGGTATTTCCTTCGGTGATTGAGTTCCGGCTCGGGGGCAGGCCGCGGGCGGGGGAGGTTCGTCACGGCCCGAACCCCGGGCCCGGTCGGGGGTACGCACCAGCCATGTCTCGCCTGCTCGCCGCGCTGTTCCTCGCCCTGGTCGTCCCGACCGGGATTCGGGCGCAGGCGCCAACGCAACTGGCGCCGAAGCAGAAGGAGGCCCCGGTCCCGAAGGGATCCCTGCCGCCGGCGGGGATGTGCCGGATCTGGGTGGACAACGTCCCGGCGGCGCGCCAGCCGGCACCCACCGACTGCGCGACCGCGATCCGCAACCGACCGCCTAACGCGCGGGTGCTGTTCCCGGCCGCGAAGGACCGTGGCCGGAACGCCGACATCCGGACCCCCGGTCGGTCGGCGGCGGACACGGTGAAGCGCAAGCGCCCGCCAGGCTGACCTCGCGGGACCGCGGCGCCGGCCGGGCCTGCCGGAGCACCGCGCCGGATCCGTGGCCGGGCCGGCGGTTTCGCGGCACTCCGCGCGAGGTGCCATCGATGCCTCGCGCCGGTGGCGTCCACTGGCGAGCTTCCGTCGTGCTGCGCGACGTCCGAGATCGCTCCCTCCCGCCCGACCACGAGGCCTTCGTCGCGGCGAAGCCGCCCACCGGCCGGGTCATCGTGATCGCGCCGACCCGGGCCGCCTGCGAGACCATCGAGCTCGCGCTCGGGCTGCACATCGACACGCTGCTGGAGCGCGAGCATGGCGCGGAAATCCGGGCGCTCGCCCGTGGCGGCAAGGGATTCGGGATCGTCGCCGGCACCGGCACCGGGAAGACCCTCGCCGTCCGTCCGATCGCGGAGGAGATCCTCGGCACCGTGGAGCTCCGCGTCGGTGTGGTGAATCGCGAGCGCGAGGCCACGCCCGAGACGCCCACCTGGAACGTGATCATCGTGACCACCGGCATCGCGCGCCGCTGGTTCGAGGACGGTGACATCCTGCGGGGCGACACCCTCGTCGTCGACGAGATCCACCAGACGTCCGCCGAGCTCGAGCTCTGCCTCGCGCTCGGCAAGCGGGTCGGTTGCCGCTACATCTGGCTTTCCGCCACGGTCGACCCGGCGTTCTACGCCGCGTACCTCGGTTCCGCCGCGGTGCTCAGGACCGTTGCGTTCGACCCGGACCGAGCGGCCACGGTCAAGGTGCTGAACGAGTCCCCGGACCGGTTCCTTGGCGATCGGTTCCTGCAGCAGGTCGTCCGGCAGCGCCGCGGCGTGGGAGTCTTCCTGCCGACGCGCGCCGGGGTGGAGGAAGCGGCGCGGCTCGTGGGCGAGCGATTCCCCCGGATCCACGCCGCCTTCTACCATGGTGGGGAGCCGATCCGGGTGATCCGGCCGTTCCTGGAGGACGGCGCGCCCCGCCCCTACGTGCTGGCGATGACGGCCGCGGGCCAGAGCGCGCTCAACGTCAAGGGACTCGACACGGTCGTCATCGACGACACGCGCTTCACCAACGTCGTCGAGCGCGGGCGGAACGTGCTGACCCGGACGCACCTGGGCGCGAACGAGATCCTCCAGATGGCGGGTCGTGTGCACGGGCGCGTCGAGGGCGGCCAGGTCTTCCTGCTCAGCGACCGCAACCTGTCGTTCCAGGACCTCCAGCCCACCGCGCCGGAGTTCCAGCTGGCGGGCGACTCGGAGCGCGTGGCGATGACGTGCGCCGCGTTAGGCGTGCGTGCCGACGAGCTGGACCTCCCGGTGCCGCTCGACCGGGTGGCCTACCGGGCGGCGCTGGCCCGGCTCGAGTCGCGCGGCATCGTCGAGGACGGGCGCCTGACGAAGTACGGCCGGCTCGTCGAGGCCACGCCCGTCGACCGGCCGTGGGCCGAGTTGCTCGTGCAGGCGGACGACGCACTGGTGCCGGCGCTGGCGGTGATGGCGTCGGCCGAATCGCTCCACCGCATGACGCGCGAGGATCGCAACCTCGAGGGGCTGGTGGTGCAGGGGAGCGACCACCTCACCGCGTACAACGTGTACGCCGAGGCGCTGGCGAAGACGGGGTACGTGGGCGAGGTCTACGGCCTGCCGCGTCACCTGTTCGACGAGCCGTCGATGGAGCACTGGTCCGAACGGCGCGGGGTCCTCATCAAGGCCATCGAGGACACGGCTCTGGCGATGGCGAGCGTCTGTCGCAGCCTCGAGGTCCCGCTTCCAGCCTCGTTGCCGATGGTGACGGAGACCATGCGCCGTGCCTTCTGCGAGCTGCTGGCGCGGATCATGCCCTTCGACCTGGTCATCGACGAGGAAACCGCGGATGGCCAGGAGGCTCGCGTCTCGAAGACCAGCGTGTGCGGGTCGTGGGGCGCGATCACGGGCACGCTGCGCTACTTCGCCGACCGGTTCGGCGTGCCGCGCGCGAGCATCGAGGGCACGCAACTGCCGAATGCGCTCGTCCGGCGGAATGCCGTCACGCAGGACGGGGTGCTGGCAGTGGCCTCCAACGGGCCAAGGGACCGCCTCATCCTGACCCGGCGCGTGACGTACCACGGCTTCGAGCTCGAACGGGAAGAGGAGCCCGTGGAGGAATTCCCCGCGGGCCGCGAAACGGAAGCGCGCCAGGCGCTGGCGATGGCGCTGGCCCGCGGTGAGGCGCGGCATCCCGCCGTTCGCCGGAACCGTCGCGCCATCGACGAGGCTCGTGAGCTCTATCGCCGGTCGGGAGGCACGACGCCGCGGCTCACCCTGGCCGACCTCGCGGCCGGCTACGAGACGACGCTCGCCGGCGTGGGCGACATGGAGGGGTACCGGCAGGCCGCGCTGCGGCTGGATTTCGTCGGGTTGCTGGGCGATGCGGAGCGCGCGCGGCTGCTGGCGCTGCCGGGAGCGACGGAGATCCGGGGCAAGTGGATCGACATCGAGTACGACGTCGAGGCGGACGAGGCCGGCACGATGACCGGCGTGGCGCGCCTGCGGCTGCCGGAGAAGCTCGCCCGCACCCTGGTGGAGCCGGAACTGCCGGTGCTCGACCGGCCGATGCGGTTCGTGGTCCTGCGCGGGCCGCGGGGCGCGGTGCGGGCCTCGTCGCTCGCGGAGCTGCAGGCGCTGCTCGACCGGCCGTGGTCGCCTGACGAGTACCAGGAGCGCCGGCCGGCGCGACGGGAGCGGCCGCAGGGCCGGCCGGGCGGCCACCGGGGCAAGGGCCGGGGGCCGGGCCCGGGCGGGCACCGGCGGCGACGTCGTTAGGCAGGGACGTCGGTGGCGTAGCGCTCGGTGTGCGTGACCCGGAACCCGCGGGCGAGGTAGTTCGGGAGCGCCGCCGGGTGGTCGAGCGTGCAGGTGTGGAGCCAGACGCGCGAGGGCGCCATCTCCCAGGCCCGGTCGATCGCCGCCGTCAGCAGCGCCGCGCCCAGCCCGCGCCCGATCGCCGCGCGGACCAGCCCGAAGTACGCGATCTCCACCGCGCCGTCACCGTGCCGCGCCAGCTCGAAGAACCCGCGCGGGACGCCCGCCTCCCGCAGCACCCACGTCTCGATCCCCGGCGCCGCGAGGTGCGTGCGGAGCTCGGCGTCCGTCCAGGCGCGCCGATCCCGCCAGTGATAGTCGCCGCCGACGCCATCATAGAGCGCGCGATACGTGGCGGGATCGCACGCCTCGCGCGCCAGGTCGAGGCCTGGGGGGAACGTCGCGCGTCCCGCCTGCTGCGCGGGAGCGGTTATCTCGAGGTACGTGCGCACCACGTCCACCGGCGCCATGCGACGCGTCAGGCGCTGCGGGCTTCCTGGAGTTCGTTGCCGTCAGCGGGAGTGACGCGCTCGCGGGCGCGGAAGCGCGCGGCCTTGGCCCGGTTGCCGCACGTGGCCATGTCGCACCACCGGCGCCGCCCGTTGCGGGTGGAATCGAAGAACACCCGGGGGCACCGCCCGTCGGCGCACCGGCGCACGCGCAGCAGTTCGCCGCTGACGAGCGCCTCGGCGGCCGACTCCACCACCGGGATCATGAGCCCGGCGAACGCATCGCCCACCGGCACGAAGCTCTGGCGAAACGAGCCGTCGTCCCCGAATTCCACGCGCCTGGTGCCCGCGCTGCGACCCAGCACGCGATTGATCTCGGTCAGCGCATCGGCACGGGCCTTCTCGACCACCGAGCCGCGCTCCGCCAGCGCGCGCAGGGCGGCGCGCACCCGGCGGGCATCCACCAGCGCCGCGGCCGCGCCCGCCGGCTGCTGCTCGGCACGCCTGCCGATCCCGCTGGCCCGCTCGCCGTCCAGCACCCCGGCCGCACCGAGCCACTGCACCAGCGCGTCGAAGTCGCGCAGGACATCCACGCGCACGCCGCGCTGCAGGTCGTCGGTGTTCACGAAGTCGAGCCACAGCCGCTCGCCGACGAACACGAAGGTCGAGGGCGATCCGACCATCGCGACGGGCACCACTCCGCCTGAAGCCTGCGGGGCAAGGAAGGCCATTGGCGCAAGCATACGTGCCGAGCCGCGCGACGGCAAGCGAAGGAATTCCGGGCAGGAATGCGACCCGGGTCACCGACCACCGTCGCTATATTTCCCGGCGATGAGCGCACCGCCCGAGACGTATTACCGGAAGGGCCTCGGGCTGAAGGCCGAGGTCCAGGATGACATCGCGGCCGACTACACGGGATGGGTCGTCGACATCCTGCGCGAGCGCGACTTCACGCTCACGGTCGGCGATGTCACCGTGCGCCTCGCGCGCGAGTTCGGGTTCTGCTACGGCGTGGAGCGCGCGGTGGAGTACGCCTACCAGGCACGCCGGAAGTTCCCCGATCGCCGCATCTTCCTCGCCGGTGAGATCATCCACAATCCGCACGTGAACGACCGGCTCGTGCAGATGGGTATCACCATCCTGCAGCCCCTGCGCGGGGATGCCGGGACGGCCCGCTTCGACTACTCGGGCATCGGCCCGACCGACGTCGTCGTGCTCCCCGCGTTCGGCGTCACCATCCGCGACTTCGAGGCGCTTCGCGAGACCGGATGCGTCATGGTGGACACGACGTGCGGCTCGGTGCTCAACGTGTGGAAGCGCGTGGAGTCCTACGCGCAGGCCGGCTTCACGGCGCTGATCCATGGCAAGGCAGCGCACGAGGAAACGCGGGCCACGGCGTCGCAGGTGCGCCGCTTTCCCGGGGGCCACTATCTCGTGGTTCGCGACATGGAGGAGGCGCACCTCGTGTGCGCGTACATCGCGGGCCTGGCCACCGGCGTCGTGCCGGACGAGGTCGCGGAGCGCTTCCAGGCCAGGCTGGGCTCCGCGGGGTCGCCGGGATTCGATCCGTCGCTGCACCTGCGTCGCATCGGCGTGGCCAACCAGACCACCATGCTCGCGCGCGAGTCGCTCGCCATCGGGGTCGAGGTCGGGCGCGCGATGGAGGCGGCGTTCGGCGCCGCGTATGCCGCCGCGAACTTCCGGACCTTCGACACGATCTGCTCGGCGACGCAGGACCGGCAGGACGCGGTGCTCGAGCTGCTCGGGGAGCCGCTGGATGCGATGATCGTGGTGGGGGGCTTCAACTCGAGCAACACGATTTCCCTCTCCATGCTCTGTGCCGAGCGGGTCCAGACCTATCATGTGGAAGACGCGGCCAGCATCGACCCGGATCGACGCGAGGTGCACTACCGGCTCGCCGGCAAGCACCACCAGGAAGCCACCGCCCGGGACTGGCTCCCGGCGCAGGGACCGGTGCGGGTCGGGGTCACGGCCGGCGCGAGCACGCCGAACAACCGGATCGGCGAGGCGGTGACGCGCATCTTCGCGACGCGCGGTGTTTCGCTGGAGCACCTGCGGCCGGGTCCGCCGGGCGTCCCGGGATGAAGCTGCCCTTCCTCACGCGGCCCGAGGTGCGACGGTTTCCAACCGCCGACGAGTTCGGGTTCGTGGAGGTCCGCGGCGGCACCAGCCGCATCGTCTGCGTGCCCTCGCTCGGCGGGCGCATCGTCGACCTGGAGATCGGCGGCAAGCAGTGGCTGTGGAAGAGCGACGTGATCCCGTTCGCGCCGCCGCAGGAGGGCATGAGCTACGTCGAGACCGCCGACAGCGGGGGATACGACGAGTGCTTCCCCACGGTGGCGGCCTGTCGCATCCCCGGTTGGGTACGCGGGTGGGGCGGGGTCGAGCTTCCCGACCACGGCGAGATCTGGTCCCAGGTGCCGGAGATGGAGATCGACACCGGCGAGGACGGCACGGCGGTGGTGACCACCTGGGAAGGGCGCCGGCTGCCGTACCGCCTGACGAGGCTTGCCCGGGTGAGTCCCGTCGGTGTCGTCCGGATGGAGTACCATGCCGCCAACGACTCGTCGGACCGGATCCCGTTCATCTGGTCGGCGCACCCGTTGTTCGCGCTGGCGCCCGACACGAAGCTGTTGCTGCCGGAGGGCTCGCCGATGCGGGTGGCCGCGTCGCACAAGCTGGAGATGGGCGACGGCCGGTCCCAGCACCGGTGGCCGTTCGTCCGCGCCGCGGGCCGCGTGCTCGACTTCCTCACGCCCTGGAACGTCGCGAAGGAGTACGCGTGCAAGATCTTCCTCGACCCGACGGTCGGGAAGGCGGCACTGCGCCAGGGCGAGGATGAACTCGAGGTCACGTTCGACACCGCGCAGGTGCCGTGCCTGGGCGTCTGGATCAACAAGCAGGGGTGGACGCCATTCAAGCGCGAACGTCCCTACCTGAACCTGGCCATCGAGCCGTGCCTTGGTGCGCCGGATTCCCTCGCCGACGCGCTGGGCGACTGGAAGCGCGCGCAGTGGCTCGAGCCGGGCGAGGTGCGGTCCTGGTCCGTCACGTGGCGGGCGCGTCGCGTGCCGCCTGACGAGTTGGACGGCACGACCCCCTGACCGTGCGGAACGGCAGCCTGCCGGCGGGCCGCGCCGCGATGGCGACGCTCGTCTCGACCGAGGGAAGCTCGCCGCGCGCCACGGGCTCGCGGATGTGGGTGGACGCCGCGGGACGCATCATCGGGTCGGTGACCATCGGCGGGTGCGTCGACGCCCGCGTGATCGAGGCGTCGGCGCAGGCGCTCGCGGACGACGCACCGGAGCTGCTCCGCCTGGAGCTCGGCGACGAGGATGCCTGGGCAATCGGCATGACGTGCGCGGGCACGATCGAGGTGCTGATCGAGCCGGTCGACGCGTCGTCCGGCGACGATGCCGTCCTGCAGGCGCTGGCGCTGGCCCGCGCCGAGGTCGACGCCGGGCGGGTCGCGGTGGTGGTGACGCCCCTGGCCGGGGATCCGCGGCGGATGGTGGTGACCAGCGACGGCGTGGCCGGCACGCTGGGGACCTCCGCCCTGGACGCCACCGCGATGGGTGAGGCGCGGTCGCTGATGGCCGGGGGAGCGTCCGGCGTGCGGGTGGTCGACGCGGGCGGCACGCCGGTCCGGCTCTACTTCGAGCGCCACGCACCACCCCTCACGCTGGTGGTTTTCGGCGCGACGCACGTCGCGATGCCACTGGTCGCCCTCGGGCGCGTGCTCGGCCTCCGCACCGTGGTCGTGGATGGGCGCGACGCCTTCGCGACGCGCGAGCGGTTTCCGGACGCCGACGAACTGCTGGTCGGCATGCCGTCGGAGCTGGCCGGGCGGATGCCGTTAGGCAGCCGGTCGCTGGTGGTCCTGCTGTCGCACGACTACAAGTACGACCTGCCGGTGCTGCAGGCCGTGCTGGCGAGCGACGCCGCCTACGTCGGGGTGCTGGGGAGCACGCGGCGCGCGCGGGCGCTGCTCGACTTCCTGGCGTCGGAAGGCGTCCCCCCGGACCAGCTTGGGCGGGTGCGGATACCGGTGGGGCTCGACCTCGGCGGCTCGAGGCCGGAGGAGATCGCGCTGAGCGTGCTGGCCGAGGCGATCGCGGTGCACCATGGGCGGCCGGGCGGGCCGATGCGCGACCGGAAGGCCGGTTCATGAGGGCGGAAGTGGTGCGCCGTCGCGACGGCGTGGCGCTCTCCGGCGTGACCGGGACCGTGCTCGTGTCCGACGTGCGCGACGCGGGCGGGCGCGTGGTCCTGGCGCGCGGCAGCCTGGTGGGCGCCGAGGAGTCCGCGATCCTCGAGTCCCTGCCATGGGAGACGTTGCACGTGCTGCTGCCGGAGGCGGGCGACGTCCTCGAGGCCGACGCGGGTACGCGACTCGCCCGCGCCGTGGCGGGCCCCGGGGTGGACATCGGCGAGGAGGCGGGGGGGCACTGGCCGCTGTCGGCGCGAGCGCGGGGCATCCTGGCGGTGAACCGCGACGCGCTTCAGGCGGTGAACTCCGGCGGGGACCTGGCCGTCTACACGCTTCCCGAGGGACAGGTGGTGGATGCGGGGGAGGTGGTGGCAAGGGCCAAGGTCATCCCGTTCGTGGTGAATGGCGCGGTGCTCGACGCCGGGGTCGCGGCGGCCGGCGAGGGCGGCGTGGTGGCCGTCCGCCCGTTCGCGCCTGCGCGGCTGGGCGTGGTGGTCCAGGAGTCGTTAGGCTCGTCGGCGCTGGAGCGGTTCCGGCGCGCGCTGGAGGAGAAGGCGGCCTGGCTGGGGGCGTCGCTGCTCGAGCCGTGCGTGGTGGCGCGGACCCCGCCGTCGGTCGCGGCGGCGATGCGGGGCGCCATGGACGCCGGGGCGGTGGTCGTGGTCGTGGCCGGGACGATGGCGATGGACCCGCTGGATCCCGCCTTCGAGGCCATCCGCCTGCTGCACGGGCAAATCGAGCGGGTCGGGGTTCCCGCGCATCCCGGCAGCCTGCTCTGGGTCGCGCGCGTCGGCGAGGCCGCCGTCGTCGGCATGCCGTCCTGCGGGCTGTTCTCGCGGGCGACGGTGTTCGACCTCGTCCTGCCGCGGCTGCTGGCCGGACTTCCCGTCGACCGGTCATGGCTGGCGGGGCTCGGGCACGGCGGCTTGCTGACCCGCGACATGGCGGCGCGATTCCCGCCGTACCGGGCGCGCCAGGAACGCGGGGCGGTGGACTGACGTGACCAATCCCTACGGCCGGGTCCTGGTGGACCACTTCCGTCATCCCCGGAACCGCGGCACGCTCGAGGCGCCGACCGTGTCCGAGGAAGGCGTGAACAGCCTGTGCGGCGACCGGGTCCGGATCGAGTTGCGGCTCGAGGGAGGCACCGTGACGGCGGCGCGGTTCACGGCCAACGCCTGCGCCCTGTGCGTGGCGTCGGCGTCGGTCCTCACCGAACTGGCGACCGGGGCGCCGCTCGACGAGGTCGACACGCTCACCGTCGACGACCTCCTCCGTTCGTTAGGCGCGGAGGTCCCCGAGGCGCGGCGCAACTGCATCCGGCTGCCGCTCACGGTGCTGCATGCCGGGGTCATGCTGCATCGCCGGGCGAACCGGCTGCCGTCGGTGGATCGGTCCCGTCCGGTGGCGGCGGTCGTCCTCGCGGCCGGCCGCGCGCGACGGTTCGGCGCCCAGAAGCTGCTGGCCCCGTATGGCGCCTCGACCGTCGTGCGGACGGTGGTGGACATCGTGCGGTCGGAGGTGGATTACGTGGTGGTGGTGGGCGGTCCCGGCGGCGACGCGGTGCGCGCGTCGGTCGGCGGGCCGGTGACCTGGACCGTCAACGAGGAGCCCGATCGCGGCCTGTCGTCGTCGGTGGCGGCCGGCATGGCGGTCCTCCCACCTAACGTGGGTGCCGCACTCATGGTGCTGGCGGACCAGCCCACGGTCTCGGGGCAGGTCGTCCGCCAGCTGGTGGCCGCCTGGCGTGCCGGCGGTGGTCCGGTGGTGGCGCCGCGGTACCGTGGCCTCCGGGGCAACCCGGTGCTCTTCGATGCGGCCGTGTTTCCGGCCCTGGCCGCGCTCGAGGGTGAGCACGGGGCCCGCGACTTCATCGCCGCTGACCCGGCCCGCGTGACCATGGTGGACATGTCCGAGCCGCCGCCCATGGACATCGATACGCCATCCGACTACGACGAGCTGCTGCGGCGCGGCGGCCCGCGCCCGCCCGGCGACCGCTAGCCCCCGGCACCTCCTCCGTTCCCCCGGAATCCCGGCCCTCCCCTTGGGTGTTCGGGTGGGATGATCCGATCCGGGCGCAGAATGCGCGTTATCAAGGGTGAGCCGGTTCCCGCCAGCCCTTGTGCCTTGCCACCCCGGGCGTATTTCAAGGGGCGCGAAGCCGGGCCTGCAGGAACCTCGCGCGCGACCAGGCCAGACAAGCGAACGACGGGCGTCCCGGCCACGATCCCTGCCGGGCGTGAACCCATGTACGCCGACCCTGAGGAAACCAGACGCATGACCACGGAAACAATGGATACGGTCCTCCAGGCGCTGTCGTGGCTCGTGATCATCTTCGGCACCCTGTGGTTCGCCACCGGGATCCTTGGCTTCCTCCACCGCCGCGCGTACAACCTCACGAAGGCCGAGACGGGAGGGTCCGCCGTCACGCCGGACTTCCTGAAGGTCGACCGGAAGAAGCGCGAGGCGGCCATCGAGCGCGGAGCCGCCTACGATCAGGTGCTCGACCGGCGCGCCGCCGCGCAGGCCGGGACCGTCGACCGGGTCAGTGCGCTGGCCCGCACCGGCGCGCTCGTCACCGCCACGTTCACGCTCGCCGGCGCCGTCATCGGCACGCTCACCCGGATCGATGCGCTCCAGGAGGGCGTCGAGCAGCTCAGTTCCTGGGACTCGTTCGTCAGCATCGTCAAGCAGTACCCCGCCGGGACCATGGTCGCGGTCCTCGTGATCGGCGCCAACATCATCGTCTTCGTCAAAGCCACGAAGAAGACACCCGCCAAGGCCTAACGGAGGCAGCATGGCCACGACCCACATCAGGCTCAGTGACGACGCCCTCCTCGCGGAGTACGTCGAGATCGAGAAGTTCAAGGGTGTCGTCGAGCAGCGCCTCGCGATCGGCCCCGACACGATGGCGATGCTCATCCGCGACGGGCAGGTCGCCCAGGCCACCGCGGGCGCGCACCTCTCCGTCGGCGGATGGTGGCGCACCATCAAGGATGCGGTCGCGGGACAGCACGCCCTCCGGCTCCTCATCGCCGACCTCAAGCCCTTCCAGCTGACCACGGCGACGACGGCGCTCACGCGCGACAACGTGCCGATCACGTGCGAGTTCACCATCGAGCTCCAGGTGAACCCGGAGAAACCGGCCAACATGCTGGGCCTGATGAAGGAACACGGGATGGTCACGAAGACGAGCATCCTCGGCCGGCTCATGCCCCACCTCGGCGAGCGGGTGCTCAACTCCGGGATCCGGAAGGTCGACGCCCTCGAGGTGCGCGGCAACAACCCGCTCCAGGACAAGATCCAGGCCGACGTCATGACCGAGGTCGAGCGGATCGCCGCCGACATCGGCCTCATCGCCCGCGTCGTGTCGGTCAACTGGGCCTTCAATGAAGAAGAGAAGGCCATGATCCTGAAGCGCCAGCAGGAGCGCGAGCAGGAGACCCTCGAGCGCGAGTACAAGATCCTCAACCGCGGCATCGAGCGGGAAGCCGAGTCGACCATCCTGCGCCTCAAGACGGACCTCGACCTCGAGAAGACGAAGGTTACCACCGAGGACGACCTGCGCCGGCTGATCCTGGCGAACGAACTGGGCTTCATCGATGCCCGCGAGACAGGGGTCCGCATCGAGCAGCTGAAGCAACTGGAGCACGAGCTGAACCTGAACCGCACGCAGCGGCTCGATGGGCTCAAGGCCCAGCTCGAGGCCGAGGACCACAAGATCGCGATGGCCCGCAGCGGTGGCGAGCGTCGCGACACGGAGATGGACATCCAGAAGCGTGAACGCCAGCACGACCTGGCGGTCACCGGGATCAGGGCCGAGATCCGCATCGTCGAGCGCGCGATCGAGGAGGCGGACAAGAAGCAGGCCCTCGCCCTTGGCAAGCTCGAGGAGCTGCAGCGCCTCGAACTCGCCGCCAGGGCGCACGAGGACCAGATCAAGACGATGCGCGGGCTGCAGGACGTCGAGATCGACGCCGAGTCCCGCCGTCTCGACCTGAACATCAAGGGCGGGGACGCCGATCATCGCCGCCGGATGGAGCAGGCGCGCCTCGCCGAGGAGAGCCAGCTCGAGAAGATCAAGGCGCTGCGCGAGGCGTCACCCGAGACGATCCTCGCGATCCAGGCGGGCTTCTCGCCCCAGGTGGCGGGCGTCATGGTGGAGCAGGCAAGGGCGAAGGCGGCCGGGGGCGCAGAGCAGATGACGCTGATGCGGGAGATGATCCAGATGGCGACCGACGCGCGGGTGTCGTCCGAGGCCCAGGCTCGCCACCTCTTCGATTCGGCGATGCAGGGGACCGTGGGCGTCGCCCAGGGAGTCGGCGCCGGGGTCGGCGCGGGTGCGGCCGCGGTCGACGGTCGCACCGGTCACGATGGGGCGCGGGGGACCACCGAGTGCCCCGCCTGCCACCGCACCATCCCCGTGACCGACCGTCACTGCCGGTACTGCGGCCGGGCAATGAGGCAATAGCCGATGGAGTGGCAACCGTACCGTCCGTGCTGTCATCGCTTCGCCGGCGATGCCGAGGTCGCGTTCTGTCCCGAATGCGGGCACCCGTTCCTGCGGTGCATGGCGTTCGCCGAGTGCGGGAGCCTGGTCGGGCCAACCCAGGCGTGCCCGGTCTGCGTGGCGCCGTCGCTGATGATCGATGCGGGCGCTGTGGTGCAGTCGAAGACGGGGGAGCGCGTGTCGGTGCCGCTCATCCTGCGCAACAACTCGACGGGGAACCGCCCGATCTGGGTCCGGCAGATCGTGAAGCTGACGGGGACGGTGGAGGAACCGGTGGCCCTCACCTGGGAGCAGATCGATCCGCAGACGGAGCGGCACTTCACGATCGACACGCCGCCGATGGCCGAGGGGGGGACCCACGCCCTGCGCATGCTGTTCGTGATCGCGTCGCGATACCGCGGGCTCGAGGAGGCCTACGCATATGCCGGAGGGACGACGATCACGGTCTCGGGGCCGGACACGCAGCAGGTCATCCAGAACATCAACCTGGCGGGCGCGCAATTCCAGACGGGTGGCATGGTGCACACGGCGCTGAACACGAAGGACCGCGGGTCGTCGGCGCCGACGGCGCTGGCCGACCGCGCGGTCCTGCCGATGGAGCGGGCCGAGCGGTACGAACTGGAGCGCGGCATCCGGGGCTATCCCGACAAGGGGCTGCGCGTGCCGCGCACCGTGGAGTTCGCGTTCAGCGGCTTCCGGGCGGCCGAGGTCCCGCCCGATGGCACGACGATGGCCGCGGGCGGGCGCTTCACCGTCGGGCGGAACTCGCGGTCGCCGGACCCCGGGGCCAATGCCGCGCCTAACGACATCTGCCTGCGCGCGTACGATGCGCGCACGGGGCAGGTCGACGAGCCGGCGACCCTCGCCATCTCGCGCCACCATTTCGACTTCGCCGTCGTGAACGACCGCCTCTGCGTCCACGCCCGCACGACCCACGGCATGGAGCTGTCCGGCGCGCCGCTGGCGTCGGGGACGCTCGTGGCGCTGAAGCCCGGGGAGCGGCTGGTGCCCATCCCCGGCCGTCCCGACAAGCTCTCGATCCAGGTGGCCTTCACGTCGTCGATCGGTTCGGTCGACCGGATCACCATCAGCCGCACACCCGGGATGGCGTCATGAACTGCCCGAGCTGCAAGGCCCCGCTCCCGGCCGATGCCGCGTTCTGCCCGAACTGTGGAGCGAAGCCGGGGGCGAGCACCCCGAACCGGCCGGCCGGTGGCACCTACAGCGGGCTCGGGACCATCGCGCCGATGCGCGAGTCGCGCGCGACGGTGCTCGAGCCGGGCACGAAGTTCGCCGAGCGCTACGAAGTCGTGCGCAAGCTGGGTGAGGGCGGGATGGGCATCGTCTACGTCGCCAGGGACACCAACACCGGCGAGGAGATGGTGCTCAAGCTGATCCACCCTGACCTCGTCACGGGCGATGAGGCGGTGAAGCGGCTGATGGCGGAGGGCCTGACCGCGCGCCAGATCCGCCACCCGAACATCGTCGCCGTCTATGACGTGTCGCAGTGGAACGGGCAGCCGTACTTCACCATGGAGTTCGTTCGCGGTGGCACGCTGCGTTCGTGGCTGATCAACGGCATCAGCGCCGGGCGGGAGGTGCCGCTGCCGGTGGCGACGGGGCTGATGAAGTCGATGCTGGCCGGGCTCGCGGAGGCGCACCGGATGGGGGTGGTCCACCGCGACCTCAAGCCGGAGAACGTGCTGCTGTCCGGCGACCCGGATGCCGGCAACTTCGACCTCAAGATCCTCGACTTCGGCATCGCGAAGGCGATCGGCGGCACGCCGACCGTGCGGAGCGGGGGCCCGGTCGGCACGCCGATCTACATGGCGCCCGAGCAGATGACGTCCGCGGACGCGGTGGGGCCGCCGGCCGACATCTTCTCCCTGTCGGTGATGCTCTACGAGCTGCTGATGGATGCGCCGCCGCAGGCACGATGGGAGCCCGTGAGCAAGAGCCGGCGCGACATCCCGCGGGCGATCGACGACCTGCTCGAGAAAGGGCTGTCGGCCCGCCCGCGGAGCCGGTACGCGACGGCGGCGGACTTCGAGGCCGCGCTCGACGCGGCGTCGGGACTGCGGCCGACGCCGATCGTACCGGATCCGCCCTTCCCCCCGGACCCCGGTCCGCTTCCGCCCCCGCCCGAGCCGGATCGAAAGCCCTGGTACCAGTACCAGGGCCTGCTGGCCGGGTCCTCGAAGCGGACGAAGCTGGTCGTCGGGGGCGTCGCGGTGTTCATCGCGTTAGGCGCCATCGGGAACATGATGAGCGGTGGTGACGGTGGCGTCATCGACGACACCTTCACGCCACCCGACACGATGACCTCGCCCCCGCCGCCGCCGCCCGATTTCAACGCCGCCGGCTTCTGGATCGACAGCTACGGGAACCGCTTCACCGTCACGCACGTCGGCACGCAGTTCACCGCCACGGCGAACATCCAGGGCTACGGCGTCGTCACGCTCAGCGGGACGCTGACCAGCGCCGGCGCGCGCTTCACGCTGCGCACCCAGGCCGGCGCGGTCATGCAGGGCACCGGCGAGGTCTACCCCGACGGCGGGGGGCTCCCGCACCTGCGGTACAGCCTCGCCGACGGCTCGTCAGGCGACTTCAAGATCAACCACGTCCAGTAGCAGCAGCCGTGACCCCAAACGCACGACCGGACCCCGGAGTGGAGACACCAGGATGAACTGCTATCGCTGCAAGAGTGCCCTGCCGGCATCGGGAAGCCACTGCCCCTCGTGCGGCCAGGCCGTCTATACGAAGGGCGTGAAGCCCGGGGAGCGGTCCCTGGGTCGGCGGCTCGATGGCTGCCTGCCGGAAACGCCATCCCCGTCGGACTACCGCGCGGTCCCGAACCTGACCACCCTGCCACGCGAAGTCGACCTGCGCCAGCATTGCTCACCCGTCGAGGACCAGGGGCAGGTCGGGAGCTGCACCGCCAACGCGGTCGTCGGCGCGATGGAATACCAGGTGCGCAAGGACGGCAAGCCGGCGGTGGACCTGAGTCGCATGTTCGTCTACTTCAACGCCCGCCGGATGTCGGGGCATGAGACCCAGGACTCGGGCACGAAGATCTCGCAGGGCATGGCCGCGTTCCTCGCATTCGGCGCACCGACCGAAACCGACTGGCCCTACGATCCCACGCTCCTCGACAGGATTCCCGAGGACACCGTCTACAAGAAGGCGCTCGACTACGTGCCCACCGAGTATGCGCGCGTGGACGGCTTCGACAACGTGAAGGCTTCCCTCGCGCGCGGGTATCCGGTCGTGTTCGCGGCCAGCCTGCCGGAGAAGTTCTGGAGCGATGTCCGCGCCACCGGGCGCGCGCCCGCTCCCACCAAGGCCGAACTCGATGCGGTCTTCAACGACTACGGCAGCCACGCCATGCTCCTCGTGGGCTACGACCTCAATCAGGAAGAGTTCCTGGTGCGGAACAGCTGGGGACAGGACTGGGGCGAGAAGGGCTACTTCCGGATCGGCATGGACACCCTGACCGCCGCCACCGCGCCGCACACGACCTGGATCCTCGGCAAGCTCGATGCGACCGACTTCACCATCCACCGGCCCAAGCCGGAGGTGAAGCCCGAGTCCGGCGGCGTGAAGGACCTGGCCGCCAAGCTTCGCGAGGACATCCGCGGCAGCCTCACGAAGGACATCAAGGACTCGTTCAAGGACATCAAGGACCGCGTCAAGCCGAAGCCGTAGCGGATGCTGCCGGCAACGATTCGACGCACGCTGGCGGCCGCGCCGCTGGTCCTGGCGATGCTCGTGCCGGTGGCCGGCGACGCGCAGGTCGTCGCCGACATGGAGCGGAAGCTCCTGCCGTTCCAGCGCGGTGTCCTCGACAGCCTCCTCCCCGCGACGTTCTGGGAGGCGCTGGCCGCCCTCCGCCGCGAGGAGGACCAGCAACGCGCCCTCAAGGCCGACATCCTGTTCGGGCTCTCGGGTGACGAGGCCGGCGAGAAGTCGCTCTACAAGCTCAACACCGGGATCTCGCTCTCCCGGGGCGACTTTCCGTCGGAACTGTCGGTGGTCAGCCGGCTCGGCCTGCAGCTGCGCGACGGCGTGCTCCAGGAGGACGTGACGAGCCTGCAGATCACGTACGACTACCACGCCACGTCCGCGCTCCAGTACTTCGCGTTCGCGGAACGATTCACCGACAACTTCCTCAGCATCCAGCAACGCTACGAGATCGGGTTTGGCGCGCGGCTGGCCGCGCACCTCGGCTCGATGAGCGCCCGCCAGGGGATCGACGCCCGGGTCGACCAGGTCCGTGGCGGATTCCTGCCAATGCGGGCCACGCCGGGCATTGCCACCCGGTCCAATCCGGTGTCCCTCACCGTCGCGGACATCGATCGCTTCGACGCGGCCGCCGAGGAGATCCGGCGATCGCTGCTGGAGCGCGATGCGCGACTGGTCATCGGGGTCGCGGCGAGCCTGTTCGCGGAGATCGAGCGCGCGGACCTCGACGTGGTGTCCATCCCCCAGTCGGGACCGGTCACCACGGCCGACGAGGTCAAGTCGAAGGTCTCGCTCCCGAGCGAGCAGCGGTATCGCGTCAGCCTCAGGCCCACGTTCCGCTGGCGTCCGACGAAGGATGTCCAGGTCCGGGTCTATCCGTACTGGAAGCTTCCCCTCGACGCGCCGCGGCGCGTGGCGGCCGCGAACGGCGACAAGCGGCTGGACTATCGCCGCGACATCTACTCGGAGTTGTCGTGGTCCCTGAAGGGAGACCAGACGGGCCTGGAGAATGTCGAGTTCGTGCTGACGTACAATCACTACTTCGACAACGTCCCGCCGTCGCTCTCGGCGCAGGTCATCGCCGACGAGCTGGCGAAGGGCCGCGTGTTCCGGGCGGTCGAGGCCGAAGGCAGTCATCGCGTGATCGCCCTCGCGCTCCGGCTGCGGTGGTAGCGCGCGGATGATCGACACCACGACGCTGCCGGCCGGGACCCGCGAGGGCCACGCGATACTGCGCGCGCACGCCGCGCGCATCGCCGGCGCGCCGGGCGACATCGCGCAGCGGGTGATGGCGCATCACCAGATCTACCGCGACTCGAACGCCAACCACACGTTCCCGCTCGTGGCGCTGCATGGCGCCCTCTGGGCGGCCGGGTTCTTCGAGACGACGGGTCGCCTGGGCGACGCCCTGCGGGCGCGCTACTTCTACGATGCGCGCGAACGCGCCTTCCGGATGCAGCTGCTGGGCGGGTTTGCGGAGGGGTTCAAGTCGGTGAACCGGCAGGTCTTCATCGACACGTTCACCAACTACTTCTTCACCAGGCACTACGGCACCCGTCCGGACGCGTCCGGCTACATGCACCCGGACCTGTTCGCGGCGCTCAACACGATGCACGCCGCGACGCGGGAGGGCCGGACGATGGACGCCGCGCAGAAGCGGCACCTCTTCCTCCAGGCGCTCCAGTTCGAGCAGGAGGTCACGGTGGCGCCCGGGGTCCGGGCAGAGGTGTCGAAGTTCGACTGCCCCATCCTGACGTTCCTCTGCCTCCGCCCGATCGTGCGCTTCGCGTACTTTCCCCGGCGCACGTACTTCTGGTTCCGCAACTTCGCCGACACGTCGGAGCGGATCGCCCGGGCGCTGGCGTCCTACGACATCGCGGCGCGCGCCGGCTGGACGGTGGTCGAGGACGCGATGCGCTCGTCCCCGGTGCTCCCCGGCGCGTACTGGTCCGATCCGGCCGGGTTCATTCAACGGGTGGCGGCCTGATGCCGGCATCCACCTCAACCTGCCGAGGCAACGCATGGCACTGATCGCTTGCATGGATTGCGGAAAGCAGGTCTCGACCTCGGCGAAGGCCTGTCCCAATTGTGGCTGCCCGGTGCCGGAGCAGCGAGGGAACGCCGTGCACCAGGTGGTGGCCAGCGTGCCGGCCACGGACCCCGCGACCGTGCTCCTCAAGGTGCGGCCCTCGTGGTGGAACTTCAGCTGGCACCTCGTCGCGTTCGCGATCGCGCTGCCGCTGCTCATCGCCTTCGTGCCTGACGACTGGTGGAACTGGTTCTGGGTGGTGCCGGTGGGGTGGCTGGTGTTCTCCATCCTGCACTCGCTGTACCACCGCCGGTCGTTCGTGATGCGCATCTACCCGGACCGGGTGAGCGTGGTCGAGGGCTTCCTGGCCAAGGAGACCAGTGAGTTCTTCATCAGGGACATCCGTTCGATCGACGTCAGGCAGGGGATCTGGGGACGGATCGTGAACATCGGCGACATCACGATCTCCACGGCGGCGACGACGGAGGCGGCCGAGGTGGCCGCCGGCGTCCCGGGGCCGAACCGGATCAAGGCCCTGCTGATTGCGCGCCGGCAGGTGTCGACGTCGGATTGACGGCCATCAGGAATCACGGCCTCGCCTGGGCGGCGCTGGTCTTCGGCTTCATCTCGCTGGCGGCGAGCCCGGCGGGGGTCGACGGGCTCGATGCCGGCGGCGTCGGGTTCATGGCCGGCGTGTCGGCGGGCGCGGTCATCGGCCTCCGGCGGTGGGAGAGCCTGCGGTGGATTGCCGCGAGCCTGCCATTCTGGGCCATGTCCGGGGCGGTCGGCTGGGCCCAGTATGTCGCGTTAGGCCTGACGTTCCTTGGCATGGCGGTCGGTGCGGTGGGTCCGACGTTGCCCGGGCGGCGCCGCCGCCGCGCCGGCGCGCCGATGCCGCACCTGGCGTCCGGGCCGCTGGTGCCCGTCGTCGCGCGGGTTTACCAGAACGCGCATCCCAGTCGCGTGATCCAGGTGGCCACGATCGTCTTCGGCGTGCTGGCCGTCGGGCTGGCGATCCCGGCGGCCCGGGGCGGCGATCCCGAGACGACCGCGCTGGCGGTGTCGTCCCTCATCATCGCGGTGACCTTCGCGTTCTCGAACTGGTTCGCCGGCCGGGTGCAGCTGCGCGTCGACGGGGAAGGGCTGCACAGCCGGCTGTTCTTCCGTGTGCACACGATCCCGTGGCCGGAGGTTTCCGCGCTCCACCTCCGGTACGTGTTCCTGCCCGGTGTCGGGGGGCGGATCGTCTACTACTGCGTGCGATCGCCCACCCGCGAGTTTGCGTTCCCCAGCAGCATGCGGGGCGCGGGTGAATTGCAGGCGACCATCGAGTCGGCGACCGGACAGTCGTGGCCGGTGCCCGAGATCACGCCGACCCTCTGATGACCGTCCCGCTGTCGCGGCTGCTGCTGTATCGGTATGGGCCCATTGCCTGGGTCTGGCGCGCGCTCATGATCCCGGCGCTCGCGGCCGGGGCGTATTGTGCGGTGCTCGCGACCATCCAGCTCGAGCCGATCCTCGTGGTGGTCGCGGCGCCGCTGGCGCTTCCGGCCCTCTACTTGGGCCGGGTGGTCGCGGTGCGCATCGAGCGGCTCGAGGATGGCGACCTGCTCGTGCGGACGCTGCTGTTCCAGCGCCGCCGCCTGGCGCGATCGGATCTCGGGGCGCCGCGGCTTCGGCAGTTTGCGCAGGGAGACGTGGGGCAGTTCTACGCGCCGCGCGCGTGGATCCCCGTGCGCGATCGCCTGCCGATCTACCTCGACCTGCTGGCGCACATCCCGGATCGATCGGCGTTCGGCAACGCCTTCCGGATCGACAAGGCCCGGTTGCCGAGTCGCGACGCCCGTTAGGCTCCGCGGGTGCCGGTGCGGCGCCCGGCATCGCGGCGTGGTGCGTTCCAGGTCAGTGGAAGTCGTGGCTCCGGGCCCAGTCCTCCCCCGCGCCGGCCTTGAGGGCGTGAAAGGTCTCGCCGCGCAGGTTCACGACGCCGTGCTCCACCTGCAGCGTCCCGCGCACGAGGAGGAGGGGGGAGTTGGAGATGAGGAGCGCCTGCCGCTCGAAGCGCTTCGGTGTCACGACCACGTTGAGGATGCCGGTCTCGTCCTCCAGGGAGAGGAAGACGAACCCCCTGGCGGTGCCCGGTCGCTGCCTGACGATGACGAGCCCGGCATGGGCGACCCGCTCGCCGTCCCGGCCGGCCCGGATGAGGTCATCGGCGGTGCGCACCGCGTTAGGCGACAGGAGCCGGCGGAGGTGGCGCATGGGATGGCCGTTGAGCGAGAGGCCGGTCATCCGGTAGTCCGCGTCCGTGAGCTCGATGCGAGTCATGCCCGGGAACAGCTCGTGATTCGTGACTCGCGACTCGTGAATCGGCACGGCGGATGCCTGATGCCCGATGCCTGGTGCCTCGCCGTTCGGTGGGTCGGGAATCGGGAATCGGGAATCGGGAATCGGGACTTTTCCTCGCCCATGGTCCGTGGCCTGTGGCCTCGCGCGCGGAGCGAGCGGCCCGGCATCTCCCCGCATCGCGTCCAGGGCCCGCCAGAGGGCGACGCGCCGGCGCTGGTTCGGCGCGACGTCATCGACCATCCGGTCGAACGCGCCCGCTTCGCATAACGCGCGCACGGCACCCTGGTCCACGCCGGAGCGCCGGACGAAGTCGCGGATGTCGGTGAACGGCCCGTCGACCAGCGCCTTCTCGAGTCGCTCCCGCGCCACGGACCCGAGTCCGCGCACCAGGCGCAGCCCCAGCCTGACCGCGGGAGTGTGACTCGTGACTCGTGACTCGTGACCCGGCACCGTTGATGCCCGATGCCTGATGCCCGATGCCTGGCCCGTCCGCACGACTCCCCCGGACGGCACCACCAGCCGCCCATCGCCGAGTTCCAGGGAGTGGTCCCAGGCCGACGTGGTCAGGTCGATCGGCAGGACCGTGACGCCATGCCGCCTGGCGTCCTCGATCAGCGTGCCCACCGAGTAGAACCCCATCGGCTGCGCGTTGAGCATCGCGGCCAGGAACTCCGCCGCGTAGTAGTGCCTGAGGTACGCCGACGCGTAGACGATGAGCGCGAAGCTGGCGGCGTGCGACTCGGGGAACCCGTAGTCGGCGAACGCATTGATCTGGTTGTAGATCCGCCGGGCGGTCGCCTCGTCGATCCCGTTGCGCTGCATGCCCTCGACGAGCTGCGCGCAGATCGCCGCCATGCGCTCGTGCGACCGCTTGTGGCCCATCGCCTTCCGCAGCACGTCCGCCTGGCCGGGCGTGAAGCCCGCGGCGGCGATCGCCACCTGCATCCCCTGTTCCTGGAACAACGGCACGCCTAACGTACGCTTGAGCACCGGCTCCAGCGAGGGATGCGCGAACGTAACCGCCTCCTCGCCCAGTCGGCGCCGCAGGTACGGGTTCACCATGTCGCCCTGGATCGGCCCGGGGCGGATGAGCGCGACCTCCACCACCAGGTCGTAGAAGCAGCGCGGCTTGAGGCGGGGCAGGGTGTTCATCTGCGCCCGGCTCTCCACCTGGAAGACGCCGATGGTGTCGGCGCGACAGAGGTCGTCGTAGACGGCCTGGTCGGTCATGTCGATCGCGGCCAGGTCGAGCGAGACGCCGCGCACGGCATGGATGTACTTCAGGCAGTCCTGGAGCACGGTGAGCATGCCCAGGCCGAGCAGGTCGATCTTCACCAGGCCGGCGGGGTCGAGGTCGTCCCGCTCCCACTGGATCACCGTGCGCCCCGGCATGGAGGCCGGCTCGATCGGGACCACCGTGCGCAGCGGCTCGCGCGTGAGCACGAACCCGCCCACGTGGATGGAACGATGGCGCGGGACCTGGTGCAACCCGGCCACGATGTCGGGAAACACCTTCACCCGCGGGTCGCCGAGGTCGAGGCCGGTGTCGTCCCGATCGTGACTCTTGAGTCGTGACTCATGACCCGGCGATGCCTGATGCCTGATGCCTGATGCCTTGTCGTGACTCGTGACTCGTGACTCGTGACTCGGCAGGCCCTCTGCGCCTTGCGCCTTGCGCTCTGCGCCCTGCAACAGCCGCTCTGCCGTCCACTCCTCCGGCTTGCGTCGCGCGTCGTCGGGCACCGCCGGCCGGTCGGACTGCGGATCGAGGTCGTAGTGCCGGCCCGCCATCGCCTCCTGGCTCGCGCCCTGTCGCAGCGCCTCGGCCGTCGCCTCGGCCGAGAACCGGTCGGCGAGCGTGCTGAGGACGTCGGCCTGCTCCACCGAGAAGCCCAGTACCCGCGCCGTGTCGCGCACCGCCGACCGCCCGCGGAACGTGATGTGCTCGCAGACCATGGCGGCATGCTCGCGTCCGTATCGCCGGTAGACGTACTGGAGCACCTCCTCGCGATCCCGGTGCGCGAAGTCGATGTCGATGTCCGGCGCCTCGCGCCGCTCCTCGCTCAGGAACCGCTCGAACAGCAGGTCCATCTTCACCGGATCGATCGCCGTGATGCCGAGACAGTAGCAGACGACGGAGTTGGCCGCCGACCCGCGCCCCTGGCAGAGCACGCCCGCGCGCCGCGCGAAGCGGACGATGTCCCAGACGATGAGGAAGTAGCCGGCGAGGCCGAGCTTCCGGATGAGGTCCAGCTCGTGGTCGATCTGGTGGCGATGGCGGTCGGGAAGTTCGTGACTCGTGACTCGTGACTCGTGACCCGGCACTGCCCCGGACCTCGGACCTCGGACCTCCGACCTCTCCGTTGCGTCTGTCCCTTTGCGCGTTGCGCTCTGCGCAATCCGTTCCATTGCTCCCTGCTCCACCAGGCGCCTGAGGTAGTCATCGGCACTCACGCCGGGCGGCAGCGGAAAGTCCGGCAAGGTCGGCTTCAGGTCCGCCAGCCGGAACGCGCACCGCTCGGCGATGGCCAGGGTGGTGCGGATCCCGGTGTCGTCCAGTTGCCAGCGCCGCCGCATCTGGGCCGCGCTGCGCAGGTACCACTCGCCGTTCGGCCGCAGCCGCGTTCCCATCTCGTCCAGCGTGCGCTGGTGGCGGATGGCCGACAGCACGTCGTGGACGATCCGGCCGGTGGGAAGCGCGTAGTGGACGTCGTTCGTCACCACCCAGGGGATGCCGAGGGAGCGCGCCAGCGGGATGAGCTGCCTGACGAGTGCGCGTTCCTCGGGCAGGCGGTGGTCCCAGCACTCGATGGCGAGGCGTCCCTCGAAGAGGTCGAGCAGCGTCGCGGCCGCCTCGCAGGCGCCGGCGTCGTCACCGGCGGCCAGGCGTTGCGGCACCCAGCCGGACGGGCACCCGGTGAGGGCGAACAGGCCACGGGCATGGCGGGCGAGCGTCTCGAGCGTGACCGCCGGGTCGCCGCGCGTGGTGTCCATGCGCGCGCGCGTGATGAGGGTGCACAGGTTCCCGTAGCCCTCGCGCGACTCGGCCAGTACGACGAGGTGGGTGCGGGCGCCGCCGGCCAGCACGGTCAGCTCGGCGCCGAGGATGCCCTCGAGCCCCAGGTCGCGGGCGGCGTGCGCGAACCGGACGGCGCCGCCCAGGTCGTCGTGGTCGGTGAGGGCCAGCGCCGGCATGCCTAACGCCTTGGCCCGCGCCACCAGCTCCTCCGGCTCCGACGCCCCGTCGAGCAGCGAGAAGACGGAGTGGCAGTGAAGCTCGACGTAGGGAGACGGGAGACGGGAGGTGGGAGACGGGCGGTCCTCCCCCTGGCCTGTGGCCAGTGGCCTGTGGCCTTGCTGTTCAGTCATGCCACCCCTGCACGAACCAGGCGCTGCCTGACGAGTGGTCGTGATACAGCACCAGCGTGCCTTCGCCTTCCGGGTCCTCGCAGCGCCAGTAGTCCCTCGCGTAGCCGTCCTTCCACCAGTCACCGGCCAGGCGCTCGGGGCCGAGGGGGCGTGCGATCCGCATCCGCTGCCCGCGCCACCAGAGGACGCGGGGCTGGCCGCCGGCGCACTCGACCTCCACCGGCTCGGGAGTCTCGAGCTGGCGGGAACAGGACGGGACGGGGGGATCGGGAATCGGGGATCGGGAATCGGAAATCGGGACTCGGGACTCGGGAACCGGCGGGCGCCTCCCGTCTCCCGTCTCCCATCTCCCATCTGGTGCCACCCATCCTCCCGCCCGCTCGGGCCGGTGCTCATCGACCACGACGGGGACGACGATCGCGTCGGCACCCAGTTCGGCGCGCAGGCGCGCGAATGCGGCATCGGCAGCGGCCGGGTCGTGCCAGGAAGGATCGAGCAGGTCGCCCTGTTCGCCGGCCAGCGGCGCGGTGGCGACGATCGCCACGCTCACGGCGCACACCGGGGCCGGCAGCGTCCAGCGGTCCAGCAGCGCCCGGCATCGCTCGAACAGCGGCACGAGGCGGGCCATGGGATGGGCCAGCCGCACTTCGCGCGTGACGGTATGGGCCGGACCGTCGCCGGCGGCGCCGCGCGTGTCGTCGAGCGTGAGGGTGATGGCCAGCGTCGCGGCGGCGCGCCCGTCGGTCACCAGCCCGGCCAGCAGTCGCTCGAGCATCGCCCGGAGCAGGAAGAGCACCGGTTCCATGGTCGCGACGCCGGGCACCAGGTCCGCCGAGGCCGACCGGGGAAAGTCGGCGGCGGTGAGGCCGGGACGGCGGCGGTCGTCCCCGCGCGCCAGGTGCCAGGCCGCGAGCCCGGTCCGTCCCCAGCGTTGCTCGACATCGTCCGGCGGGAGGGCCGCCAGCGCGCCGGCGGTCCGGATGCCTAACGCCGACAGTGCCCCGGCCATCGCCTCGTCCATCGGGATGAGGCCGAGGGGGACCGTCGCGAGGTACGTCGCGTCGGTACCGGGGGGGACGATCGTGAACCGGGAACCGGGAACCGGGAATCGGGAATCGGGACCCGGTGATGCCTGGTGCCCGATACCCGATGCCCTGCGCCTTGCGCTCGCGGTCTCCCAGGTGCCCGCGCGCGCCGCGACACACGAATCGGCGATCGCCACCCGGGCCCCGGGATGCCACCGCCGCGCGATCGTGAGGAGGGCCGCGGCCAGCGCCGGCTCGCCGCCGAGCGCCTCGAGCCCGGACGCGCCGATCCACCACAGCCCCGGCGCGCCGGCGACCGGCGTGACCTGCGGGCTGGCGTCGAGGAATGCCGCGGTGGCGCGACGCACCTCCTCGTCCACTACCACCTGGTCCCAGGGAAACACCAGGAGGTCCGCGCACTTCGACGTCCCTTCCGTCACGGTCATCCCGGCGCGGATGTGCGCCCGCGCGCCGGCCGCGGTCACGGCCCGGATGCGCTGCCCGTCGCCCAGCGCGATCGGCAGGTCATCCCAGTGGCGTGACTCGTGACGCGTGACCCGTGGCCCGGCCGTGCGCCCTCCGGCCTCGGACTCCGGACCCCGGACCTCATGTGCGGCCTGGTGGCTTCCGGTCGAGGAGGAACGCGTCTCGCGTGGAATGCGCCTCCGCGAATCGCCGCTTTCGAGGCGCGGCTCCGCCGCCAGGGTGTTCGGGTCCTTCCCGTTCGACGCTGGTTGTCCCGGGTGCGGAAGGAACGAGTTGTCCCCAGCGATTGCGTTTCGCCACACCGCGCCGATCGGGAACCTCGGGATGCGCACGCAGGCGACGCGCCACTTCGATTGCACAGCGAACCTCCACGGCGTGTTGCACACCGCCTTTTTCGATGACAACGGATAGTCGTGACTCGTGACTCGGCGATGCCTGATGCCCGATGCCTGGTCCCTTGCCGTTCGTAACGCGTGACTCGGCGATGCCTGATGCCTGATGCCCGATGCCTTGCCGTTCGTGACCCCGCGACCCGGCGAGGCCTGATGCCCGATGCCCGATGCCTCGCCCTGCAGGAAGGGCCCGCGTCACGCGCATCCGGACGGCGCTGCCAATCACCGGGGCATCGCCGACCACCACCAGCGCCACGTCGTGTTCCCTGGCGAGCCTCGTCAGGCGGACGGCGATCGTGCGGGGCAGGGCCGGGGCACCGTCGAGCACCACCAGGCTGAACGCGCCGCTCCGGAGCAGGATGTCGGCGCACCAGGCGCTCCGGTCGGCGGCCTGCGGGCGCACCACCCAGAGCCGTCCGCTGTCACCCGCCCCGGCCCACTCGCGCGGGGCCAGCGTGCGGGAGCCGTCGATCACCGCCACCCACCGCCGGGCGGTGACGGCGGCCAGCACCAGCTGCCTGACGAGCGTCGTGCGCCCGCTGCCGCGCGCCCCGGCGATCTCCGTCAGCCGCCCGCTCGGCACCCCGCCGTCCGACAGCGCGCGATCCAGCACCGGGATCCCGGTGGGGATCGCGGCACCGCCGCCGACGCGAACCGGCGGCAGCAGCACCGACAACTGCTGGCGAAGGGCGGAGAGGGACATGCGATTGCAGAATGCAGGGTGCAGATTGCGGAGTGCAGATTGGAGTGCGGATTACGGGTGCCGTGTCAGGGATTTCAGATTGAGGCCAGCAGGCGGCATCGGCACGCAGCCAGGATACAGACGCGAATCTGCGGAGGCCGGATGCGCGTAGTCTCCTCCTGACGCGACTCCCCACGAACACCGTTGCCATGACCGACACTCCGCACACCGGGCCCATCGCCGACGGGACGCCGTTCGACCGCCAACCCGCACGAGGCTTCACGATGCACACGACCTCTCGATCCACCGAAGTCGCCAAGGCCGGCGTCACGATGGGCAGCGCCCTCGCGATCACGATCTCGTGGAGCCTGCACCACTCGATCATCTGGGCCATCATTCACGGGTTCTTCTCCTGGCTGTACGTCATTTATTTCGCCATAACGAGGAACTGAGAGCTACCAGGCAACAGGCATCAGGCATCAGGCATCAGGCATCTCACGAGTCACGAGTCACGAGTCACGAGTCACGCGTCACGAGGGATAGTGCCAGTTGGGTTGTTGCCGGTGGGTCCGGCGTACCGGCAGGCAGGGGCTCTTCACGGACGGTCTTCGATCCATACGTGATGCCGTGCTTGCGGCACCGGTCGCGCAGGAAGCGGCTCAACCCCTCGCGATAGGCATCGCCGACCTGGTGGCCGTTGGCGAACGCGGCGCGGTAGGAACCGGCCAGTGAGGGGAATTCCGTCTCGATGAACGGCAGGTAGCGGCGCCGGGCCGAGGCGCGGAGGCGCAGGGCGCAGGCATTGACGTGCGACGCGCCTGCGGCCTTCACGCGACGCACCACCGCGTCGAGCATCGCCGGCCGGTCGGTGATCCCCGGCAGCACCGGCATGATGTTGATCCCGACGTCGATGCCCGCGTCCGCCAGCCGCTCCAGCGCCCGCACCCGCGCTTCCGGCGTGGGGGCCCTCGGCTCGAGCCGCCGCGCCAGTTCACGATCGAGCGTGATGAGCGACAGGTGGATGGTGAGCGCCGAACGGTTCGCCAGCCGCGCCAGCAGGTCGATGTCGCGCGTGATGATCGCGCTCTTGGTGATGATGACGATCGACAGGCCCTTCTCCTCCGCCAGCACCTCGAGCAGGCCGCGGGTCACGCGATAGTGCCGCTCGGCGGGCTGGTAGGGGTCGGTGGCCGTGCCGATGACTATCGTTTCGCCTTTCCAGAGGCGGGCAAGACGTGACTCGTGACTCGTGACGCGTGACTCGGCACCGCGGGGGGAAGCGGGAATCGGGAACCGGGAATCGTTTTCCGATCCCTGCCCCCCGGCTCCTGACGTCGCGGTCCGGTGGCCTGTGACCGGTGTCCTCCTGCCTCGCAAGGTGCGTCGCAGCACCTCGGCCGCATTCCGCTTGACGAAGATCCGCCGCTCGAACGCCAGCCAGGGCGGCAGCTCGGTGAGTTCCTCCATGCCGTCGGTGCCCGTCGCGGTCCGCCGCTCCGCCACGTACCGGTGTGCATAACGAGCGTAGCAGTACGCGCACCCGAAGGCGCAGCCGATGTAGGGGTTGATCGACCAGAACGGCATGCCGGTGCTTTCCGGCGCGTTGAGCACGCCCTTCGCCACCTGCTCGTAGTACCGGATGTCCCCCTGTGTCCCGATGAGTTGCAGGGACGCCGGGGGCGGCGGGGTCGGGGCGGGAGGGGAGATCAGCGGCAGTTGCATTTTCGGACGGGGACGGCGGACGGGGGACGGGCGACTCACGTCCCTCCCTCTCCAGAGATACCGAACAAATACCGAAGACGCAAGAGGGCCGATTCCGCCCGCCCGGTTCGCCGTCTGAGTCGCTATACTCTTGTCACACAAAGGGTTGGAGGCGTAGTGCCGAGTCGCCAGTCACCAATCATCAGTCACCCTGCCGATGCACGGACGCTTGCCGACCAGGTCCGGCGCCGCCGGATCTCGCCCGTGGAGGTGGTCGAGGACACGCTTGCCCGCATCGAGCGGCTGAACCCGCGGCTCAACGCGTTCCTCGCCGTCTTCGCCGACCAGGCCCGCCGCGCCGCGCGGAACGCCGAGCGACTCGTTATGCAGCGCGGCCCGATGCCGCCCCTCCTCGGCGTGCCGGTGTCGGTGAAGGACCTCGTGCTCACCACCGAGGCGCCGACCACGGCCGGGTCGCGGATCTTCGGGGACGGCCTGGTGGCGGACCGGGACGCGCCGGTGGTGCGGCGGCTCCGCCGGGCCGGCGCCATCGTCATCGGCAAGACCAACCTGCACGAGGTGGCGTTAGGCGTCACCTCGGCCAACGAGCACTTCGGGCCGGTGCGCAACCCCCACGACCCGGCGCGGGTGGCCGGCGGGTCGAGCGGCGGCTCGGCGGCCGCGGTCGCCGCCGGGCTCGGCCCCCTGTCCGTCGGCACCGACACCCGCGGGTCGATCCGCATCCCCGCCGCCTGTTGCGGCGTGGCGGGCCTCAAGCCCACGCGCGGGCTGGTGTCGCTCGCGGGCGTCGTCCCCCTCAGCCCCTCCCTCGATCACGTCGGCCCCATTGCCCGGACCGTGGCCGACTGCGCACTGATGCTCGAGGCGATGGCCGGACCGCGCCACGCGGGCCGCTTCGTGAAGGCGACCACGAGGCCCGTGAAGGGCGTGCGGGTCGGCGTGTCGGAGTACCACCTGCGCGACCTCGACGCCGCCGTGCAGAAGCCGGTCGAGGCCGCGATCCGCGAACTCGTGAGGCTCGGCTGCCGCGTGCGCGAAGTCCGCGTTCCCGAACTCGATGAGGCGCAGGCGGCGTCGGTGGTGATCAGTGCCTCCGAGGCCGTGCGGTACCATGACCGGTTCCTGCGGTCGACGCCCGAGGCCTACGGCCCGCTGGTGCGGCAGCGGTTCATGGACGCGTATCGCTGGACCGCCCTCGACCTGCTGCGTGCGCAGGCCACGCAGGCCGCGGTGACGGCGGCGTTCGCGCGCGTGTTCGCGGATGTGGATGGCCTCGTCGGCGCGGTGGTGCCCGCGCTGCCGCCGAAGGTCGAGGACACGACCGTGGTCATCAACGGCCAGTCAACCGGCGTGGTCGACGCGTTCACCCGCCTGAACTCGCCGCAGAACATGGCCGGCGTGCCGGCGCTGTCGGTGCCGTGCGGGACGGCCTCGCGCCTTCCCGTGGCCCTCCAGGTGATCGGCGCCGCCGGGCGCGACGACCTCGTCCTGCGACTGGGCGCCGCGTTCGAGCGCGCCACCGGGAACTGACGACATGCGAGACCGGGTCCGGATCCTGCTGGCTGTCCTGGCGGCGATCACGATCGATGGATGCACGAATCCACCGCCCGGCGATCCGGTCGCGCGCGACGGGGCCTCCGGTGATCCCCCCTCGTTCCTCCTCGGCCGTTTCGACGACGATTACGGCGGCGTTCACGAGGTGCTGCCGGACGAATGGCGGCAGGGAACCAGCGCGCGGTACCGGATTGTCGAGTGGAACACGGCGGAGCGGTACCTGCTCGCCGTGAATGACTCCGCGAATTCTTCCGATCCCGGCAGGTTCACGCGCATCGACTGGGTCACGCTCACCGGCATGCCGCCCTATACGTGGGCGTTCTGCTTCAGCGCGTACAAGGCCTCCAGCCTCGACGAGGCCAGGTCGACGCGAATCGCCAGGCCGGAGACCCCGCGGACGGGGTGCAACGGGTTCCCGTATTCCCGCCTCAGGCCATCGGGCGGTTCCGGAGTCACGCCATGAAGTCGGTCGGCCTCGTCGGCGGGCTCGGTCCCGAGTCCACCATCGACTATTACCGGCGCATCATTGCCGACTGGGAACGCAGGCACCCCGGCAGTTCACCGTCGATCGTCATCGACAGCCTGGACGTGCAGGTCGGGCTGCGCCTGGTCGCGACCGACCTGCCGGCGATGACCGAATACCTGCTGGCGTCGCTGCGACGCCTGGCGGGGGCGGGCGTGGACTTCATCGCGATGACGGCCAACACGGCGCACATCGTGTTCGACGAGCTGGCGGCGCGCTCCCCGGTTCCGCTCCTCAGCATCGTCGAGACCTGCGCCGACGAGGCGCACCGGCGCGGCCTGAGCCACCTCGCCCTCCTCGGCACGCGCTTCACGATGGAGGCGCCGTTCTATCCGGGCGTCTTCGCGCGGCGTGGCATGGCCGTGTGCCCGCCGACCAGCGTCGAACGGCTGTGGATCCACGAGCGCTACGTGGGAGAACTGCTGCGGGGCGACTTCCGCGACGCGACCCGCGATCGGATCCTCGCCATCGTCAGGCGGCTGCGGGATGAGGAGCGCGTCGACGGCGTGATCCTTGGCGGGACGGAACTGCCGCTCCTCCTGCGCGCCGAGGTGATCGAGGGCCTGCCGACCCTGGATACGACCGCCCTGCACGTGGCCGCCATCGTGGATCGACTGGCGGCGGACGGTTCCTGACCCCGCGCGGGCGACCAGGATTCCCAGGCAGGCAGAGACCTGCGCGTGTGACCGGCTGGCAACCAGCTCACGACCTGCACGGCGCGCGGGCACACGATCAGCAAGCGTACGACGACGGGCTGGCGGGGCGAGCGGTCCCCCAGCCGCCAGGGTCGAATTCGTTCCACGGGCTGGACGGTCGACGTCCAGGCGGAACCGTTATCTTTCGGTCAGCCGCATCCTCGATCGCCCCCTGCCACGAATGGCCAGCATGCTTTCCGACATCGAGATCCAGCGCGCCCTTGGCGCACGAACGGGATGGACCCGCCGCGGGAATGCAATCACGCGTACGTACGAGTTCCCGACGTTTCCCGCAGGGATCGCGTTCGTGAACCGGGTCGCCGAGGCGGCGGAGAAGATGGACCATCACCCGGATATCGACATCCGCTACACGAAGGTGACCTGCAGCCTTTCGACGCACTCGGCTGGCGGGATCACGCAGCGGGACTTCAAGCTGGCGGAGGCGATGGACGAACTCCTGCCGTGACTCGTGACTCGGCGGGCGACGCGACGATTCCCTTCCCATCACTCGTCGCACGAAGACGGGGCGTCGAAATCGAGTTTCGACGCCCCGTCACTGTCCATGGTGAGCGCGACCCCAGTCACGAATCACGAGTCACGAGTCACTCCCTCCGCCCGCCGAGCAACGACAGGATGGCGAGGAACATGTTCAGCAGGTCGAGATAGATCGACACCGCCGCCTGCACGTAGTCGTCGGGTCCGAACACGTTCTTGAGCCGCCACGTGTCGAAGATCAGCAGGCCGCCGAACACGAACACGGTCGCGCCGGCGATCCACAGGGACGCCGTGGGATTCTGGAAGAACATGTTGAGCAACGACGTCGCGATCAGGACCCACAGGCCGACGATGAAGAAGCCGCCCCAGGCGCTGAAGTCGCGCCGGCTCACGAACGCGTACAGCGTCAGGATCCCGAACGTGGTTCCGGTCAGCAGCGCAGCCTGGCCGACGATCCCCGGCTGCATCTGGTTGTAGAGATAGATCAGCGGCGCGATCGCGATCCCTTCGATGAACGTGAAGAGGAAGACGAGGCCGATGTTGGTCGGGAACACCTGGCGGAACTTCATGGCCGCGATGAGCGGCAGGAACATCCCCAGCATCGTGATGATCGGATGCCGCGCGGTCCAGGCGAGCACGGGGGGCGTCGACATCGCGAACGACACGCCGCCCATGGTCACGAGCACGCTGGCCAGGACCAGCAGGTAGGTCCGGCGCACCAGCGTCGCGCGCTCCGCTCCCGTGCGGACGGCGACGCCGGTCATTGGACGATAGGAAACACCCATTCCGAATTCCCCCGAGAAGTCAGGTTCGACCCTGAATATAGCGACTCGATGGGGGAATTCGGGAATCGGGAATAGGGAATAGGGAATCGTAACCGCTTGTCCAGTCGCGACTTGGAACGGTGAGGCTTGAGGGTCGAGGCTCGAGGCTCGAGGCTCGAGCCTCCCCTTATCCCTTCCTCAGCTCCACCGAACCGTTCGTCGTCGTCAGCTCCAGCCTCCGGCCGCCGCGACCGATCGTCGCCGTGATCCGGCGCGGGTTGATCCGGCCATTGACCGTCATCGGGAAATCGGAGCCGACACTGCCGTTCACCGTCCGCATCGTGACCTCGGCGTTCAGGTCACCGGGGACGGTGACTTCGACCGACCCGTTCGTCGTCGAGAACTCGAGGTCACCGTCGCCGAGCGCGCCCATGGTGACGTCGACGTCGCCGTTCACGGTGCTGGCGCGCACCGGCCCGCCGCTCGAGCGTGCCCTGACGCCGCCGTTCACCGTATGCGCCTCGACGACGGAGGTCGCCCCATCGATCTCGAGACCGCCGTTCACGGTGGTGACATCCACCTTCACCCCGTCAGGCACCCGCACCGTGAGCTCCACGCTCACGTCGTCGTCGCGGTCGTTCCAGCGGTTGCGGCGCCGGTTATCACGCGTGCGGTAGTCGCGTTCGCTGCATTCCTCCGTCACGTCGCGCCAGATGGCGCACACCAGGACGTCCTGGTCGCCGGATGAGACGCGCGTCACCTCGATCGTCGCGTCGGCCGGGTCGCCGCGCCGCCAGCGCTTCACCGCGGTCACTTCCAGGCGGCCCCCCGAGGCCCGCTCGATGCGCACCGGGCCGTTGAGGTTCCGGACATACACCCAGCGGCCGGAGGCCAGGGGGCCGTCCCAGCGGAAATCACGGTCGGACTGCCGTTCCTGGGCGCTGGCGCCGGTCGCGGCGATCGCCAGCGCGGCAAGGCAGGCCATGGGCCACAGGCCACGGGCCATCGGGGACGTGCGAAGGGTCTTCATGGTCGTGTGTGGGTAAGGGTCGTGCGATCCGGGATGCCTAACGGCGTTCCTGCCTCTTGATGACGATACTGCCGCTGAAGGACTCGGCGATCACGCGGGCCTCGCCGCCGCCGACGCTGAACTCGAGCCGCTGATTCCCGCGCTCGCGGTTCGGCTGCAGCGTGAACGGGAAGTCGGAGTCCACCTCGCCGCTGAACGTCTCCAGGCTGAACCGCGCGCTGGAGCTCGCCGGGATGGTGAGCGTGACGTCGCCGGCGTGCGACTGGAACGAGTACTGGCCTCGTGGGTCGATCGGGCCGGTGAAGTCCACCTCGCCGCTCACGCTCGACACGTCGATGTCGCGTGACCGCACGTTCACCAGCTTCACGTCGCTGCTGGTGGACTCGGCGCGAATCGTGCGGCCCTCGACGTCGGTGAGGCTGACGGTGCCGTTCAGCGATCCGGCCTCGACCTCCCCGCGCAACCGGAGCCCGGTCACGTCGCCGGAGAGCGTCACCATCTCGATCCGGTCGGTGGCGTCGGTGACCGTGATGTCGCCGTTGTTGGTGTGCAGGTCGACCGGGCCCTTGACCCCCTGCACCGACAGGTCACCCGTCATGCTGCGCAGGATCACGCGCACGCCCTCGGGAACGGTGACCTCATAGGTCGTCTCGCCGGCCCGGCCCCGATACCCCTCGGCTTCCACCGTGATCCGGGACTGCGTCATCCGCCAGCGCAGCGTGCCACGGGACGACGAGGCGCGCACGCGGGCCTGGCCGCGCGTCCATCCGGTGACGGTGATGCTTCCATTGAAGCTCGTCAGGTCCACGGTGCCGTCGGCGGAGAACGCGAAGGTCGTATCGATGCGCGAACTGCCCTGGCGCGAGTCGTATCCCTGGCCGTAATCGAACTGCGCCAGCACGCCCTCGACCGCGCGCATCGCGCCGTCGATGCTCTGCTCGACCGAACGCTCGATGGTCTTGCCGAGCTGCTCGGCGCGCCGCTCGATCTCGCGCTCGCGGGCCCGGTCGCGGGAGGACTGCGCCCCGACCGTCGCCGCGGCGAGGCAGAGCAGGGTGGTGACCCGGATGATCATGGTTGCCTGCATCGTTGGTGTGCTCACGAGGCCCCCATCGGCAGCAGCGCCACCCGGCGCAGCACGCCCAGCTTCTTCTCGAGGGCCCGGTTCAATTGCTCGTTGAGGAAGCGGCTCGACTCGTCCATGGCCAGGGCGGCCCGGGCGTCGGCGATCGCCGCGTCGATATCGCGGAGGCTCTTCTCCACCGCCGCAACGGTGGCCGAATCGAGGTTCGCGCGGCGCTCATCGACGATCGCGCGCAGGCGGCCGATCTCCTGGCCATACATCACCTCGGGCGCCAGCGGCTCGGCGCGCACCAGCACGGGGGACCCGCTCCCGCCGGTCGGCCGGGTTGGCGTGATCACTCGCTGGGGGGCCGCGTTCGGGGACGCATCCGTGCTGTCGGTTGTTGCCGCGACGGTGGGCGCGACGTCCTGCTGCCGCGACATGACCGAGTAGGTGACGCCTGACGAGACCGCCATCAGCACGACGGCGGCCGCCGCCAGGTGCCAGGTGCGCCGGGCGGGAACGTGCGTCACCCGCGGCATCTCGATGACCGGCGTCTCGATCCGGGCGGCGATGCCGTCCCAGAGGTCGCGCGACGGGGTAAGTTCGGCCAGGCTGGCGGCCCCGGTGCGGATCCCCTCGATGTCGCGCACGAGCGCGGCGCAGCGCAGGCACTCGCGCAGGTGCGCGTCCACCGCCCCGCGCCCGGCCGTCCCGAGGTCGCCCTCGAGGTACGCCGAGAGCACCTGGTCCACGTGTTCGCAGGTCATCGTCATGTCTATCTCTCCAGGGCCTTGCGCAGGAGCATCCGCGCCCGGTGCAACTGGGCCTTGCTCCCGCCAGTGGTGATCGCCAGTTGTTCGGCGATCTCCTCGTGCTTGTAGCCTTCCACGTCGTGCAGGACGAACACCTTTCGCGCGCCTGGCGGCAGCAGTCCGATCGCCGCTTCCAGGTCCATCGCCAGTCCCGGGGTGACCGCCCGGGCCGTCAGCTGCCATTCGATCGGTTCATCGTCGGGTTCAACATCCTTTCCGCCGAACCGTTTCCGGTCCCGTCCCTCGGTTTTCCGCGCGTTCAGTACCACGTTCACCGCGAGGCGGTGCAGCCAGGTGCCGAACGCGCTGTCACCACGGAAGAGCGAGAGCTTCTGCCACGCTCGCACGAAGACGTCCTGGGTCAGCTCTTCGGCTGCCGAGCGGTCGTTCGTCATGCGGACGCAGAGCGCGAAGACGCGATTCACATGGGTGCGGTACAGCCTCTCGAACGCCTGGCGGTCTCCCGCCGTGGCTCGAGCGACGTCATGTGCGATTCGCTCGGGCTGCAGCGAGTCGTCGTCGATGATCGGCACCGTCATGTGTGGGTCGGTCTCAACGCTCGGTGGATGAGATAGTTGAGCCAACCCGAAGGTTTGAAGACCGGGCGTGGAAGCCGCCCCCGGGCGCCCCGGGACGAACCCGGGCGCCTATCCGAGCCCTGACACGTACGAGGGGAGGTCGGCGGGGCGTTTCAGGACCACTCGCGCGCCGGCCTCGAGGAGGGTGTCCTCCCTGAACGCTCCCCACGCCACGCCCACCGACGCCACCCCGGCCGCACATCCAGCCAGCATGTCGTAGGGGGAGTCCCCCACGAACAGGGCCTCTCCCGCGTCGACACCCAGGCGATGCAGGGCCACCTGGACGGGCTCCGGATCCGGCTTGTGCTTCGTGGTCGAGTCCGACGCGACGATGACCGACATGTACGATGCCAGGCCCGTGTGCACCAGCGCACGCTCGGCCATGAACCCCACCTTGCTGGTCACGATGGCCATCGGCGAGCCCGCCGCGTGCAGGGTGGCGACCGCGTCGACGATGCCTGCATAGGCATTCGTCAGGCGGTCGTGGTGCTCCAGCTGGAACTCGCGATACTTCGCCACGAGGAACGGCAGGTCATCATCGTCGACGAGCCAGGGGCCGAACGTGGTCGGCAGGGGGCGGCCGATGGTGTTGCGGATCTCGGCTTCCGTTGGCGACGGTCCCGGGCGGCTGGCGAACGCGTTCATGGCCGCGGCAACGATCAACTCGATGGAATCGACCAGCGTGCCGTCGAGGTCGAACAGGATTGCCGGCGGCCTGCGGAACGGCGCTCCCCGTTCAGTCGGCATTGGCCGTCGACCCGAGCCCCGCCGCGACATGCCAGGCACTGAGCTGGCCGACGTGGTGACCCAGGTGGCCGGTCATGAGGTACGCGGCGAAGTCGCCCGCGGTCGCGAAGGCGCCCGACGCGGGCGTGTACGGGTTGGGAGCGGTCAACGCCTCCTCGCTCGCCGCCGGCCCGTTCGCGAAGAGGTCGCGATACACGGCGACCATGGTGTCGCGCAGCTCGGCCATCGCCGGATAGGTCGATGCATCCGTTGACGGAAACGTCCCGGGATTGAACATCGCCCGCCACTCCTTCGGGCACATCGGCTTCAGGCCGCAGATGCGGCGGCCGAAGTCCCCGGTCACCGCCATGTGGCCGAGCAACCACCCGGCGGTCTTTCCCGAGGGCACCGGCTGCAGCGCGCGGTGCGAGTCATCGAGGTCGGCCATCCAGCGCTTCGCGCCGGACAGGATGAAGCGGCCCTGGGCCGCGAACGGATCGAGTCGGATCATCGTTGAAACCTAGCGTGCCTTCCCGGTCAGATGAGGCCGAGCGACCAGAGGGTGAAGACCATGGCCATCGCGGTCACGCCGGTGACGAACGTGACGCCCCCGAACGAGATGAGTGCCGAACGGAGCGGCATGCGCGACAGCGACGTGCAGACCCAGAAGTAACTGGAGTTCACGTACTTCACGATGACGGAGCCGGAGGCGCCGGCCAGCATGGTGGCCTCGGGGCTCAGTCCCAGCGTCGGCATCATCGGGGCCGAGATGGACGCGGCGGTGATCACGCCCACCGTCGCCGAACCCGTGATCATGTTGCCGACCACGCCGAGCACGAACGGCAGGAAGATCGCGGGCAGGCCGGTCGATGCCATGCCCTGCGCGATCACGTCCACGGCTGGCGTCTGGCGCAGGATCTGGCTCAGCGAGCCGCCGAGCCCCGTCACCATGATCATCATCGCCGACGTCCGGAGCGCATTCTCGACCCAAGTGCCGGTACGATCGCCGCGTTGTTCGGCGGTGGCGTTGCGACCGGCGAGCATGACGCCGATCCCCAGCGCGACCACGGGCCAGCCGAGGTACTGCATGGCAACGTTGACGATGTGGTCCGCGGGCAGCACGAGGGCGAGCAGGCTCTGGCCGGCGATCAGGAACAGGGGCAGCAGGAGGGGCGTGAACGCGCGCAGCGGCGTGGGCAGGGCTGCCTCCATGCCGCGATCCGCAAACGACTGTCCCACGAACTCGGCGGACGGCGGCGACTCGAGCCTGGGGCCGACGAGCAACGCATACATCCATCCCGCCAGCGAGGCCACGAGGCAGATGATGCACCCGAACAGGATCACTTTCCCCATGTCCGCCTGGACGAGGGCCACGGCGGCGAGGGGCCCCGGGGTGGGTGGCACGATGGCATGGGTGAGCATCATCGCGCCGACCAGGCCGGTCGCCATCACGCTCATGTTGAGCCCCGTGCGCAGCGCCGCCGAGTGCACGAGCGGATGCAGGATCACGAACCCCACGTCGGAGAAGATCGGGATGCCGACGAGGTAGCCGGTGAACGTGAGCGCGAGGGGCATGCGTTTCTCGCCAACCCAGCGGATCATGGTCAGCGTTATGCGCTCGATGGCGCCCGTATGCTTGAGGGCCTCGGCCAGCAGTGACCCGAGCACGATCACCACCGCGATGCTCTGGACGGTGCGCCCGAACCCCTGCTCGAACGCGGCCACGAACACCTTGCGATCGACGCCGGGCACGAGGGCGAACAGCAGGATCGGCACCAGCACGGCGAGGAAGACGTGCCACCGGAAGCGCGTGATGGTGAGGAAGAGCAGGGCCACGACCCCGACCAGGCCGGCGATGGCGATGACGGCGCTCTCCGTGATCTGGGTGTTCACAGGTCAGAGGTCAGAGGTCGGAGATCAGAGGTCGGAGAGGGGCAGCGTCGTTTCCCCGACGGGGCGGGCCTTCCTGACGGCCCGGTGCAGCAGGATCACCGGGTGGTCCGCGATTCGTCCTGCGCCGTGCGCAATCTGCTGGCGGCAGGACACGCCGGTGGCGGCGATGTGGCACGAAGACGGTGCCGCGCGCACGGCCGGGAACAGGCGCATCTCGCCGATCTGCATCGACAGGTCGTAATGCTCGCGCTCGAAGCCGAACGAACCGGCCATGCCGCAGCACCCGGCGTCGAGCACCGTGACCTGGCTGGACATGCGCTCCAGCAGGCGCGTCGTCGGCCCGAGCGCGCTCGCGGCCTTCTGGTGGCAGTGCCCGTGAAACATCACCGCGGCCTGGCGTTGCGGCACCGGGAGGGTGCCGTCGTCGATCGCCTCGACGAGCAGTTCCTCCACCAACCGCGCCTGACGAGCGACCGCGCGGGCACCCTGGCTGCCCCGGGACAGCGACACCAGTTCGTCCTTCAGCGTGAAGACGCAGGACGGCTCGCATCCGACGATCGGTGATCCGGCGGCGGCATGCGGCGCCAGGCGCTCGATGAGGTGCGCGTGACGGTGCCGGGCCTGGTCGAGCAGTCCCTTCGAGATCAGGGAGCGACCGCAGCACACGTCGTCGACCAGCGTGACCCGCCAGCCCGCCATCTCGAGCAGTTCGATCGACGCGCGGCCGATCTCCGGCTCGGTATGGCTGGTGAACGAATCGGCGAGGAAGACGAGCTCACCGCGCGCCCCGTGACGCGCGCCGGCGCGCCCGTTGAACCACGATGACAGCGACTGCCTGGCGAACCTGGGCAGGGGACGGCGGCGATCGATGCCGGCAATGCGCTCGCCCATCGCGCGCAGCACGCGAGACCGGCCGGCGAGGTTCGCGAGCGGAGCGAACATTGCGCCCAGGCGGTTCACGGTCCTGGCGTGGCCGAAGACGCGCGACCCCAGGGGAGTGCCTCGCAGCGCATTGCGCTGGTAGAGCGCTTCCGACTTGAGCGTGGCCATGTCCACCGACATCGGGCACTCGGCCTTGCACGCCTTGCACTCCAGGCACAGGTCGAGGACTTCTATGAGCGCGTCGTCAGCGAGTGCGGCGCGCGGGTCGGTTGCCGACAGGGCATCCACCAGCGCATTCGCCCGGCCCCGCGTCGAGTGCCGCTCGTCGCGCGTGGCCATGAACGACGGACACATGGTGCCGCCGCCGCCGGGCGACTTGCGGCACGCGCCCACGCGAACGCACCGGTTGGCCGCGCCGCGCATGCCGTCGGTGCCGGGGAAGTCGAACTGCGTGGCCACCGGCAGCGCGCGCGGCAGCACCGGCTCGCGGAGGTGGTCGGTCATGGCCGGCGCATCGACCTTCTTCCCCGGGTTGAACCGGTTGTCGGGATCGAAGGCACGCTTGAGCTCGCGCATCGCCTCGTACAGGTCGTCGCCGAACAACCGCCGGCTGAACTCCGCCCTCACGAGGCCGTCGCCATGCTCGCTGCTGTTCATGCCGCCGAATTCGTGCACGAGCGAGGCCACTTCCTCCGCGACCGCGCGCATCCTCCCGGCCTCTCCGGGACGGCCAAGGTCCATGAAGGGTCGGATGTGGAGGCAGCCCGCGGAGGCATGGCCATAGAAGCCGGCGCGCAGCCCGTGGCGATCGAGGATGCGCGCGAGGCGCGCGGTGTACTCGGCCAGCCGGCGGGGATCGACGGCGGTGTCCTCGATGAACGCGATCGAGCGCTCGTTCCCCTGGCCGGCGGCGCTCAGCAGGCCGAGTCCCGCCTTGCGCACTTCCCGGAACCGCCGGAGCTCCGCGGACGTGGTCGCGCGGACGATCGCGTATCCGTGACCACCACGCTTCCATCGTTCCTCGAGCGCGATCGCCGCGGCCTGCGCCTCGCCCGGCGTGTCGGCGTAGAACTCGACCCAGAGGAGCGCACCCGGGTCGCCGGTGAGGACCGAGACCAGGTGACTGTGGAGCGGCGACACCCGCGCCAGGTTGAGGATGGTGCGATCGACCAGCTCGATGGCGGCGGCGTCAGCGTCGAGCGCGTCGTCGACCGCGGCCAGCGCGGCGCCCACGCTCTCGAAGTGGCCGGCCACGGCGGCGACCGCGCCGGGGATCGGGACCAGGCCAACCGTGGCCTCGGTGGTGATGGCCAGCGTCCCCTCACTGCCGATCACCGCCCTGGCGAGGTCGAAGTCGCCGCGCTCGGGCAGCAGGCGTTCGAGCCGGTACCCGCCGCTCCGCCGCCAGTACGGCGGGAACCCGTTGCGGATGGCGTCCGCGCGACGCTCGACGAGCGCGGGCACGTCGCGATACAGCCGTGCCTCGAGCGAGGCGCCGCGGCTCCGTCGCGCGACCTCGTCAGGCGCGGCCGCGCCCAGCACCGCCCGGCTCGCATCCGACAGCACCACATCGACCGACTGCACGTGGTCGATAGTCATGCCGTACCGCGCCGAGCGCGAGCCGCAGGAGTTGTTCCCCATCATCCCGCCGAGGGTCGCCCGGTTGGCGGTGGAGGTGTCGGGCGCGAAGAGCAGGCCGTGCGTCGACGCGACCGCGTTGAGTTCGTCCTGCACCAGTCCCGGCTGGACGCGGGCGGTGCGCGACTCGGGGTCGATCGACACCAGCCGGTGCATGTGACGGGAGAAGTCGAGCACCACCGCCCGCCCCACGGTCTGGCCGGCGAGGCTGGTCCCGGCGCCGCGCGGGAGCACGGGCACGCCATAGTCCCGGGCCACGGTCACGACGGCGACGACGTCATCGGCCGTCCGGGGAACCACCACGCCTAACGGCTCGATCGCGTAGATGCTGGCATCGGTGGAATAGAGGCGACGCGTGAGGCGGTCGAACCGGACCTCGCCCTGCACGGCGGACCGGAGGGCCTCCTCCAGGTCCGAACCCGCGCGTCCCGCCAACGTCACCGGCCCTCCCAGGACGGCGGGCGCTTCTCCCGGAAGGCATTCACGCCCTCACGGAAGTCGCGGCTTCCATAGACCTCGCGCAGGAGATCCTCGTCGGAACCCACCGCCGCCACCACCCGCGCCACCAGGGCCTTGGTGGCACGCAAGGTCAGCGGCGCCAGCTCGGCCAGGCGCGACGCCAGCGCGTCGACATGCTGCGGCAGTTGCGCGGGTGGCACGACTTCGGAGACGAAGCCCGCGGTGTGCGCCTCCGCGGCATCGAGCGTCGTCGCTGCCATCACCAGCGCCTTGGTGCGACCGGGACCGAGGTGCGCGACGAGCCTCGCCAGGCTCGCCAGCGACAGGGTATTACCGACCGTGCGTGCGATCGGCGCCGAGAACCGCGCGTCGGGCGTGGCGATGCGGAAGTCGCACGCGGTGGCAAAGAGCAGGCCCGCGCCCGCCGCGTGTCCCTCGACCACGGCGATGGTCGGCATGCGGATCCCCTCGAGGCGGGTGACCACGGACTCGAGCCGGCGCTCGTACCGGACGCCGTCGTCCCCCGACGTGAAGGCATCGAACTGCCCGATGTCCGTGCCTGCGACGAAGTGGCCCCCGGCGCCGCGCAGAATGGCCACGCGAACCGTCGCGGCGGCATCGACCTGGTCGAGCGCCGCGAGCAGCGCGTCATACATGGGCCAGGTCATCGCATTGCGCGCTTCGCGCCGATCGAACGTGATCCGCGCGACCGTCCCGGCGACCTCGCAGCGAACGGCGCCGTCGCTCATGTCCGCGTCTCCCAGATCGGTCGTCCCTCGTCGAGCGCCTCCAGCACGTCCCGGGTGTGCTCGCCCAGCAGCGGCGGTGGTCGGCGGACGATGCCATCCCCGTCGCCGACCTTGACGGGCAGCCCGAGCATTCGCACCGGACCTTCGACCGGATGATCGGCGACCTCGATCATCCGGCGGGCCGCGGTGTGCGGCTCGCCGAAGACCTGTGCGTAGTCCAGGATCGGCCCGCAAGGGATGCCCTCGGCGAGCAAACGGTCCACCCAGTCGGCAACACTCCGTGCGGCGAGGGCGCGATCGATCTCCACGACCAGCGCGTCCCGGTTCGCCATGCGGTCGGCGTTGGTGGCGAAGCGCGGGTCGAGCGCGAGGTCGGCGCGGTCGATGACCATGCACAGGCGTTCCCAGTGCGACGGCGTGAGCGCGGCGATGGTGACGTACCCGTCGCTCGCCCGGAACGCCTGGTAGGGGGCGCTCAGCCGATGCGCCGAACCGAGCGGGCGCGGCGCCTCGCCGGTCGCGAAGAACTCGGTCGCTTCCCAGACTGACAGCCCGAGTGCCGCCTCGAACAGCGACGTCTCGACCCGTTGCCCGCGGCCGGTGCTGGCACGCGCGATCAGTGCGGCCTGGATCCCGTTGGCCGCGTAGAGGCCGGCGGCGAGATCGGAGACCGGCACGCCGCACTTGACCGGATCGCCACCGGGTGCGCCCGTCACGCTCATCACCCCCGCCATGCCCTGCGCGATCAGGTCGAAGCCGGGACGGTCGGCCCACGGGCCCACCTGGCCGAACCCGGAAATGCTCGTGTACACAATGCGCGGATTCACGTCCGAGACCGTCCCCCAGGCGATGCCGAGACGTTCGGCGACGCCGGGCCGGAAGCTCTCGACCAGGACGTCGGCATCGCGCAGCAGCGCCAGCAGCCGGTCGCGCGCGGCGGGCAGCTTGAGGTCGAGGACCACGCTGCGCTTGTTGCGGTTGAGCGCGAGGAATGGGGCGCGGTCGGCGCCGGTGAGGCGGAGCCGGTCGCCGCCCATCGAGCGTGAAAGGTCGCCGCCGGGTGGCTCCACCTTGATCACATCGGCGCCGAGGTCCGCCAGGAGCAGGGTGCAGAACGGTCCCGCCATGACCTGCGACAGGTCAATGACGCGCACTCCCCTCAGGGGCAGGGTCACGCGCTCAGGGCCGGGACGCGGCCGTTGCCGCCGTCGGGGGCCGCTTGGCGTACTGGTCGAGTCCGAGGCCCAGCGAGATGGTGGCGAGCACGATCGCGGCGGACGTGTAGAACGGGATGCCCTGCCCGAGCGTGTCGAACGCGAAGCCCGCCCACAGCGGGGCGATGATGCGCGACACGCCGCCGAAGCTCTGCTGGAGCCCCATGTAGAGGCCGCGGTCGGCCGGGTTGATCACCCGCGACAGCAGCGCCGTGACACAGGGGAAGGTGAACGCCGTGCCTAACGGCAGCATCGCCACCGCGATCGCCAGGACGCCGATGTTGGGGGACAGCGGCATGCCCACCAGGCCCATCGCCAGCAGCACCAGGCCGACCCGGGAGAGCCGCGCCTCGCCCAGCCGGTCCACCAGCTTCCCCAGCAGCAGCACCCGCGCGAAGACCGACAGGCTGCCGATGTACATGAAGAAGTAGCCGATCGTCTTCTCGGTGACCTGGAACTCGGCGTTCAGGAAGAGCGGCAGGATCGGGAACGTCCCCTGGAAGGCGCCGATGGCGATGGCATAGATCCAGATCAGCCGCGAGGACGGGTCGCTGCCGTGGGTGAGCACGCGGAGCACGGCCTCGCGCGGGCGCCGGCGCTCGGACTCCTGGTGCTGCAGCGTCTTCGATTCCTTCAGGTACTTCCAGGCGAACAGGATGGTGATCCCGCACAGCAGCGCGGCAACGATGCCGGGGCCCGCCTGGCCCATGCGCAGCTCCGCCGCCCCGGGCACCAGGTCCTTCTCGCCGAGGACCACCGCGAACGCGCCCACCACGGGCCCTAACGCGACGCCAAGGTTCGTCGCCGCCGACAGCCAGCCGAGCGACCGCGCGCGGTGCTCCGGCTCGGTGATGTCGGCCACGTACGCCTGGATCACGCCGACCGTCCCGCCCCCGGCGCCCTGCACGATGCGCGACAGGAACAGCAGCCACAGCGACTCGGCGAACCCGAAGACCAGGTAGGCGATCCCGGCGGCGCTGAGCGCGATGAGGAGGGCGGGCCGACGGCCGAACTTGTCGGAGAAACGCCCCCACATCGGCGAGCTGAGGAGCTGCGCCACCGTGAACGCGGACGCGATGAGTCCCGACAGGATGCCGATCCCAAGGTGCATCCCGAGGAACTGCACGCCTTCGCCGCCGAGCTTCTTCACGTAGAACGGCAGCAGCGGGACCACCATCAGGAGCCCGACCATGTCCATGAAGGCCGTGGCCATCAGGACCATGAGCTTCGGGGGGATCTTCCGCAGTTCCCGGCCCAGGACGAAGAGCAGGCTGCCCCCGATCAGCAGCAGGACGATGCGCGTGATCGGCGACGCCAGCGCCTGGGCCATGTCCATCTGCATGCGTCAGGCCGTCGGCTTTCCGAGGGCGGCCGGCGGCACCGCGCGTCCCACGATCCCGGCGAGGGCGACGATGGTCAGCAGGTACGGGATCATCTCGACGAACTGGGAAGGCACGAGCTGGAGTCCCTGGAGCTGGATCTGGAGGGTTTCGGCCGCCGCGAACAATACGCAGGCGATCGCCACGCGCGCGGGTCGCCAGTTACCGAAGATGACGGCGGCCAGCGCGATGAACCCGCGTCCGGCCGTCATGTTGTCCGTGAACTGGTGCTGGTCGAGCGCGAGATAGACGCCTCCCAGGGAGGTGAGGGCGCCCGCCGCCAGGACCGCCACCCACCGGACCCGGGCGGGGTCCACGCCCAGGCTCTCGGCCGCTTCAGGCTTCTCCCCGACGGCACGAATCCGGAGCCCGAGCGGAAGGTTCGCCAGGAGCCAGCCGACGACGGGCAGGGCGAGCAGGCCCGCCACCACGAGCGGGTTGAGGAGCGACGCCAGCGTGTCGAGGACGCCCCCGGCGCCCGCCCCCGAGGACGTGAACCAGTCGAATCCCGGAACCCGCGGCGAGTTCGAGGAACTGTCGAACGCCAACCGGAGGAAGAACCTCGTGGTCCCGATCGCCAGGAGATTGATGGCGATCCCGACCACGACCTGGTTGGCGCGATAGCGGATCGATGCCACGGCATGCAACGCCGCCGCCACGATGCCCCCGGCGACGCCGCAGAGCAGGCCAACCCAGGGCGACTGCGCGTAGTGGGCCCCCAGGGCCGCGCAGAACGCGCTGGTCAGCATCCATCCCTCGAGCGTCAGGGCGATGATCCCGGCGCGCTCCGACAGCAGGCCCCCCGACGCGGCCAGCAGGTAGGGGGTCGCGATGCGCAACGTCTGCACGATGAAGGCAAGGATGATCATGCGACCCGCCGCCCGGCCGCCGCCAGCCGCTGCACTTCGGGCACGGTCACTGCGACCGCAATGATCACCACCGCGGTCAGCACCTCGACCATCTGTTTCGGCACGATCGCGTTGACTGCCAGGCCGCCCTGCGAGATGGTGGCGAAGAGCAGCGCGGCGATGGGAACGCCGGCCGGGTGGTTCCGTCCCACGAGGGCGACGGCGATCCCGAGGAAGCCCGATCCCGAGGCGAAGCCCTCCTCGTAGTAGTGCTTGTACCCGAGGACGTAGTTCACGCCGCCAAGTCCGGCCAGCGCGCCCGCGAGCGTCAGGGCGCGGAAGCGGACGGCGCCAACCCGGATCCCCCCGTATTCGGCGGCGTCGGGCTGCAGCCCGGTGGCGCGAAGGTCGTAGCCGGCGCGCGTGCGGAAGAGGTACCAGCCCACCGCGGCTGCCGTGAGGATGGCAAGCACGATCGTCGTGTTCGCGGCAGAGCCGTGGAAGGCGGGGGCAAGGTCCGCCAGCCGGGGCACGGCGCCCGCGTTGATCGGGGGTGTGTGCAGCGACTCGCCGACATGGAGCCTGGCGGCGACGAGCCAGTTGAGGAGCGCCAGCACGACGAAGTTGAGCATGATCGTGACGATCACCTCGCTGGCGCCGAAGCGCGCCTTCAGCGCCCCGGGAACGGCGCCCACGATGCCGCCACCCATCGCGGCGGCGACCACGCACAGCGGGACGGCGAGGAACGCGGGCGTGGTGGCCGGGACGGCCAGCCCGGCCAGGGCGGCGGCAAACCCGCCCGCCGCGAGCTGTCCCTCGGCGCCAATGTTGAACAACCCGGCGCGGAGACCTAACGCGACGGCGAGTCCGGTGAACGTCAGCGTCGTCGCCTTGTAGAGCACCTGCCCCAGGCCATAGGCATTGCCCCAGGTGCCTTCGAGCAGGAGGCGGTAGACGTCGCCCGGGGACTGCCCGAACGAGAGGATGAGGATGTCGCCCACGACGGCGGCGATGAGCAGCGCGATGAGTGGCGCCAGCCAGGCCACGGCGAAGGATCCGGGGACGGACCGGCTCACGGAGTCGTTGCCCCGCGGCCGGCGAGCCCGGTCATGTACGGTCCCAGCACGGCGGCGCTGGCCTGCGCCCGCGGGAGCACGGTCACGAAACGGCCGTCGTACATGACGGCGACCCGGTCAGCGAGGGCGAGCACTTCGACGAGGTCCGCGGAGACCAGCAGTACCGCGCGTCCCGCGGCCGCGGCGGCCCGGATCCGGGCGTGGATGAACTCGATGGCGCCGACGTCCACGCCCCGCGTGGGCTGGCACGCCAGCAGCACCGGGAACTCGCGACCCATCTCGCGCGCGATCACGACCTTCTGCTGGTTCCCGCCCGACAGCGCGGCAGCCGGGAGCCTGGGGTCGGGTGGCCGGATGTCGAACCCGGCGACCTGGGTCGCCGCGTTGGCGGCGATCGCGCCGCGATCGAGGACGCCGCGCCGCGTGAAATGGTGCTGGCGCCCGAGGATCAGGTTGTCGGCGATGGCGTAGTCGAGCACGAGCCCCCGCCGATGCCGATCCTCGGGGATGTGCGACAGCCCCGCGTCGCCGCGCTCGCGCATGCCGAGGGAGGTGATGTCGCGCGCGCCGAGGTGGATCGTGCCTGACGAGACGCGGCGTAGCCCGGCGATCGCCTCGACCAGTTCGGACTGGCCGTTCCCCTCGACCCCCGCAATCCCGAAGACCTCACCAGGCGGTATCGCGAAGCTGACCCCCCGGACGGCGTCATCGCCGCGTCCCGACGCCACGACCAGGGCCTTCACGTCGAGCGCGGCGCGACTCATGGCTCGTGAATCGTGACTCGGCTCGTCCTGTGGCCCGCTGCCGCCGGCCTCCGGCCTGTCCGTTGCCAATCGCACCTCCCGCCCGACCATCATCCTGGCAATGGCGGCGGGCGAGGCGTCACGGGTGGCGATGCGGCCCACCGTTTCCCCGGCGCGCATCACCGTCACCGTGTCCGAGATCTCCATTACCTCGTCCAGCTTGTGGGTGATGAGGACCACCGTGCTGCCCTCGGCCGTGAGCCGCCGCAGGACCCCCCACAGGTCCTTCACTTCCGGGGGGGACAGGACCGCCGTGGGCTCGTCGAGGATCAGCAGCCGCGCCCCACGCCAGAGCACCTTCAGCACCTCGACGCGTTGCGCCTCCCCCACCGAGAGGTCCGACACCAGCCGGTCCGGCGCCACGACCAGCCCGGTCCGCGTGCCTAACGTTTCGACCTCGGCGCGGGCGGCCGCGCGGTCGAGCCGTGCCCCCCGCCGGGGCTCGCGGCCGAGCACCAGGTTCTCGGCGACGGTGAGCGTGGGCACGAGCATGAAGTGCTGGTGGACCATGCCGACGCCCGCGTCGATGGCCTGGCGCGTGGACCAGCCGGTGACGTCGCGTCCGTCCAGTTCGACCCGCCCGTCGTCCGGGGCGTGCAGGCCCGCGAGGATGCGCATGAGCGTGGACTTGCCCGCGCCGTTCTCGCCCACCAGCGCGTGAATCTCCCCGCGCGCGACCTCGAGGCTCGCGTTCCGGTTCGCCTCGACGCTGCCGAATGCCTTCCGGACTCCCGTCGCGACCAGCAGGCGGGGCTCGTGACTCGTGACTCGAGACCCGGTCGCGCCGGTGGCCGGTCGCTCCCGGCCCGACTCCGGGGACGTGCTCATCGCGTGAACGGGACCGTGATCCGCCCGGCGACGATCTCGGCACGCAGCGCCTCGACTCGCGCGCGGACGCTGTCGGGAATCAGCGCGCGATTGTGGTCGTCGTACACGTAATCGACGCCCTGCTCGGCCAGCCCCAGCTGGAAGATCCCGCCCTGGAAGGTGCCGTCCCTTACGCTCTGCACGGCGCTGAAGACCGCCTCGTCGACGCGCTTCACCATGGACGTGAGGATGAACCCCGGCGCCTCGGCTTGCTGGTCCGAGTCGACCCCGATGGCGAGCTTGCCGCGCCGCCGCGCTGCCTCGAACACTCCCAGTCCCGTCGAGCCGGACGCGTGGAAGATCACGTTCACGCCCGACTGGTACTGGCTGAGTGCGAGTTCCTGACCGCGCCCCGGGTTCCGGAAGGCCTCCGGGGTGACGCCGGCATACTGCGCGATGACCTGGCAGTCCGCGCAGACCGCCTGCACACCGGCCCGGAATCCCGCCTCGAACTTGTGGATGAGGGGGAAGTCCATGCCGCCGATGAACCCCAGCTTCTTCGAGTCCCCCACGAGCGCGGCCAGCGCGCCGACCAGGAACGAGCCCTGTTCCTCGCGAAACCGCAGCGCCGCAAGGTTGGCGGGGGGCGGGATCATGTTTCCGGCGGCGTCCACCGGGGGCGCATAGTCGATGCCGGCGAAGCGGACGTCCGGGTATTCGCGCGAAAGCTGCGCCAGGTCGTCCGAGAAGATGAACCCCACACCGATCACCAGGTCCATGCCTTCGGCCGCGAGGAGTCGCAGCCCGGCCTCGCGATCGGTGCCCTCGCCCGGCTCGATGTACCGCACGCGCGCGCCGAGTTCGCGGATGGCGCGCTCGGCGCCGAGGAATGCGCCGTCGTTGAATGACTTGTCGCCCCGTCCGCCGACGTCGAAGACGACACCGACATCGAGTCCCTCGCCCTCAAAGGCGGGCGTCGCCTGCGAAGGGCGCACGAAGAGGAGCGCGGTGTGCACCGCGAGCAGTGCTACCATCACCGCGAGGAGTCTGCGCATGAGAGGGTGGTAAGTTGGCGCCTACCCCTGTCACGGCAAGGCGGCCGGGAGCCATTGACTCCCGGCCGCTGTCCGGCCATCCACCTGCCCGTTCGCGGCCCGGGGGACGGTTACTTCACGATCCGCGCCGTCTTGATGAAGTCGAGCTTGGGATAGAGCCGGTTGAGGAAGGCATTGCCCTCGGCGGCGATCTCCGCCTGCTGGTTGGTGGGCGTGTCGCCGTACCCCGAGTACAGCGCGTCGACCACGCTCATCCCCTCGATCACCTCGCCGATGGGCGAGAAGCCCTGGCCATCGAGGCCGGCGTTGTCGCCGAGGTTGATGAAGAGCTGCGTCGAACGCGAGTTGGGGGCCATGGACTTGGCATAGGTCACCGTGCCACGGCGGTTGGTCTGCTTGACGGGGTCGTCAGGCAGGTTCCGGTCCTGCCACAGGGCGTTGGTCGCCGTGTCGCCGTGCATGCCGAATTGCACCACGAAGCCGGGCACCACGCGGAAGAACCGGACGTCGTCGTAGTACCCGGCCTGGACGAGCTGGTAGAGGTGGTCGACACCGTTAGGCGACCAGTCGCGATGTGCCTCGATCACGATCGGGCCGCGGCTCGTCTCCAGGCGGACCTGGAAGACGGCGGGCGCGGGATCCATGGCCGGGGCCGCCGCTGGGGCGGGCGGCGTCGCCGCCGTGGTGTCCGCCGGCGGCGGGGCCGGCTTGTCGCAGGCGGCGGTGAATGCGAGCGCGCCGGCCAACAGGAGGGGGAGGGAGTTCCGCATGGTCAGGTCTCGGGAGTCTTCAGCGAGGGATGCGGCGACTGTCGAGCCGCGCGACGCGACCCCGTCCGCCGACGGCGAACGCGACGCTGGAAGGGCCGAACTGTACTGAGTTGAACGGCACGGCGTCGAGGGGGATCCAGCTGCGGCCCCCGTCCCGGCTGACGTCGGAACCCGTGGTGCCCGCCGCGATGGCCAGCAACTCGTCCCCGGCCCGTCGCATGGCGACCCCTGAGCGATAGCCGCCTGGCATGGTGACGGCGGGCACCCAGGTCTTTCCCCCATCGGTGGTGAATGCCGCCGTCCCGCTCGCGGCGTCCGGGCGCTCATAGTCGCCACCGACGGCGATGCCGTGCAGGGTATCGGCGAAGGCGACCGAGAAGACGCCGCCGGCGCCCGCACGCGCCGGGATCGAGGACGGATGGGGCGTCCAGCTCCGGCCCTCGTCCGTGCTGCGGAAGATCCGGGCAGCCGATCCCCCCGTTCCCAGCCATGCGTGGCTGCCGAGCACGGCCAGGGACGTCCCGCTGGCGGCGAAGGCGGCCTCGTCCCGTCCTGCCTCGGGACGGGAGCCCGCGGGCGCCTCGGACCAGGTGTCCCCGCCGTCGGCGGTGACGAGGAGCAGGAAGCGCCCGCCCATCGGGTCGCCTAACGCCATGCCGTTCCGGTCGTCCCGGAACACGATCGCGTCGAGGAAGACCGTCGTGTCGGTGGCCTGGTACCGGAGCGACCAGGTGCGGCCGCCATCGGTGGTGCGCCAGATGCGGCCCGCGGTCGCGGCCACGTGCGCCACGTCCCCGCTCCGCGCGTGGATGGCGCGCAGGTCGAGGGCCGCGGCACCCGGGATGCTGTCGACCGTCCACGTGTCGCCGCCATCGGTTGTCCGGATGACGGTGCCGCGCGTCCCGCTCGCCCACGCCACCCGGTCGTCCACGACCGAGAGCCCCCGGAACGACGCCGTGGTGGCCGCCTTGAGCGGCTCCCAGAGCTGCGCGCAGGCGGTGGCGGAAGGAAGGCACGCCAGCGATACAGCGAGCGGAACCAGGCTCGAGCGCAAGCGATTGCGGAGACGAGGGATACGCCACGTGCGCGAGGACGGCCGCGCCGTCAGGGAGGTCCGCATGCCGCAATCTGCTGCCCGCGATCCGCAAACGGCAATCGGATTGCCCCGGCGCCGCCGCTCCGCTTGAATTGCTGCATATGCCATCGCTCCTCCGGACGCGCTTCCTCGTGGTGGGCAGCGGGGTGGCGGGCCTCCATACCGCCTGGCGCACCTCGGTGAACGCGGATGTCATGCTCCTCACCAAGCGATCGCTGTTCGATTCCGCGACCGCGTATGCCCAGGGCGGCATCGCCGCCGCGTTAGGCGCCGGGGACTCGCCCAAGCTCCACTCGCAGGACACGCTCGCGGCCGGCGCCGCCCTCTGCGACGAGGAGGCGGTGCGGGTGCTGGTCGAGGAGGGCCCGGCGCGCGTCCGGGAACTGCAGGTGGCCGGCGCCGAATTCGACCTGACGCCGAAGGGTGCCCTCCGCCTCGGCCGCGAGGCCGCCCACTCCCGGCGACGCATCGTCCACTCCCACGGGGACCGGACCGGCGCCGAGGTGGCGCGCACGCTCGTCGAACGCGTGCGTGAGAGTGCGCGGACCCGCGTGCTCGAGCGCGCCAGGGTCCTCGACCTGATCGTCGAGGGCGGCCGCTGTGCCGGCGTGCGCGCCAGCGTCGCGGGCGAGGCGGTCGAGATCCGCGCCGACGCGACCGTCTTGGCCACCGGCGGGTGCGGCCAGGTCTATCGCTACACGACCAACCCGGTGGTCGCGACGGGCGACGGGTACGCGATCGCGCACCGCGCCGGGGCGAAGCTGTCGGACAGGGAGTTCGTGCAGTTTCACCCGACCGCCCTGGACACGCCCGAGAACCCCCTGGCGCTGATTTCCGAGGCCGTGCGCGGCGAAGGGGCCATCCTGCTCAACGGCAAGCGGCGGCGATTCATGCCGGAGCGGCACCGGCTGGCGGAACTCGCGCCGCGCGACATCGTCGCGCGGGAGATCTTCGCCGAACGAAACGCCACCGGTCAGGTGTTCCTCGACGCCCGCGAGCTGGGAGACCAGTTCACGGAACGTTTTCCCGGCATCTTCGCGCTCTGCACCGCGCGCGGCATCGATCCGCGCACCGACCTCATTCCCGTCACCCCGGCGGCGCACTACATGATGGGCGGGGTGATCACCGACCTGGCCGGCCACTCGCGGCTGAACCACCTCTACGCCTGCGGTGAGGTGTCGTGCACCGGGGTGCACGGCGCGAATCGTCTCGCGTCCAATTCGCTGCTCGAGGGCCTCGTGTTCGCCGAGCGGATCGCCAGGGACCTGGCCACGGTCCCGGAAAGCCCCACGCCGCGCCGGGCGACCCGTTGGTCCGTGCCCTCCCTCCCGGACCGCGGGGCGGCACAGGTCGCCGCGGACAGCATCCGCGCCGTGATGTGGGAGAAGAGCGGCATCGACCGGAATGCGCGCGGACTCCGGGACTGCCTCGCCGAGTTGATGGACATCCACCATCGCCTGCCGTCGGGCGCGACCGAGGAACTCAACCTCTGCGAGACGGCGATCCTGATCGCGAAGTCGGCGCTCGCCCGGAAGGAATCACGCGGGGGTCACCATCGCAGCGACTTCCCGAAGCCGCGCCGCGGATGGGCGAGGAAGCACATCGAAGTGTGAGCGGGGCGAGGCGTGTAGATTCAGGCATGGAGGCTATTCCCCCCACCGAACTGGCGTCCCGGGTGAAGGAACTCGCCCGCCAGCGCAACGCCGTCATCCTGTCGCACAACTACGAGCGGCCCGAGGTCCAGGACGTCGCGGACTTCGTCGGCGACTCGTTAGGGCTCTCGCGCGAGGCGGCAAAGACGCCGGCCGATGTCATCGTCTTCTGCGGCGTGCACTTCATGGCCGAGACGGCCGCGATCCTGTCGCCGGCGAAGACCGTCCTGCTCCCGGACCTGGCCGCCGGCTGCTCTCTCGCCGACACCATCACCGCCGACCAGTTGCGCGAGTGGAAGGCCGCCCACCCCGGCGCCGTCGTCGTCTCCTACGTCAACACCTCGGCCGCCGTGAAGGCCGAGTCCGATTATTGCTGCACGTCCGGCAACGCGGTGGAGATCGTCAACGCGATCCCCGCCGAACAGGAGATCCTCTTCCTGCCGGACCTCTTCCTCGGCGCCCACGTGCGACGCGTGACCGGGAGGGAGAACATCCATGTCTGGCTGGGCGAGTGCCACGTGCACGCCGGCATCACCCCGCAGAGCCTGGCTCGCCAGCGTGCCGAGCATCCGGGAGCGGAATTGCTGGTCCACCCCGAGTGCGGCTGCGCGACCAGTGTCGTCGAGGCGCTCTCGGCCGGAGCCATCCCGAAGGAAGGCGTCCAGGTCCTGTCCACCGAGGGCATGATCCGCCGGCCGGCTGAATCCGGCAGCCGCGAGTTCATCGTCGCGACCGAAACCGGTATCCTGCACCGGTTGCGTCGCGCCAATCCGGACAAGACGTTCCATGCAGCGTCGGATCGGGCCGAATGCCAGTACATGAAGATGACGACGTTGCCCAAGGTGCTTCGCTCACTCGAGACCATGACACACCGCGTGACGGTGCCTGACGACGTGGCCGCGCCCGCGCGGCGCGCCCTCGAGCGAATGGTGGCCATCGGGGGAAACGCGACCCGTCCCGTCTCGGGAATCGCCGGGTTCGATCCCGGCGAGTAACACCGCACCACCGGAGCCACCATGCCGGACATGGAGCCGAACGTCCCGCCGCCGCGTCGGGTGACGCCGCTGGAGATGCCCGCCGTCGCCGCGCGCGATGGTCTGCGGTTCCCGTTGACGCGGGACCAGCTCGTCAGCCGGGTCCGGGAGGCGCTCGAGGAAGACGGCGCGTTCAACGACGTCACGACCATCGCGACGGTGCGGTCGGACCGGCGCGCCCGGGCGGCCCTGGTCGCGCGTCAGGGCGGGACGATCGCCGGCATCCCATTCGCCCTCGAGACGTTCCGGATGCTCGATCCCAAGGTCTCGATGCGGGTCGACACCGAGGACGGCAAGCGCGCCATGCGCGGCGAAACCGTCGTCTATATCACCGGCCACGCCCGGGCCATGCTCTCCGCCGAGCGGGTGGCGCTCAATTTCCTGATGCGGCTCTCCGGCATCGCGTCGCTGACGTCGCGATACGTGGATGCCGTGCGCGGAACGGGCGTGCGTATCCTCGACACGCGCAAGACGACACCCGGGTGGCGGAGCCTGGAGAAGTACGCCGTCCGGGCGGGCGGGGGGTCGAACCACCGGATGGACCTCGCGAGCTCCGTCCTGATCAAGGACAACCACCTGGCGGCGCTGGACGGGCAGGTGGAGGTCGCCATCAAGCGCGCGCGGGACCTCGCCCCGCCGGCGACTCGCGTCGAGATCGAGTGTGTCACGGTCGATCAGGTGGCGGCCGCCGCCGCGGCCGGCGCCGACATCATCCTGCTCGACAACATGCCGGTCGAGCTGTTGCGCGAATGCGTGAAGGTCACCGCGCGCCGTGCGGCCCTCGAGGCCTCGGGCGGTGTCACGCTCGACAACGTGCGCGCGATCGCCGGCACGGGCGTCGACATGATCTCGGTGGGCGCGCTCACCCATTCCGCGCCCGCGCTCAACCTCGCGCTCGACTTCGAGTGATTCCCGTGCCCGCGGGAGCCTGCGCGCATCGCGGACAGGACGGTGCCGCAGATCCCGCCCGGCCCAGCCGCGATCCGCGCCGCCCGCTCCTCCACGAGTGCGACGTGTGCGGCTCCAGCGACCTGGCGGAAGTACGGTGCAAGGTCATCTGCACCAACTGCCGGACCATCCTGCAGTCCTGTGCCGATCTCTAGGTCCGTGCCGGGAACCTCCCGACCTCGGACCTCGGATCTCGGACCTCGGTCCTCAGCCTAAGGGCACACCCCGACCTGCGGCGGGTTTACCGTGAGCACGATGAAGCCCGGGACACCTTCTGACGTCGCCGTAATCTGGCTCGTCCCGGCCGCGACGCCGGTCGCAACTCCGGTTGCGGCGCCGATCGTCGCGACCCCCTGAGTCTGCGACACCCAGGTCACCGCCCGGCCGTTCAGGGTGTTGCCGTTCGCGTCGCGCATCACGGCCGTCAGCTGGATCTGGTTGCCGCAGACCACCGCCGGGTTCAACGGTCCGATGGTGACGCTCGCCACCGGCACGTTGGTCACGGTGGCATCCACGACCTGGCTCAGGATTCCGTCGATGCTGACCTGGATGTGTGCGACCCCCGCCGAGGCGGCGGCCACCACACCGGCGTTCGACACCGTCGCCACCGGCAGGTTGTCCGACGTCCACGTGACCGTGCGACCCTGGAGCGACAGCACGTTGTTGGCACTGTCACGCGCGGTCGCGGTGAGCTGACCCTGCTGCCCGACCTGCAGGTTTATCTGCGGCGGGGAGATCGTCACCGTCGACACGGGCACAGGGGTCACCTGCGCCGTCGCGTTCGTGGTCACCGTGCCGTCGCACGTGGCCGAGATGTTCGCCTGCCCGAGGGAAACACCGGACACCAGGCCGGTCGTGCCCACCGAGGCCACGAGCGGGTTCGACGAGTTCCATTCGATCGTCCGGCCCGTCAGCACCTGTTGCGTCGCATTCAGGCACTCGGCCGTCAGCTGCTTCAACTGGCCGAGTCGGATCACCTGCACGCCCGCGGGGAGGATGCGAACGCTGGCGGCCGGCTCGGCCACTACCCGCACCCGGATTTCGGCCGACTTGCCGCCGGCGATTACGGTGACGGTTGTCAGTCCCACCGCAACCGGCGTGACGAGCCCGCTCGTGCTCACCGCCGCCACCGACGCGTTCGCGCTGGACCACGCCAACTGGCGGTTGCTCAGCGCGGTCCCGTTCGGCCCGACGAGCTGCACCGCGATGGTTCGCGTCGTCGTCATCGGCAGGTCAAAGCTGTCCGGCGTGGCGATGATCGACACCACCGGCGGGATCACCTTCAGGGTCGCCTGGGCCGACTTCCCCTCGGCGCGGACCGTGATTGTCGTCGTCCCGGACGCCACGGCGGTCACCACCCCGGTGGCGGCATCGATGGTGGCCACGGCGAGGTTCTGCGATTCCCACGCCAGCGACCGGCCCGCCAGCGTGTTGCCGTTTGCATCGCGCAGGGTGACGACCCAATCGCCGAACGATTGCCCGGGTTCGATCGAGTCGATGCCCGGCTCCAGCTGAATCGTGGCGATAGGCGTCGGATCGGTGGCCGTCGTGCAGGCGGACATCGCCGACATGGCGGCGATGAGTCCTGCGGTCAGCGCGAAGAATGGTCTGGTGGATCGCATCTGGTCTGGTTCGTTCCGGAGGTGAGCCTTACCGGGACGGTAATATGGTTCGGCGGCGAGGCTGACTCGAAACAGACACGCTCCGGCTTGCTCTACCGGAAGTCGAGGCCCTGGCCGTAAGGCCTCCTGAAAGGTCCTGACTGACCGGTGTCACCCGAAAGGGACGACTGAGCGCACATTCGGATAACGGGCCTCCCACCCCACCCTCAGTCGCCCGAAGCGGGACCCGGGCGGCCGGATTCAGGCGCCCTTTCCGCCCCCGCATCCTTCGACATCTGCTCCACCTGGCGCACCAGCTCGCCAGGGTCGCGGGTGGGGAGTTCGCAGGCGAACCGGCGACATGCAAAGGCGGTCGGCGCACCCTCGATCGGGTGACGGTTGGCCATGAGAGCTGGCTGGGTTGGATCATCCGGGTCGCCACCGGCCAGGACCAGCGACGGGATGAATGCCGACCCGAGCCGGTCCTCCATCTTCCTGAACGCCACGTCGTCGACAGGGCCCGACAGCGCCACCTGCGCCGATCCGTACACCAGCGCATCCGCGACGCCGGCGAGGTAGCCCAGCGCTTGCGGGTAGCGCGCGATCGTCTCGCCCGCCTGGTGCACCGCTGCCTCGGCGAGCGCGCCCCACTGGGGAAGGTCGTCGAGCCGGGACCAGTGAAGCAACAGGTCGGCCATGAGCGAGGTGCCGGAGGGGGTCGCGTTGTCCGTGACTTCACGGGGCCTGACGATCAGCCGTTCGTGGTCTCGCGCCGTGTCGAACCACGTCCCACTGACAGGATCCAGGAAGAGGTCGACGGCCTGGCTGGCGATGGCCCTCGAGGCCCGCAGCCAGTCGGTGTCGAATGTCAGGCCATACAGGTCGACGAACGCCAGGCCCGTGGCCGCGAAATCTTCCAGCAGGCCCGGACCTGAAACCCTGCCGCGCAGCGCGGATCGCATGACCCGGTCGTCGCGAACCAGCGTCGACCGCAGCCCGCGACCGGCGCGGATGGCGGCCTCCCGGTAGTCGTCGCGCTGGAATGCCCGCGCCGCCTCGACGAAGGCGCGAATCATCAGCCCATTCCAGGAGGCAACCACCTTGTCGTCCTTGAGGGGCCAGGTTCGCTTCGCGCGCGCCTCATACAGCCGTCGCCGCACCCGAGCCAGCGCGTCCCGGACGGCGGCCACGTCCCTGCCGGTTCGTGCAGCCGTCGCGCCCACGCCATCGGGAACGAACAGGATGTTCGAACCTTCGAAGTTGCCGCCCTGGGTGACGCCCCAGTGCGCGATGGCCACGTCGGCATCGGTGCCGGCGATACGCTGAACGTCCGCGAGGTCCCAGACGTAGAATCGTCCTTCATGCCCCTCGCTGTCGGCGTCCAGCGATGAGTGGAACGCGCCGCTGTCGTCGAGCATCTCGCGGAGCGCCCAGTCGAGCGTCTGCTCCGTGGCCTGGCGAGCCTCCTGGTCGCCGGTGGCCTGCCAGACCCTGACGCCGAGTCGGGCGAACTGCGCGTTGTCGTAGAGCATCTTCTCGAAGTGCGGCACCAGCCATGCCGCGTCGACGCTGTAGCGATGGAGTCCGCCGCCCACCTGGTCGTAGATCCCACCGCTCCGCATGGCGGCGTGTGTCCTCGAGACGATCTCGATGGCGAGCGGCTCGCGCGTCCGTGCCCAGTGGCGGAGCAGGAAGTCGAGCGCCATGCTCGGCGGGAACTTCGGCGCGCCCCCGAATCCGCCGTGCTGCTGGTCGAACTGCTGCGCGAGGGAGCGGAACGCCAGCGCCAGGCTGTGCCGGTCAACCGACTGGCCGGGGCCTGCCGGAGCCGCCGCGCGCTGGAGGTACTCGGTGAGGGCCTGCCCCGACTGCGCGACCTTGTCGGGCTGTTCACGCCAGGCGGTGGCGACCGCGCGGAGGACCCGCTGGAAGGACGGTATGCCGTGACGGTCTTCCGGTGGGAAGTACGTGCCGCCATGGAATGGGACTCCGTCCGGCGTCAGGAAGACCGTCATGGGCCATCCACCGTGGCCGGTGAGCGCCTGCACCGCCTGCATGTAGATCGAATCCAGGTCCGGGCGTTCCTCGCGGTCGACCTTGATGTTCACGAACAATTCGTTCATCAGGGCCGCCGTCGCCGCGTCCTCGAACGACTCGTGCGCCATCACGTGGCACCAGTGGCAGGCCGCATAGCCGATGCTGAGCAGGATCGGCTTGTGGTCGTCGCGGGCGCGCGCCAGCGCCTCGGGGCCCCACTCGTGCCAGTCCACCGGGTTGTCAGCGTGCTGGCGGAGGTACGGACTGGCGGAGTCTCGCAGGCGATTGGGCATACCGAATCTACGCCGGACTCACGCCTCCACGGTGAACTGCGCATGTTTCGGCGATGCAATCGCACTGGTCGCCGTCCGCATTGCTCGCGGTCGCCATTGGCGGCGCGGTTGGCTCGGTCGCGCGCTACGTCCTTGGCGCGGCGGTCCAGGCGCGCACGGGCGCCGGGTTTCCCTATGGCACCCTCGCCGTGAACGTGACCGGGTCCTTCCTGCTCGGCCTGTTATCGACGTGGCTGGTGGCGCGCGCGGCCTCCCCCGAGATCCGGTTGCTCCTGATGATCGGCCTGTGCGGCGGGTACACGACGTTCTCGTCCTTCGCGTACGAATCCGCGCTCATGATGCAGGACGCCCGCCTGCTTCGCGCTGCCGCCTATGTCACGAGCAGCGTCGTCCTGACCATCGCCGCCATGTTCACCGGCTTCGCGGCGGCGCGGACCCTCCTGCGTTAGCTCCCTCCCACCAGTCACGGATCCCGATGACGACCCCCCTCACATGGCTCCAGCGCAATGCGGGACAGGCCAGGGAGGAATTGTTCGACTTCCTTCGCATCCCGAGCATCAGCGCACGATCGGAGCACAAGACCGACGTCACGCGCGCGAGCGAATGGCTCGCGACCCGTCTGCGGGCCGCGGGGCTGACCGCAGGGATCTTCGAGACGAAGGGACATCCGGTCGTGCTCGGCGAATGGCGCGGCGCCGGACCTTCGAAGCCGACGTACCTCGTGTACGGGCATTACGACGTCCAGCCGGTGGAGCCGCTCGAGCTGTGGAGTTCGCCGCCATTCGAGCCGACGGTGCGGGACGGGCGCATCTACGCGCGCGGCTCGGTGGACGACAAGGGACAGTTGTACCTCCACGTCAAGGCACTGCAGGCGCACCTGGAAACGCACGGCCACCTGCCGGTCAACGTCATCGTGCTGGCCGAGGGCGAGGAGGAGATCGGGAGCGAGAACCTGTCGGGGTTCGTGGCGGAGCATGCGTCACGCCTCGCGTGCGACGGCGTGATCATCTCCGATTCGGCGATGTTCGCCCCGGGTCTTCCGTCGATCCTGTTCTCGCTCCGCGGACTGGCCTACCTGCAGGTCGACGTCGAGGGTCCGAAGTCGGACCTGCATTCGGGGAGCTATGGCGGGGCGGTGGTGAACCCGGCCACCGCGCTCGCGCGCATCATCGCCAGCCTGCACGACGACGCGCGACGCGTCGCGGTGCCGGGGTTCTACGACCAGGTCGTGGCGTGGGACGACTCCGTCCGCGAACAGATCCGGGCGTTGCCATTCAGCGAGGAGGAATTCCGCGCCGAGGCGGGTTCGCCGGCCCTCGGCGGCGAGGCCGGCTACTCGACGCTCGAGCGCAACTGGACGCGCCCGACCCTCGAGGTGAACGGGCTCCTCAGCGGCTACACCGGCGAGGGCGCCAAGACAGTGCTTCCATCGAGGGCGATGGCGAAGATCAGTTGCCGGCTCGTGCCCGACCAGTCGCCTGACGAGATCGCCGCGCTGGTGACCGAGCACGTTCGCCGGGTCGCGCCGCCGGAAGTCACGGTGACCGTGCGATCACTCCACAACGGCCGGCCGTGGCGCGCCACGCTCGAGGGGCCGCTGTTCGAGGCGGGGAAGCGGGCCCTGGAACGCGCCTTCGGGAAGGCGCCGGTGCTGACCGGGGAGGGCGGGTCGATCCCGGTGGTTGGCGACTTCCAGCGCATCCTCGGCGCCCCGGTGCTGCTGATGGGGTTCGGGCTGCCGGGCGAGAATGCTCACGCGCCTGACGAGTGGATGTCGGTGGAGAACTTCGAGAAGGGGATGGCCGCCGCGGCGATGCTGTGGGAGGAGCTCGTGACTCGTGACTCGTGACTCGTGATTCGTGACTCGTGACGCGCTGTCCTGTGCTGCTTACCTCGAGATCCTGATACTTCCCTTGAAGGAACGGAGCGTCGCCCGCGCCTCGCCGGTTCCGATGGTGAGGGCAAGATCTTCGCCCCGCCCTTCCCGTCCCGGTGTGGGCCGGCGTGATGACAGGCTGTTGGTGATGGTCCCCGTGATCGTGGTGGCCTCGATGTCGAGCGATGCCTTGAGGCCGACCTGGAGGCCGATCGTTCCGCTGTGCGAGTCGATGACCAGGCTGCCGGCCCTCGTCAGGTCGCCGCCGAACGCGACATTGCCCGTGACCGATTCGATGCGCGCCCGCTCGTAGAACCCGTTCCCGAGCGTCACGCTCCCTCCGACGGTCGTCACGCCTACGTCGGTGCAGGAGCCCCGCAGGGATACGTCGCCCGTGGCGGTCTTCACCCGCATCCAGTTCGGCGAGCCGGCCACGGTCACGGTCCCATCCATGGACTCCACGTTCAGTTCACGTGGCGTGCCGTTCACGGTGATCGCGCCTCCCACGATGTTCAGGTCGAGCCCGCCGGTGATGCCGGTGACGTCGATGGTGGCACTGCCGGACTTGGCCCAGACCGTCGCCCCCGCCGGCACGAACAACTCGAGCGCCGCGGTTGCGCCGCTGGTGGCCGGGCCCTCGATGTAGAACTTCGCACCCCGGGCCGGCGCGCCTCCGGTGCTGCCCACCGCGGGGTCGAGCCGGGCATCACGGGGGAGTGAGCCGATGAGGAGCAGCGTGTCCTTCTGCCAGCCGGTCACCTTGAGGGAGCCGAAGGCGCCATTGATGCGGACGGAGACGTCCTTCGTCACCGGGCGACGGACGTCCACCTTCTGCTGCGCGGCGACCGGAGCGGTCGCCAGGGCGATGATTGACAGGGCGGCGAACGTGAGGCGGGCGGCGGTCATGTTCTAGGACGCGAGCTGGGTCATGCGGCGCAGGAGTCCGATCTTCTGGCGGTAGTTGGATGCCAGCAGTTCGGTCAGTGCGGCGTTGGCGGGGTCGCGCAGCAGCGCCTCACGCGCTTCGGCGATGGCGAGGTCGATCGTGGCCAGTGCACGCTCCACCTTGGCCACGGTTGCCGGCGCGAGCTGGCCCTGCATTCCGTCGAGCTGCTCGCGCAACTCGACCACGCTCGCCTGGAACGCCCGTTCCGACGATTGCCACGCGACGGTGGTAAGGGACACGGTCCCGTTCCGCGGACCGGTCCGTGTCGACATCACGATCCCGGTCAACGTGGTGGTGAGGGCCACGAGCACCACCGCCGCCGCCGCGAGACGGCCCGGCGTGATCCACCAACCCCGCGGCGCCGCGGTTCGCGGCGGCAGGTACGCGACCTTGCCGGCCTCGATCGTGGACCGGATGTCTCCCCACAACTCGTCAGGCGGAGGGACCGTCCCGGGCAGCGCCCGCGCGGTCGCCACGGTGGCGCGGAGTTCATCCAGCGCCGCGCCACACGTCACGCAACCGCGCGCGTGCCGGCTCGCCGCCTCGGCCGCGTTCACGTCAAGCACGCCGTCAACGAGATCGTTGAGCGTTTCCCACGACAGGTGGTCAGTCATCTGGACAGCATCCTCATGATCAACTGGCGCGCCCGGTGCAGCTGGGCGCGGACAGAACCCGGCCGAAGGTCCAGGCGGTCGGCGATCTCCTCGTGGCGGAATCCCTCGACATCGTGCAGGACGAACACCTGTCGAGCGCGCGGGGGCAGGGCGGCGATGGCGCGTTCGAGGTCCACGCGCGTCGCGACATCCGGTCCGGGCTTGCCGAAGGCCGCGAGGGAACTGGCATCGTCCGCGTCGTCTGAGCTCACCAGCCGCGCGTTGCGTCGCCGCTCTCCGCGCGCCGCCGTGAGCACCACGTTCACCGTCAGCCGGTGCAACCACGTCTCGAACGCGGAATCGCCCCGGAAGGTACCCAGTCGCTCCCAGGCCCGGACGAACGCATCATGGGCGAGTTCACGCGCCCTCTGCCGGTCGCCGGTCATGCGCAGGCAGATCGCGAAGACCCGCCCGGCAGTGCGCGCGTAGAGCTGCTCGAAGGCCTGGACGTCGCCCCGCGTGGCGGACGTGACCAGCGATGACAGGTCATCGCCAGTCGCCTGCGGTTCGCTCATTCGTGGCCGTCCAGTCTCAATGGCGCGCGCTCGAAGCATGTGCCTGGTCTGATGCCGGAAAGGCTCCGGGTGCTGCAATGGCCGGAGGGTGGAGTTTGGAATCGAGGACATCCGGCCGTCCATACACTGGGACGGCGTGACGCCAAGCGCCACCACCTACCTCCGAAGTGGTTGCGATTCCGTCACTTGCGCGAAGGTGGAGATCGGCACCGATGGTGCATGGTGCAGAACCGTCCCTCTACTGGAGTCCATCGATGAGATCTTTTGTCAGCTTGGCCGTCGCGGGGATCGCGGTATTGAACGCCGACGCCGGCGCGCAGGGTTCCGCGCGGGTCACGCCCTATGTGGGCTACCTCGCGTCAGGCAGCATAGCCGATGGGCCACTCGGTTCGCGGCTGGTCAACCAGGGCGCACCGGTCTACGGTGTCCAGCTCGGCCTCAACCTGTCCCCGAACATCGCGCTGGTGGGGAACGTGGGCTATGCCGACAGCGAACTGGAGGCTGGCTTCACGTGGCTCGGCGGCGTCAGCATCGCCGACAGCAAGGTCCTGATGTACGACGGGGGTGTGCAGTTGAGGTTCCCCGCGCTTTCACGTCCGGGCACCGGCATCGTCCCGTTCGTCGAGGGCGGCATTGGCGCCATCAGGCACGAGATGAGCGTCGGGCCGCTCATGACGCGATCGACCAACGTGGCCTTTACGGCCGGGGGCGGCGTGGATCTCCAGTTGAGCAACGCCCTTGGCGTGCGCGTGATGGCGAAGGATCACATGAGCCGGTTCGACTACGGTGAGGCGATCGGCGTCGCCAACGAAGGACGGCGAGCGCACAACTGGGTCCTGGGCGTGGGGATCAACCTCGGCATGTAGGGCCCGCCGACGCAGCAGGAACGCGGGGCCGTCCCGGCGGACGGCCCCGCGCTGCGTTTCGGGGTGCGGTGGTCGCCGTTGTCCTGGCCGGTGATGCGGGCGTATCGTGTCGTGTCCCGCCACCCGTGAAGATCATGTCCCACTTCGTCACACGCGCGCGGCGCGTGGCCCGCGGCCTCGCCCTCGTGGCATGCGGGTTCGCCATTGGCGCCTGCAGTCGGGAGGAACCGGCACCTCCGCCCACCGCGGACACCCTGGCGGTCCCGGCCGCCGTTGCCCGCGTCTCGTTCAGGGTCCCGCTGGAGTCGGAGATTGCCGACTCGGTGCTGCTGGCTTCGGTCCGCCGTGGGAAGGCGCTGCTTGCCTACACGCGCGATTCCCTGCCGGACCACGTCGGGAACCGGCTGCAATGCGTGAGTTGCCATCCGGACAACGGGACGCGGAAGAACGTCATGCCCTGGGTCGGCATCTACGCGCGATTCCCGCAGTACCGGTCGCGCGTGGGTGGCATCCAGCTCATCGAGGATCGCATCAACGACTGCTTCAAGCGCAGCATGAACGGCCGCCCGCTGGTTCCCGAGGGCCGGGACATGCGCGACATCATCGCCTACATGGCCTTTCTCTCGAGCGGCTATCCGGTCTTCGCGCAGGTGGAGGGACAGAGCTTCCCACGCGTTCCACCGCTCCCTGGCGACACGGCGCGCGGCGCGGTGACGTTCGCCGGGAAGTGCGCGGTGTGCCACGGCGTGGATGGCGCCGGCACGGACGTGTTCCCTGCGCTCTGGGGAGCGGGGTCGTTCAACATCGGCGCCGGGATGGCGCGCGTGCAGACCGCGGCCGCGTTCATCAAGGTCGCCATGCCACAAACGGCGCCCGGGACACTCACCGACCAGGAGGCGTACGACCTGGCCGCCTACATCACTTCCCGGCCGCGCCCGGACTATCCCGGCAAGGAACTCGATTGGCCGAACGGCGATCCTCCGCCGGACGTGGCGTACCCGGTGAGATCCAGGAAACCGTGACTGGTGACTGGTGACTGGTGACTCGTGACTCGTGACTCGAACCTCGAGCCTCGACCCTCGACCCTCGACCCTCGACCCTCGCTCCCGTTGACTCCCGCCCTGCTGCGATTGGCCCGTCTGTGGCCCCTGGTCTGTGGACTCTGGCCCTGGGCTGCACGCGCGCAGAGCGACATCGCCTTTCCGGCACCCACCTACGTGGCGCGTCGTGAGGCACTCGTCCGCGAGTTGCCTGACGCGATCGTCGTCGTGCCGGGCCGATACCTCGTCAGTCCCGGCGACGAGCCCGTCAGGCAGGATCCGGACTTCTGGTACCTCACCGGCGTGGAATCGCCGTACGCCATCCTGGTGATGGCGCCTGACGACGGCATCCCCCGGCGCTGGCGGAGCCTGCTCTTCCTCCCCGCCGAGTTCCAGTTTGCCGGCGGCCAGTATCCGATGGCCGATACGTTGTTCCGGCGCGCGCCGTGGAATCGACCCAGGCTGCGGCTCGTGCCCGGTCCCGCCGCCGCACGATCGACCGGGGTCGACGAGGCGCTCCCGCTCGACTCGCTCGTTCCGCGCCTTCGGGCCCTCGCCACCACGCGGCGAACCGTCTACCTGCCCACCGGTGCCTCCCTGTATGCGCCGCCGGGCCTTGCCGCGCCGGCGTCGTACGAGGCGCAGCTGGCGCGCAGCATCGCCGCGATCGTCCCCGGTGCGGAGCTGCGTGACGTCCACCCGCTCGTGGCCGGCCTGCGCGCGGTGAAGGATGCCGGCGAGGTGGCGGCGCTGCGCGAGGCGGCACGCATCGCCGGCATCGGCATGGTCGAGGCCATGCGCGCCGCGCGGCCCGGGCGCAACGACCGCGAGATCGGCGGCCTGATGGAGTACGTCTGGAAGCGCGAAGGCGCGCAGCGCGCCGCGTTCACCCCGATCGTGATGTCGGGCCCGAACGTCATGACGCTGTTCACGCTGCAGCGCGAGCGGTACAACGCCGTGAACCACGTGATGCAGGCGGGGGAGCTCCTCTTCATCGATTACGGAGCCGCCGAATGGAACATGTACGGGTCGGACCTCTGCCGCACGATCCCGGTGTCGGGGACGTTCACCCCGGAGCAGCGGACGTACTACGACATCGTGCTCGAGGCGCAGGAGGCCGCCATCGCGGCCATCCGTCCGGGCATCATGATGGTCGACGTGATCAAGCGGGCCGCGGAAGTCTTCCGCCGCCACGGCCTCGAGCCTAACGAGGACATCGCCCGGATGGGGGTGGACCGCGTCTGGGGCCTCATGCCGTCGCCGACCCACTACCTCACGCGCGACGCCGGGATCACGCGCTATTCGGCGGCCGGCTTCGGCGTCCGCGACATCGGGCACATGGTCGGCCTCGAGGCGACCGATGGCCGCGACTGGTCCCGGCCGCTCCAGGCCGGCATGGTGGTCACCATCGAGCCGAAGATCTACATCCCCACGTCGCAGATCGCGATCATGATCGAGGATGAGGTCCTCGTGACACCGACCGGCCACGAGGTCCTGTCGGCCGCAGTGCCGAAGAAGGCCGCGGACATCGAGCGCGTGATGGCCGAGGGACGGCGGGCGCGGGCCTGGGATCGCTGATCGATGATCCAGCCGGGCGCGTCGCACCGGGACGCCGAACCCCGGATGCCGACGGCATTCCCGGGATGGCGCGAACCGGGAAGCCCCGGCAGATTCGGGCCACATCCCTGAACCGTGCCTCACATGGCCGCCGAAAACTCCTCCTCGACCAGCATCCTCCTCCGCCTGGTGGCGGCGTTCGTGCTGGTCTTCGCCACCTGGAACGCGGAAGGCTGGTCGTACTACCAGTGGGCGATCGAGCCGCTGTTGCACGGCGCCCGCACCTTCTCGCCGCTGAAGTTCCTTGCCGGCACGGTCCTCCTGGCCGGCTGGGTGGTGTTCCTCCAGGCGACGCGGCGGTCGATCGGGCTCCTCGGGACCGCGCTCGTCGCGGCGATCGCGGGCGGCGTCATCTGGCTGCTGATCAGCAGCGGCCTGGTGACGGCGAACAGCGGCCGTGGCATGGCACGCGTGATCCTCATCGCCATCAGCATCATCCTCGCGGTCGGGATGTCCTGGTCGCACGTCAGCCGCCGGATGTCAGGCCAGGCCGATATCGACGTCGTGGACTGACCGCGCCACGGCGTGCACGCCGGCGGTCAGATCGCCTGCATCACGTCATACCCGGTCAGCACGTACGTCTTGTCCGCGGGGAAGTCCCGCACGAGCACGGCGGGGTTTTCCGGCGTGATCATCGGGGCCAGCAGTCCCACCGGCGTCTCGATGTCGACGTACGGGAACGCCTTCTGCATGATCGACCGCACCGGTTGCGACGTGATCGACGGGTCGTTCACGACGCAATGGTAGGCGTGCGACGCGCTGAGTGAGCCGACGATCCGCTTTTCCTGCGTCACCGGGATCTGGGAGAAGTCATTCTCGTTCATCCGGGCGATCGCCTGGCGCACGGTCGCGGTCACCTCGACCCCGACGATGTCGGCGACCGTCTTGTTCAGCACGAGGTCACGCGCGGTGGGGCCGCCCACCGTTTCGTATCCCATCCGCCGCATCCAGTCCGGGTTGAACATCTTCCCGAGATAGCGCGTGCCGTGGTCGTGGAAGATCACCACCACGGTCTCTCCCGCCTTGAAGTTGTCCTTCAATTGCAGCAGGCCGGCGATGGCGGAGCCCGCGGAGTTCCCGACCCAGATCCCCTCCGCCTTGACGATTTCCCGCGTGTAGATGGCAGCGTCCCGATCGGTGACCTTCTCGAAGTGATCGACCACGCTCATGTCCACGTTCTGCGGCAGGAAATCCTCCCCGATGCCCTCGGTCACGTAGGGGTAGATCTCGTGCTTGTCGAGGATCCCCGTCTCCTTGTACTTCTTGAAGACCGAGCCGTACGTGTCGATGCCCCACACCCTGATCCCGGGCTTCCGCTCCCGCAGGTATCGCCCGGCACCGCAGATCGTGCCGCCGGTGCCGACCCCCACCACGAGGTGGTCGATCTTCCCGTCGGTCTGCTCCCAGATCTCCGGACCGGTCGACTCGTAATGCGCCTGTGAGTTGCTCAGGTTGTCGTACTGGTTGGCCTTCCAGGCATTCGGCGTCTCGGCGACGAGCCGCGACGAGACCGAGTAGTACGAGCGGGGGTCCTCGGGATCCACATCCGTGGGGCAGACGATGACCTCCGCGCCGAAGGCGCGCAGCGCGTCCACCTTCTCACGCGACTGCTTGTCGGTCGTCGTGAAGATGCACTTGTAGCCCTTCACGATCGCAGCCATCGCGAGGCCCATGCCGGTGTTGCCGCTGGTGCCCTCGATGATCGTGCCGCCCGGCTTGAGCAGTCCCTGCCGTTCGGCGTCCTCGATCATCTTCACCGCCATCCGGTCCTTGATCGAGTGGCCGGGATTGAAGGTCTCGACCTTCGCGTACACGGCGGCCGGCACGTCGCGGACGATGCGGTGCAGGCGGATCATCGGCGTCCAGCCGATCGTGCCGAGGATGGAGTCGTGGACGTTCCGAGGAGTGGTGACGGACATGGCGGTCATGGCGGTCCTGAAGGGCCGGAATCGGCGAACACGAACTCGTGCAGGATAACCGGCCAACCAGGCGAGAGGCGTGCCCGGGCACCCCCGGTCATGAGGTCAGGGGCCCTGGAGGAGGGGTGGCGACGGGTCGAGATAGTACGGCGCGCCATGGCCGGGGTAAATCGTCGTCACGCCGCGATCGCGCAGGAGGTTCCAGCTGCGGGCGACGACCGCGGGGTCCTCGGCACTCACCATCGCTTCCCGCGTGAGGTCGCCGGTAAAGGCGCAACCGATGTCGAGCAGGAGGCTGACGCTATCGTCGGAGTGACCGGGGGTATGGAGGATCTCGCCGGCGATGCCGAGGCCGGCCAGCAGCGCGCGGCTTTCCGAGGTGGGGACGACGACGTTGTCATGCGTCGTGACAGCGGTGTACGCGTCCCCCGGCTTGATCCACTGCGTCATCAGCGGGATGGCGTGGACCTGTTCTTCCATGACGAGCAGGGGAATGCCCTGGAGTTTCAGGTCCTGTGCGGCGCCCGCGTGGTCGATGTGATAATGCGTCGCGAGTCCGTAGCGGATCTCCGCACGGGGCACGCCCATCCGCTCCAGGTTCGCGAACAGCGCCCCCGCCTTTCCCGGCCAGCCGAGGTCGACGAGGATGCGATTCGTCCCGGCGCTCACGACCCAGAAGTTCGTGGAACGGTAGCCGACGTTGACGATCGTGGGGATGGCGGGCGCAGCCATCGGGGAACACTAACTCGGCCCCGTTACGCCGCCATCCGCCACCCTCGCCTTCCGGCGAGGATGACGGGCACGACCTACTTCCGGAGCGCCGAGTAGAGACTGCGGATCGCGCTGGAAGCGGTCCAGTTGGTGAATCCCACGTTCAGCAGGATGTCGGTGTTGTATCCGAACGCCACGGCGGCGCCCGCGATCACCTGCATGCTGCCCATGTTCGAGGTAACCCCGCCGAACACCACCGGGTCGGGATCCGAGTCCGACACCTCGCCGCCGAACCCGTCGTCGTAGTTGTACTGGTTCAGGAACATCGAGCCGCCGGCGTAGAACGACATCGTGTTCGAGCGCTTGAACGCCGCCGCCAGGCCCACCGGGATGGTGAGGTCGTGGCCACCGTCGTACGACAGGTAGGAGAATCCCGTCTGCAGGTTCATGGTGGTGTTGCCTGACGCGTCGGCCCAGATCCTGAACGCGGCCGCGGCACCGAAGATCAGCTCGGAGAAGTCGCCCTGCTTGCACATGCCGACGGTCGGGCGCAGCACGGCCTTGCTCCCGAGCTTGAAGGCCGCGTCGGCGCTGCCGACAAACCCGATTTCGTCATCGGGATTCACCGAGACGCCCGCGCCGAAGGTCGGCGAGGAGGGGATTGGCGTGTACACCGAGTGGAGGTAAAGCCAGCACGCATGGGCCTGGGCGGGCAAGCCGATGAACAGCGCGCCTGCCACGAGAAGCGGGGATCTCCAACGCATCGACGCACCTCCAGTTGTGTGGTCCGCCCGGCTTCCGGGCGTGCCCGCAAGGTATGTCGCCTGGGTCGCGACGCAATCACCCGGAAGTCAGGGGTCGAGCCGGTCTCCCAGCGCCCCGGTCTGGCGATCGTAGGTGACGATGTGCGCCCATTCGTCCGCATCCGACCGGGCCACCACCGCGATCACGGGCTCCGTGTCGCTCAGGTTGAAGACCTCGTGGGGCACCCCGGGCTCGATGTAGATGAAGTCACCCGCCTCGTTCTCGATGGACTGCCTCAAGCCACTGCCGTATTCGTGGCGGACCCGTCCCTGCAGGATGTACAGCATGACCTCGAACCCGACGTGGACGTGCGAGTACGCAACCGCTCCCGGGGGGACGACGGCGACGTTCATGGAGAGCTGCTTCGCGGGGACGTTCTTCGCCGACATCCCGATCTTGTACTGGATGCCGTTCCACTGGCGTGACACCGGGCTGCCGCGGATCACGAAGATCCCGTCGGCGCCCTCGACGTGCTGCTGGAGGCCTGGTTCGGTGGGCATGGCTGGGAAGCTGGTGATGGCGTCAAACGAACCGGTGTGCACCCGGAAGGCAATGGAAAAACCCGCCCGCGAGGCCGGTGGACGGGTTGACGCCGGCCCCGCCCGCCGGAATCGTACGAGGCGGCGTCCGCCGCGCGTATCCCTGGAGTCGAGATGCACCCATTCCTCGTCGTTGCCGTCCTGCAGCAGGCCGTCCCGGTCCCGCCGGTCCGCGACCCGGCGTTCGCCCCCGACGGCCGGCTGGTCGTGGCAGTCGAGGGCGACCTCTGGCTGCGCGACGCCGCCGGCAGGCGCTGGTCGCGCCTGACGAGCGGGCCGGCCTGGGACCGACAGCCGGCATGGACACGGGATGGCTCGGCGCTGGTCTTCGTCTCCGATCGCGACAACGGCGCGCACCTGTATCGGCTGGCGATCCGCGGCGGGACGGTCGAACGCCTGACGAAGGACGCGATGCCTGACGCTGAACCCACGGTGGGGGGGGATGGGTCGGTGGTGTTCGTGCGCGGTCGCGGCGCGGCCGCCCGACTCTGGGTGCGCGCTGCCGACGGCGCGGAGCGACGCCTGACGCGCGGTGAACTCCAGGAACGGTGGCCGGTGGCGTCGCCGGACGGCGACCGCGTGGCCTACGTGCAGTTCGCCGACGGGACGAGGCGCCTCCGGGTGCGGCCCATCGCCGCGGTGGAGCCGGCGGGTCGCGGCGCGGGAGGACGCGGCGGTCGGGGTGGGGCCGGCGCCGCCGACCCGGACAGCATCGTCGTTGGGGATCGCGCGCCGGAGCGTGCCACGTGGTCGCCCGATGGCAAGCGACTCGCCTTCTACTCGGCGACGCCGCGCGCCGGGATCTACGTGTCCGCGACGACGGGGACCTACGTCAACACGGTCGCCCTTCGTCGCGGCGTGCCCGCCTGGTCGCCCGACGGGCGCGCCATCCTGGTCGCGGTCCGGGGGGCCGACGAGCCCGGGTACAACGGCGATCCGGATCGTGCCATCGACCGGGCGGCGACCGAGGGCTTCGCTCCCGCCACCGAGCACCTCGTGTCGGTGAGCGCCCCGGTGGCGCCTGACGAGTCGCCGGCGAACGTCTCCGTGGCCATCGCGGTCAACCGGGCCGCCCGGAACGCCGAGGCCTTCGACCGGTTCTGGGACCGGACCGACCGCGTCTACTACGCGGTGCCCGGCGCGGACGAGCGGCGCGCGCGGTGGCGCGCGCTCCGCGAGACGTTCCGGCCGCGCGCGCTGGCCGCCGCGGACGACCATGTGCTCGAGACCGTCCTGCATGAGATGTCGCGCGCCCGGCCGCCCCTGCGGGCCGATGCCTCCGGCCGTGCGGCCGTGTCGAGCGCGCACCCGGTCGCCACCGAAGCCGGCCTCGAGGTCCTGCGCAAGGGCGGCAACGTGGTCGACGCCGCGGTGGCGGTGTCCTTCGCGTTAGGCGTCGTCGAGCCCGATGCCAGCGGTGTCGGTGGCTACGGCGAAATGCTCATCCAGGTCGCCGGCATGGAGACGCCGGCCCTCATCGAGTTCATGGCGCGCGTTCCCGAGGAGGCGACGCTGTCGAACGCCTCGTTGCTGGAGAACGGGAGGTACCCGTCTGATGGGCCGCTGCTCGCCATGGTGCCGGGAACCGTGGCGGGGATGCATACCGCCTGGACCCGCTACGGAAGCAGGAAGGTCTCGTGGGCCGACCTGCTCGCGCCGGCCATCCGCGCCGCGCGCGACGGCTATGAAGTCAGTGAAGGGCTGGCGACCACGTTCGCCCGCGAGCGGGAGTCGTTCGCGAAATACGAGAGCAGCCGCGCGCTGTTCTTCAGGGACGGCAAGCCGCGGGTCGCGGGCGACACCATCCGGAATCCCGACCTCGCCTGGACGCTGGAACAGATCGCCCGCGCTGGTGCCGATGGGTTCTATCGCGGCGCCGTTGCGGAGCGGCTCGTGGGTGACCTCCGGGGGAAGGGGAGCGCCATCCGGCTGACCGACCTCGCGCGCTACTTCGCGGCGGACCGACCGCCGGTCAGCACGACGTATCGCGGAACCACCGTCTACTCGTCGGCGCCGCCCGTGAGCGGCGGAGCGACGCTCGTTGCGCAACTGAACCTGCTCGAGCAGTTCACGCAGCCCAGGGCGTACACGGACGACGCCGCGACGCTGCACGCGATGGTCACGGCGTGGCAGCTCGTGCCGTCGGGGCGCGGACGCACCGGAGACCCGAGCCTCTGGCCCGTCAACACCGAGGCCTTCTCGAGCAAGGACACCGCACGCGTGCGCTGGAAATGCTACGATCCCGACCGGTTACTCGCGCCGGGTGCCGCAAACAACGTCGCGGCATGCGATACGGCCCGGCGCGCGCCGACCCCGGGGCCGGCGCCCGAGCCGGCAAGCGACGAGTGCCTCGGTGAGCTGCACGCCGCCGGCGCTGCCTGCAAGGCGAGCGGCACCACCGCGTTTGCCGTGGCCGATGCCGAAGGCAACGCGGTCGCGGTGACGCAAACCCTCGGCACCTGGGGTGGGAACTTCTACGTGTCGCCGGGACTTGGTTTCCTGTACAACGACAAGCTCACGTCGTACGGAACGGATCCCAACGGGTACGGGGCGCGGATCCCCTACGCGCGTCACGGAAGCACGCTCGCTCCCACGCTGGTCTTTCGTGGCACAGGCGCCGAGCGTCGACCCGTCCTGGCCGTTGGCGCCGCCGGCAACCAGTGGATCACGAGCGCGGTCTACCAGACCCTCGTGGGCGTGGTGGATTTCGGCCTGGGTCCGCAACAGGCGCTCGAACTCCCGCGGTTCATTCCCTCGGGACGGGGAGGCAGTCCGGGCCCGGCGGCTGGGCGCCAACTGACGGTCGACATCGAGGACGGCCTGTCGCCCGACGTGATGCGCCGCTTGCGCGCGATGGGCTACGAGTTCAACAGGATCTCCGTGCGAGGCGAACTGCGCATGGGGTACGGCGCCGCTGTCGCGGTGGGGAATGGCGTCGCGACCGCCGGTGCCGATCCACGCCGCGCCGGTGCAGCGGGGGCAGTGAAGTGAAGCGCGAGGGCCCTGGCCCGGGCCCATGGCCTCAACCACGGCATGACTCATGGCAGACGACGAACTGAAATCCCGGCTGACGTCCGAGCAGTTTCACGTCACCCAGCAGAAGGGCACCGAGCCCGCTTTCACGGGCAAGTACTGGGACTGCCACGAGGACGGCGTCTATCGCTGTGTCGTCTGCGGGCACCCGCTCTTCTCGTCGGAGACGAAGTTCGAGTCGGGGAGCGGCTGGCCCAGCTTCTTCGAGCCGCTCGATCCCGCCGCCGTGAAGACCGCCGATGACGCGTCATTCGGCATGCGCCGGATCGAGGTCATGTGCGAGAATTGCGGCGCGCACCTCGGGCACCTCTTTCCGGACGGCCCGAACCCCACCGGCATGCGGTACTGCATCAACAGTGCGGCGCTCGACCTGGACAGGAAGGCACGGCTTGACAAGTAGGTTCGGCGGCGTCGTGCGCGGCGCTTCGCTGTGCCTGGCGCTGACCGGGTGCCTGCGAGCCGGCCGCGCGGTGGCACCGCCCCGGTGGAGCCACGACCTGCCGGCCCCGGTCATCCCCGGAGCGACGGCAACCGCCGATACGGTCGCGAAAGGCGTGCTGCACCGCGCCTTCACCATCCCGGAAGGGCCGTGGGCAGTGCATGTGCTGGACGTGGACCAACGGGAGTGCTGGACGCCCGTCGCCGTGAAGGGCGCGCCAGGCGCGGCCGGCCGGTCCAGGACCTCCCTGCTCGCGTCAGGCGCCTCACGAGCGGCCGGGGCGGTCAATGCGGACTTCTTCCTGTTCGACCCGCCTGGCGTGCCGACGGGAGCGCACGTCAGCGAGGGCCGCGTGGTCACGGGACCGGGATCCCGCCCCGTGTTCGCCGTCGACAGCAGTGGCCGGATCCGGATGGGCGTGCTTTCCGTGACTGGCGTCGCGGTCTCGGCGCTGGACTCCATTCCGGTCGTGGCCTGGAACCGGTTCGCTCCTGCCGGCCTCGCCTGGTTCGACGGGCGGTACGGCGCGGCCGTGGACACCGCCACCGGCACGGTGCGCGTGACGTTGTCCGCGCGACCGGGACTGGTGCAGGCGATCGACACCTCCGGCGCGGCCACACCGATCCCCTCGTCAGGCGGCGTGCTGGTCCTCGGCGCACGGGTACCCGCGCACGTCCGGGCCCGGTTCCTCCTCGCGGCTCGGTCCCGGGGGCGTTTCGAGGTCACCGTGCGCCTTGCGCCGTTTCATCCGCGTGAGGCGGTCGGGGGTTTCCCCGTGCTCGTGCGTGACTCGGCGGAGGTGCCCGGCCTCGACAGCGCCGGGGCGGCGAACTTTGCGCCGGTCCGCCATCCGCGCACGATCGTCGGCGTCGCCGCCGGCGGGCGTCGCCTGCTCCTGGTCACCATCGATGGCAGGCAACCGGGCTACAGCGCCGGCACCACCAACCGCGAGTCGGCGCGCCTCGCGCTGCAACTGGGAGCAACCGACGCGATCAACCTGGACGGCGGCGGCTCGACGACGATGGTGGTCGCGCGCGAGCGGCTCGGGAACACGACGTTCGAGGTCGTGAGCCGCCCTTCCGATCCGCAGGGAGAGCGTGCCGTCGGCAACGCCCTCGCGGTGGTAAAAGGCTGCCGCTGAGTCCTCGAGCCTCGAGCCTCGAGCCTACAGCCTTAAGCGTCGAGCCTCGAGCCTTAAGCTTCGAGCCTCCGCCTACAACCCCGTCAGCAACGCCTCGTTGTTCTGCGTCCCGGCAATCCGCTTGATCATCCACTCCATCGCCGCTTGCGGGGGCATCTGCTGCAGGCCGCGCCGGAGCGTGTAGACCGCCTCGAGCTGGTCCGGCCGGTACAGCTTCTCCTCACGGCGCGTCCCGCTCGCCGCGATGTCGAATGCCGGGAAGATCCGCTTCTCGGCCAGCGACCGGTCCAGCTTGATCTCGCAGTTGCCCGTTCCCTTGAACTCCTCGAAGATCACGTCGTCCATCCGCGACCCGGTCTCCACCAGCGCGGTGGAGATGATCGTCAGGCTCCCGCCGCCGTCGCGCGGGGCGACTGAGCGCGCGGACCCGAAGAATGCCTTCGGCTTGGCCATCGCCGACGTGTCCAGCCCCCCGGACAGCGTTCGGCCCGTGCCGCGCTCCGCGGTGTTGTGGGCGCGCGCCATGCGCGTGAGCGAGTCGAGCACGATCACCACGTCCTTGCCCATCTCGACGAGCCGCCGTGCGTGTTCCATCACCATCTCGCAGACCTGGACGTGCCGGGCGGCGGGCTGGTCGAAGCTCGAGGCGATGACTTCGCCGACGCCCCACGAGATGGCCTCGCTCACCTCCTCGGGGCGCTCGTCCACGAGGAGGATCAACAGCGTGGCGTTGGGGTGATTGAGCGCAATGCCCTCGGTCAACGCGTGGAGGAGCATCGTCTTGCCGGCACGTGCGGGCGCCACGATCAGGGCGCGCTGGCCGTAGCCGATGGGGGCCATGAGGTCGATGCAGCGTCGCGTGAGCTCGGGGCCGCCCTTGGCTGGCCGCCCCGTTTCCATCGTCAGGCGCTTCTCGGGATACGTCGCCGTCAGCGACTGGAAGTCGGGACGCTTGCCGAGTTCCGGAAGCTCCACGCCGTTGATGGTCCGGACCTCGACGAGGACGTGGCGGTTCCGCTGGTCCCGGCCGGTGGTCGCGACCACCAGGTCGCCCTGACGCAGGCCGAACTGCCTGACGAGGTGTGACGCAACCCACGCATCGCCCGGGTCGGGGAGGTAGCTGTTCCCGGCGCGCCGGATGAAGCCGCCGTCCCGCGAAGGCTCGAACCAGCCGACGGTCTCGCTGTCGGCGACCACCGGTGCCGGTGGGAGCTGCGGCTCGTTCGTCCCGCGTCGTCCGCGCCCGCGATGCCGTCGGTTCCGGCGCCCGTTCCGGTCGCCGCGATCCCGGTCGCCACGATCCCGGTCGCCACGGTCGTTCCGGTTCTGCGGGTACTCGTGATCGGGCCGCTGGTACGGCTGCCCGCCGCCCGATCCCTCGTTGCGCTGCCACGAGGGGGATGGCGGAGGGGCGACATTCGCGGAATCGCCCACGCCATTGCCTGACGCCGCGGGAGGTGGCTCAGGCGGCGCCGCATCGGCGGCACGCTCGCTGGCGGACGCGGACTCCGGACCGCTCACCGATTCCTCCGCCGGCTCGACGTGCGTCGCCTCTTCGGGCGTTTCGCCGGGCTCGGTGCGATACGGGCTGGCCTCGGTGTTCTGGTCTGCGGCGGACCGTCGTGGGCCCGGACGGCGGCCCCGGCGCGCGGGGCGGCGACGTTCGCTCATGTCGTCGTGATTCTGCTGGTGATGGGGTCATGCGCCTTGGAGGCGCGCTTGCGATGGCTGACGGGACACACTGCGCCTGACGCGCGCTTACGCGTGCACGCGCGCTGGTGGCGCGCGCTGGATGTCCGGACACTGTGGTGGAACGGGAACGATCGTGCCGGTTCGCACGAGGGTTCAGGAGTCGCCGCGTGGCGCGGAGTCATCACGCGATACCGGCGACATTGCTTTCTGCACTGCGGGCCAGGCGAGTCACGCCGATCCGTCGGGGTGCCACTCACCCGAGCCTCGCGCGGCAGGCACAACCCACAAGGTTGCCCGCCGATGTACGAGTATCGCATGGCGCCCGCGTTCGCGCAAGCATGAACCGGGGGCCTTTCCGCCTACCCCCTCGGGGGGAGGCGCCTGCCCTCCGCCAGCACGCACGCCGGGGTTACTGTTCGCGGCATGACAGAGCCGTCCTCGTCGCGCTCCGGCACACTTGCCTCACGCCTCGCCGTGCTGGTCGACGAATACGGCGCGACCGGCAATGTGTCGGCACTGCGACAGCAGGTGGCGGACGTCGTCCGCGACGCAACGCCTGACGCGCTCGTGGCCGCGGCGGAGCCGCATCGTGACGAACCGGAAGTCATCGCCCCGATCTATGAAGCCGTCGTGGAGGCGCAGCCCGACAACGCGCGCGCGCTGGTGATCCTCGCCAACGCCTGGTGGTTGCAGGGACGCGGTCCGCAGGCGGTGGGCGCACTGGCGACACGCGCCATCGCGGCCGATCCGGGCAACCGCGGCGCGTGGCACCTGTGGGCGCTCTCCGAGTCGGACCCGCGCGGCCGGGTCCGCCGCTGGCAACAGGTGAGCGAGCGCTTCCCCGAGGATAGCCTCGCCGTGGCAGCCGTCGCCGACAACGCCGCCTCCGTCGCCGGCGCCGAGCACGATTACGAGATGCTCGACTTCGCCATCGCTGCCTACGAGCGCCTCCTCGAGCGGGCCACGGACCCCGCGCAGCGAGGCGCCGTCTCCACCGCCCTGGCGGCGCTCCGCGGCTGGCGATTCTGAGCCCCGGGGAAACTCTCCGGCGCGTTAACCGTATCTAACTGGGCAAGTCCTCCTTCCAGGCGCCATGGGTTGCTGCCGGCGCCAGCCGGTGTCTTCACGTGCTGCTCCTGCGAGTTCGCATCCACGAAGGCTTCGCCGTCCTGGGACGGTTCTTCCGTGCGGCACCCGGCGATCCTCCACGCCGCTGGATGCGCAGGCACTGGAAGGCCACCGCCGCGGTCGGCCTCGCGGTCGGCTTCATGGCGACCCTCGATGCATGGCTCCTCACCTGCGGCTTCGCCGGGTGTCCCGATGCGCGGGAGATTCGTGCCTACCAGCCGCCGGAGGGCGGGCGCGTGCTCGACCGGAACGACCGGCCGATGGGGCGCCTCACCGTCGTGCGTCGCGTCAACGTGCCGCTGTCCGCCGTGCCGGCGCACGTGCGGCGCGCGTTCATTGCCACCGAGGACCGGCGCTTCTACGACCACCGCGGGCTGGACTGGCGAGGAGTCGGACGCGCCATCGTTCGCAACACGACCTCCCTGCGCGTTCGCGAGGGCTTCTCGACCATAACGATGCAGGTGGCCCGGAACACGTTCCTCACCGACCGGGCGACCGGCTCGAGGAGTCTGGGCCGCAAGCTGCTCGAACTGCGCGTCTCGCGGCTCCTCGAGGAAGCGCTGACCAAGGACCAGATCCTCGCGCTGTACCTGAACGCGATCTATCTCGGCAACGGCGTCTTCGGGGTCGAGGGTGCCTCACGCGACCTGTTCGGCAAGCGCGTGCGCGACCTGAACGTCGCCGAGGGGGCGCTGCTGGCGGCGCTGCCCAAGGGGCCCTCGGTGTACACCCCACGGCGGAATCCCGGCCGCGCCCTGGCGCGGCGCAACCTCGTGCTCTCGTTGATGCGCGAGGAAGGGTACCTCACCGACGCGGCGGTCGCGCGCGCGACGAAGGTCCCGCTGCCGCGCACCCGCGACAGCTGGCGGCCATCCGACACGCCCGAGTCGTATGCCCTTGATCTCGTGCGCGCGGTGGTCGATTCGGTGCTTCGTGAGCTGGGCGAGACCGGCGCGGAGGTGGTTGTTCACACCACCCTGGATGCGACGGCACAGCGCGTTGCCCAGCGGACCGTGCAGCGTCGCTCGATCGAGATCGAGCGCGACGCCACCGGCTGGTGGGACGAGGACGCCCCGGAATCGAGCGTGGTCCAGGGGGCGATGGTCGCCATCGATCCGCGCACCGGCGATATCCGCGCGATCGTGGGCGGCCGGACGCACGTCCGCGGCGCGTTCAATCGCGCCGTGCGCTCGCGCCGGCAGCCGGGATCCGCCTTCAAGCCGTTCGTGTATGCGGCCGCCCTGTCCTCGGGCCTCACGCCGGCCACGCTCGTCGAGGATGCCCCCGTCTTCATCGACCAGGGCAACGGTGATGTCTGGACGCCCGCGAACTACGGTGAAGACTATGCCGGCACGATGACCCTGCGCCGGGCCCTGATGCGGTCCTCGAACTCGGCGGCGGTGCGGGTCAGTCGCGCCGTCGGTGAGCCGCGCGTGATCTCCGTGGCCCAGGCCAGCGGGATCACCAGCCCGCTGCGCGCGGTGCCGTCGCTCGCCCTCGGCGCCATGGAAGTGACGCCCCTCGAGCTGGTCACGGCGTACGCCCCGTTCGCGAACGGCGGCATGCGCGTGACGCCGCGCATCGTCAGGCGGATCGACCGCGCCGACGGGACGCCGCTCTGGACGTCGGAGCCGGAACTGCAGCGCGCGATGGACGCGCGCGACGCCTTCCAGATGACCTCGATGTTGCGCGGCGTCGTGGACGGCGGCACGGGAAACGTGGTGCGCGCCATGGGCATCGAGGGGCCGGTCGCCGGGAAGACCGGCACGACCAACGATGGTGCCGATACCTGGTTCGTGGGCTACACGCCGGTGCTGGTCGCGGGCTTCTGGTTCGGCTTCGACGCACCGCGGTCGCTGGGCGACGCGGCAAGCGGATCGCGCATGGCGGCCCCCGCCTGGGGGCGCTTCTACCGCGAAGGCTGGAAGGAACGTGGTCGGGAATGGGCGCCGCCCGCCGGACTGGTGGAAGCGACCATCGATCCCGTCACCGGCGGCCTTGCCGGCGAATGGTGCCCCCTCGCGAACCGGGAGTGGTTCCGCGTGGGTACCGAACCGCAGGAGCGCTGCACGGCACACGACTCGCCCTCGCTGCCGTCCTGGATCGCGGGACTCGAGGACGAGATCGCCGACCGCCTTGCGCGGGTACTCAAGCGGTGGAGAAAGCCGTGAGAGGGCAGAGTGCAGATTGCAGATTGCAGAGTGCAGACTGCAACAATTGACGTTGGTCGCCTTGAACATCGATAACATCGCGCGCGCTGCGCGCGAGATCGCGCCGGTCTTCCGCAACACACCGCAATTCGAGGCGGACCGGCTTGGCGGGCACCTTGGCGTGCGCCTCCTGCTGAAAGTCGAGACGGTCAACCCGATTCGCTCCTTCAAGGGGCGGGGCACCGACTGGCTCCTCCAGTCGAGGCCGGCGCTCCCGCCTCGGCTGGTGACGGCGTCGGCCGGCAATTTCGGCCAGGGACTGGCCTGGGCCTGCCGCGCCCGCGGAGTGCGCTGCGAGGTCTATGCCGCCGAGGGCGCGAATCCGCTCAAGGTTGAGCGCATGCGCGAGCTGGGGGCGCGTGTCACGCTTGCCGGCCGTGACTTCGATGACGCCAAGGCGCATGCCCGCGCGCACGCCGCTCGTGAAGGCGTGGAGTTCATCGAGGACGGTCGCGACCTGGCGATCACCGAGGGCGCGGGTTCGATGGCGGTGGAACTGGCCTCCTGGCCCGGGCCCATCGAGTCGGTGATCGTCCCGCTGGGGAACGGCGCGCTCCTGGGCGGGATCGGTGCCTGGATGAGGCACGTCTCGCCGGGGACACGGATCATCGGCGTCTGCGCCGCGAAGGCGCCGGCGATGCGGGAATCGCTGCGCGCCGGCCGGGTGGTCGAAACCGCCGCGGCCGACACCATCGCCGACGGCATCGCCGTTCGCGTGCCGATACCGGAAGCGCTGGACTACCTCCGTCCGCTGGTCGACGACGTGGTGACGGTGAGCGAGGACTCGCTGCGCGCCGCCACGCACCTGGTCCGGTCGGAGACCGGCCTGGTCGCGGAGCCGGCGGGGGCGGCGGGGGTGGCGGCGCTCCTCGAACACCGCCACCTGCGCACCGCCGGGCTGGTCGCCACCCCGCTCTGCGGGTCGAACGTCCTGCCTGATCGTTAGGCGACGGTCAGAACAGGGCCAGCCCCGGGGCCGCATGGCCCGGGAACACCGGCTCGAGGCTGGTCGCCCCGAGGTGCCGCGTCAGGATCTCGGCGAAGACGGACCGGAAGTCGGTCGTCAGCGCCAGGTCGCGGCCCTCGTACAACTGCTCCCGCTCGAGGCCGGGCCACCGCCCATGGACCTTCCCGCCCCGGACGCCGCCGCCGATGACGAACATCGCGCCCGCGTGCCCATGGTCCGTCCCGCCGTTGCCGTTCTGCCGCACCATCCGCCCGAACTCGGACATCGACAGGATCACGACGTCCTGCATGCGGTCGCCGAGGTCCGTCGTCAGCGCCGCGATCGCGCTCGAGAAATCGGCCAGTCGCGCCGCGAGCTGTCCGTTCGACGCCCCCTGGTTCACGTGGGTGTCCCAGCCGCCGACATCGGCGAAGGCCACCTCGAGCCCGACGTTCGCCTTGATGAGCTGCGCGATCTCGCGAAGCCGCTGTCCGAACTGCGAGCGTGGGTAATCGGCGCCATGTTCGGGCAGGTACCGTTGCGGGTTCGCCGACTGGAGAAGCTTCACCGCCTCGAACATGTCGCGGCCAGCGCCGTGCACGAGGTCCGCCTCCCCGGTGCGGTACAGCGCCTCGAGGCGCTCGGCGGAACTGCCGGCGCCGCGGACGGTGAACTCCCCGAGGGAGTTCATGGCCACGGCCGCCGACGGCCCCTCGAGGATGCGGGGTGTCTGCGGCGTCATCGACACGGCGCGGAATGGCGATGGCGCGTCCGTTGCGCACTCCTCACAGGTCCCCTTCACCGCGAGATACCGGTTGAGCCAGCCGTCTGGCGTGGACTTCCGGTCGGGCGTGCCCGACTCCATGTAGTCCTGGGCGTCGAAGTGGGAGCGCGTCGCGCTGGGACTGCCGACGGCGTGGATCGGCGCCAGCAGTCCCTCCCGGTAGAGGCGGTCCAGTGGCTTCAGCGACGGATGCAGGCCGAAGAATCCATCGAGGTCGATGGCGGCGTCGTCGCGCCCCGACCGCGGGCGCGGGATGGCGATGCCCGGCCGGGCCGCATGGTACGCGGCCTCCCCGTGCGGCACGATCATGTTCAGCCCGTCGGCGGCGCCGCGCTGGAAGAGGCACACCAGGATCTTCCCCTTCCGGGCCCCGCGCAGCTCAGTCGCAAAGGTCGCGCGCCGGAGGAACGAGGGGCTCAGCCCCATCGTCAGCAGCGCCAGCGCGCCGTCGCGAACGAATATCCTGCGTTGCATAACGAGTCCCCTCGATTCGTGGTCAGCGCCGCTGGAACTCGGGACTGCCCAGGGCAAGCCCGATCACCTGAGGGAGGCCGGTCAGTTGGGGCAGGCGTGCGAAGCCACCGGCCTGCCGGCCACGGCCACCGCCCCCTTGCCGCCCCATCATGTCGCCCGACGGCGGGTCCGCGGCCAGCAGGGTCGTGTCCGCCGCCGCGCGACCCATCAGCGGGTTGTTCCCGCTCGCCAGGATCCCGCGCGTTTCCGGGGACGACCGCCCCGCAAGGAACGCCTCGATCACGGCGTCCACCTGGGTCTCGCGCGGCGCGCGCACCAGGTCCGTGAACGCCGGCCAGGCGCGCAACGGGGCGCCCGGCACCCGGCCACTCGCCACCACGATCCCGAGGTTGATCCGGTTCAGGATCGCACCGGTGTTGATCCACGCCGGCCCCGTTTCGGGCCAGCCATTCGGCGCCTGGTGTCCGTAGAGCGGTTGCCCCAGCCGACCCACCAGGCTCGCCGAGAACGCGGTCGTGTCGGCCGAGGCGCCGAGTGCGCGCAGCGCGCTCACGGTCACCTCGAACGGCGACTTCACCTTCGCGCGGTACGCGGTGCGCGAGAAGAACTCCGGCGACGTCACGATCGTCCGCACGACCTCCCGGATGTCGCCGTCGGTCCGGGTGAACGTGGCCGCGGCGCGCTCCACGAGGTCATCGGGCGGCTCATCGCTCACGAACCGGATGGCCAGCTTGCGGCTGAGGAACAACGCCGTCGACGGGTGCCGGCTCACGATGTCCAGCACGTCCTCGCCATCCTCGATCCCCCGGCCCGCCCCGAGGCGCCGTCCCAGCACGACTTTCTCGCCCGCGTCATGCGCCTGCGGCCGGAAGACAAACCCGCCGCCCCCCTGTCGCGGTGGATTGGTGCCCCATCCGGTGAGGGCGCGCGCGACCTCGATGACATCCTGCTGCGTGTACCCGCCATCGACGCCGAGCGTATGCAGTTCCAGCAACTCCCTGGCGTAGTTCTCGTTGAGCCCGCGCGGGCGACGCTGCTGGAGTTGCTGGATCGCGGCCCGTTGCGCCGGGTCCAGGCGCTGGATGCGCCGATTGACGACCGCGGCGCGGAGAGGCCGGCCCCGGGCGTCGAGGGTCGGCCGCCCACTGTCCGCCACCGACTGCGCGTTGTCCAGGTACATCAGCATCGCGGGGCTCTTCGCCACGGCGCCGAGCAGGTCGCGGAACCGCCCCAGCGCGTGAGGGCGGATCGCCCGCTCGGTGAAGTCCGGGAGGTAGTACCGGAGCTGCGCCTTCCCGATGAACACGTTGAAGTGGTTCTCCCAGAAGTCCGTCATCACCTCGGCCAGTTGCCGTTCCGAGGTCACGGCGCGCGCGACCTTCGCGGCCAGGATGTCATTCACGAACTCCCGATTGCGCTGCGCACTGCGCCGGATCTCCTGGCTGTCGGCGCGCGTCAGCACGCTGTCGCCGCGCAGCCGCGCCTGCAGTTCCTGCGCGGCACGCGGCGGATACTGGCGCAGGAGTTCGCCGGCGTCCTGCTGGAGGGTCGGGAAGGCGGCCAGAAGGCGCGCGCCGTCGCGATCGACGATCCGTTCGGGCCTCAGTTGCTGGTCGATCCACCGGTCGACGCCCACGGTCATGACCCGATCGATGTCGCCGGGCCGTGGCCCGAAGGCGAGCCGGTTCAGGACGTGGTGTGCCTGTTCGCGCGTCGTCAGGTCACGGACGATCGTCGCGGCGCGCACCACGGCGCCCGAAACAGTCTCGATTGACCAGGTCGCGCCCGCGAGGCCCACAGCGGTCGTGATCGCCAGCGATGCGACTCGACGCATTCTCCTGCCTCCGTCCCGAAGACACCCCTCACTGACGGAGGACCATCCGCGGCGTTAAGCCCGCGAACCCCTCCGGCTACGCTTTCAGCATGTAGCCGACGCCCCGCACCGTCTGGACCAGGCTGGCCTCGCCCTCGACGTCGACCTTCTTCCGCAGGTAGTTGATGTACACGTCAACGATGTTCGTGGTCGGGTCGAAGTCCTGCTTCCAGACCTGCTGGGAGATCTGCTCCCGGGTCACCGGCCGGCCGGCGTGCCGGGCCAGGTGCTCGAGCAGCGCGTATTCCTTCTGGGTGAGCGTGATCTCCCGGTTGCCGCGCCGGACGTCGCGCGAGAACGGGTCGATCACCAGGTCCGCGACCCGGAGCATCGCCTGGTCCGCGCGCAACGCCGACCGGCGCAACAGGGCTCTGACGCGCGCCAGCAGCTCGTCATAGGAAAACGGCTTGGCGAGGTAGTCGTCCGCCCCGGCGTCGAGTCCCTCGACCTTGTCGGACACGGTATCGCGGGCGGTGAGCATGAGGATCGGACCGACGTAGGCGCGCCCTCGCAGCTCGCGGGCGACCTCATATCCATCCTTCAGCGGAAGTCCGACGTCGAGGATGAGCAGGTCCGGCCGCTGGTCGAGCGCGGACGCGAGCCCGGCTTCACCGTCAGTGGCGGTGGTGATCTCGTACCCGTTGTCGGACAGCGTGCGTTCGAGGACGCCCCGGACTTCTGGTGCATCCTCGACCACCAGGATTCGGGCCGTGCGGAAGTCAGGGAGGTTGTCCATTGGTTCCAATTATCGAGCCGTTCCGGCTCCGGGACAACCAGTGCCCACGGCGCCGTTGCCAATTCCGGCTCTTTCCCCCGGTGCACGGAGCGTGCCCTTGAGTGGGGCGGTGCCCCCGAGTTCCTTTCGCCCGTGCCAGCACGTCGATTCCAAGTGGGGGTCCGCGCGGGACTGTTGTCGGCGGCGGCCACCGCGGGCGCGCTCGCCGGGTTCGGCATGCGCCACGGCGATCCGTCCGGTCCGTTCGCAATGCTCGGCGATCGGGTCCTCGCGTCCCTGGGCGCGATGGGGCCGGGCGCGACGACCGCGATGGTCGCCGGCGTGGCTGCGCACGCCGCCTGGATGATCGCGTGGGGCCTCTGCTTCGCGACACTCGCCCATCGAAGGCCTTTTGTGACGACCGTCACCATCGCGGCGCTGCTGGCCCTCCTGTCGCTCCTCTTCGCGCGTTCATGGGTGCCATCCGCGATGGGCGCAGTCGGCCTGGCACCGATCCCCCGCGCGCAGGTGATCCTGTGCGTGCTGCTCATGGCGGCCGGTTTCCTGGCGGGACGTGTGTCCACGAGCGGCGGTGTCACCGTCGCGAGTGATCACGCGCCTGCGGCGTGACGTTCGGGCGACAGATCGGGAACCACCGCCGGGGATTTGTGTCCGATCACGAGCATGCGGGGTCTACCCGCATAAGGAAGGATCCGTACTTCGCGCGATCGTCGAACGCGCACACCGGCGCCACGACATCCTGAAGCGCGGACCCGCGAACACTGGGGGTTGGAGGAGATGGATATCCTCGTCATGCTCGAGGATTCGTCTGAACACTCCACGGTGATCGCCCACGTGAACTCCGTTCCCTCGCCGCTCAATTCCGAAAAGCCGACGCGTGATGTGGTGACGCTCTATGGGGAAGCCACACCCGAGTCCCTGGCGATGGCATTGGCGGCGGCGATGGAGTCACGTCGGGAACCGTTGGAGCGGCTGGACATGATTCGCCACCTCGGGCTGTGGCCGGAGCGCGGCGCGGTTGGGGATGCGGCGTGGAGGGATGAGCAGACTGGTCAGCTCGTCACCCGCGACCTGTCCATCCCGCCCGAAGTGATCCGGGAAACGGCGAATCAACTGTTGCAGGAATGCGGCGCGACCATCCGCCGGCTGGTGGCGGGCTTGTCCATGCCGGACTGGCCGGAGGGGGCTCGAAGGGCGATCAGCTTCACGCTGACGACCCATGCGGTCCTCCCCGTTGGCGCGGGCGCACGAGTGGATGCCCTGCTGGAGCACTATCGGCAGGCCGACGGGTTCACGTTCGACAACGACGGAGACTGATCCACGAACCACTTCTGTCAGACTGAAGAGGCCGCGAGCAACCCTCGCGGCCTCTTCGTTTTGGGTCCCTGGTTGCCATGATGCGGGATTCCCCGATTGGCCTGCTCCGGGAGCACCCGCTTCTTCCGCGCATTCCGTGGTCCGGTGGCGCGGGCGTCCACTCTTGACGGGCCAGACCCCGCGGAACAGGCTACCGACACCAATCGTTCCCAGCGAGGAGAGTGGTCATGAAGGAGTACAAGGCCAGGGACATTCGCAACGTGGCGGTGGTTGGACATGGGGCCAGCGGCAAGACGTCACTCGTCGATGCGCTGGCCTTCCTGTCCGGCTCGAGTAAGCGGCGTGGCAGCATCAGGGACGGCACGACCCTGACCGACCACACGCCCGAAGAGATCGAGCGCGGATACTCCATCAACGTCTCCTGCGCTTTCGCCGAGTGGCAGGACGTCAAGATCAACCTGATCGATACCCCCGGATACCTCGACTTCCAGGGTGATGCCATCGCCGGCCTGGCCGCGGCCGACGGCGCGCTGTGCCTCGTTTCGTCCACGGCGGGGGTGGAGGTCGGCACCGAGAAGATGGTCAGGGCCGCGATCGCGTCGAACGACCCGGTCCTGTTCGTCGTCAGCCTCATGGACAAGGAGCACGCGGACTTCGAGCGTACCTACCAGCAGGTGAAGGACCGCCTGACGAGCAAGGTCGTCCCGGTCGAGATCCCGATCGGGTCCGGACCCTCGTTCCGCGGCGTCATCAACCTCTTCGCCCGGAAGGCCTACCTCTACAAGCCGGGCAGCCGGTCGGGCGAGTACGAGGAGGTCGACATTCCCGACTCGGAGCAGGCCTCATTCCAGCGCTATTACCAGGAGCTGATCGAGGCGATCTCGGCGACCGACGACGGGATGCTCGAACGCTACCTCGAGGGCGGAGAGATCGGCCGCGACGAGGCGATCCAGGGCATGAAGGAGGCCATGAAGCGCGGCGACCTGTTCCCGCTCTTCTGCGTGTCGTCCGAGTTCATGATCGGCATCAACGCGCTGCTGACCGAGCTGGTCCAGCTGATGCCGTCCGCCTACGAGATGGAGGAACTGCACGCGTTCAAGGGCGCCGAGGGGAGCACCACGGTCGAGATCCACGCGCTCGACACCAACCCGTTCGCGGCGCTGGTCTTCAAGACGCACTCGGAACCGCACATCGGCGACGTGTCCTTCTTCCGCATCTTCTCCGGCCGGGTCGCGACCGCACAGGAAGTGTTCAATGCCACGCGCGACGGTGCCGAGAAGCTGGGCCACCTGTCCGTGGCCCAGGGCAAGGACCGGATCGAGGTCGGCGCGCTCTGCGCCGGCGACATCGGCTGCGTCGCGAAGCTGCGGAACACGCATACCAACGACACGCTCTCCACGCGCGAGCACCCGGTGCGACTGCCCCAGATCCACTTCCCCGAACCCCTGGTCCAGTTCGCCGTTCATGCCTCCGCCAGGCACGACGAGGAGAAACTGCAGTTCGGGCTGCATCGGCTGCACGACGAGGATCCAACCTTCGAGACGCACTACAACACGGAGACGCACCAGACCATCATCTCCGGGCTCGGGGAACGGCACCTCGAGGTCGCCATGGCCCGCCTGAAGCGCAAGTATGGCGTGTCCACCGAGCTGGGTCGTCCGCGCGTCGCGTATCGCGAGACGTTCGTGGGCAAGGGGGACGGACAGGGACGCCACAAGAAGCAGACCGGCGGTCGCGGCCAGTTCGGCGATTGCTGGGTGCGGATGAAGGCCCTGCCGCGCGGGACCGGCTACCGGTTCGTCGACGCGATCGTCGGCGGCGTGATCCCGTCGAAGTTCATTCCCGCCGTGGACAAGGGCATCCAGGAATCGGCGGCGCGCGGCATCCTCGCCGGCTATCCCATGGTCGACTTCGAGGCCGAGCTGTTCGATGGGTCGTATCACTCGGTCGACTCGAACGAGATGTCGTTCAAGATGGCCGGCATCCTCGCCTTCAAGAGCGTGGCCCCGAAGTGCAAGCCGATCCTGCTCGAACCCATCGACGAGGTCACCATCACGACGCCTGACGAGTACCTCGGCGACGTCATGGGGAACCTCTCGGCGCGTCGTGGCCAGATCCTGGGGACGGAGTCGGCCAATGGCGGCGGAACGGTCGTTCGCGGGCACGCGCCCCAGGCCGAACTGCACCTCTACGCCACCGACCTCAATTCCATGACGCACGGGCGCGGGACGTTCACCCGGCGGTTCCACGGCTACGAGCAGATGCCACCCGAGGCGGCACAGAAGGTGATCGAGGACGCCTCGAAGGAGAAGAAGGAGGAGGTGGCGGTCGAGGAGTGAAGCCTGTGAAGGGATGGCCGGCGCTTGGCGCCGGCCATCCTCCGCGGATCACTGCCGGACGCCGCGCAGGATCGTCGTGACGACGCCGACCGCGTAGATCTCGGTGGCGCCCGGAGACCCCCACAGCTGCACCAGCAGCCGGTTCGTCGGTGACGAAACCACCGACCAGGCCGCGCCGTCGAAGTGCAGCAGCAACCCGTCCTCACCGGCGGCGAAGACGTCGGTGGGCCCCGTCCCCCACACCGTGCGCAGCGCCTTGTCCGTCTGGCTGGCCATCGCGTACCAGCGGATGCCGTCGTAGCGCAGGATCGTCCCGGCCTCGCCGACCGCGAAGAGGTCGGTTGGTCCGCTGCCCCAGACGCCGCGCAGCAGTTCCTTCGTCGGCGTCGGCATCGTGGTCCACCGGCTTCCGTCAAAGTGGATCACTGTACCGGAGTCTCCCACCGCATAGACGTCGCCCGCCGCGAGGCCCCACACGTGGCGCAGGAATCCGTTGGTCGGACTCGCCATCTGTCCCCATCCGGCCGCCGTCGAGACCAGGATCGTGCCGCGATCACCGACGATGAAGGACAACTCGGGACCGGCCGACCAGACCGATCGGAGGAGCACAGGGCGTGGACTCGCCTGCGCCGTCCATTCCGCGCCGTCGTAGTGGAGGATCGTGCCCGTGTCGCCCACGGCGTAGACGTTCGTCGCGCTGCTGCCGTACAGCGCGTACAAAGGATGCGCGGGGGGAATCGTCTCCTGCGTCCAGCCCGTCGTGCCACGCCGGAACAGCATTCCTCCGGCACCGGCGGCCCAGACCGGTCCGCCGACGGGGCCCCAGACCGTGACCAGCGCGGGGGAACTGGTCTCGGTGATCCACGCATTGTCGCTTCCGCGAACGACGGTGCCGTCCCACCCGGCCACGACGATGCGTCCCGCGTTGTCGCCCCAGGCTCCGCGGAAGTTCTCGCCGGACCCCACGTTCGACACCGGGGCCCAGGTCGTTCCCGTGAGCTTCAGGACGACTCCCGTGTTGCCGACCGCATAGGCGTCGCCGGCGCTGCGACCCCAGATCCCGAAGAGGTTCCGCTGCGTGACGGGTGTCGTGGCCTGCCAACCGGTGCCGTCAAAATGCAGGATCATCCCGTTGATGCCGACGGCCCAGATGTCGGTCGGGGAGCTGCCCCAGATCCCGAACAACACGAGCGCCGTCGGGGATGCGACCGGGTTCCAGTCGGTGCCGTCGAAGTGAACGATCCGTCCGTCCTGCCCGACGGCCCAGACATCGGTGGGAGATGAGCCCCAGACGCCCCACAGTTCCCATCCGCGGTCGATCGTCATCACGGACCAGGTCGCCCCGTCCCAGCGCAGGATGGTGCCGTTGACACCGACCGCGTAGACCTCGGTCTCCGACCGTCCCCAGACATCGAGCAACGCGTTGGTCGTGGGGCTCGCCATCTGGCTCCAGCCGGCGCCGGTACGCCTGAGGATCACTCCCCCCGTGCCGACCGCGAAGATGTTCGTGGGACTCGATCCCCAGACGCCGGTCAGCGCCTCCTCGGTATCGGTGGCCACGATCTGCCAGTCGCCACCGGTCGACTCCATGACGACGCCCGCCTGCCCGACGACCACCGCGAACGGTGATGACGCGTCCGCCCACGCGCCCAGCAGCGAGACGTCGGTAAGTCCCTCCTGCTCGATGCTCCACGACACCGGCGCCGCGGCGCTCGTCACGGTGATGGTGGTGGCGGTTCGCACGCCGCCGGCCTCGGCCAGGATCGTGGCGGTGCCCGGCGACACGGCGTGCGCCACGCCCGTTGCGGACACCGTCACGGCGCCATTCGACGATGTCCACGACACCGGCTCGCTGGTGACGGCCCCGGTCGAGTCGCGGGGGATCGCTTCGAGTGGCAGCGTTGCGCCCGGGGTCAGCCATGCCGTGGCCGGAACCACGTCGAGCGTCAGGACCGCCCCGGTGTGCGGGTTGGCCGGGTCCGAGTCACAACCGATGGCAAGCACCAGGCTGGCAGCGAGGAGCACCCGGCATCCCCGGTGCCTACCAGCGCGCCGCCCCCTCACGCTGCCACGCCGCACGGCACCGCCTGGAAACCCCGCGTCATTCACACCTTGTGGTAGCTGGACCTGGCCGCTTCCCGATGGTCAGCGGCTTCGTACACCTCGAAGTCGGAGAAGAAGGCAGGAGCCTCGGCCTTGAGGATACGGATCACAGCCACGGCCATGCGCCGGATCTCGAGCTCGGCCCCCTCGCCGGCGCGCAGTTCGAGCATGGTTCGCCAGGCGCGCACGTTGGACGTGACGACAATCTTCGTCTCGGTCGAGTTGGGGAGGACGCCCCGTGCCGCCTCGCGCGCCATCTTCCGCCGGTGGACGCGGTCCTCGACCCACGCGTAGCGCTCCATCAGCTGGTCGACCAGGGCGACATACGTCCGCTGCGCATCTTCCATCTGCGCCTGCCACCGCGCCTCGAGGGCCTCGTCGCCGATGATCGCCGGCGGCACGACGAAGTCCGCCACCGACTCGTCCACGTAGCGCTGGCTCAGTTGCGAGTACGCGAACCCGGCGCGGTGACGCACGAGTTCGTGCGTGAGTGAGCGGCTCACGCCCTCGAGCAGGAGGGAGTAATTCGCGTGCTCCAGCACGCTGCCGTGCGCCTGTTTCTTGATGTTCTCCAGGTAGTCGGCCGTGGTGCGGTTGGCCGGGTTGCGCTGGCTCATGTAGCACAGGCGCCCCGCGAATTCGGCCAGTCGCTCACCGTCGCTGCTCTCGCCCAGCCAGTGCACGCGCAGGTGGCCGGGTTCCGAGAAGGCCGGTCTCGACAGGACGGAGATGCGAGGCTCGCGGAAGTACATGGAAGGGCGGGTGAGGGAAGTGGCCGCTGGCGCGCCCGAAAAGTAATGGCCCTCCGTCGCCGTCGCGCACGGGTCCTCCGTGCCCGTTCGCGCCCCGTCATCCGTCACTTGCCCGGCGCGCGGTGCCGGGATAGGGTGAGCGAGGGACTGGCGACGCACCCGCTGCCGCCCGGAGGGCATGGAATGGCCGCACCGCGAATGACGTTAGGCATGGCCCGGGCCGCGCTGGCCGCGGGCGTCCTGCTGCTGGTGTCCGGCGCGGGGCTCGCCCGCGGCGTCGCCACCCGCGACATCCAGGGCGCGACGGTCCGCGCCGACACGTCGTTCGCCGGCACCGTCGCCCGCCTGTCGGAGGCCCCGGGCTACTTCGATTCCGACAACCTCATCTCGAACGAGACGTCCTACCTCCACGCCGTCGGCCACCTCGAACGGGAGCGCGTGCGCGGCGGCGCGTACATCGGGGTGGGGCCGGACCAGAACTTTTCGTACATCGCCGCCATCCGACCGTCCGTCGCCTTCATGGTCGACATCAGGCGCGACAACCTGCTGATGCACCTGGTGTTCAAGGCGCTCTTCCAGCAGTCGCGTAACCGGCTCGAGTTCCTGGCGCGCTGGATGGGCCGCGACGTGCCGGCGGATGTCGACACGTGGCGCGACGCGCCCATCGAGGACGTCCTCGGCCGGGTGGACAGTCTGCCCATGAACGGCGACGGCGCCACGTTCGACTCCCTCATGGCGGTGGTGCGCGGCTTTGGCGTGCCGCTCTCGCTCGCCGACACCTCGACGATCCGTCGCTTCCACGAGGAGTTCACCCGGTCGGGCCTCGACCTGCGGTTCACGAGCACCGGCCGGGCGCCGCGCTGGTATTACCCCACGCTGCGTCAACTCATCCTCGAGCGCGACCTCGACGGCCGGCGCGTGAGCTACCTCGCCACCGAGGAGCGGTGGCGGTTCGTGAAGGACCTGCAGGCCCGCCACGGCGTCATTCCGGTCGTCGGCAACCTGGCCGGCACGGGGGCGTTCCCCGCCATCGGGCGCGAGGTTGCGGCGCGAGGCGTGCGCGTCTCGGCGCTGTACGTCTCGAACGTCGAGATGTACATCTGGCGCGACGGCTCCTTCGGCCGCTTCGCCGCCACGGCCGCGCACCTGCCTCGCGATGAGCGTTCGGTGATCATCCGGAGCTACTTCGGCGGTGGGGTCGGGCTGTCGCATCCGCTGAATCGGCCCGATCACCTCAGCACGCAACTGGTCCAGTCGCTGGACGACTTCGCGCGGCGCGCGGCGCGCGGCTGGTCGTCGTACTGGGAACTGGTGACCGAGGGGAATCGCTAGCGGCCGCGGCCGCGATCCGCCGGTGGCTTGTTCCGCGCCACGGTGGTGTCCTGGATCTTGAACGCGAAGGGCTGCTGCACCAGTTGCGGCACCAGCCGGTTCGCCATCATCGCGGGGCGGAACCGCATGTGGGGCAGGGTAGACCTGACGGCCCGGGCAAAGTCGGCGTGCGTCGACGAGACGACCCGGAACGTCAGCGTGTCCGCATACCCCATCGTGTCGACGACGTACTGCACGATCACGACCCCCTCGATACGCCGCCGCAGCATGGACTCCGGATACGCCGGGGCCGCTCCATCCTCGTATCGAACCGCGGCACTGTCCACCTGGAGTTCGGTCATGATCGAATCGCCCAGCGCGATCGGGGGCAGCTCCTCCTCCGCGGCTGCGGCGACATCGACTTCTTCCGCCTTTCCCTGGGGGACGACCATCTCGAGCCGCGGTTCGTCGCGGGGTGGCTGTGCCGGTGCCGCCACAAAACCTTCCCCACTCCCCGCCGCCAGCGTGGTCCAGGTGACCGTCTCGCGCTGCGGTCGGAGCGCCGGGATCCGGTCCTTCGGGATGAGGTACTCGACGGGCGTGAACACGGCCGAGGGTTCCGGCCGCACGCGATCCACGTCGCTGGCCAGGACGAGCCACCCGACGATCAGGAGCCCGTGGGCAAGGGCGCTCGCGGCCGCGCCCTCCCGGACCACCTGGGTGACGACCGCAGCGCGCTGCGATTCGATGAGCCGCTCGAACAGCATCTGGTTCCTCCCGGCGCGCTCCCACGCGAGGAGCGGCGCCGCCCAGTCAGTATTGCCCGCCCCGACACGTGAGGCAAGTGACGAAGGGACGAAGCCAACCGGCGCTGCAACGGACGGAGGCCATGGCCGCCCCGGCCGCTACTTCGTGACGACGTGGACGGAGCGAGGCGTGCGCGGACGCGGTCCCGTGGGGATCATGCGACGGGCCTTCCAGCCCAGGTAACCGAGGGCGATCGCCGAGAGCACGTGCTTGGCGAGCGCCCGCTGCCACGCGTTGCTGAAGGCGGGCCGTCCCTCGGGCGGTACCGAGGCGCGCAGCTGCGCCACGTCGAGCAGGAACCCCAGGGACAGCACCAGCAGCAGCAGGGACCCCGCGAGGCAGGTCACCACCAGGAGGCGCTGCGCGAGCACGTGGCGCATCCCGCCGGCGACGCCTAACGCGATCGTGATCCCCAGGATGGGCGTCAGCGTGAAGCCGGATAGCAGTCCCACCGACGCGAAGCGCCACTGCACGCTCGACAGTTGTGGCGCCGCGAGGCTGAGCGCGAAGTCCAGCGCGGGGACGACGACGAGCAGCCCGGCCACGACGTACAGCGGGCCGGCCAGCGCTTCCTCGGGATCGAGCGGGGTGCGGCTCATGAAATCGCGTTTGGGGTGGCGTCCGGTACCAGACGACCCGGGGGTGACGCCAATCACGGGCGACCACAAGGTTGCACACCGCGGCACAAACAAGAAGAGAAACGGGCCGGGACCTTGTGGGTCCCGACCCGTTACGGCAGCGCGGAAGGGGGTCGCACTGCGCGAACAGCATTGGTGCTCGCCGAACCCAGCCCCAGATTTCTCCAGGCGCCATGTGGAGAGCGGGCGGGCTACCACACAGCTGAACTGGGCCGGCGTGCTGCACGTCACACAAGCAGAGCCTGTGCCGCGACCACGGCTGGTGGTCGGTGCCAGCAGCCATCTGGTTCTCCGATAACGACTTATGCCATCTGCGACGACCTCGCCCATCGGGCCGTGACGGCCGCAAGTCCTGTCGCGCCGGGCCGCTCCTCGTTGTGGTGGCGCTACACCTGAGTCGGCTGTCCGAGGAACGCGTCGATCCGGTCGCAGTTCGCCTCCACGTCCGCTTCGCCCAGCTCAACCAGTCGCTGCAGGTAGTCGTGCTGGAACATCAGGAGCGAGAGGATGTCCGGGCTCGCGGTGCGACGCGTTCCCAGGCCGCGCGTGAGGTAGCGGAACGCCCGGGGCAGCCGTGGCTCGAACTCGGTCGCGAGCTTGCCAAGGTCCTGGGAAGGCCGCAGGACGAGGATGTCCACGAGGCGCATCCCCTCTCGCTCGGCCATCGGCAGGTCGTCCAGGAGCCGGTTCATGCGCTGAAGCCGCATGATGTCCTCGTCGATGAGGTCGAGGAAGATCGAGTTGTACAGCACGCTCAGGACCTGTGCCGGGGGTGGATATCCGGCGGTCAGCGGGCGATCGGCTTCCTGGCGCGAGCGGGAATAGCGTGTGGCCACGGTGAGGATGCGGGTCGCACCGAGGTGCAGGGCCGGCGATAGCGGTGCCGTGAGCCGGACGCCACCGTCCCCGTACCATTCGGTGCCGACCCGCATTGCCGGGAAGAGCATCGGCAGGGAGCTCGACGCCATCACGTGCTCCACCGTAATGGTGGCGAGTTCGCTCCGTCGCTGCGGACGCTGCCACAGGTTGACGTCGCGTCCCTGGACCCAGGTCACCGACTGCCCGGTCGTGTAGCTGGTGGCGGAGAGGGCCACCGCATCCAGTCGCCCGGTGCGCAGGTTGTGCGCGATGCCGGGAAGGGCGCCATCCTCGTCGTGCGGGAGGGCGCGCTGGAGGAAGGCGCGGAGGGGGGTGGTGTCGAGGAAGCCGCGGGTCGGCTCACGGCCCTCGTGTCCCCCGGCCACGAGGCGCAGGCCCCACCGCAACACGTTCGTCAGCAGCGGCACCGTGTGCACGTTGTACACCTGTTCCGTCGTCAGGCTGGTCCAGAGCCGGACGAGTTGCTCGGTCGCTTCCGGCAGCGGCGCGGCCTGGGCGGCCAGGAACGTGGTGTTCACCGCCCCCGCCGAGATGCCCGTGAGGATCGGCAGCCGCAGTGTCGGGTGACGGCGCGCGATGCCGCGCAGCACGCCGGCCTGGTACGCCCCGCGGGCCCCGCCGCCCCCGAGCATCAGCGCCAGGGATTCGTTAGGCGCCCTGGTGGCGATCGGGGTGTCCTCCGCGTTCAGCATGGCGCTCGCAAGATGGCCCCGGGACGGGGCGGCACAAGGCCGGCGCCGCGCTCAGCCCGGCCGCCTCGGGCCTGTCCAGATGGCCATCACGCCACACCGGTCGTTCGACCCAAACTCCGCGGGGATCGCGATCCCGCGCAGGTAGACCTCGATGCGGCGCACCGACGCCGGGTGCACGATCACGTCCAGGTCCGTCCGGTCATGGATGAGTTGCGCGCCATCGAGGTAGATCACCGGGATGCACGGCGCCCGCTGCCCGCTGGTGAACTCGATGTGCTCGCGCCACTGGTCGTCGAACCGGTTGCCCCGCACGAAACGGATGCCGGGAATGCGCCGCACGAGGTCCTTGAACGACACGGCGCGGATGGTGTCGAGCACGGTCTCGTCCACGAACGTGCCGGAGCCCGAGCGCCGCCGGCGCTCGAACCCGTCCCTCGCCGCGGCGTCGAGCCGCCGCGCCGCCGCCACCCGCACCGTGTCCAGCAGGTAGGCCGAGACGTCGAGCAACACGAGCTCCGCCGCCTCCTCCCGGAAGTCCACCACGTCCACGATCGCCGTCCCCGGGACGTATCCGATCGCGCGCGCCTCGAGGGTGTGAGTGCCCAGCGGCAGGCCCTCGAGGGTGAACTCGCCGCGCGCATTCGAGCGCGACTCGCCCGCCCCGCTCGTGAGCGCGATGCGCGCGCCGGCGATCGGCGCGCCGTCGAGCGCGCGGACGATGCCCCGGGCCGCGCCGCGACCTCGCGTGACGATGCGCTCCTCCCGCGCGCGCCCGCCGGCGGCGGTATCCGGCCCCACCACCTCCGCCTCCGCGGCGCCAACGTACAGGTCCCGGCGCAGCACCGCATGCGCCGGCACGCCCAGCTCCACGTTCCCCGAGACGTCGGTGGCCTGGCTGGCCCGGACCGTCATCGGCACGCCGCCCGGGACGCACGCCGCGAACCACCCCTCGTCATTGGCGAAGGTGTCGACGATCGGCGTCGAGCGCTGCATCCGGCCGCCGCGATCGAACAGGATCTCCCCCCAGCGCAGCGACACGAAGGCCCCGGGACGCACCGCGTCGGAGTGGGCATCCCGGACGCTGCCCATCAGGACGGCCAGCGAGTCCTTGAGGCCGTCGCGGCGGCACACGGCCGCGATGATCGCGCGCATCGACGGCACCGCCATCGACGTGGTCACCGGGGCCATCGTCCGCACGTCGAGGCGCTGCAGCGGGCTACGCAGGCCTAACGAGTCGACGGCCACGTGCTGGAAGCCCAGCAGCCAGGTCCCGGCCGGCACGCCGTCGAAGGCGAACCGGCCCAGGGAGTCCGTGGTCGCCGAACGCGTCCGGTCCAGCCGGCCGGCCGCCGGCGCATGCGCCAGCTGCACCACCGCCCCCGCCAGCGGCCGCATCGCCATCGAGTCGAACACCACCCCACGCACGCGCGCACCGGCCGGTTCCTGCGCCGTCCCGCGCGAGGCCCACGGCGCCGCCGCCAGCAGGGCGCCGAGGAAGAGGGCGGGGACGCGCGCCGGCTTCATCGCACCGAGGAGAGGAAATCCATCAGCGGTGACTTCGGCGACCGGATCTCCCCGTGCTCCAGGCGGTCGAGGACCTGTTCCAGTGCCAGCTGCCCGCGCGAGACCTTCCGGCGTTGCGCGCGCGCGATCGCGGTCGCCACCACACCAGCCATCGCGGTCCAGATACTTCCCACCGCGGCACCGATCAGCAGCGCGCCCGGCTCGGCCGAGACCGACGCAAGGGCGACCACACCCGCGCCGGACGTGACCCCGAGACCCGCGGTCACCCCCGCCCACGTGACGTTTCGTCGCTGGCTGGGCGAGAAATCGGCCTCGAGTCGCACCAGCACGCGCCCGGCGTCGACCGCCACGACCGTGGCCCCGACCTCCGCGGCCTGCGTCAGCGCGTACGGCCGACCCCCGAGGTTGAAGCTCGCCTGCATGCTGCCCATGAAGTCCCGCCGCGCCTCCCACGTCAGGCGTTCACCGATCCGGCGCCGCACCCGCAACAGCTCCTCGCGCTGCATCCACGCGTCGAGCTGGCCGAGCACGTCGGATGGCGTCCCCTTCACCACGCGCGACGCGCCAGCCATGGTCGGCCCGAACCAGGAGCCGACCACACCCGTCTCGGGAGCGACCACCACCCGGGTCCGCTCCTCCGCGATCGCCTGGCGGAGGTGGTCGGCGGGAATCCCCACTTCCCGGCCAAGCTCGAGCAGCTGCGACTCGGTCAGGTGCTCGGGCGCGTCGGTGGAGCGCGCCTGCAACTCGGCCGCGCGCGCCATGACACGCTCGAGCGCGCCCCGGTCGAGGGGAACAAGGGAGTCTCCCGGCGGCCTGGCCGGTGACGGATCGTCTGGTGCCATTGGGGTGCGTCGGGACTGCCGGTCAACAGCAAATATGCGCGATGCCGACCGTCACCGCAGGGAGGTCAGTCGACCTGCCGGCCGCAGGTGATGCAGAACTGCCACTCGACCTCGAGCTCGGTGCTGCATGCCGGGCACTGCTTGATCGACAGGTTCTGCCCGCAATGGGGGCAGAAATGCACCTCTCGACCCTCCGGGAGGTCGCCGCCGCAGTATCGGCAGCCCGGCCCGGTGGCGCGATGCACCGCCGCCGCGGCCCGCGCCGCGGCATCGGGGATCGCTGCCTTCGCCACCGCCGGGCCGCCACCGGACGTCGGCAGTTCCTGCGTGGCGCGTCCGGCCATCTCTGCCTGACGAGTCGTCGCGCTCGGCTCGGCGGTGCGTGGGGCCGCCGCCGGGCTGTCCACGGCCCGCAGCGCGGCGGGCGCGATCGAGATCGTTGCCGTGCCGAACGCCCGGAACGTGGAGAGGTCCGGGTTGGGCGACTCGAGTTCCGCCTTGAGGGCGGCCTGCATCTCGGGATCGCCGTCGAGGAGCCCGCGGGTGCCGGCCAGGAGGCGCGTCAGCGTGAGTTCGTACTCCTCGGCGGAATCGATGCCGAGTTCGCGCCGGTTCAGCCGGTAGGGGATCAGGTGCTGGTGGAGCGCGGCGACTTCGATGGGCTTCGTCAGGAGGTCCGGAAACCCGGCGCGGACGTTGTGCACGAGGCGCCGGAACATCCTGTCCAGTTCGTCCATCAGGGCTTGCCCTCGAGTCGGTTCATCATGGCGTCGACGTCGTTCCCCTGCCCCCCGCCGAAGGTGGTCTTGACCTGCTCGACCACGCGCGTGACAACATGCTCGGTGTGAAGCCGGGCATCACGATAACCCAGCGCATATCCAGCGGCGATGGCCGCGCCAAGGACCAGCATCTTCCCCATGTGTTCAGCCCTCCGGGGGGGAACATGTCAGGGACTCGCCGGATGCACCGCCGGTAACGCGCGGGAGGAACGGAACCCGGACGCATCCGGAAACGGCTCCAGCGACATCGGGGTCGCCACGCCCGGATGTTCGGTGATCCAGGCATCAAACCCGGACTCCACCAGCCCCCCGGAATGGTCCTGGGCGCCGGCGGCGCGCACGGCCAGGTAGTTGGCGTACTCGTTCTGGGCATGGCCGGCGTGGCCGCGCACCCAGCGCCACGAGACGGCATGTGCCGACGCGGCGGACACCGCCTCCCGCCACAGGGCGAGGTTCTCGATCGGGCCGCTCTTCCGGGTCCAGCCGCGGCGCGCCCAGTCGTGCACCCACTGGGTCATGCCGTCGACGATGTAGCGGGAGTCGGTGGTGAAGAGCACGCGGAATCGCCGCCCCTTCCGCCCGAGCGCCTGCATCGCCTCGATCACCGAGCGGAGCGCCATGCGGTTGTTGGTGGTGGCGCGCTCGGAGACCCAGAGGTCGCGCCTGACGAGCGGATCGGCGTCGCGCTGCCGGAACTCGACCAGGATGCCTGCGCCGCCCGGGTTCTCGCCTTCGCGCCCGTTGCCCAGGCACGACTCGTCGGCATAGATGGCGACCAGCGGCTCCTCGGCCATCAGGGCAGCACCTCGACCGAGTCGAGTTCGTCGATCGTGCTGGCGAGGAGGTGGCCCGTGGTCGGGTGGCGGGCCTCGATCACCTCGCGGCCGTTCCGCATGAACAGGCGGAGGGGGACGACCACCAGCTCGCGTCCCTGGCGGACGATCACGATGCGCCGGCCGTCGGTAACGGCGCGTTCGAGGTGGTCGTACTCCCGCGGCGAGAGGTGCGCCATCACCGGGTCCCGCACCAGTCCAGCGCCAGGCGCTGGAGCACCGCGGTGGCGCGCGCCACGTCGTCCTCGGCCACCCACTCGGTGTCGGAATGCGCGAGGGCGATGTCGCCGGGCCCGAAGCAGATGGCGGGGATGCCGGCGGCGTTGAGCAGCGCCGCGTCCGTCCAGGCCGACAGCCCCTCGATGGCGACCGGCTGCCCGGTCCCGCGGAGCGCGGCGCCTAACGACTTCACGACCGGCGCCTCGGTGGCGACGTCGCTGGGCCACTGCGAGAAGACGTGGCCCACGGCGGCGTCCAGCGCGGGGGCAAGCCGCCCCACCCGGTGCACCGCCTGCCGCACCTCATGCACCGCGTCGTCCGGCGACTCACCCGGGACCGTGCGGCGCTCGATCCCCAGCGTGCAGGCATCCGGGTAGGTCGACCAGCCGGCCCCGCCGGAGATCGTCGCGGCGTGCAGGGACGCCCGGCCCAGGAGCGGATGCGTGTGGCCGGCCAGGTCCTCGCGCTCGACGCGGTCCAGCTCCGCCAGCAGCAGGCCGGCGTGCCGGATCGCGTCGACGCCCACGTCGTAGCGGCTGCCGTGGGCGGCGCGCCCCCGGAACCGCACCTCGGTCCAGGTGAATCCCTTGTGCGCCGGGGCGATCGCGAGGCGCGTCGGCTCCGTCACGATGCAGGCGTCGGCGCGCACGCCGCGCGCCACCAGCGCGCTGGTGCCGGCGCTCTGCCACTCCTCGTCCACCACCGCCGTCACCACGACCTCACCCCCCAGGCCGGCCTGCGCCGCGCGCCACGCCGCGCAGCACATCGCGGCCACGCCCCCCTTCATGTCGGTGGCGCCCCGCCCGAACAGCAGGCCGTCCCGGCTGTCGGCCGCGAACGGCGCGTGCGTCATGCCCTGCACGCCGACGACGTCGAGGTGGCCATTGAACATCAGCGACCGTCCCCCGGCCGGGCCGATCCGCGCCACCACGTTCGGCCTCCCCGGCACCGCCTCCTGCAGCTCGACCCGGAATCCCCAAGCGCCGAGCACCGTGGCGAGCGCCCGGGCGATCTCGCCTTCCCCGGGCGCGCCGGCGACGAGTCCCGGGTTCCTGGAATCGATCCGGACCAGCAGGCGCGTGAGCGCGAGCGGGTCGCCTGGCGCCGGCGTCATGCGGCAGGCGCCCCGGCCGTGACCGCGGGGGCGCCCGCCCGCCGCACCACCTCGAACCCGTGCCGGGCGATGCGGATGGTGAGTGGGGTCGCCAGCCCGGCCATCGCCTGTCGCACGTCCGCCTCGCGACCCTCGGCGGCGATCGCCAGCACGCAACCGCCCCCGGACGCGCCTAACGCCTTTCCGCCCAGCGCCCCGGCGGCCCCCGCCGCGGCGAGCAGGGCGTCGATGAGCGGGGTGGGAATGGCCGGGTGCAGGGCACGCTGGTGCACCCAGTGTTCGCCGACCAGCCGGCCCAGGGCGTCGAGGTCCCCGGCCTCGAGCGCCGACCCCATGTCCCCGGCCAGGTCCCGCATCCGGTCGAGCGCGCCGAGCACCCGGGGCTCGCGCGCCCGGTAGGCATCGAGGACCGCGGTGATGGTGTCGCTCGAGATGCGCGACTGCCCGGTATAAGCGACGATGCAGCGCGACTCCAGCGCCGCGATGGTCGCGTCGGAGAGGGGAATCCGCCGGGCCGTCACGTGGTCGCCGAACCGGAGCGCGAGGGCCCCACCCAGCGCGGCCGCGTAGTGGTCCTGCCGGCCGCCGGCGATGCCGAGGTCCTCGACTTCGAGGCGACGGCTTTCCTCGGCCAGCCATCCGGGCGCCGGACATTCGCCGCGCCACGCCGCCAACGCGCCGAGGGTGGCCACGCCCGCGGCGGAGGACCCGCCCAGGCCCGCGCCTAACGGGAATTCGGTGGCGATGGAGACGTCGATGCCGGGCAGCCCCGACCGTGCGGCGGCCGCCCTGGCCAGGCGATTGTCGGAGGTCGCCAGGGTCGAGGATCCCGGGTCGAGCGATGGGGCGTCAGGTCGTTCCGTGTCGCGCGTCGACCCCCGACCGTCCTCGCTGGCGTCTCGTACCGTGACGACGGCATGGAGCTCGATGGCCACGTTGCAGACGCAGCCGCCGCGCTCGGCGTCGTACGGTGGGACGTCGGTCCATCCGCCGCCGAAGTCGAGGCGCGCGGGGGCACGGGCGACGAGCGAGGTCATGACGTACGATACGCGCCTGTCGGAGCGCAGGACACGCCGCCGCTGGCGCCTACTTCTTGTGCGAAGCGGGCTTCTTGGGCGGCGCCGGCTTCTTCGCGGCAGCCTTCTTGGCCGCAGGCGGTGCAGCCGGCTTGGCCGCTTTCGGCGCAGCCTTGGCCTTGGGCTCCGCGGCGGCCTTCTTCACGACTTCGACCTTGGCGACCTTCGGGCGACGAGAACTGGCTTCCTCGGCTTCACGAATGAGCTTGTCCGCCTCTTCCTGCGTCATCTGGCCGCGGCGTACCATGTACTGGACGAGGTCACGGGCGCTCTCGACGGCGAACGCGGTAAGGCCCGCGGCGGCACCGATGACGTCGCGGAGTGCGCCCGACATCTTGCTGCCGGCCTCGAGGCTGATCTCGTGGGCGCGCGCCGCGAGTTCGGCGACGGTGTCACGGACGTCCTGGCCGCGGTGGCCCGGGCTGCGCTTCGGGGGCGCTGGTGGAGCGACCGGCTCCTCAGTGACTTCGGGCGTCTCGTTCGAGCCTGCCGTTTCGGTCATTCGTTCCGTTGGAATCGGCCAGGCGGGGTCAAGAACAGCAGTCACTGGCACCCTGCGCTGGCGGGCCGGACTGGTCGCGTGGCTTTCGTGGTTTTGCGCGGCGCTAAGTATATGCTGACTTGAGACATACGCAAGGACATTCGGGCGGTGTGGTCATTCTTGGCCTTGTGATCGTAACATGCCAACGGACTATATCATTATCAAGCCAGTAATAACACAGTAACATGACAATTATACTCAACTCACTGAAAGTTCTGGACCTGTCGCGGGTTCTCGCTGGTCCGTTTTGCTCAATGATGCTCGGGGACCTCGGAGCCGACGTCATCAAGGTCGAGCGGCCGGGGGTTGGGGACGAGTCACGCGCTTGGGGCCCGCCATTCGACGAGGACGGCGAGAGTGCCTACTTCCTGTCCTGCAACCGGAACAAGCTTTCGATCGCGCTGGACCTGGATTCCGCCGCCGACCGGGGGGTGCTGACCGGGCTCGTCGACGGCGCCGATGTCGTCCTTGAGAACTTCCGCCCGGGGACGCTGGAACGCCGCTCGCTGGATCCTGTCGAGCTCCTGTCTCGACATCCGCGGCTCATCTGGTGCACCATTTCGGGGTTCGGGGCCGGGATCGATCGACCCGGCTACGACTTCGTGGTTCAGGCGGAGAGCGGGTGGATGTCGATCACCGGTGAGCCGTCCGGGCCACCGATGAAGACCGGGGTGGCGCTGGCGGACGTGCTCGCCGGGAAGGACGCGACGATCGCCATCCTCGCTGCCCTGTTGGCCAGGGAGTCTTCATCGGAACCGCTGCCGGTGGATGCGCGCCGACTTCATGTCTCGCTCCAGCACGCCGCGACCGCCGCACTGGTCAACGTGGCCCAGAACTTCCTCGTGAGCGGCTCCGACGCGCGCCGCTGGGGGAACGCCCACGCCAACCTGGTCCCCTACCAGTTGTTCATGGCGGCCGACGGCCCGCTCGTGATCGCCGTCGGCAACGACGCGCAATGGCTCGCGACGTGCGCGGCGCTCGACCTCCCGGAGCTCGCGGGAGATCCTGACGTGCGCGAGAACGCGGGACGGCTGCAGCACCGGGAGCGGCTGGTCCGCGCCATCACCGCCCGTGTGGCGACGGCCCCGGCTTCCCACTGGTTAGGCAGGCTGCGCGCGGCGGGCGTTCCCAGCGGCGAGGTCCGCTCGGTGCGACAAGCCCTGGCCGACATCCCCTCGAGCCCGGTGACCGGAGTCCCTCCCTCCGTGCCAGGTACGGTGCGCCGCCGCCCACCCCGACTCGATGAGCACGCCAGGAGGATCCGCCAGGACGGTTGGGCCGCCTTCTCCGTCACCGACGCCGATCCCTGATGCCTGATGCCTGATGCCTGATGCCTGATGCCTGATGCCTCTCAGGTCCCGATCCCTGATGCCTGATGCCTGTTGCCTGATGCCTCTCAGGTCCCGATGCCTCTCAGGTCCCAACCCTCTCCCAACAGACCAATCCTGTTACGCCACGGGTCATCGGTCGTCCTATGGGCGTGACGACATTTGCCGCGGTTTGGACGAGACGAGCGGGACTATCCAGAGGCAGCGAACGGAGTTATGCTCCGGCCGTGAAATCGACGGTTCCCGCCGATCAGGTAGACCAGGTTGACGCGGATCAGGAGATCATCTCGCGCGTCCTCGCGGGCGAGCGTGACGCGTTCTCCATCCTCATCCACCGGTACTCCGATCCGCTCTTCCGGCACGCCCTCGGCATGACGGGAAGCCCGGACGTTGCGGAAGACATCCTGCAGATGTCCTTCATCAAAGCCTTCAGCCATCTGGCTGAGGTGAGAGGGAGGTTCGACGCATGGGTCTTCCGGATCGTGGCCAATGGCTGCAAGGACTGGCTGAAGAACATTCGCCGTACGCATCTCAGCTACGACGAGGACGACCAGCCAACCGGGTATGCCAATCCCGAGGAAGAACTCGACCTCACCGAGTTGAGGTCGGATCTCGACCGTGCGCTGCAGACCCTCCCCGTGTCGTTGCGGGAAGCCTTCATCATGAAGCATGTCGAAGGCCGGTCGTACGAGGAGATGGCGGACTTGTTGAGTACAACGGTGGGAGCACTCAAAATGCGTGTACATCGCGCGCGTGAGGCGCTCCAGGCACTCTTGGAGGAGAAATACGCGTGAAGCTGGACGATATGTACGAGCCGAATCGGCGCGGAGAGGCTGCCCGAGAGGGCGGCAAGCAGCCTGCGGAAGGCGGAGCCCCGCTGGCGGACCGGGAGGTTCCACTGCCCCCGGTGGCGACGCTGGATCACATCCACCGGTGGCTGGACGGCGAAGGGCCGGAACCGGCGGTGCGTGGCGATGCGGCGCGTTCCCTCGAGTTGTGGCGCCGCCTGGACCAGGAGACCGAGCGCCGTCGCCGCGTGGTGACGCCGCCATACGTGGCCGCGCGCATCATGGCGTCGCTTCCCGACGTGGGTTCGTCGACGGCCATCGCGCCTTGGTGGAAGAAGGACCTCCACCTGTCGCCGGTCACCATCCTGGCGCTCGCGGTCGGGGCATTCTCGCTTGGCTTGCTCGCGATGCGAATCGCCGCCAGCTGACCGGAACCGCCTGACAGGAACACAGGACGCCGCCCCGAACCGGGGCGGCGTTTTTTTTCTTCAGCCATGACGAAGACGGCGCCGGGCCGCCACGCTCGCCTGACCGTTGCGTCGGCGCCGCACCGCGACGTGTCCGGGTGACCCTGCCGGCTCGTGTCTCCTTAACGGCGCGAGCAGGGAACGCGTCTCTCCGTCCGTGCGGACGGCTGGGGCGCACGACTCGCCGCCACGGACACTCAACAGCGGTTCTCTTCCCGCGTCGGCGGCGCGCGACCGTCACCGGGAGCCCACCCTTGCAAATGGTGAAGACCATGATGCGAAAGACATTCCTTGCCGTCGCCGCGCTCGGGCTTTCCGGCCTGGCCGCGTGCTCCAGTGAGACCGTCGCGCCGAACGAGCTGTCCCTCCTCGCGGGAGACGCGATCGACCTCGTGCCCGACTACGCGATCAGCAGTGCCGCGGTGGTCGATGGTGCCGGCGTTGGCGGCGCCCACCTGCCTGACGAGTTGCGGCTCACGGCTGACCAGAAGGCCGACATCGCCGCGCTGCACGACGCCTTCCGGGACGAGCACGCCGATGAAGTCGCCGCCCTCCGGGAGATCGAGCGCCAGCTCCGCCAGCTCCGCCGCTCGGGCGGGAATCGCGACGAGGCCAGGGCCCTGCTCGAGGACGCCCGGGAGATCGTCGCCGGCCTGGCCGACGATTTCGCCGCCCTGCAGGACGCCATCTGGGCCATCTACACGCCCGAACAACGCGCCTGGATCGAGGCCCACCGCCCAAGGGTCTGCGGCCCGAACGGACCGCCGCGCCTGACGGAAGAGCAGGTGGCCCAGATCCGCACCCTCAAGGAAGCCTTCCAGGAGTCCATCGCCGATGAACTGGCGGCGATCAAGGAAGCCCACCAGGCCGCGCGCGCCGCGCACCAGGCCGGAGCCTCCAACGAGGAGATCCGGGCAATCCTCGAGTCGGTAAAGGACGAGATGGAAGCCGTGCGCGCCGCCGAGAAGCAGCTGATGGAAGACATCCTCGCGGTCCTCACGCCCGAACAGCGCGCCAACTGGTGCGTGATCCGGCGGCACGTCGCGCCAAGGCAGCCGTAACAGGAAGATAGGGATCAGGCATCAGGCATCAGGCATCAGGGGGGATCAGGGGGTCCTGATGCCTGATGCCTGATGCCTGATGCCTGTTGCCTAGCCCTTCTACAGCCTCACCGCCTGCACCTGGTGCACGTCGCGGATCGCCCGTAGCTCGCTCAGCATCTCCTCGCTCGCCGGCCGGTCGATCCGCACGAGTGACAGCGCGTCGCCCCCGCCGTCCCGACGCGCCTGCTGGTACTCCTCCACGAACAACCCGGCCTTCGCCAGTACGCCGCCGACCAGGCCGATCACGTGCGGGGCGTCGGCGTTGTGGATCACCAGCAGGTTGCCTCGTGGAGTGACGCTCACCGGATAGTCGTCGATGCGGACGATGCGTTCGTGGCTGTCCCCGAGCAGCGCCCCGGCGACGCGCGCCTTGCCCGTGTCGCTCGCCACCCGGACCTCGATCACCTCGCCATACGGGCCGCTGCCCTCCTGCTGCATCTGGTCCACGCGGATCCCGCGCGATTGCGCGAGTTTCGTGGCATTCACGACGTTGACGGCACCGCCGCCCACGTGGGTGAGCGCGCCGGCGGCGGCCGCCGCCGTGATCACCCGCAGGCCGTTGGGATGCGACCCCGAGTAGCGGACCTCGAGGCTGCGGAGCGGGCCGCCGGCCACCGCCGCGCCCAGGACGCCCAGCCGCTGGGCGAGATCGAGGGTGGGACGCACTCGCTGGACGTCCACCCCGCCGAGGCTCGGGGCATTCACGGCGCGGGACAGGTCACCGTCCACGAGGGCCGCGCGCACGGCTCCCGCGATCTCGATCGCCACGCTGTGCTGCGCCTCCGACGTCGAGGCGCCGAGGTGGGGCGTGAGCACCACGTTAGGCAGCGACCGGAACGGGTGGTCCGCCGGCAGCGGCTCGATCTCGAACACGTCCATCGCCGCTCCCGCGACGTGCTGTGATTGCAGCGCGGCGAGGAGCGCCTGCTCGTCCACCACGCCGCCCCGCGCCACGTTGAGCAGCAGCACGCCCTTCTTCATCCGCGCGATCTGCGCAGCGCCGATCAGGTTGCGGGTCGCGTCGGTCAGCGGCACGTGCACCGAGATGACGTCCGCGCGCTCGATCACCTCGTCGAGCGGCGCCGTCTCCACGTCCAGGCTCCGCGCGCGCTCCGCGTTCAGGAACGGATCATAGACCAGGACGCGCATCCCGAACCCCCGCGCGCGACGGGCCACTTCGCCGCCGATGCGCCCGGCACCGACCAGGCCCAGCGTCTTCCCGTGCAGTTCGGTGCCGGTGAAGCTCTTCTTGTCCCACTCCCCGGCCTTCATCGAGCGGTCGGCGCCGGGAACCTTGCGCGCCAGGGCGAGCAGCAGCGCCATGGTCAACTCCGCCGCCGAGATGGTATTCCCCTCGGGAGCGGTCAGGACCGGGATGCCGCGCTCGGTTGCGGCGTCGACGTCGATCGTGTCCACGCCCACCCCGGCCCGCCCGATCGCCTTCAACCGGTCCGCCCGCGCCAGCGACTCACGCGTGATCCGCGTGGCGCTCCGCACCAGGACCGCATCCGCATCCGCGATCGCGTTGGCCAGGTCCTCTCCCTTGAGGCCCGGCTTGCTCACCAGCTCGAAGCGGGGGTCGTCCCGCAGCGGCGCCAGTCCATCGAGCGAAATGGCGTCTGCCACGAGCACGCGAAACCGGCCGGGGCTCACGAGGCGATCACCTCGGCCAGTGCCTCGAGCAGCACGTCGAGCTCCTCGACCGTGTGCTCGCCCATGTGCCCGATCCGGATCATCGTGTCCTTCTTGTCGCCGTACCCCGCGGTGATCACGAACCCGCGCGACTTCATCGCGGCCACGATCTGTGACCCGGTGCGGCCGGCCGGCGCCGTGATGCACGTGACGGCGGGCGAGCGATATCCCGCCGGGGCAAGGACCCTGATGTCCCGACCCGCCGCGCGCTGCTCGTCGACCCACGACCAGGTCCGGTTCGCCATCGCCGCATGGCGCGCCCACCGCGACTCGATGCCCTCCGCCATCATGTGCTCCAGCTGGACATCGAGGGCGTACAGCAGCGAGACCCCCGGCGTGTTCGGCGACTGGTGCTTCTTCCACGAGTTGTGGATCTCCACCAGGTCGAAGTACAGTCCGCGGATCGGGCTCGCCTTCGCCCGTTCCAGCACGCGCGCGTTCGCCGTACAGAACGCGAGTCCCGGCGGCAGGGCGAAGGCCTTCTGGGAGCCGGTGAGCACGTAGTCGAGGTCCCAGGCCGCGCACTCGATGGGAGCCGCGGCCATGCTCGACACGGTGTCGATGACCATGACGACGTCGCCGGACGCATGGGCGACCTCGGTCAGCTCCCGGATCGGGTTCAGTACGCCGGACGACGTCTCCGAATGGACGACCGACACCACGTCGTAGTGGTCGCGCTTGAGCGCGTCGGCCAGCATGTCGGGGGTGTGCGCCGTCCCGAACTCGACCTCCAGCTTGTCGCACGCGACGCCGGAATTGACGGCGGCCTTGTAGAACCGCTGGCTGAAGGCGCCGTTGATGAGGCACAGGAGCTTCGACCTGACCGCGTTCCGGACGCCAGCCTCCATGAGGCCGGTCGCGGACGAGGTGACGGTGAATACCGGCTCGGCGGTACGAAAGACCTTCTGCAGCCGCTCATCGATCCGGGTCATCATGGTCTCGATTTCCGAGCCACGGTGGCTGATCATCGGCCGCGACATCGCGGCGAGGATGTCGGGCTTGACCTCGGTCGGGCCGGGCAGGAAGAACTTTCCGAACTGGGACATGAGATGGGAGATGGGAGAATTGAGGCGGCGGCGGACACTCACGGACGAGGCCGGCCGTGCCGATGACTGAAATACGGGACTGAGCGCCCCACGGCAATCGGGCCATTCTCGATGTCGGCAACCTGCCCGGGGCCGCTGGGCACCCGCCTAGATGTGAATCGCCCGCCCCAGGACGGCGAGGGCGGCTTCCTTCGTGGCTTCCGCCAGGGTCGGGTGCGCGTGGACCGTGAGGGCCAGGTCCTCGGAGGCGCCGCGATACTCGAAGGCCAGCACCACCTCGCTGATCAGCTCCGAGACGTTGGGGCCGATCATGTGGCAGCCGAGCAGCTCGTCGGTCCGGGCGTCGGCGATGAGCTTCACGAAGCCGTTGGCCGCACCCATCGTTCTCGCCCGACCGTTGGCCGTGAAGGGGAACTTCGCGGCGGTATACTCGCGACCAGACACGCGGACCTCCTGCTCCGACAGTCCCACCGAGGCGATCTCCGGCCAGGTGTAGATCACGGAGGGAATCGAGTGGTAGTGCATGCGCGATGGCTTGCCCGCAATGGCCTCGGCCGCGATGACACCCTCCTCCTCGGCCTTGTGCGCCAACAACTTGCCACCCGTGGCGTCGCCGATGGCGAAGACATTGGGCAGGTTGGTGCGCATCCGGTCGTCGACGCTGATCTCGCCGCGCGACCCCAGCGTGAGCCCCAGCGCGCCGGCATCGATGCCAGACAGGGAAGGCCGCCTGCCCACTGCCACCAGTACGTGGCTTGCCTCGAGCGTCCGCGCCTGGCCATCCCGCTCCAGGGACACGACGATGGTCTCGGGAGAGATCTCGGCCCCGGTGACCCGGGTCCCCGTGTGAAGCTCCAGTCCCTGCCGACGGAAGATGCGATCCGCCTCCTTTACGATGTCGTCGTCCGACCCCGGAAGGATCCCCGGCATGAGCTCGACGACGGACACCTTGGCGCCCAGCCTTCGCCACACCGACCCCAGTTCCAGGCCGATGACCCCACCGCCGATGACGACCAGGTGGGCGGGGACCTCGTCGAAGACGAGGGCACCCGTATTCGAGACGATCCGACGCTCGTCGAAGGGCAGGAAGGGCAGCTCGATCGGGACGGACCCTGTGGCGATGATGACGTGAGCCGCCTTCAGGGTTTGCGTCGAACCGTCGGCGAGCAGCACGTCCACGGCGTTGCCGGTGCGAAGGGTGCCGAACCCCCGGATCCAGTTGATCTTGTGCTTCCGGAAAAGGAACTCGACGCCGCGCGTGTTTTGGCCGACGACCTCGTCCTTTCGACGGAGCATCTGGTGCAGGTCGAGTCGCAGCGCATCGAACCCGATGCCATGCTCATGCGCATGCAGGCGCGCGAACTCGTACTGCTCCGAGGACTGCAGCAGCGCCTTCGAGGGAATGCATCCCACGTTGACGCAGGTGCCGCCCAGGGTCGGGGCCGACTCGACGCAGGCTGTGTTGAAGCCGAGCTGTGCCGCCCGGATGGCGGCGACGTAGCCCCCCGGCCCTCCACCAATGACGACGACATCGGCCTGAAGCTCGTTCGACATCCTCGGAATGGCCGAAGGGGAGGAGGGAATGGGGAGCAAAAAAATAGCGGGTGTGACCGCCAAAGGCGACCACACCCGCCCCCCCACCGCGCACCTGCGCGGTGCCCCAACCTGTTACGCGGCCCGCGACACCTTCTCGACGCGAGTCGCCGTGAACTGTCCGCTCTTCAGCGTGTCGCGCCAGTTGTAGCGGCGCGTATGAAACGTGCCCTCGATCCGGCCCGGCTCGCAGGTACCCTCGAGCACGGTGACGACCATGGTGCCTTCGGCCGGGTCGAAATACGGCCCGACCAGGGCGGCGAAGACGCGGTCGCCCGCTTCCAGGAGCCGCAGACCGGCCGCGATGCCCGTCGGCGTGGTGAAGAGGAAGACCTGACCGGGGACGTGATGGTCCAGCGACTCGCGTTCCAGGTTGAACGACTCGCTCGCGCCATTCGTGTCGTTCAGCCGTCCGCGCCAGGAACCCTCGAGGACCGCCACCACATCCTGCCGGGTGGCCGTCTCGGGGTGTTCGGTGATCGTTGTCAGGTCAATCGTCGTCTTCATGGCTTCTGCTCCGTCGGCGTCCACTACGGGAGTGGCCTCGGGAAAGTGTCAGCATACTCGTGAGGCGCGGTCATCGTGCGCCGTCGAACATTGGATGCCGCATCGCCCGAAAGGGTTTACCGCGATCGTGCGCCGGTTGGATGTCACCGGCAGGGAGACGTTAAGGGCCGCCGCCGGGAAGCACGACGGGCCGGCCCCGATCGGGACCGGCCCGTGACGCTGCCGTGACCGCGCGCTTCAGTCGATCGCCATGAGGACCGGGTCCTCCATGAGTTCCTTGACCCTAACGAGGAACAGGACCGCCTGCTGGCCGTCGATGATCCGGTGGTCGTAGGAGAGCGCGACGTACATCATCGGCCGCGCCTCGACCTTCCCGTCGATGACCATGGCCCGCTCCTGGATCTTGTGGAGCCCCAGGATCCCCACCTGCGGATAGTTGATGATGGGCGTCGACAGCAGCGACCCGAAGACGCCGCCGTTGGTGATGGTGAACGTGCCGCCGGTGAGGTCGTCCATCACCAGCTTCCCGTCGCGGGCCTTCTTCGCGATCTCGACGATGTCGCGACCGACCTGGATGACGCCCTTCCGGTCGGCATCCTTGATGTTGGGCACCACCAGCCCGGCATCCGACGCGACGGCAATGCCGATGTTCACGTACTGGTGGTAGACGATGTGGTCGCCGTCGATCCGCGCGTTGACCATCGGGAACTGCTTGAGCGCGATGCACGCCGCCCGCACGAAGAACGGCATGAACGACAGCCGCACGCCATGCTCCTTCTCGATCCGCTCCTTGACGCGCGCGCGCAACGACTCGACGACGGACATGTCGATCTCGTTGAACGTCGTCAGGTGCGCGGTGGCGTGCTGCGCCTCGAGGAGGTGCTCGGCGATGCGCTTGCGGCGCGTCGACATCTTCTCCCGCGTCTCGCGCGATCCGTTGGCGGGCGGCGCCGCCGGGGCCGTGGGGGCCGTCGTGGGTGAGGCGGCCGGCGCCGGCGTTGCGATGGCCGCGGGGGCGGCAGGGGGAACGGCGACGGGGGCCGGTGGCGCGGCGGGAACCGGTGGTGCGACCACGGTCGGTGGTACCGCCGTTTCGGCGGTGGGGCGCGCTGCCAGGTGCTCCACGACGTCCGGCTTGCTGATGACTCCACCACGCCCGGTGCCGGCGACCGCGTTCAGGCTCACGTCTTCCTCGGCGGCCAGCCGGCGCGCGCCCGGCGACGCCCGGAACGACCCGTCGCTCGACGGGCGGGGAGTCTCGGGGGGCGCCACCGTGGCTGGTTGGGCCGGTGTCGGGGCGGCGACAGGCGCCGGCTCGACGGGACGCTGCGCCGGGGCCGGGGCCACGGCGGCTGCCCCGGCCTCATCGAGCTCCCCGAGAACGGTGCCGAGCGTGACGACGTCGCCTTCCTGGTGCAGGCGCCTGACGAGTACGCCGCCGGTTGTCGCGGGCACTTCGACCGTTACCTTATCGGTCTCGAGCTCAACCAGCGTTTCCCCGGCCGCCACCGCGTCCCCCTCCCGCTTCAGCCAGCGGGAGACAGTAGCCTCGACGATCGATTCGCCAAGCGGTGGGACCTTGATCGGGATCATGCCGGGAGGGCGGGCTGGACCTCGGTGCGACATCGCGGCATAGGCACCGCGGGCGCCGCTGAATATAACCGCGGGGAAACGGCGTGCGAGCGCTCACGATCGACGCACATGGTGGTCTCGAGCAGCTGCGTTTCCGGGAGGACATCCCGGAACCGGACCTGCGCGCCCCGGGTGACGTCCGCGTACGGCTGCGCGCGGCGGCGCTGAATCACATCGACCTCTGGACACTCCGTGGCGTCCCCGGCGTTACCCTCGTTCCTCCCTGGATCATGGGATCCGATGGCGCCGGCGTGGTCGATGCCGTCGGGCCGGCCGTCACCAGCGTCAAGGTTGGCGACTTCGTCCTGGTCAATCCGGGCATCAGTTGCCACGCTTGCGAGTACTGCCGTGCCGGTGACCATCCGCTCTGCCTTCGCTTTGGCGTCCTGGGCGAACACCTGCCCGGAACGCTGACCGACTGGCTGGTGATTCCCGAGACGAATGTCCGCGCAGTCCCGGCGTCGATTGCGCCGGAATCCGCGGCCGCATTCACGCTGGCGGCGCTGACCGCGTGGCGCATGTGCGTATCGCGGGCCCGTGTGGGTCCCGGTGACGAGGTGCTCATCTGGGGAATCGGCGGTGGAGTGGCGCAGATGGCGCTGGCGATCTGCCGCGCGCGTGGCGCGAGAACCTGGGTGACCTCCTCCAGCCCTGAAAAGCTGGAAAGGGCCGGAGCCCTTGGTGCGGATGTCCTGCTGCAGCATGGGCCGGGGATCGACATCGGCAGGGAGGTACGCGCCCGCACCGGGAAGAGAGGCGTGGATGTGGTCGTGGACACCGTCGGGACGGCGACCTGGAGCCAGTCACTGGGCGCCCTGGGACGGCGCGGGCGCCTCGTCACCTGCGGCGGAACCTCGGGCCACCTGGTCGAGACGGACGTCCGCCGCCTGTTCTGGAACCAGTGGACGATCATGGGCTCCACGATGGGCAGCGACGCCGAGTTCGATGCGGTGACGTCGGAGTTCACCGCCGGGAGGCTGGCGCCAGTCATCGATTCCGTCCACACGCTGGAACGCGGCATGGAAGCCATGGCGAGGCTCCAGAGCGGCGCCCACTTCGGAAAAGTCGTCGTGAGGATCTCCTGATGAAGTTCCCGCTGGCCACCCGGTACTCCGATTACGACACCAAGGGCCACGTCAACAACGCGTTCTACCTGACGTACTTCGAGGCGGCCAAGCACCTCTTGTGGCGCGAGACCTGGAAGCAGCCACCGGATCCGCCGTTCGTCGTGGCGGAGGCGACGGTCAAGTTCCTGTCCCCCGCGATGATCGGTGACCCGCTCGAGGTCGACATCTCGACGCGCGAGATCCGGACCCGGTCGTGGACCTGGCAGTTCCGGATCACCGACGCCCGCGATGGCAGGGTGATCGCCGAGGGGAGCACGGTCCAGGTCTATTACGACTACGCCTCCCGGCAATCCATTCCCATACCGGACGACGTTCGGACATTGCTGGAGAGTGGCAAGGCGTGACCGATGCGGCGCAGTACTCGCCGGACGAGGAGCGGGCCATTCGCGAGGCGGCCCGCCGTGGCGAGAAGCCGGCGTGTCCCCGTTGCGGGGTCATCCTGACCCCGCGGGACATTGGCGGGGGGTCGTTCGGGCTCGGTTACGCACGGCGGCGCGAGTGGCTGATCTGTCCGTCCTGCCATCGCAGCGTCCTGTTCGACCGAAAGCGGGGAACCCGCAACTAGGGCGCGGGACAGCTCGAAGGGGCCGGACATGCTGTGCCCCCCGGCGTCTGCACGGGTAGATTCCGGGAGTGCAATTCCAGTCGGAGACTCCATTGACGTTCCTCGAGCGGCTGCGGGAGACCTTTGCGCAGTTGGCCCAGGTCATTCCCGCCATGCTTGGCGCGCTCATCATCCTCTTCGCCGGCTACCTCCTGGCGAAGCTGATCGAGCAGGGCGCCGAGCGGTTGCTGCATCGGATCCGCCTGAACCAGGCACTGGAGCGGGGCGGGGTGATGGAGGCGGTGGAGCGGGGCGGCGCGCACTTCAACCCGACCAAGGTCGTCGGCAAGACGCTGTTCTGGATCCTGATGTTCGGCGTCATCATGGTCGCGGCGACGGCGCTTGGCATGGAGTCGCTGGCCGGCGTCTTCACGGAGCTCGTGAGCTACCTGCCGAGCCTCATGTCCGCCATCGTGATCATGATCGCCGGTATCGTGCTCGGCCGGTTCACCGGTGGCCTGATCATGGCGTCCGCGGGCGCGGTCCAGGGTGCGCCGACGCTGGCGCGCGTCGGGCGGCTCGGTGTCATCATGTTGTCGGTGTTCATGGCGCTGCAGGAACTGGGCATTGCCACCGACATCGTGACGACGGCGTTCGCGATCCTGTTCGGCGCGGTGGCCTTCGGCCTCGCCCTCGCCTTCGGCCTCGGCAATCGCGAACTCGCCGGGCAGGTGACCCGTGAGTGGTACCAGCGGTATCGCGCCGAGAGCGAGGCGATCGAACGCGACGTCGCCGAGCGTGAGCTGGAGGAAGACCACAAGCTGGAGCAGGCCGACCGCGTCGATGATGCCGAGATGATTCCCGGGGGGGATACCGGCGAGATGATGTCACCCGCCCCGGCTGCCAACCGTCACTGATTCCCGCGAGCACCGTCGCATGACCGCCACCGAACACGTTGCCATCGACGCGCCCGCGTCGCTCGAAGAGCTGTGGATGCCGTTCACGGCGAACAAGGCGTTCAAGCAGTCACCGCGGCTGCTGGGCGCGTCGCACGGCATGTACTACACGTCCACCGACGGGCGGTCGATCCTCGACGGCTGCGCCGGCCTGTGGTGCGTCAACGCGGGGCATGGGCGTGAGCCCATCGTGCGCGCCATCGCGGAGACCGCGGCGAACCTCGATTTCGCCCCCGCGTTCCAGATGGGGCATCCGCTGTCGTTCCAGCTGGCCACCGAGGTGGCGAAGCTGATGCCCGGGGACATCGACCACGTCTTCTTCGTCAATTCGGGCTCCGAGGCGGTGGACTCGGCGCTGAAGATCGTCCTGGCGTACTGGCGGGCGCGTGGCCAGCCGCAGCGGGTGCGGTTCGTGGGGCGGCAGCGCGGTTACCATGGCGTCGGGTTCGGCGGCATCTCCGTCGGGGGGATCGCGCCCAACAAGGCCGCGTTCGAGGCGCAGTTGCTGCCGCACGTGGACCACCTGCCGCACACCCACGGCATCAACGAGAACTTCCACACCCGGGGCCAGCCGGCGCACGGCGCGCACCTGGCCGACGAGCTCGAGGCGATCGTCGCCGCGCGCGGGGCCGAGACCATCGCCGCGGTCATCGTGGAACCGGTCGCCGGCTCGACGGGCGTCCTGGTGCCCCCGGTGGGGTACCTCGAGCGGCTGCGCGCGATCTGCGACCGGCACGGGATCGTCCTCATCTTCGATGAGGTGATCACGGGATTCGGCCGGCTGGGGGCGCCGTTCGGTGCGCAGAAGTTCGGCGTCATGCCGGACATGATGACGGTCGCGAAGGGACTCACGAACGGGGCGGTGCCGATGGGGGCGGTCGGCGTGCGTCACGCGATTTACGAGACGATCGTGAACGCGACGGCGGCCGGTATCGAGTTCTTCCACGGCTACACCTATTCGGGTCATCCGCTGGCGAGTGCCGCCGGCCTGGCCACGCTCAAGCTCTATCGCGACGAGGGCCTGTTCGAGCGCGCGAACGACCTGGCGCCGTACTGGGAAGACGCGGTGCATTCGCTGCGCGGCCTGCCGCACGTGATCGACATCCGCAATATCGGCCTGATGGCGGGGATCGAGCTCGAGGCGAGGGATGGCAAGCCGGGAGCGCGCGGACTCGATGCGCTGATCGCGTGCTTCAACGCCGGGCTGCTGGTGCGGGTGACGGCCGACATCGTCGCGCTCTCACCACCCCTGATCATCGAGAAGGGGCAGGTCGATCACCTCGTCGAGACCCTCGGCGGTGTGCTGAAGGCGCTGGAGTAAGGCAGGGTCGAGGGTCGAGGGTCGAGGGTCGAGTCTCGACCCTCAAGCCTCGACCC
>JAUQWM010000032.1 GCA_030835125.1 Gemmatimonadaceae bacterium | reverse complement strand
GCGGAGCACCGCCCCTGGCATCAGCATCACCATCGGTGCCGAGCACGGGGACCCGCGGCTCGACCGCCTCACCGTCGTCACGGCCGCGTACCGGACCGGCGCGCTGTCGGGCGTGATCGGCGTGATCGGCCCGACCCGGATGCCTTACGAGAAGGTGGTCGCGCTCGTCAGGCACACCTCCCTGCTCGTTTCCGACCTGCTCGACTGACCTGACACCATGGCCGATTTCTACGACGTCCTCGGGGTGGCGCGTGGCGCCTCGGATGACGAGATCAAGAAGGCGTATCGCAAGCTGGCGATGCAGTGGCATCCCGACCGGAACCAGGGCTCCGCGGAGTCCGAGGAGCGCTTCAAGGCCCTCACCGAGGCGTACGACGTCCTCCGCGACCCCAACAAGCGCGCGGTCTACGACCGGTACGGCGAGGCGGGCCTGCAGGGCGGCGGGGCGGGGGCCGGCGGGTTCCATCACGTGGACCTGTCGGAGGCGCTGAACATCTTCATGCGCGACTTCGGCGGCTTCTCCAACCTGGGGGACCTGTTCGGGGGACAGCAGCAGCGACAGTCGGGGCCGCGTCCCGGGCAGGACGTGAAGATCACGGTCGAGCTGACCCTCGCCGAAGTCGCGTCAGGCACGCAGAAGACCTTCACGCTCAAGCTGCTGGACCCGTGCGACAAGTGCGACGGGGCCGGGATGGAGCCGGGCACGCGGCCCCAGCGCTGCACGACCTGCAGCGGCTCGGGCGAGGTGCGCCGCGCGCAGCGCTCGTTCTTCGGGCAGTTCGTCAGCGTGATGCCGTGCCCCACCTGCCATGGCGAGGGTCAGGTGATTGCGTCGCCGTGCAAGAAGTGCCGCGGCGAGGGCCGGATGCGAGGCGAGCACACCGTGCCCGTCCAGATCCCGGCCGGCGTGGCCACGGGACAGTACATGACGCTGCGCGGCGTCGGGAACGCCGGCGCGCGCGGCGGTCCGCGCGGCGACATCCTCGTGGTGTTCGACGTGAAGGAGGACCCGCGGTTCGAGCGTGACGGGGAGGATCTCTACTGCGAGGTGCTGGTGACGTTCCCGCAGCTCGTCTTCGGCGCCGACGTCACGGTGCCGACCGTGACGGGCACGGTGAGCATGCGCGTGTCCCCGGGGACGGCGAGCGGCCAGGTGCTGCACCTGCGGGGGCGCGGGCTTCCGCGCGTGAACGGGAGCGGTTCCGGGGACCTGCACGTGCGGGTGCAGGTGTGGACTCCCGACGTCGACGCGATGCCTGACGAGGAGCGCCAGTTGCTCAAGCGGCTGGGCGAGATCGCGACGCCCCCGCAGCATGCGCGGGAGAAGGGCTTCTGGACGCGGATGCGGGAAGCCCTCGGCGCGTGACCTGGTACAGCCTGCGCGTCGCGTCGGCGGCCCGTCGCGAGGAGGCCATGGCCGCGCTGTTCGCGGCCGGGGCGCAGGGCGTGCACGAGGACGGCACCGCGCTCGTCACGAGCTTTCCCGACGAGGCCGGCGCGCGCGCCGCGGCCGCGGCCGCGGTGGCGGCGGATCCCGGGGCGACGTGCGAAGTGGGTGTCGCGCCGCCGGTGGACTGGGCCACGGCCTGGCGCGACCACGCGCGGGTGGTCACGACCGGGAGGCTCACCATCGCGCCGCCCTGGCTGGCCGGCGGGCTGGACCCGCGCTCCACGGTCGTCATCGAACCGGGCATGGCCTTCGGTACCGGCGACCACGCCTCGACGCGTGGCGCCACCCGCCTGCTCGAGGATGCCGTACGACCCGGCATGACGGTCGCCGACCTCGGCTCCGGCAGTGGCGTGCTCTCGATCGCCGCGGCTCGCCTGGGTGCAGCCCGCGCCTGGGCCATCGAGAACGACCCGGAGGCGCAGGGCAATGCCCGCGAGAACATCGCGCGCAACGACGTCGGCGGCGTGGTGCACCCGCTCGAAGGTGACGCCGAGGTGCTGCTGCCGCTCGTCGCGCCGGTGGACCTCGTGGTCGCGAACATCATCTCATCGGTGATCGTGCCGCTGCTGCCGGTCATGGCGGCGGCGCTGCCGCCCGGGGGGATCGCCATCGTCGCCGGGATCCTCGACAGCGAGCATCCCGAGGTCGTCGCCGCGGCGGAGCGGGGTGGGTGGACCCTCCGCCAGTCCTGTGTCGAGGAGGAATGGTGGAGCGCACAGCTGCAGCGGCGCTAGCGACGTTTCACGTGGCCGAGGACTCCCTCGCGCCGCGCGCGCAGCTGGCGCTCGGGGAGGGCGTCGCGCGCCACCTGCGCGCGCGGCGACTCGGGCCCGGCAACTCGATCCGGCTGGTGGACGGCGTCGGCCATCGCGCCGCGGCGCTGATCGTGCGCGAGGCGCGGGACTCGGTGATCGTCGAGGTCGGCGAGGTCGAGGAGGTGCCGCCGCTCCCGGAAGTGCACCTGCTCGTACCGGTCGCCGACAGGGACCGGATGCTGTGGCTGGCGGAAAAGGTCGCCGAGCTGGGCGCGACGAGCTGGCGGCCGGTCGTGTGGAAGCGGTCGAAGAGCGTGTCGCCGCGGGGTGAGGGGCCGATGTTCGGCGCGAAGGTCCGGGCGCGCATGATCGGCGCGCTCGAGCAGTCGGGTGGTGCCCACCTGCCGCAGATCTTCCCCGAGGCGCCGCTGTCGCGCGCGCTGGCGGCCGCGCCGGGGCAGGGGACGCGCCTTGTCCTCGACCCCGCCGCCACGCCAGTCTTCGGCGTGGCGGTGAGCGCGCCCGTCACGCTGGCCCTGGGTCCCGAAGGGGGCCTGGAGGACGCGGAAATGGCGGAGGTGCGGGCCGCGGGGTTCACCCCGGTGTCGTTAGGCCCCGGCATCCTCCGGTTCGAGACGGCCGGCGCCGCCGGCGTGGCCATTGCCCGCGCCCTGCTGCACGGGCGTGACGGGAGGCCGTGATGTCGAGCGATTGCCTGTTCTGCCGGATCATCCGGCGCGAGATCCCGGCGGCGATCGTCGCCGAAGACGAGCACGCCGTCGCGTTCCGCGATATCGGGCCCCAGGCGCCGACGCATGTGCTCGTCGTGCCGCGCCAGCACGTCTCCACGCTGGACGCCGTCGAGGATCCGCAGCTCATCGGCAACCTGATGCTGTTGGCGGCGCAGGTGGCGCGCGCCGAGGGCATCGTCGACGCCGGCTATCGCACCGTGATCAACACGAACAGCGGCGCGGGGCAGACCGTGTTCCACCTTCATGTCCACGTGCTGGGCGGTCGCCGGCTCAGCTGGCCACCGGGATGACGACGCCAGCCCCGGGACGGCGCGCGGCGCGGCCCGGTGTCCCGTCCCGTCACCCCGGCGTCCCCGGGCGCCCGGCGACATGAACGCCCACGCCCTCGCCGTCCTCGAGTTCGCGCGCGTCCGCGACCTCGTCGCCGACCGGGCCGCCACCGGCGCGGGCGCGGCGGTCGTCCGTGGGCTGGAGCCACGCCACGACGCCGGGTGGCTCGAGCTGGAGCACTCGCGTGTCGCGGCAATGCGCAGCCTGGTGGAGTCGGACGCGGGGTGGCGCGGCGAGCCCGTCCCCGACGTGGCCGCCGCGCTGGAACGGCTGCGCGTCCTCGGCGCCTCGCTGCAGGCGGTCGAACTCGCCGGCGTCGGCCAGTTGCTCGCGTCGTCGCGCCTGACGAGGGCAGCGCTCTCGGACCCGGACATCGCGCCGATGGCGGCCGGGCTCCTGCGGCCGTACCGCGACGCGCTCATCGTGGACCAGGGGGCGGAGCAGGCAGTCGGCAAGGTGATCGCCGAAGACGGCTCGATCCGGGACGGGGCGTCGCCGGCCCTGCGACGGCTCCGTCGCGAACTGCGCGAGTCCGAGGGCCAGCTGGTCGCGCTGCTGGAGCGGGTCATGAGCCGGCTGGAATCGCACCAGCGCGTGCCCGACATGTCGGTGACGGTGCGCAACGGGCGATACGTGATCCCGGTGCGCCGTGAGGGACGCGGGGCGGTGGGCGGTCTGGTGCACGATTCCTCGCACAGCGGCGCCACGCTGTTCGTCGAGCCCCCGGCCGCGATCGAGGCCTGCAACCGCATTCGCGAACTGGAAGCGGACGAGCTCCGCGAGGTCGATCGCATCCTGGCCGAGCTGACCGACCGGCTCCGACCGCTGGCCGACGGCCTTCGCGCATCGCTCGACGCGCTCGCGACCCTCGACGGCCTGTATGCGCGAGCGCGGTTCGCCGTCGACTTCTCCTGCGCGCCCGTGGCGTGGCGTGCCCCCGGCGAGGCGATCGCGATCCACGCGGCCCGCCACCCGCTGCTGCAGGCGCAGGGCATCGCGGTCGTCCCGTTCAGCCTGGCCATGGACCCGGGCGAGCACACCCTGCTGGTGTCGGGACCGAACACCGGCGGCAAGACGGTGCTGCTCAAGACCATCGGCCTGCTGTCGGCGATGGCGCAGTCGGGCATCCCGGTCCCGGTCGCCCCGGGGAGCGCGCTGGCCGTGTACGACGACGTCTTCGCCGACGTGGGTGACGAGCAGTCCATCGAGGCGAGCCTGTCCACGTTCAGTGCCCACCTGAAGAACATCGCCGAGATCCTCCGGCGCGCCACCGACCGGTCGCTCGTCCTCCTGGACGAGCTGGGATCGGGGACGGACCCGCTCGAGGGTGCGGCGTTAGGTGGCGCGGTGCTGGAGACGCTCACCCGCCGCGGCGCGATGGCGGTGGCGACGACGCACCTCGGCGCCCTCAAGGAACTGGCCGGCGAGGTTCCCGGCGTCGTGAACGCGTCCCTCCAGTTCGACGCGGAGCGACTGGGGCCGACCTACCTGCTCATCAAGGGCATCCCTGGGCGCTCCTATGGCCTGAGCATCGCGCGACGGCTCGGTCTCCCGGATGAAGTGCTGGCCAACGCGGAAGCGCGGGTGCCGCGGGTGGAGCGCGACGTCAACGCGCTGCTGGCCACGCTCGAGGCGCGCGAGGCGGCGCTGACGCGGCTGGAGGCGGACGCGGTCGAGTCGCGGGACAGCGCCCGCGACGCCGCGCACCGCCTGGCTGAGCGTGAGGAGCGGCTTCGCGAGCGCGAACGCGCCTTCGAGCGGGAGTCGCGCCAGGAGGCGCGTCGCTACCTGCTGGACGCGCGGCACGAGGTGGAACGCACGATCCGGGAGCTGCGACAGTCCGCGGCGGAGCAGGCGGAGGAGCTGGCCCGCGAGGCCCGGAAGCGGGTCGAGGACATGGCGGAGGCGCAGCGGGGGCGCCTCGTGGAGCTCGATCGCCCGACCCAGCCGGCGCCCCGCCACGCCGCGACCGTGGAGCCCGAGCCGGGGATGCTCGTCATCGTCCATGCCATGGGCGGCAAGACGGGACGGGTGGTGGAGCGGCGCGACGGCCACCTGCTCGTAGCGTTAGGCGCGGTGAAGATGACCTTTCCGTCCTCGGACGTCTCGGTGGCGCCGGTGCAGGCGGTCCCCACCGCGCCTGCCCTCCACGGCGACCAGCCCGACCTGGACGTCGCCACCGAGATCGACGTGCGCGGCGTCCGCGCGGCGGAGGTGGATGACCTCGTCATGCAGGGACTGGACGCGGCCATCCGCGCCGACCTGCGCACCTTCCGGGTGATCCATGGGAAGGGCACCGGCGCCTTGCGCGAACGGGTGGCCGAGATGCTGCGCAAGGACACGCGCGTGCGCTCCTTCCGGACCGGCGCCTGGAACGAGGGTGGCGCCGGCGTGACGGTGGTGGACCTGTGATCCCCGACGAGGAGATCGAGCGCGTCCGCGAGGCCGCGGACATTGTCGGCATCATCGCCGAGTCGGTGCCGCTCAAGCGCGCCGGTGGCGCGTATCGCGGTCCCTGCCCGTTCCACCAGGGGAAGAACCCGAACTTCTCGGTGGATCCGCGCCGCCGCATGTACCACTGCTTCAAGTGCGGCGAGAGCGGCGACGCCTTCTCGTTCCTCCAGAAACGGTTCGGGATGGACTGGCCCACCTCGGTGCGACACGTCGCCGAGCGGTCCGGCATCACGATCCGGGAGGTGTCGAGCCGGCGCGAGGGTCCCGATCCCCGCGACCGGCTCTGGGAGGTGAACGCGGCGGCCGAGGCGTTCTTTCGCGACGTGCTGCGGGACCGGCCGGAGGGATCGGCGGCCCGCGAGTACCTGGCGAAGCGCGGCATGGGGCTCGACGTGGCCGAGCGCTTCGGCCTGGGCTTCGCGGCACGCGATGGTGCCGTCCGGGCGCACCTCGCGACGCTCGGCTTCGACGATGACCGGCAACTCGAGGCCGGGCTGCTGGTCCGCCGCCAGGAATCGGACGCGCTCCGCCCGAGGTTTCGCGGCCGCCTCATGTTCCCCATCTACGACGTGTCCAGTCGGGTGGCGGGCTTCGGCGGGCGCGTGCTCGACAGCGGCGAACCCAAGTACCTCAATTCGCCCGAGACCATTGCGTTCACCAAGGGACGCATGCTGTACGGCCTCAACTGGTCGAGGAACGCCATCCGGCGCGCCGAACGCGTGCTGCTGGTGGAGGGCTACTTCGACCTCCTGCGCCTGGTGATGGCCGGCCTCGAGGAGGTCGTGGCGCCCCTGGGCACCGCGCTCACGGCGGAGCAGGCGGCGCTCATCGCTCGCCACTCGAAGAACGCCTTCCTCGTCTACGACAGCGACAAGGCCGGTCTCAAGGCCACCTTCCGCGCCGCCGACGAGTTGCTGCGCCACGAAGTCTCCGTGCGTGTCGTGACCCTGCCGCCGGGCGAGGATCCAGACACCTTTGCGCGCAAGGCGGGACGCGAGGGCATCGAGCGACAGCTGGCCGCGTCGGTCGACGTGATCGAGCGCAAGATCCAGCTCCTGGAGCGCGGTGGCTGGTTTTCGGACCTCCATAAGCGGCGGCGCGCGATCGACCACCTCCTGCCCACCATCAGGGCGACCACCGACGCGGTCACGCGCGACATGTACCTCGGCCGCGTTGCCGAGGCCACGGGTGTTGACCGGAAGGTCCTGACCGCGGAAGCCGAGGCGGCGGACTCGGCGCGGAGCGCTCCCGAGCCGCCCAGGCGGGAGTCCTCTCCCGCCCGGGCGGCGGCGAGGAAGGAGGCGCCGCCCTCGTCCAGGGCGGGTCGGGCGATCCCCGGCGGGGACGCCGAGCGCGAGCTCGTCCGCGTGATGGTCACGTCGCGCGCGATGGTGGACCGAATTGCCGAACGAATTGGGCCGGGGGAGTTCCGCGACGCACGTTACCGGGAGATCTTCGAGAGGCTGGTGGCGGCGAGCCCGGAAGTCCTGATCGGTGACGTGGCCTCGGGACTGGCCGCTCCTGCCGTGGCTGAGCTCGAGAAGCTGCTGGAGGAGGAGGGGGCCATCATGGACGTCGAGCGCACGGTCAAGGACTCCCTGGCGAAGCTCGAGTTGCGGAACCTCCAGGACCGGAGCATGCAGATACAGCGTGACCTCGTTGTGGCTTCCCCGGAGGAGAAGGACGCCCTGCTGGCATTGAAACAGGCCAATGCCGCGGAGATCCAGATGCTGAAGGCGAGCATCATGCCGGCCTGAGAAGTTGACCCATCACGTCGTGGAGGTTTGGTGACAAAAGCGCTGGAATCGCTCCTTGCCCTGCAGGTCCAGGATGATATCGTGGACGGGTTGCGGGCGCGCATCGACGCGCTGGCCCCCCGGCTCGCGGAACTCGACCAGGTCCGGCAGCGCGCCGTGCGCTCCATCGAGGAGTCGCGGGCTGGCGTGGACGCGGACGAGCGCCGGCAGCGGGAGCTCGAGGGTCGTATCTCCGACCACAAGCAGCGGCATGACCGCAACGTGGCGCACCTGGATGCGGTCAAGCGCATGCGGGAAGCGACGGCGGCAATGATGCAGGTCGAGGCGGGGCGGAAGCTGCTGATGGAAGAGGAAAACGAGCTTCGCAGCATCGTCGGCCGCGTGAGTGACAGCCACGCGTCGATCAAGCGCCAGGAGGCGCACCTCGAGGAGCTGGACCTGGCGCAGGCCGAGGCGCGAGCCGAGATCGAGGCCGAGCGCGCCGCCGTGGCGGGCGAACTCGCGACGGCGGATGCGGAGCGGCAGGCGCTGGCCCGCGGCGTCGAGGCGTCGCTGCTGCAGAAATACGACCGCATCCGGCAGCGGCGCCACTCGCAGGCGCTGTATGTGCTGGACAACGGCGCGTGCAGTTGCTGTGACACCGCGATCCCGGTGCAGCGACGGTCCGTGATGGCCACCAAGGGACTGATCGAGGTCTGCGAGGCGTGCGGGGTGCTGCTCTACGCGAGCTGAGGCCGGATCCGGAGCGGGAGGCGGGCGAGGGTGACCGTGACGGCACGGTGACGTGACCGCTTAGCTTTCACGGATGGCAGTCTCCCTTGATGAACGTGGGGCCGTGGCGGAGAAGCCGCTGACGTGGGCGCGCCCGGCCGCGCGCTGGTCGGCGCCGCGATCGGTCGAGGCGGCGCAGGTCCAGCGCCTGTGCGAGGAGTTGCGCCTGCCGCCGGTGGTCTGCTCGCTGCTCGTTGCGCGCGGATATGCCGCGGTGGAGGACGCGCGAAACTACCTGCGTCCGCGCATGGACCAGTTGCACCCGCCGATGGCGATGCGGGGGATGGCGGAAGCCGTCGAGCGCCTGTCGGCCGCGATCCGGGGCGGCGAGACCATCCTCGTGCACGGCGACTACGATGTCGACGGGATGTGTTCCACGACCATTCTCGTGCGCACGCTTCGTCACCTGGGCGCGAACGCGCTCGGATTCGCCCCGCACCGGCTGAAGGACGGCTACGACCTGGGGGAGGCCGGCGTCCAGGCCGCCGTGGAAGCCGGCGCCAGGCTGGTGGTGACGTGTGACTGCGGCACGACGGCGCACGCGCCGGTGGCCGACCTTCAGGCGCGCGGTATCGACGTCATCATCACCGACCACCACCTCCCGAGTCGCCCGCCGCCCGCGTGCGTGGCGGTGCTGAATCCGCGGGTGGAGGGATGCGACTACCCGGACAAGGACCTCTGCGCGGCCGCCGTCGCGTTCAAGCTCGCGCTCGCGCTGCTGGCGGCGCATGGGGCCGCGCCTAACGTCGCGCTCAACATGCTCGATCTCGTGGCGCTCGCCACGGTGGCCGACGTCGCCCCGTTGCGCGGGGAGAACCGCATCCTGGTGCGGTATGGGTTGCGGATGATGGCGGAGACCAAGAACGTCGGGTTGCGCGCGCTGATCAGCGCCTCCGGCCTGGAAGGGCGCGAACTGACCGCGGGGCGGATCGGGTTCATCCTCGCGCCCCGCCTCAATGCGGTCGGCCGGATCGGGGACGCCCGACGTGGCCTGGAGCTGCTGCTGACGCCGGACGAGACGCTGGCGAACGAGATCGCGCGGGAGCTGGAGGAGGTCAACCGGAAGCGGCAGGACATCGACCGGGAGACGCTCGATGCCGCGCGCAAGCTGGCGTCGACGAAGGACCTCGACGGCGCCGCCGGTCTCGTCCTCGCGGCCGAGGGCTGGCACCCCGGGGTCATCGGGATCGTCGCGTCGCGGCTCGTCGAGGACCTCTACCGACCGGTCATCATGGTCGCGATCGAGGGGGGGATCGGGAAGGGATCGGGTCGCTCGATCCCGGCGTTCGACCTGCATGGCGGGCTCACCGCCTGCGCCGACCTCCTGGTGCGGTATGGCGGGCATCGCGCGGCGGCGGGCCTGACCGTCGACGCCTCGCGCATCGGCGCCCTGGCGGAGCGGTTCGACGCCGTGGCGCGCGAGCGCCTGACGAGGGACGACCTGACCCCCGAGTTGCGCGTCGACCTGGAGGTGCCCCTCGCGGACGCCAACGACTCGCTCGAGCGATTGCTGCGGCACTTCGAACCGTTCGGCCTGGGGAACCCGGCGCCGCTGCTGGCCACCCGCGGCGTGAAGCTCGCCTCCCAGCCGCGGGTGATCGGGCAGAACGGGCTCAAGTTCGCCATCCGTGACGAGGCCGTGGAGCTGGAGGGAGTGTGGTGGGGCGTTGCCCACCGCGCGGCGGAATGGAAGGCGACGCAGCAGGTGGATGTCGCGTACCGCCTCGAACGCGACCTGTGGAAGGACACGTCGCGCCTCGTGGCCCGGCTGGCCGACATCCGCTGACGTGCGGATCATCGCGGGCCAGTGGCGGGGTCGGACGATCCGCGCGCCGCGCGACGGTCGCGTCCGGCCGACGGGCGATCGCGCCCGCGAGGCCTGGATGAGCATCGTGCACCCGGAGTTGCCGGGCGCGACGGTCCTGGACCTGTACGCGGGATCCGGCGCGCTCGGCCTGGAGGCGTTGTCGCGTGGCGCCGCGCGCGCCGACTTCGTGGAGGTGTCGACGGCAGCCCTCACCGCCATCACGGACAACGGCAAGGCCCTCGGCGCGCTGGAGCGGATGCGAATCCATCGCGGCGAGGCATTACGCTTCGTGCAGAAGCTGCCCGCGGGCGCGTTCGACGTGGCCTTCGCCGACCCGCCCTATAACCTGGGGATGGCGCCGAAGATTGCCGCCCACTGGCTGCGCGTCCCGTTCGCGCGCATTCTCGGGGTGGAGCACGACCAGCATGAAGTGATGCCGGAGGGTGGTGAGACCCGGACGTATGGCGGGACGGCGATCACGATATTCCGTTCACCCCCCGAGGGGTGAGGTCAGAGGTCCGAGGTCAGAAGGTGGAAAGACACCAGCCAACCCAGCACCCAGCCTGGTTCACATGACCAGAGTCGCCATCTACGCCGGCACGTTCGATCCCGTCACGCGCGGTCACGAAGACCTCATCCGTCGGAGCCTGTCGTTCGTGGACCGGCTCATCGTCGCTGTGGCCCTCAACGTCTCCAAGCAACCGCTCTTCACGGTCGACGAGCGCGTCGACTTCCTGAAGGCCACCGCCGGAAGCGACGCCCGCGTCGAAGTGCGGGAATTCCCCGGCCTGCTCGTCGATTTTGCGCGGGACAATGGGGCGACCCTGCTCATTCGCGGCCTGCGCGCGGTCTCCGACTTCGAGTACGAGTACCAGATGGCGCTCATGAACCGGCACCTGGCGCCGTCCCTCGAGACCGTCTTCATGGTCCCGTCGCTCGAGACGACCTACATCAGCGCGAGCCTGGTGCGTGAAGTGGCGCGCTTCGGCGGCAAGCTGGACGAGCTGGTGCACCCGACCGTGGCGGCGGCGCTGCGGGCACGCTTCCCGCAGTAGGTCGCGGTCCGGGGACCCGGGTTCGACGCGCCGGAGGGGGAGGCGCTCTGTTGCCCGGACGGTTCGCGTGGCGAGATTTCGCTGCACGCACGACACGCTCCCGAACGGGGCAAGGCGTTCAACCGTGGCTCCCTGTAGCCGGAGACTGGCATGGGCTTTTCGGTCAAGAAGGATGGCGACACCTGCGTGGTGCAGGTCGAGGGGCAGCTCATTGTGGGCAACCGGCAGGAGCTGAAGCAGCGCGTCCTCGACGAGATCGAGCGCGGGGAGCGCAGGTTCCTCGTGGACTTCCGGCAGACCGGGTACATCGACAGTTCCGGCCTGGGTGTTCTCGTCTCCCTGTCCAAGCGGATCCGCGAGGTGAATGGAGAGCTGCGCCTCTCCAACCTCAACGAGGAACTGCGGACCCTGTTCGAGCTCACCAAGCTCGACACGCTCTTCCAGATCGCCTGACGAGCCCCTCGTCCCGTGCCGGCACGGTGGACGAGCCGGTCCGCGTGACGGAGGGCGGCCGCCGCGCGTTTCCCAATGGATGACCCATGACCGATTTCCCTGCCTTTCCGCTCGCGGACAGCTGGTTCGGGGACCTGCGATTCCCGATGGACGTGCGCATTCCCAGTGACGTGCGCTTCATCGAGCCCATCGTCGGCGCCGTCGTTCGGCGCTGCGCCGAGCACGCGCTGTCGCCTCGCGCCTGCCGCCTCAACGTGCCCGTCGCCCTGACGGAGGCGATCTCGAACGCCATCCTGCGCGGCAACCACGAGGACTACACCAAGGGCGTGCGCATCCGCGCCACGCTCGACGACCGCGCCCTGGTGCTCGAGGTGGAGGATGAAGGCACGGGGTTCGACCTCGAGGCGTGCGTGACCGGCCCGGATCGCGCGGACAACCTCGAGCGCGAGGACGGCCGCGGGCTGTTCCTCATGTGCAGCCTGATGGACCGGGTGGAGATCGTCCCGGCCGACTGCAGCGTCGTGCGCCTCACGCTGCATCGGGCGTGAGCGAACTCGAGCGGCTCGTCCAGCGGTTCATCGAGGCGACCGCGTGCAACGCGGTCGTGTGGACGCGCACCGGGGAGACGGGCCCCCTGCAGGTCGAGGCCGGCCATTCGGTGATCGCGCCGCCGGCCGTCGTCGAGTTGCTGCCTCCCGGCGGTGCGCCCGCGCGCGTGGAGACCGGGCAGGGCGCGATCTATGTCGCCGCCGTCGACGGTCCGCGCCGCGCCTGGGTCGGTGTCGGGCCGTGCACCGAGCCCCACCACGATCCCGCGCGATACGTCACCTTTCTCGCGTCGCTCGTCTCGCACCTGCATCGCGCACGGCTCGAAGTGGAACACGCCGCCTTCGAACTGGCCGAGCGCTATGAAGAGATCAACCTCCTGTACTCGACCAGCGAGATCTTCGGGCGCACGGTCACGCTGGAGGAGGCGGCGGCCCGCATCCTCGAGGAGATTGCCGATACCGTCGGGGCGGGCAGGGGCGCGCTGCTGGTCCATGACCGAGTGACCGACACCCTTCAGGTCGTGACCGCGCTCGGCTTCGACCCGAAGGATGCCGAACCCATTTCGGTGACCGACCCGGTGTCGGACTCGGCACGCGTATTCCGCGAGCAGCGCGCCATGATCGTGGAGCGTTCCCCGGACGCGCCGTCGACCGAGCCCTACCGCCAGGGATCGCTGCTGTCCGTCCCGATTCTCTGGACGAACCCGGGCCACCCCGCCGTTCCCCTGGGAGTGGTGAACCTGTCAGGCCGCCGCAGCGGCGCGCCGTTCACGTCGGGAGACGAGAAACTCGTCGCCGCGATCGCGACGCAGATCGGCACGGCGATCCAGATCAATCGGCTCGTGCGGTCGTCGCTCAACCAGCAGAGGATGCAGCAGGAACTGCAGCTCGCCAACGACCTGCAGATGAAGCTGCTGCCCAAGGCATCGCTGTTCCTCCCCGAGGCGGACATCGCGGCGCGGGTCGTGCCGGCGGAGAGCGTTGGCGGCGATTTCTATCACCTGTTCCGGCTGGGCGACGGTCGCACGGGTGTCATGGTCGGGGACGTCTCGAGCCACGGGTATCGCGCCGCGCTGATCATGGCGCTCGTGATGAGCGCGGCGTCGATCCACGCGCAGACCACCGCCGACCCGCAGGAGATGCTCGGCGCGATCCTCGCCACGATTGCCGAGGAGCTCGAGAGCACGGAGATGTTCGTGTCCGCGTTCTACGGGGTGATCGACCCCCGGCGGCGGGTGCTGCGGTACGCCAACGCCGGGCACCCGCACGCCTTCGTGGTCGCCGCCGACGGGTGCACCGAGCGATTGTCGGCCGGCGCGCCGCCGCTCGGCATGACCACTGCCGTCCCGCCAGCCGTGGAGCGCCCCTGGAACCCGCGATCCGACCTGCTCGTGCTCTTCACCGACGGCATGACCGACGCGCGCGACCGCTTCGACAAGCGCTTTGGCGAGGACGCGGTGCTCAACGTCGTGCGCGAGATGCGGACCCTCGCGCCGCGCGCGATCGTCGAGCAGGTCCTGGCGAGCCTGCAACAGCACACCGGCGACGTAATGCGCCGCGATGACCTGACGATGGTCGTCGCGCGGTCCTGACGCGCCGTCCCGTGCCCGACCCCGGCGGCCGCCTTCCCCCGCCGCGCAAGCGCTTCGGCCAGCACTTCCTCACCGACCCGCGGGCGCTCGACCGTATCGTCGAGGCGCTGGACGTGTCGCCGGGCGACACGGTCGTCGAGATCGGCCCTGGCCGCGGCGTGCTCACCGATCGCCTCGCGGCCGCAGCCGGCCGGGTGATCGCGGTCGAGATCGATCGCGATCTCGTCAGGCACCTGCGGGATCGTTATGCCGGTCGTGCCGGGATCGAGGTCGTCGAGGGGGATGCCCTGGCGTTCGACTGGGCGGCGCGGGCCGGCGGGCCGTACCTGCTCGCCGGCAACCTGCCGTACTACATCACCACCCCGCTGCTCTTCCGCATCCTGGCGTCGCCGCGGCCGGAACGCGCGGTCCTGCTGGTGCAGCGGGAGGTCGCCGCCCGACTCGCGGCTGCTCCCGCCGCGAGTGACTACGGCGCCCTCTCGGTCAACGTGCAGGTCACGGCGACGGTGAAGACGGTGGCACGGGTGGCGGCGGGCGCGTTCCATCCCCGCCCGGCCGTGGATTCGGCGATCGTCCTCGTCACGCCGCGGCGCGAGCCCCTGGTGCCGGCGGACCAGGAGCCGTCCTTCCGGCGCTTCGTGCAGGCGGCATTCGGGATGCGCCGGAAGCAGTTGTTGCGCGTCATGCGCGAGCTGTGGGTTCCCGATGCCGGCGCCGCGGCGGCCATCCTCGCCTCGCTCGGCCTGGAGGCGGCGGCCCGCCCGGAAGTCGTGTCGCCCGGGGACTTCGTGCGCCTGTTCCGGGCGGTGGCCGCCGCCGGAGCCTAACGGTCCCGGTTCGACAGGATGAAGCTCAGGCCCTCGAGCTCCATCGCCATGTTGACGTTGCGCACCGAGACGTCGCCGGGCACCTGCAACTGCGTGGGCGCGAAGTTCAGGATGGCCTTCACCCCCGCCCGGATCAGCCGGTCGGCCGCGTCCTGCGCCTCGCCAACCGGGACCGCGAGCACCGCGATGTCGGGCGTCACCTCGGCGATGTCGGCTTCGACCCGCGACATGTCGCGCACCAGGATCGAGCCCCACTGCGTCCCGATCTTCCCCGGGTCGGTGTCGTAGACGGCGGTGACATGGAACCCGCGCTGCTCGAAGCCCTCGTACTGACCGAGCGCCATGCCGATCTTGCCGGCGCCGACGATGATGACGTTCCACTCACGGCCCAGGCCGAGGATGTCGCGAAGGCTGCTCGTGAGCTCGGGCACCGAGTAGCCCAGGCCCCGCTTGCCGAAGGAACCGAAGAAAGACAGGTCCTTCCTGACCTGGGCCGAGGTCGTGCCGCCCCGGCGCGCGAGGGCATCGCTCGAAATGGTCTCGACGCCGTCGACCGCCGATTCCTCGAGGAACCGGAGGTACGCCGAAAGACGGCGGACGGTACTGTCAGCGATTCGTTTCACCGAGTGAGACCGAGCTTGTGAAATCATTCACAAGTGTATGCGATCGTGATTATTTGGGCTAGTGAGGGGATTGCCGATCCCGTGGAATCACCGCACGCAAACGGTGCCGCGGTATAGTTTTGACGACATGGGAAAGGTCGAGCGGGCATCCATGAGTGACGTGGAATGACGAACCCCCGTGGGGTTCAGGTCGCCGTTCCTCCGCTCGTCACGGCAGAACCGCGTTCGTCGTGCCTCGTCGACCGCGCGCGAACCTACCTCGAGACAGGCCCGGCCGATGCGGTGCCGTTGATCGAGCATGTCTGCCGGCTTCCCGGCGCCCCGCGCGCCGTCGCCGAGCAACTCGCGCTGGCCCTCTTCACGCAGGCGCGGGACGTGCAGCGCGAGCCCGACGGACGGTGGGCCCTGGTCCGGGAACGGCCCACACCGGTATCCGCGCGCAGCGCGACGGCCGACAGCCGTCCGCTCGACGGGTTGACCTACGTCGTGGTGGACGTGGAAACCACGGGCGGAAGCCCGCTCGGCGGCGACCGGATCACAGAGTTCTGCGCGGTCACGGTCGCCGGCGGCTCGATCCGGGATGTCTACGAGACCCTGGTGAACCCGGAGCGCCCGATTCCGGCGGCGGTGACCCGCCTGACGAGGATCACGTGGGACATGGTCCGGCGCGCGCCGACCATCCGCGATGTCGCGCCCCGGATTGCCGAGGTGCTGCGCGGGCACCTGTTCGTGGCGCATAACGCGACGTTCGACTGGCGCTTCGTCTCGTCGGAACTGTCGCGGTACGGCGGACAGGTGGTCGCCGGCGAGCGGCTCTGCACCGTGAAGCTGGCGCGCGCCGTCCTGCCCCAGGTCCGGCGGCGCTCCCTCGACTCGCTCGCGTACTACTTCGGCATCGACAACCACGCACGGCACCGCGCCGCGGGAGATGCGGTCGCGACGGCCAAGGTGTTGTTGCGGCTGCTGGACGGCGCGCGGGACCGAGGCTGCGAGACGCTCGAGGACCTCCGCCAGCTGACGCGTCGCGTGCCGTCGCGCGGCCGGGGCCGGCGGCGCCGGCGCGGCCTGCCCGGCTTTGCCGATGGGGAGATGCCCTCATGAGTGCCCCGGGTCCGTTGGTCGAGACGTTCAGCGTCGGGCGGCTCACCGTGCACGCCATCCAGGCCGGGGGGCAGAAGCTGGATGGCGGGGCGATGTTCGGTGTCGTCCCCAAGCCGCTCTGGGAGCGCCGCATCAGCGCCGATGAGCGGAATCGCATTCCCCTCGGGATGCGGTGCCTGCTGCTGGAGCATGAGCGCGGGCTGGTCCTGGTCGACAACGGAGCAGGGAACAAGGAGAACGCGAAGTTCCACGAGATCTATGCGGTGGAGAACGCGGGCGAGCACGGACGGACGCTGCTCGAGGACGGGCTGCAGTCACTCGGCGTGAGCCCCGGTGACATCGCGCTGATGATCGATACCCACCTGCACTTCGACCACGCCGGCGGAAACACCTGGATCGACGCCGGAGGCGTGATCCGGCCGACCTTCGCCAATGCCCGGTACGTCGTCCAGCGGGGAGAGTACGAGTGGGCGACGCATACCAACGAGCGGACCGCGGCCAGTTACTTCCCGCACAACTTCGAGCCGGTCGTCGCCGCCGGGCAGTTCGACTTCGTGGTCGGGGAGACCGAAGTCTGGCCGGGCATCCGCCTCCTGCCCACGCCAGGTCACACGCCGTGGCACCAGAGCGTCCTGATCGAGAGCGAAGGGGCGCGGGCGTTCTTCCCGGGAGACGTGATGCCGACCTCGGCGCACATCCCGCTGCCCTGGATCATGGGGTACGATGTGGAGCCGCTCCGGACCCTGGAGAGCAAGCGGACGATCCTGAAGCGGGCGGTGGAGGAGGACTGGCTCCTGGTGTTCGAGCATGACGCCCTGGTGTCAAAGGGCCGGGTCGCGAAGGACGGGAAGGGGTATGGGCTGAGGGCAGGGGGGTAAGACGAGTGCAGAGTGCAGAGTGCAGATTGCAGATTGCAGATTGCAGATTGCAGAACGAAGAGTGCGGAACGGCTGGAGCGTGAGGGTCAGGGAATAGGCAAGTCCTCGCGCGATCCGTCCCTTTGCGCTTTGCGCCTGGCGCTCTCCCCCTCACCTTGCGCGCTAACCCCAAGTCCTTTAGCTTCTTACGCACAATCTGATCAAGCAGAGCCTTCGGCTCTCACCCTCCGGCCCTCACTGCAGGTGCTGTAGGAGTCCCTGATTTCCGCGAAGCGGCATGGCGCCGTCCTTCGCGTGGTCGCGGGCTCCGTGTGGGCTCGCGGTTTTTTTTTGCCCTCGTCAGGCGAGTGCCGGACGGGTCACCCTCGCGCAGGAGACGTTGCCATTCAGGACGCATCGAAACGCATTCGCGTCAATCGACAGATCCGCATCAGCCCCGTGCGCGTCATCGGCCACGACGGCGCCCAGCTCGGGATCATGGAAGTCGACAAGGCCATGGCGCTGGCGGAAGAGCACGGACTCGACCTCGTCGAGGTCGCGGCCACGGCCCGCCCGCCCGTCGTCCGGGTCATGGACTTCGGCAAGTTCAAGTTCGAGCAGGCCAAGCAGGCGCGGATCGCGAAGAAGAAGCAGCACGTCATCCAGCTCAAGGAAGTGAAGTACCGCCCCGGCATCGACGAACATGACTTCGTCACCAAGACGCGGCATGCCCGCCGGTTCCTCGAGGAGAAGAACAAGGTCAAGGTCACGTTGATGTTCCGCGGGCGGCAGATCGCCCACCCGGAGCTGGGCGTGGCGGTGGTGGAACGGGTCGCGACCGAGCTGGCGGACATCGCCAAGATCGAGAGCGCGGCCAAGATGGAAGGCAAGCAACTCACGATGATCCTCTCGCCCAAATAGGCAGGACCGAACGATGCCCAAGATGAAGACCCACAAGGGGGCGAAGAAGCGCTTCTCGGTGACCGGTACCGGGAAGGTGCGCCGCCTCAAGGCCAACAAGAGCCACATCCTCACGAAGAAGGACGCGAAGCGGAAGCGGCACCTCCGTCGCGCGACCATCGTCAAGACGAACGGTGAGACGCGGGTGCTGAAGCGTCTCCTCCAGGCGTAGGAGCGAGCCATGCCAAGAGTCAAGTCGAATGTGGTGCGCCTGAAGCGCAAGAAGCAGATCATGAAGGCGGCGCGCGGCGCCTTCGGCGCCCGCAGCAAGCTGTGGCGCCCCGCGAAGGAAACGGTGGAGCGCGGCTGGCGCTACGCCTACCGGGACCGCCGCAACAAGAAGCGCGACTTCCGCCGCCTCTGGATCACCCGCATCAACGCGGCCGCGCACCAGAATGACATGAGCTACAGCGTCTTCATGAACGGCCTGCGGAAGGCGGGGATCGAGATCGACCGGAAGATCCTCGCCGACCTCGCCGTGCACGACGAGGCCGCGTTCACCGCGCTCGCCACGGCAGCCAAGGGCGCGTTGGCCTGACGACGGGGAGGGAGATGGGAGAGGGGAGAGTTGCGATGAAGGCTCCTGCGCTCCTTCTCCCCGCTCCGGTCTCCCTTCTCACATCCGGACGATGGCCAGTCGGATCACCACACTCGAGGCGTTCAACGCGGAACTGGAGCGGATCCAGGCCCGCGCGCAGGGACTCGTCCCCGAAGCCGGGGACGCCGCGGCACTCGAGGCCGCGCGCGTCGAACTCGTGGGCCGCGAAAGCGGAGCCCTGACCGCGCTCGGCACGAGCCTCGGGTCGCTGCCGAAGGAGCAGCGCCGCGAGGCGGGACAAGGCTTCAATCTCGTCCGCACCGCGGTGGAAGCCGCGCTCGAAGCCGCCCGGGCCAGGCTCGCCGCGGCGTCAGGGACCGGGGCGCTCGCCGATCCGACCATGCCGCCCCGCACCTCGTGGCGCGGGTCGCGCCACCCCGTCTCCATCGTGCTCGACGAGCTCGAGGACATCTTCCGTGAGCTTGGCTTCACGATCGCCCTCGGCCCCGAGGCCGAGCACGAGTGGTACAACTTCGGGGCGCTGAACTTCCCGGCCGATCACCCGGCGATGGACCTGCACGACACCCTCTACCTCGGTGCGGGCACGCTGCACCACGGCGATCACGCCATCTCGCTCCTGCGCACGCACACGTCGCCGGTCCAGGTCCGGACGCTGCAGTCGTACGCGCCGCCCATCCGGATCCTCGCGCCGGGCACCGTCTACCGCCGCGACTTCTTCGACGCCACGCATGCCCCGGCATTCGCCCAGCTCGAGGGGCTCGCCATCGACGAGGGCATCTCGTTCGCCGACCTCAAGGCCACGCTCACCCTGTTTGCCCGGCGCTTCTACGGCGCGGGGACGCGGACGCGGTTCGGCCCGTCGTACTTTCCGTTCACGGAACCGTCCGCCCAGATGGAAGTCGAGGTCGACCTCGGCGACGGTCGCGGGAACCGCTGGCTGGAGATCATGGGATGCGGCCTCGTGCACCCGGCGGTCCTGGAATCGGCGGGCATCGACAGCGAGCGCTATTCGGGCTGGGCCTTCGGCATGGGACCGGGCCGCATCGCGATGTCCCGGTACGGCATCACCGACATCCGGCTGCTCTACGACTCCGACGTGCGCTTCCTGGAGCAGTTCGCCGCATGCTGATCTCGCACGACTGGCTGCGTGCCCTGGTGCCCCACCGGCGCAGTCCCGAGGAGGTCCGCGACCTCATTTCGGCGCACGTCGCCACCGTGGACCGCATGGAACGGTTGCGGGGCGACCTGCGCGACGTCGTCGTCGGCCGGGTGGTGCAGGCCGGGCGGCACCCTAACGCGGACACGCTCTGGGTCACGAAAGTGGACGACGGCAGCGGGACCCTCCTCGACGTCGTCTGCGGCGCGCCGGTGGTCACCGTCGGCACCCTGTACCCGTTTGCGCGCGCCGGCACCGTCCTGCCGGGCGGCGTCAGGCTCGAGAAGCGGAAGATCCGCGGCGAGACGTCGAATGGCATGCTCTGCTCCGCGCGGGAGCTCGGCCTTGGCGCCGACCACTCGGGCATCATGGCCCTCGAGATCGACGTGCCACCGGGCACCTCGTTCCTCGAGGCGGTGGACGTCGCCGACGTGCAGTTCGACGTCGACGTGCTCCCGAACCGGCCCGACCTGCTGTCGCACGCCGGGCTGGCACGCGAACTGTCGGCACTGACCAGCGTCGCGGTGGCGATCCCGCCGGAGTTGACCGACCTGCGCGACATCCCGTTGCAGATGCCCGTCGTCGGCGCGCGCGAGGCCACCAGCGGCGGCATCACCGTGCGGGTGGAGGACCTCGACGGCTGCCCCCACTACATGGGCGTGGTCATTCGCGGCGTGACGGTCGGCCCCAGCCCCGACTGGCTCGTCAGGCGCCTGGAGTCGGTCGGGGTGCGTTCGATCTCCAACGTCGTCGATGCGACGAACTACATGCTGCACGGGTATGGCCAGCCGATGCACGCATTCGACGCGACGCGGCTGGCGGGAAACACGATCGTCGTCCGGACGCCGCGTGCCGGCGAGCGGCTGGTGACCCTCGATGGCGTCGACCGGGCGCTCGGCGCGCGGATGACCGTCATCGCGGATGCGGAACGGGCCATCGGGCTTGGCGGCGTGATGGGGGGACAGAATTCCGAGGTGAGTGAGTCGACCACGGACCTGTTCCTCGAGGTCGCGTACTTCGATCCGCACCGGATCCGCGCCACCCGCCGGGCGCTGGGCCTCTCGACCGATGCGAGCTATCGCTTCGAGCGCGGGATCGACCCGGCGGCCACGGCGTCGACGCTGGAACTGGCGGCCGGGCTGGTCATGAAGGTTGCCGGCGGTGCCGTGGACGGGGCGCCGATCTACGTCGGCCGCGAGTTTGTCGCGCCGGCCGCGGTCACGCTGCGAACGGCGCGCGCGCAGCGCCTGCTCGGGGACGACGTCCCCGCGGACGAGATGGTCCGCCTGCTCACCTCCGTCGGGTTCAGGGTGCAGCAGGCCGAGGGGCAGCTCCACGTGATGCCGCCGTCCTGGCGCAACGACGTCTCCCGAGACGCCGACCTGGTCGAGGAAGTCGCCCGGCTGCGGGGCTACGGTGTCCTGTCCGATGACGTGAGTCCCTTCCGGCCCGGCACCGTGCCCGACCATCCGCTGCACCTGCTCGGTCGGCGCGTGCGGGACCTGCTCGTGGGCGACGGACTGGCCGAGGTGCGGCCGCTGCCGTTCGTGCGCGGCGAGGATGAAACCCACGTTCGCGTGGCGAATCCCATCGCCGAGGATGAACCCCACCTGCGACGGTCGCTGCTGGAGACGCTGGGGCGGCGCGCCGAGGTCAACCTGAGCCGCATGCAGGGCGACGTGCGACTGTTCGAGGTGGGGTCCGCCTTCACGCCGAGGCCGGGCGGACTGCCGCTGGAGGAAGTCCGGGTGGGTGCGCTCATCATGGGGCGGCGCCGGCCCCCGCACTTCACGGAACCCGAGCCGCCGGCCTTCGATGCCTGGGACGCCAAGGCGCTGGCGATCCGGATCGCGGAGGTCGCGTTTCCCGGCGAGGCGGTCTCGCTCGAGGCCGGTGACGACCGGCGCTCGTGGGTCATCGGCGTCGGCCCGGTGAAGCGCCGGGTCGGGGTGGCGGGGCCGCTGGCGCTCGACCGCCCGCCCTGGGCCGCCGAGGCGTGGGGCGTCGAGGTGACCCTGGACGTGATGCCTAACGCGTTCGTGGCGCCGGCGGGGTCGCACGCCCACGCGGCGCCCGGCGTGGTGCGCCGCGCCCACGTGCGGTACCGGTCGCTGCCGACCACGCCCGCGGCGGAGGTCGACCTCGCGCTGCTGGTGCCGGATGCGGTGCCGGCCGCGGACGTCGAGCGCGTGGTGCGGGACGCCGGCGGGGACTTGCTGGAACGGGTGGTCCTGTTCGACGAATATCGCGGCGAGGGGCTCCCGGCGGGGACCCGGAGCCTGGGGTGGCGGTTGACCTTCCGGGACCCGGTGCGCACTCTACGCGACAAGGAGATCGAGGGACGTCGTCAGAAGATCCTCCGGAGCCTGGAGAACGAGCTCGGTGTCCGACCGCGAATCACTGCCTGAGAGCCACCCGCTGCCGCAGCTGGCGCAACTCGTCCGCAGCCTCGGTGAGGAACTGGCGACGTTCCGGAAGCGCGCGCTCCAGGCGGAAGCGAAGCTGCGCACCTACGAGTCCACCAGCAGCACCGGGGACCTGTTCGCGCCGCAGCGGGTCGCCGAGCTGGAAGCCGAGAACGCCGACCTCCGGGACCGCCTCCAGTTCGCCACCGAGCGGACCCGCGCCATCCTCGCGCAGGTGCGGTTTCTCCGGCAGCAGTCCGGGCGACCGGTGACCGGTTCCCACGCGGCCACAGGGAACGGCAGCGAGGCCACGCGCACCGGCAAGCCGGGTCGCGGCTCGCGAGAGGCGCGATGAGCGACAAGCGGCACGTCGCCAAGGTCAGCATCGTCGGCGAGGAGTACGGCATCCGGAGTGACGCGACGCCCGAGCACACCCGTGCCGTCGCCGCCTACCTCGATCGCGAGATCCGGAAGGTGCTGGCCGCCAACGCGCTGATGGAGACGCACAAGGCGGCCATCCTGGCCGCGATGCAGATCACGGACGAGCTGTTCCGCGAACGCACTTCGGCGCGCGAAGTCGAGGACCAGCTGCGCGCGCTGGCCAGCGAGGTCCGGCACATGCTGCCCCCCGCGAAGCGGGAAGCGTGATCCGGGCATCGTGACGGGTGATTCGTGACTCGGCGGTGCCATGCCACCGAATCGAGATCACGAATCGGGAATCCCGAGTCACGAATCAGGCGGGCGTCAGGGCGGGGGGACTGGCAAACCGAAGGACGCGTTCGACGTCGTCGTGCGCCTCGATCAACCGGTTCACCTGGACCGAGACATCGGCGGCGACGTCCAGGTGGGTCGTGAAGCTCTCGACCGTCGCCGTGCCGGCGTGAAGGCGCAGCAGGCCAAGCCGCAGCGTCTCGAGCGCGCCCACCGATTCGCCAAGTCGCGCGTGGGCCTCGTCGCGCATGGCGCGAAGGTCGTCATACTCGGGACTCGACGCCGTCGTGCCCGACAGCGCCTGCTGGAGCGACTCATGACGCGCGCGGAGCGACTGGGCGTCATCCTGGAGCCGCCGCAGGACCGCGGGCAGTTCGCCGAGGGCCTGGCGCGTCTCCCGGGGCAGGCCCTCGAACAACTCGCCGGCCGCGAGGCCTAACGACAGCTCGGTGGCGCGATGGGTCATGGCGGCCACGACCGGGTGCGCCCCGCCGCCGCGGCGGGCGATCGAGAACGCGAAGCGACCGAGCGGTCCCTTCCAGATGCGCGCCCAGAATCCCGTGTCGACATCCATGCGGCGCTGCAGGAGCGCGAGGTATCCCAGGCTGCTCGGCATCCCGACCATCACCGAGAACACCCCGACCGACAGGAGTGACTGCAGCCAGGGGCCGGCACCCGGTGCAGAGAGAACGCGCGCCAGCGTCGGGCTGAGCCAGGCGCCGACGCTCAGGCCGATGCCGGTCATGAGCGACGCGGCGAGGACCGACATGCCCGAGATCGCCGCCCACCTGAGGACCCGTTCCGGAAGCACCGGACCGGATCGGCGGTCAACGGCCAGTTCCTCGCCGACCTGTTCCCGCTCCCGCTGGTACGCCGGTGCCACGTCGGCATAGGAGAAGCCCTGACGGACGAGCCGTCGCGCCGCATTCACCATGAAGCCGAGCGGTCCCAGGGTCGCGCCGGCCGCCAGGGTCACCCAGCCAACCTCGCCTCCGTAGAGGCGCGCGAGCGTGACCGCCGCCGCCGCGAGGCCGAAGGCGCCGAGCAGCGTCCCGCCCCCGTCCATCCGTGAGTTGCGCTTCACGAAGGCCCTGAGCGCCACGGGCAACTCGCGGCGCTGCTCCATGGCCAGGCCGAGTTCCTCCGCCACCGCATCGGCCGACGCGGGACGATCGGATGGCGCCTTGGCGAGGCACCGATCCACGAGTGCCGCGACCCTCCGTGGCACCGCGACCCCGATGGAGGCCAGCGCCGGGGCCTTCTCGGTCGCGTGGCGCGCGACGACCTCGGTCGCCGTGCGTCCCTCGAACGGCAACCGGCCCGAGAACGCGAAGAACGCGGTCGCCCCTAACGAGTAGAGGTCGGCGCGGGCGTCGAGGGGCACCCCCGTGGCCTGCTCGGGACTCATGAACTCGGGGGTGCCCGCGGCGCCACGGCCGCCCTCCAGGTCGCCCGCCGCCGCCGCGATCCCGAAGTCGGCCACCAGCGCGCGGCCCGTCCCGGCCTCGAGCAGGATGTTGTCGGGCTTCACGTCGCGATGGACCAGTCCCTGCGCGTGGGCATGCGAAAGGGCCCAGGCGACCTCGCGCAGGACCCGTGCCCCGTCCGTGCCCGTGAGGGGCCCGCGCGCCCGCACGCGCTGCGCCAGCGTCTCACCGTCGACGAACGCCATCACGTAGTACACGAATTCGCCGGACTCGGCGACCGCGTGGATCGGGATGATGTTCGGGTGCGACAGCTTCGCCGCCAGCCGCGCCTCGCGCACGAAGCGCTCGCGCAGTGCCGGGTCGGCGGCACGGTCGGGTGGGAGCAGCTTGATGGCGACCAGGCGGTCGAGGTGCACCTCATGCGCGAGGTACACGATGCCCATGCCCCCTCGGCCCAGTTCACGGGCGATGGAGTACCGTCCTGCGACGGCGTCCTGGAAGGCGAGGAAGACGGGATCGGTGCCGGGAACGACGGGCATGGCTCATCCGGGAAAGGGCTATCCGGAAACGACGTCCCGCCGCGCGTGACGCAACGCGGCCCAGCCATGCCGGGTTCGGCCAGGGGCCACCGGACGGGTATCGACAGCAAGATCCTTCAAGCTTCGGGCCTCCCCGACGCCATACTGGAGGTCGAATCCTGCCCGCCATGAATCCTTCCAGGCACCTGCTCGCGATCCTCGTCCTCGTGACCTGCGCGCCGCTCGCCGCGCAGTCCACTGGCTATGACGGCCCGGCGTTCACCCGGACCGAGGTGGCGCCAGGCGTGCACACCTTCGTGTTCGACAACCCGCTTGGCGACGCCGCCGGCGTCGACGGGACCGCGGTCGTCATCATCAACGACACCGATGTCGTGGTCGTCGACGCACAGTGGTCACCGGCGACCGCGCGGCGCGTGATTGCCGAGATCCGGCGGCTTACCCCGAACCCGGTGCGATACGTCGTCAACACCCACTGGCACGGCGATCACTGGTTCGGGAACCAGGCGTATCGTGAGGCGTTCCCCGGCGTCGAGTTCGTCGCGCACGCCAGCACGCGGCTCGACATGGAGTCGCAGGAACTCGCCGGGTTCGAGGCCTTCCGCTCTCAGGGCCTGCCCGCCACCATCGCCGACCTCGAGAAGCGGTATGCCGCCGCGGTGAGGCGCGACGGCCAGCCCTACACCGCGGCCGACAGCGCCATGGTGCGCCGCCAGGTGGCGGCGATGAAGTGGGCGGTTCCGGTGATGGCCGAGGTGACGCCTGTCCTGCCGACGCTGACGGTCACGGATTCCCTCGTGCTGCGCCGTGGCGAGCGAACCATCGCGATCCGGTACCTGGGGCGGGGCAACACGCGGGGCGACCTGACGGTGTGGCTGCCCCGGGAACGCGTGCTCGTCATGGGCGACCTCCTCGTCAACCCGGCGCCGTACTCGTTCGGCTCCTACCTTGGCGAGTGGCATCGAACGTTAGGCGCACTCCGGGCGCTCCCGGCCCTTGTGGTGGTGCCGGGGCACGGGGCGCTGCAGCGGGACTGGGAGTACCTGGACCTCGTCCGCGAGCTCATTGCCTCGACGCTGGAGCAGGCGAAGGCGGCGGTGGCACGCGGCCTGGACCTGGAGGCGACGCGCAAGGCGGTCGACCTGACCGGATTCCGGGAGCGGTTCACGCGCGGCGACGTCATGACCGGGCGCGCGTTCGATGCGTTCTTTGCCGCGCCGGCCGTCGAGCGCGCCTGGCTGGAGGCGCGGGGCGACCTGGACAAGGCAACGCCTGGTTAGGCAGGGCGCCGCCGGCGGGCGGGTGACGCGCAGGTGCGGCGCCGGTATTCGCCGGGGGGAACACCCACGAGTTTCCTGAATTGCCGCGTCAGGTGACTCTGGTCGGCGAATCCGGTGAGGCAGGCGACCAGCGAGACACCCATCCCCTGGCGCAGCAGTTCCGAGGCCCGGTGCACGCGCACCTGCTCGAGGTACGCGTGCGGCGTGAGACCCGTGGCGGCGCGGAAGAGCCGGATGAGGTGGAAGGTGCTCACTCCCGCCGCGGCGGCCAGCGCCGACAGACGCAGAGGTGCCGCAAAGTCCCGTTCGATGCGCCAGCGGGCCGCCTGGACGGCCGCAGTGGAGCTCGCGGCGGCCGGCTTCCCGGGAGGGGTGAGTCGAGAGTGCGTGCCGAAGAGCGCTTCGATCGCCTCGAGCAACTCCTGGTCCGGGGTTGGGGTCGCGACACCGCCGTCGAACGAGGCATGGATCCTCGCGAGTCGGCGTGCCAGCGGCCGATCGCGGATGACCGGGCTCTCGAACCGCAGATGGTCCCCCGGCGGAATCAGTGACCCTTCCCTGGCAGGCCCGGGAGCCGTGGGCAGCAGGAAGCCGCGGTACGCGGATCCGGCGCCGCCAACCGGATGCCCGCCGTGCGCCTCTCCAGGCGCAAAGGCGACGATCGACCCTGCCTCCGCCTCGTACTCTGTCTCTCGACAACGCACGACGCGTGTGCCGGCCACGACGATCCCGATTTCCAGCTCGCGATGCATGTGCAGCGGCGATCGTCGAGTCTGGAAGTTCGCGCGAACGAGGTCCATCCCGCCGAGTGACGGGACCCGGTCGATCCGGAGGGCGTCTGGAGGCAGGTCGATCGCGAGGCTGGCGCTTGTCGTTGCCATTGTCCCGTGATGTATCACGACGCCGATCCGCGGCGTGCAGGCATGTCGGTAAGATGGCCCGGCCCGGTCGCCAGGGCGCAGCTACGATGCCCAACTCATGCCAGTCAGGACAGGACGTGGAGAGCACGGGATGAAGCGTCCAGCCTCCGGAGGCCAATGGGGTCAGACCCCAGTGGTCAGGGGAAGGGAGCTGGGGTGGTGGCTAGCTTTCAGCCGGGCAGATCCCATTTCTCGACTCTCGTCTCCCACCTTCCTCATGGCCTCGAACAGTTCTTTCGACGTCACTACCGGCGTCGATCTCCAGGAAGTCGACAACGCGGTCAACCAGGCGCAGAAGGAGATCGCGCAGCGCTACGACTTCAAGGGATCGAAAGTCGCGATCGAGTTCAGCCGCGCCGAGGGCAAGCTGAAGCTCGTCGCCGACGACGATTTCCGGATGCGCGCGTTGTTCGACGTGCTCCAGGGCCGGCTCATCAAGCGGGGTGTGCCGGTCAAGAACCTGGACGTCGGCGAGACCATCCCGGCGGGCGGCGACACCGTGCGCAAGGAAGTGGGCCTCAAGATGGCGCTCGATTCGGACACCGCGAAGAAGGTGGCCGCCGCCATCAAGGATGCGAAGCTCAAGAAGGTCCAGGCGGCGATCCAGGGAGACCAGGTCCGCGTGAGTTCGCCGTCGAAGGATGAACTGCAGACCGCGATCACGCTGCTGCGGTCGATGGACTTCGGGGTGGAGCTCAAGTTCGGGAACTACCGCTGAGCGCCAGGCGCTGAGCGCAAAGCGCAGAGGGGCGATGGGCAACGGTGCCTGGCCCTTCGGACGGGCCATCGCGGTCCCTTGCCCTCTGCCATGACCCCGGCGCGCTGACGTATGATTCGCGCGTGACCGTGAGCCCGACGACCGCGCGATCCGACGCGCCCCATTTCACCTTCGAGCAGGCCGGCGACCTCGTTTCGCGACTCGAGCGCGAGGTCGCGCGCGTCATCATCGGCCAGCGACCCGTCGTGCGCGAGGTGCTCGCCTGCCTCCTCGCCGGTGGCCACTGCCTGCTCCGCGGCGTCCCGGGCCTGGCGAAGACGCTCCTCATCAAGACGCTCGCCGAGGCGCTGAGCCTCCGGTTCAACCGGATCCAGTTCACGCCGGACCTCATGCCGTCCGACATCCTCGGCGCCGAGGTGATCGAGGAGGACACGGCGACCGGGAAGCGGAGCATCCGGTTCATTCCCGGCCCGGTCTTCGCGAACATCATCCTGGCGGACGAGATCAACCGGACGCCGCCGCGGACCCAGGCCGCACTGCTCGAGGCGATGCAGGAGTACCAGGTCACGGTGGGCGGCGTGCGCCACGAGCTCGAGCGCCCGCTGTTCGTGCTGGCCACCGAGAACCCCATCGAGCAGGAGGGGACGCACCCGTTGCCCGAGGCGCAGCTCGACCGGTTCCTGTTCAACGTCGTCATCGGGTACCCGACGCCTGACGATGAACGGCGGATCATCGCCGAGACGACGACGGGCGCCGAGCGCGTGGCGCGCGTGGCCGCGTCAGGCGCCGAACTGGAGTCGGCCCGGATGCTGGTGCGGGACCTGCCGGCCGCCTCGAACGTGGTCGACTATGCCCTCCGCCTGACGCGGGCGACGCGCCCGGCCGATGCGACGGCGCCCCCACCGGTACGGGAGTTCGTGCGCTGGGGCGCCGGCCCGCGCGCGGGGCAGGCGTTGCTCCTCGGCGCCAAGGCGACTGCCCTCCTCGACGGGCGTCCGGCGCCTTCGCTCGAGGACGTCACCGCCGTGGCGCTCCCCGTCCTCCGGCATCGCGTGCTCGTCAACTACCAGGCCGAGGCCGACGGCATCGACCCGGACCAGGTGATCGCGCGGTTGCTCGACGCCATCAGGCCGTGAGCGGGTGACCACGGTGCTGTCGGCGGACGTCGTCACCGCGATCGATGACCTGGAGCTGGCGGCCAGGCTGGTGGTCGAGGGACTGCGGGCCGGGTCGCACCGCAGCCCCTTCCACGGATTCAGCGCGGAGTTCCAGCAGCACCGACCCTATCGGGTCGGCGACGACCTGAAGTACCTCGACTGGAAGCTCCTGGCCCGCACCGACCGGCTGTACTCGCGGCAGTTCCGAGAGGCGACCAGCATGGCCGTGATGCTCGTGCTCGACGGCAGCGCCTCGATGGCGTTCCCGGACACGGGGATCTCGAAGTGGCGCTACGCCTGTGTCCTCGCGGCGTCGCTGGCGCACCTCGTCAGCGGCCAGGGGGACGGCGTCGGCCTGATGGCCATGACGGGCGGGCGCCTGACGTACCTGCCGGCGCGCGGGGGCCGCCCGCACCTGCGATCGCTCATCGCGACGCTCGAGCGGCTCGCGCCGGCCGGGAACTGGTCCCCCGCGCGCGGCATTTCGCGCGGAGCCGAACTGCTCAAGCGGCGCGGGGTGGTGCTGGTCCTCTCCGACTTCCAGGATGATGAAGGCGCCATCCAGCGCGAGCTGCGCCGGGTCGCGCGCCACGGCCACGACGTCGCCATGCTGCAGGTCGCCGCGCCTGACGAGTTGGCGTTTCCGTACGCCGGCGACGTGGAGTTCGTGGATCTCGAGAGCGGCGAGCGCCGCCTCGTGGACGCCGGGGCGATCGGCGGCGCCTACCGCCGGGCGTTCGGCGAGTTCCTCTCGCGCTCGCGCGACGCGGCGCTCCGGGACCACGTGGACTACGCCCTGATGCGGACCGACGTGCCGCCCGGTCGCGCCCTGCGCGACTTCCTCGTCAGGCGCGGCGGCGTGTCCGACACCCACCGCACGCGGGCGCCGGCGTGACGTGGCTGGTGCCGACGGCATTCGCCGGGCTCCTGGCGCTCGCCGTACCGATCCTCGTGCACCTGTTCGGCCGGCGACAGGCTCGCCCGCAGCCGTTCCCGAGCCTGCGCCTGTTGCGGGCGGTGCGACCGACACCCGCCACCCGCAGCCGGCCCAGCGACGTCTGGCTGCTCGTCGTGCGCGGGGCGGTGATCGCCGCGGCGGTGGCGGCGCTGGCCCAGCCGCGGTGGACGACCGGTGATCGCGCGGCCGCTGCCCGCGTGCCGGTGCGGGTGATCGTCGTCGACACCAGCGTCAGCATGGCGCGCCCCGCGGGCGCGGGTCGCACGCATCGCACGGTCGCCCTGGAGTCCGCATCGACCCTGCTCGACTCGGCGCGCGCCGGGATGATCGTCGAGACCGCGAGACCCGGCGCGACCGTGGGCGGCGCCGCGTCGTGGCTCTCCGGCCGCTCCGGGCTCCGCGAACTGGTCATCGTGTCGGACTTCCAGGGAGATGCGCTGCGCGAGGGAGACCTGGCGACCATCCCGCCGGGAATCGGCATCCGGCTGGTGCGGGCCGGCGGCGGCATCGGGCCGCTGCCCGATACGAGCGTCGTGCTCGAGAACGGTGTCCATGTCGCCATCGGCGCGCGGTCGACCGCCGCGACCTGGCCGGCAGCGTCACGGTCCGGCGACGCGGGCCTGGTGATCCTCGCTGCCGAGGAGGACCGCCCAGCGGTATCGGCGATGCGGGCCGCGGTGCAGGCGACGAGCGCCGCCACCCCGGGTCCCCGCAAGGCGGCCGTCGTCTTTCCTCGTTATGCGGGACGCGACGCCCTGGGGCGGCGCCTGGCGCCGCTGGCCCATCCCTGGCAGGCGGACGTGGCGATCGCGATGCGGCGCTATCGCGCGCTGGCGGCGGCAAGCCGCGCGACCGATGCGGTCGACGGGTGCATCGCCCCCGGCACGCCACTGGCGCGCAACGATCGCGGTTCCGTGATCGCCTCGGTCGCGGGCGCGGCCGGCGGCGACACGCTGGTGCTGTTCTCCTGCGCACCGCCAGGAAGCCTGGCCGCGACCGCGGTGCTCGCCGGGCTTGGGACCTCGCTGCAGACCGGCCTGGATCCGCGCGAACTCGACCCCTCGGTCGTGGCCGACGACCGGCTCCGGCAGTGGGAGCGCCCGGCGACCGAGGTGGCTCCCGGCGGTCGCGACGAGTCCTCGCCCGATGGACGGTGGCTCTGGGTGGCGGCGCTGGTCCTGCTGGGGGTCGAGGAGTGGCTGCGCCGGCGCGCGCCACGCGTCGGCCGTTCGGGTCGCGAGGTGGCGGATGCGCGTGCTGCCTGACGAGAGCGGGGTCCTCGGCTTCCTCGGCGTCGTGCGCACGAGGCTCCTGGCCGTGCGTGCGCTCGAGGGTCTCGCCGCGGGCCTGGCGGCCGCCGCGCTCGTCCTCGCCGCCGGTCTCCGCCCGGACACGACGCCGCGGATCATCGCGCTGGTGGCGCTCGCGGTGGCGGGCGCCGGAGCGCGGATGCTCCTCGGCGATGCGTGGCGACCGGGATGGTGGCGCTCGACGACCGATGTCGCCCGCCGCGTGGAGCGCCGGGCGCCGCAGTGCCGGAACCTCATCGTCACGGCTGCCGAACTTGCCGCGGGCCGGACCGGGACTTCCGGGTACGTCCGGGACGTCATCGCCCGGCGGGCCGCAGAGGTCGTGAAGGACGTGGACGTGGGGCGGCTCTTCCCGGCGCGCCATCCCGCCCTCGCGGTGCTCGCGTGCGGCCTGCTGGTCGTCGCGGGCATCGCGCGGCCGGCCGGGGGCGCCGCCCGGTCGCCGACCGGCGCTCCCCGCGGATCCCTCCCATCGTTAGGCCGGGTCGTCATCACGGTGGATCCCCCGGCGTACAGCGGGCTCGCCCGGTCCGTAACTGAAGATCCGTCGCGCATCGACGCGCTCGCCGCCAGCCACGTGAGAATCCGGGTCGAGGCAGGCGCCGACTCCGTCCTGCTCGAGACGCTGGCCGGCACGCGCACGCTGGCGGTCTCGAACGGATCGGTCACGACCGAGTTCGTCGCCGATGCCGATGGCTTCCTCGCGCTCGAGCCCAGGGATGTCGCCGGCAACCGCGGCCCGCGGAGGCTGCTCGGCCTGTCGGTCACGCCGGATCGGCCGCCGCGGGTCACGCTCTCCTCGCCGGGTCGCGACCTGTTCTTCGCCACCGTGCCCGACTCACTTCCGGTCCGCGTCGAGGCGGAAGACGACCTCGCCCTGGCGTCGCTGCGGCTGCGATACACCGCCGTCTCCGGTTCCGGCGAACGCTTCACGTTCACGGAGCAGGACGTCCCGCTCCGCATCGACGGCCAGGGTACGCGATCGTGGGCGGGACGCGGAACATGGCAGGTGGCCCGGATGGACCTGGCACCGGGTGACCTCGTCGTCTACCGCGCCATCGCGACCGACCGCCGGCCGGGCGCTCCGCCCGTCGAATCGGAGAGTTACGTCCTGGAGGTCGTGACGCCGGGCGCAGTCGCCGCCGAGGGCTTTGCCGCGGAGGACGAGCGCGATCGCTATGCGGTGAGCCAGCAGATGGTCATCCTCAAGACCGAACGCCTGCTCGCCGCCCGGTCGCGAATGTCGGCCGACTCGGTGGCGGATGCCGCCCGTCAGCTGTCGGCGGAGCAGCGCCAGGTGCGCGCCGAGTTCGTGTTCATGATGGGTGGCGAACTGGAGGACGAGGCCCTGGAGACCGCGGGGACGCTCGAACTCAACGAGGAAGCCGAGGCCGAGGCGGAAGGCGACATCCTCGCCGGCAGGTTGCAGAACCGGGGTCGTATCGAAATGACCCGCGCCATCCGATCGATGAGCCGGGCGTCCACGGCGCTCAATGAGGCGAGCCTCGACCAGGCACTCCGCGATGAGCGCGCGGCGCTCGAGAACCTGATGCGCGCCTTCGCGCGGTCTCGCTTCATCCTGCGCGCGCTGACGCAACGTGAGCGGATCGACCTCGACCGGCGGCTGACCGGGACGCTCGCGCTGACCGCCGGCATGTCCGGTCCAGGGGCTTCCGCGCCGCTGGCGGCGCGTCCGGTCGCAATCCGCGCACTGCTCGCCGCGGTGGCACCGTTGGCGATGGACACCACCGTTCGCTCGGCGGCGCGCGCCCAGGCAGCCGCCGTGGCGTTGTTGCGCCAGGACCCATCCTCGCAGGCCGTGCGCGACATCGTCGCCCGCGTGCAGGAGTTCCCGCGCGGGTCGCGCGCTGGCGGCGCGACCGTCGACGAAGTCGTTCGCACCCTGGCCGCGATGCTGCGGGCCGACCTGCGTTCCGCGCCGGGAGTGGCGGGGCAGGAGCCGGCCGCCTTCCTCGAGGGAGCACTCCGCGACGCCATGATCCGGGGTGGGGCACGGCCATGAGCGTGATGCCGCTGCGGGCCCTCGCGGTCGCGATCGTGGTGGTGGCGATCGTCGACCCCGCGATCTCGTCGCGGCGGCCGTCCCGGCCGATCGTGGCGGTCGTGGCGTCGAGCGTGCCTGACGAGTCGCTGTCCGGTCGCGTCGCGGAGTCGCTCGTCCGCGGGTTCACCGTGGTACGCGGCCCCTTTGCCGGCGCGGCCGCCAGCGTCGTCGCCGGGGACCGGCTGCCGGACATCGCCGACATGCCGGCGGCACCGCTGTTTGCCGTCGCGCCACGTCCCGCGCGGGCCGGCGTCACGATCCTGTCGGTCGAGGCTCCGGCGTCAGCGCCGCGCGACTCGCGGGTGCCCGTCGCGGTGACGGTCAGGGTCACGGGCGCCGCTCGTCAGGCACTCAGCGTGCAGCTGGCCACCGGGGCGGGAATCATCGACCAGGTGACCGACTCGGTGGTCGGGGACAGCGCCGACGTCCGGGTGCACCTCTTCCACCTCCCGACCGACACCGGCACCGTGCTGCTCCGCGCGTCGGCGACGGTCGCCGGTCTCACGGACGAAGCGACGACCGCCACGCACGTCCACGATGCGCGCCTGCAGGTCCTGTTCTTCGACCCCCGCCCGTCCTGGCTGTCCACGTTCGTCAGGCGGTCCGTTGAGGATGATCCGCGGTTCCTGGTGACCTGGCGCGTGCAGGCATCGCGCGGCGTGGCGGCGACGGGTGGACCGGCGCCGACGTCGTTGCGGGATGCCCTCTCGATCGCGCCATTCGCGAGCGTGGTGATTGGTGCCCCCGAGGCCCTCGACGAGGCCGGCGTCGCCGGGCTGGAGGCGTACGCCCGGAACCGCGGCGGCCGCATCGTGCTGCTGATGGACCAGCGCGTGGCCGGACCGGTGGATCGCCTGACCGGCATGCGGGAGTGGCGCGGTACGCGGCTCGACAGCGCCATGGTCCTGCGGACCGCGACCGGCGACAGCCTGCGCGCCCGCGATTTCGCCCGGCCCGTTACCACCCCGCCTGGCACGGCGGTGCATGCCGCGTTTGCGGGTCGCGACGCGATCGAGCAGCCGGTGGTGTTCTCGTTCGCCCTGGGTGGGGGTCGTGTCTATACGAGCGGCGCTCTGGATGCCTGGCACTTTCGCGATGGCAACAGTGGCTTCGATCGATTCTGGACGAACCAGTTGGCCGAGTGGAGTGCGGGCGCACCTGCTCCGCTGGAGGTCGTGCTGGATCGCCGTGTCGCCGCGCCGGGCCAGTCGATCGCGGTCACCGTGGCCGTGCGTGCGGCCGCCGCGGTCGGGGACCGCACCGTCCCCGTGGCAGTGATCGCCGGCGACGACAGCGCCGTCATCCGGCCCTGGCCCGTATCCACGAGGGGACTGTTCACCGCGACGCTTGCTGCACCCGGCCGTCCCGGTGTCCATCACCTGGTGGTCCGCTCTGGCAACGACGAGGCGATCGTCCCCTTCGTGGTGGACAGCGCCGCTCGGGTGGCTGCGCCACCGGAGCCCGGCCTGCTCGAGCTCCTGATGACGTCACGAGGTGGGTCGGTGGTTCCGGAGGCGGAACTCTCCTCGCTCCCGGCGCGCCTGGCGGCAGCGTTCCAGCCTGCGTCGCGCGTAGAGACGTGGCATCCGATGCGATCGCCGTGGTGGATCATCCCGTTCGCGCTCGCGCTCGGCGTCGAATGGTGGCACCGCCGGCGGCGGGGACTGGCCTGAGCAAGAGCGTCGAAACTGCTTGACAGTCCCGGTGCGCGATCCTAGCTCTCGACCACTATGTATACTCGCGAACAGGCAAAGGAAATCGTCGACAAGGTCCTGAACATGGCCACGGCCGACGCGGTGGAAGTCAACCTGACCGGCGGTGAACGTTCGGGCACGCGGTGGGCCAACTCGTCGATCACGACAAACCTCGTCCAGTACGACCGCCAGGTGACCGTGACGGTGCGGCTGGGGCAGAAGAGCGGCAACGCCGACACCCGCGACTTCAGCGATGCCGGCCTGAAGGCCATGGTCGAGGAAGCGCTTTCGGAGGCTCGTCAGGCACCGGACAATGCGAACCTCCCGGAGCTGCTCGGTCCCCAGGAGTACATCCCGGTGGATGCCGCCCTCCCGGACATGGTCAACTTCGGTCCCGGTGAGCGCGCGCGGCTGGTGAAGGACTCGATCGATCTCGCCGAGCGCAAGGGCGTCCTGGGCGCGGGGTACATCCCCAAGATCGACCAGGCGACGTGCAACGCGAACTCGAAAGGGCTGTTCGCCTACTACCGCGTGGCCGAGGCGGGTTTCGTCCTCACCTGCCGCATGGCGGACGGCAGCGGGTCCGGCTGGGCGGGCACGACCGGCATCAAGGACCTCCGCATGATTGACGCGAAGGCGTTGACCGAGGTCGCTTCCGACAAGGCGCTGAAGAGCCGGAAGGCGCGGGCGATCGAACCGGGTCGGTACACGGTCATCCTGGAGCCCCGCGCCAATGCGCGTTTCCTGTCGCTGATGACCGGCCTCTTTGGCGGCGGTGGCTTTGGTGGTGGTGGCGGCGGTGGCGGACGCGGTGCTGGTGGTCCCCCCGGGGCTGGTGGTCCCCCCGGGGCTGGCGCGCCGCAGGGCGGCGGCGCGGCCGGCCTGAACACCGTCGGCCGGTACATGGCGGACAAGAAGCTGGGGGACAAGCTCTTCAGCGACCTGTTCACGCTCAAGAGCGATGTCGGCAACCCGATCCTGCGCCAGACGCCGATCCTCAACGACAACCGCCCTGCGAAACCGGTGACCTGGGTGGAGAAGGGCCTCCTCAGGGCGGTCGGGGCGGACCAGGGCGCCACGCCGAACATGAGCCTGTCGCAGGAGGGATCGAACCTGTCGATCGAGGACATGATCCGGCAGACGCGGCGCGGCCTGCTGGTCACGTTCTTCTGGTACATCCGCGGCGTGCCGTCCGAGGACCAGCCACTGCTCAATACCGGCATGACGCGCGACGGGCTGTTCCTCATCGAGAACGGCGAGGTGGTCGGCCCGGTGCAGAACTTCCGCTGGAATATGTCGCCGATCGTCGGCTACAATAACCTGACGCTGGTGGGCAAGCCGGTCCCGATGCACACCGGCGAATCGTACGACGGACTGGGGACGGCACTCGTGCCACCGGTCCGGATCGAAGAGTTCTACATGACCTCAGTGTCCCCGGCACTCTGACGCCGTCCCTCGCGCCGTGCGGCTGTGCGCCCGGCGCTTCGCCTTGACCCCGGACCTCGGACCTCATGGGTTCCCGACGCGACTTCCTGAAGACCGCCGGCTCCTCGGCCGCGCTCGCGCTTTATTCGCGTGACCTGATCAACAACCTCCTCGCCACGTCGCCGAAAGGCCGCGTCCTCGAGACGCGCTTCAAGGGCATGGCGGACATCGTGCTGGCGGAGGCCAGGCTGGCCGGCGCGACGTACGCCGACGTCCGGTTCACGCTGACGTCGACGCTGCCCGGTGCCACCGCGAACTTCAGCGCCGCCGGGGCAGGGCGCGGCGGCGGGGGTGGGGGCCGCGGCGGGGGCGGCGGTGGATTCGGGGGCGGTGGCGGACGCGGGGGCCGTGGTGGCGGCGGCACCCAGGGCATCCCGGTGGATGCCGACCGGCGCCCGGGCGGCTTCGGCGTGCGCGTGATCCACAGCGGGGTCTGGGGGTTCGCCAGCAGCCCGATCGTCACCGAGGACGAGGTCCGCCGCATAACGAGGATGGCCGTGGAGGTCGCGCGGGCCAGCGCGATCGCCAAGCGGTCCGACGTGCGCCTGGCCCCCGTGCCGGCCTACGTCGAGAACTTCATCACGCCCATGACGAAGCACCCGCTGAGCGTCTCCCAGGCGGACAAGCAGGCCTGGGCGCAGGCCGTGGTCGACAAGGCCAGCAAGGTCGCCGGCGTGACGGCCGTCAATGTCTCGGCCCAGTGCAGCTACGAGTGGCGCTACTTCGCGTCCAGCGAGGGCTCGTTCATCGAGCAGGAGTTGTTCACCACCACGCCGAACATGAACATCACGGCGCGCGTGGGCGATGTCACCCGGACGCGGAATTACCCCGGCGTCCAGGGCACGGCCGGCTGGGAAATCATCGACGAGTGCGACTTCCTCGACGTGGCCGAGCGGGTGGCCGGCGAGGCCGTCGAGAACTGCTCGGCGAAGCCGATGGGGTCGAGCGGGCTGCGCGACCTGATCCTGTCGCCGTCGCACGCCGCGCTCACGATCCACGAGATCATCGCGCACGCGACCGAGGTCGACCGGGTCGTGGGCTACGAGGCGAACTATGCCGGGACGAGCTTCGTGAAGCTGTCCGACGTCGGGAAGCTCAAGTACGGATCGAAGCACCTCAACGTGGTGGCCGACAAGACCACCCGCGGGCTGGGCTCGGTCGGCTTCGACGACGACGGCGTGAAGACCATGAAGTGGGACATCATCCGCGACGGGATCCTGGTCGGGCTGGCGACCAACCGCGAGACCGCCCACTACATGAACGAGAACTTCAGCCGCGGGTGCACGTTCGGGAACTCCTGGCGCGACTACCCCTTCCTCCGGATGCCTAACGTCCAGCTCGAGCCCGGGCCGGCGAACGCGCCGACGCGGGAGGAGATGATCGCCGACGTGAAGAACGGCATCATGATCGATGGCCGCGGGAGCTACTCGATCGACCAGCAGCGCTACAACGGGCAGTTCGGCGGGCACGTGTTCTGGGAGATCAGGAACGGGAAGGTCACCCGCATGTGCACCGACGTCACCTACAACGCGATCACGACCGACTTCTGGGCGAACCTCGACGCGATCACCGGGCCGAAAGAGTGGCAGATGTTCGGCACCGGCGGGGACGCCAAGGGCCAGCCGACGCAGACGAACGCGATCTCGCACGGCAGCCCGTGGCTGCTGATCCGGAACATCATGACCGGGGCCGCGTTCGACTGACCCTGACGCAGGCCAGCGGCCAGGCGACCTCGCATTCGCCCGGCCGCTGGCCCCGGTGTCAGGTCATCGCGTACACCACGAGGTTCACGCAGAACCTCGTGTTGTCGTCGCGCCTGAACCGCTTGTTCCGCCAGTCGTAGTCCCATTCGCAGCCGTAGTCCTTGTTGGAGTACAGCACCCCCAGGCGGCCGCGGTGCTCGTGCCCCCGCAGGTAGTCATGGACGATGTTGTCGCCCCAGCCGTTCAGTTCGTGGCTCGTCTGCGGCGGACCGTCGGGAAAGCGGAAGAACGAGCGGTAGATCGCGTGCGCGTTCGGGAGCTTCGGCATCGAGTCGCCACCCGGGAACAGGCGCCCCATCTCCGCCTCGAACGACTTCGCGTACAGGCCGTTCACGTCGTGGTTGCAATCGTCCGAGAACAGCAGCCCGCCGTTCTCGACGAACCGCACCAGCCCCGCGCGCTCCTTCGCATTGAACCGGACCAGCTTGTGGCCGGTCATGAAGAGGAACGGAAACGCCAGGAGCTCCGTCGAGTCGGCGGTGATGACCACCTCCTCCTGGTGCACCGGGATGTTCGTGTACTGGACCACGGCGTCGAGGACGTTCGCGCAGACCTTGGGATTGTAGTCCCAGTCCCCGGAGTCGTAGCGCAGGCGCGCGAAGGTGAAGTCGGGATTGCCTGCGGGCCCGCCCGGGGCCAGTCGTTCTCCCAGCGGAGCCAGTGCCATCGCCGACAGGCCGCGGGCGGCGCTCGCCAGGAACGAACGCCGATCCTGCAGGGACTCCGCGAAACGGGTTCTCCTCACCGCGCCGTACCGCCCGTGCCCCGCATCGCCATCCAGCTCGACATCGGGACGAACACCGCGGTGGCGACCACCAGCCACAAGGGATTCGGCACGCGGACGAAGTTCAGCACGCAGACCGCGGCGAACAGGATCGCGACCACCAGGGCGGTGCCACGGCCGGTGGACCGGGAGACGCGGCGTGCAACCAGGGGACCGCAGAAGGCCGCCGACACGTACGCGACGAGCAGCAGCGCGAACGCCCCGGTGCTGACTTCGGACATGTGTTGCCGGACCGACTCCAGGTCCATCGGGTCCATCCCCTGCGGTGCTGGAAAGGCGAGGGCGGAGCCCAGTTCCACCACGAAGACCACCGCGAAGGCGACCAGAAGGCCCGCCAGCACTGCGCCGATTGATCGCCCCATCGGTCCTCTCGTAGGAAGTCTGTGAATCTTGCGGCTGAGGCCGGGATAACGGGAGGCTGTTGACGGGCCGCGCTGTGTGACGAACCGCATCCAGCGGATGGGTCGGCTGGGGTGGGCGGGGTAACCGTTGCGCCGCTGACCGCGTATTATTGGCGGATTCACCCCCTATTGCTGAGAGGATTGATCATGCGTTGGAGCCATGGAATCGCGCTTTCCCTCGCCGTCACGCTGGTCACGCCGGCGGCCATCGCGGCGCAGGATGCGTCGCGCGCGGTGGCGGGCGGCGGCATCTCCGTCCCGGGCTGGTCAGGGATGATCGACGCCACCGAAGCCGCGAAGGGCGCGAAGCTGACGGACTCGAAGCTGGCCAAGGAGGGCGATGCCCTGCACGTGACCACCGGGCCGCAGCTCGTGTACTGGAACGCCGCCAACACGGCCAGCGGCAACTACACCGTGAAGGCGACGTTCAAGGAGCCGAAGTACATGGCCCTGAATGACCACCCGCATCCGTACGGCCTCATGATCGGGGGCAATGACCTCGGCACCGACCAGCAGACGTACCTTTACTGTGCCGCCTACGGTGCCGGCAACTTCATCGTTCGCGGCTTCGGCCCGGCTCCTTTCCGTATGAACGGCGGTCGCGGAGAGATGAACGCTGCGGTCCACAAGGCGTCAGGCCCGGGCGCGGAAGTCACCCAGGAGATCGCGGTGACGGTCACGGCCGACAAGGTCGAGTGCGCGATCAACGGCACCACGGTCGCGAGCTACCCCAAGTCCGACATCGTCGGCGCCGGCAAGCTCAAGTCGACCGACGGCATCTACGGCCTCCGCTTCGGGCACAACACCGAGGCGCTCGTCACCGGCCTGACGATGACGAAGAAGTAACGCGACGATCGCGCGCTTCGTCGGTCGCCCGCCCATCGGACTCCCGATGGGCGGGCGATGTCGTCAGGGGGACGGGAGCCCGTGCATTCCCGGCGGCGTTCACAGCGCGCTGGGATAGGTATCGGGCGGTTCACCGCGGATCCACAGGCCCGTCCGCTCCAGCGGTTCCACCGCCCGCGTCTCGTCGTAGTGAAACAGCGCGTCGAACTGCCGCGGCAGGCAGGCACGGAAGTAGTGGCTCGCCCGTTCCGTCGACGGCCGGTAGATCACGCCGATGGCGCGCTCCAGCCGCTCGGGCTCGAGCGCGGCCCGCGCCGATCGGTCCCGGCTGAAGTCCAGGAAGAAGTTGGGGAGCGGGACACGGTGCAACACGTCCTCGTAGCTGTCCGCGAGTGCCGGGCGTACCACCTTCCGCTCGGCTGCACGGTCCCAGTCGCTCGACGCCGTCACCGTCCCCCTGCTGGTGGTGAACCCCGTCAGCACGCAATCCCGGCCGTATGCCTCACGAGTGAACTGGCCGAGGTTCATTTCGCCCTCGTCGCCCATGGCGGTGGCCCGCGCGTCGCCCAGGTGCGAGTTGTGTGCCCAGACCACGATGCGCGCCGGCGCGGCCGGCCGGCTGAGGTAGTCGGACAGGGCCGACAGGGTATCCGCCATGTGCCGGTCACGGAGGTTCCACGACGATTCACTCGACAGGAACATCGTGCGATAGTAGCGCTCCGCGTTCAGCACCAGGCGTGCGTTCTGTTCCGCGAAGAACTGGGCATCGGCGGCGACCCGGCCGTCCCGCCGCGCGTACTCGCCGGCCGCGCGCTGCAGGGCGACGAGTTGCGCCAGCACCTCGCGCTCGCAGTTGGGCGCCAGTCGCATGGTGGTGGCCCGGCCATACGCGACCGGGTCGGCGCCGAACCGGTCGAAGCAGGCATACCGTTCACGCGCCGTCGTGGCGGCATCGGGATCGACCACCGCGAGGTACTCGAGCACGGCGTCCATCGACGCGTGCAGGCTGTACAGGTCGAGTCCATAGAACCCCACCCGGCGGTTCGGCTCGGTCGACTCGTTATGCGCGCGGAGCCAGCCGACGAAATCGAGCACGTCGGCGTTGCGCCACATCCATTGCGGGAACCGCCGGAAGGCGCCCAGCGCGTCCGTCGCATCCTGGTCGAGGCTGCTGCCCCGGACGAAGCGGTTGACGCGCCACGCGTCCGGCCAGTCGGCCTCGACGGCCACGGCGGAGAAGCCGTGTTCCACGAGCAGGCGCTTGGTGATCGAGGCACGGACCCGGTAGAACTCGTGCGTCCCGTGCGAGGCCTCGCCGATGAGCACGAAGCGCGCGTCACCCACGCGCTCGAGGAGCAGGTCGAAGTCGGACGGCCCGCCATCGAGTCGGTGCGCGTCCGCGGCCACGCCTCGGACCGCGACGTCTGCTGGAGCCTCCCGCATCATCCTGGGCACCCCGAGTTCCTCCGGTCAACGCGTGACGGGATCCCCAATGCGACCGTTGGTGCCGTGACCGAGCAACTCCCTGACGTCTTCATCCGTCGTCGGGTCGAAGTCGTGATACCATCTCCCGACCGCGAACAGGAGGTCGGGCGTCACCAGCGATCGACACTCGATCCCCTCTTCGTGGAGGCGGGCACAGGCTTCGCGGGAAGCAACCGGAACGGCGACGACCATCGCCCCGGGGTGACGCTCCCGGACTGCCTGAATCGCCGCCAGCATCGTCGAGCCCGTCGCCAGTCCATCGTCAATCAGGATCACGGTCCTACCCGTGAGCGATGGCTCCGGACGATCGCCCCGATACAACCGCTCGCGGCGTTCCAGTTCGATGCGCTCCCTGGCGACGATGGCGGCCACCTGCGTTGGGGTCGCGCCTGACAACCGCACCATCTCCTCATCGATCCGGATCGCACCGCCTGACGCGATGGCGCCAAGGGCCACCTCCTCGTGCTGTGGGGCGCCGATCTTCCGGACGACGAAGACGTCCAGCGGGAGGTTGAGCGCCGACGCGACCTCCCAGGCGACCGGCACCCCGCCCCGGGGCAGCGCCAGGACGATCACGTCATCACGATTGGCGAAGGCCGTCAGTTCGCGGGCCAGGAGGCGTCCCGCCTCGTGCCTGTCTGCAAAGACTCGCATAAGCACTCCACGCAGCGTCAGGAAGAATGTCGGCTGCGGTAGATCCCGGGGGCGTCAGGGACCCGGAGGCAATGTGTCAGGCGGGTGCGCACGCCGGCCGCGATGGCGACCGGCGCACGGGACGACGACCTGGCGTGTCGGGCCGTTGCCGGCCGATCAGACGCGTTCGTACGTGAAACCGCGCTCCTGACAGATGCCGACCATCATCGTATGCGCCGGCACGACGATCACGCCGGGCAGCAGGCCGGTGGAACGAATCTCCTGGTACAGCTCCGGTTGCGGGCGCTGGGTCGCCCCCGAGATCCGAGACGCTACCGATTGCAGCGCATTGTTGCACATCCAGAACGCCACCCCTCGCGACTGAAGGGGACGGACGCCGGCGCCGGCAAACGCACCGCGACCATCACCGGCAACAAACGGATTCCGCACCGCCGGCTTCCCGGTCGCCGGGTCGTTCACCTTCCACAGCTGGCCGATCGGGTACTTCGCGTACATCTCGTCCGTCGCGTTGACGGGGAACCCCTGCCCGGCAATGCCGACCATCGCGTTCACGTCGGGGTGCTTGAGTCCGAAGACGGACTCCCAGGCATCCACCCAGTTCTTCACCACGACCAGGCCCACATCGAGGTCCGAAAAGTCGAAGACCTGGCGGTGCTTCCCGGTCATGCGATCCAGGAAAGACATGTCCCAGTTCTGCGCCGCCTGTGAACCGGCCAGCTCAGGGAGCAGCGACGCACCAGCCAGCGCGCTTACTGAGGAGAGGAACGTGCGACGGGACGACTTCATCTGCGACTCCTGAAAGCGGTCCGCACCAAGTTAGTGGCGCCCGGGTCCCGGGCAACCGATGGTGGCTTTCGAGTCCCGTGCCAGTTTGAGCCGCGCCCGGCCATTCTCACGCCTCACCAGCAGGACCTGACTTCCGTGTCGGTCCGTGGTCGGACCTGTCCTGGGGGAGCCATGACGAAAGCCTTCGTTCTTCGAGTGCGTGCCACCGCGGCGACGATGGGAGCCGGCCTGGTCATTGGCTGCGGCGGCGGAGGAGATCCCGTCGAGCCACCGCCCGCGGTCTCAGTCTCGATCTCGCCCACGAACCCAACGCTCGGGGCGGGAGAGACCCAGCAGTTCACGGCGACCGTCACCAACAGCACGCAGGGCGTCACCTGGACTGCGACAGGTGGCTCGGTCTCCGGGACGGGCACGACGGTCACCTGGACCGCTCCGGCTTCTGGTGGGACGTACTCCGTGCGTGCCGCGAGCGTCGAGGACCCGACGAAATCAGCGACCGCGACGACGACAGTGACCTCCGTGGCGTTGACGGTGTCGCCCACGACCTCCACGACGTTCCGGAGAGAAGAGGTCGCGCTCACGGCCGCTGTGACCGGAAGTTCCCTCAACGGCGTCACGTGGACGACCAGCTGTGGCACGGTGGCCGGCACGGGCGCATCGGTGACGTGGACGGCGCCTGACGCGGCCGGCACCTGCACGGTGACCGTGCGGAGCGCGGTCGACAACGCGATCTCCGCCGTCGCCACGATGACGGTGCGCGGGACCTGGCGCGTCAGCAGCATGAACGACGCCGACGACGGCGCTTGCTCCTGGACCCACTGCTCGTTGCGCGAGGCGCTGACGGCCTCCAACACCCAGGCGGGTTCGGACTCGATCCAGTTCCTGGTGGCCGGCGCCGCGTTCGGCAATACGACCTCGACCATCTCGCTGACCGCGGCGCTCCCGGTGATCACCGGTGCGGTGCACATCGTCGGGCCGGGGCCGGACGTGTTGACCATCGACGCCACCGGCTCCGTGGCGAACCAGCGCCGCGTCCTCGACTTCGACGGCGCCACGGGCTCGGTCACGGGTATCCGGCTGCGCGGTGGGGTGGCGACCGGTGGCGGTGGCGTCAACCTGGACAATGCGTCCGACATCGAGTTCAGGAACGTCATGGTGGTCGAGAACGAGTCGCGCGGTGGCGATGGCGGGGGCCTGCGCGTTCGCAACAGCAGCATCGCCCGGCTCACCGCGGGCTCGATCGTCGAAGCCAACAAGGTGTTCGGCACGGACCAGCCGGGCGCGGGGATCAGCGTCGGCGCCGGCGGCGCGCTGGTCATGACCGGCGGGAGGATCAGGGACAACGTGGTCGAGAACGGATGGGGCGGTGGTCTCCGCGTCAATGCGGGCACCGTGACCCTGACCGGGGTCGATGTCGAGGGCAACCAGGTCCTCGCCGGCGCATTCGGTGGCGCGGGCATGCTCATCGACGGGCAGTCCACCCTCACGTTCGATGACGTGACCATCAGCGGCAATTCCGCACCGGCCGGGGAAGGAGGTGGCGCGCGGATCCTCACCGGCGTCACCGGGACGATCACCAACTCGACGATCTCGAACAACTCCGCGAACGGCGGTGCCGGCATCGTGTTGGGCAACGTCGGTGCGTTCGCCGTCACCGGGACCACCATCACCGGCAACACTGCCGCCACGCGCGCCGGCGGCGCGTGGCTGTGGGGCACCTCCGACGTGACCTTCACCGGCTCCACGGTCAGCGACAATGTTGCCCTGACCACCGGCGGGGGCGGCATCTACCTCCAGCACACCGCCAAGGCCCGCCTCAACAACTGCACCGTCAGCCGGAACGAGACATTCGTGACGGGCCAGGTGGGCGGCGGCATCTTCGCGACCAGCGGCACCTCGGTGATCATGACCGGCGGTGTCATCGAGGAAAACAACACCGAGTCCGGATGGGGGGCCGGCCTCTATGCCAGCGGCAGCAGCTCCGTCTCGCTCACCGACGTCGCGATCCGCAACAACACGGGCGGTATCGCGATCGGCGCCGGCATGGCGCTGATCGATGGCGCCACGCTCACCATGATGGGCGGGTCGGTTACCGGGAACGTGGCCACGCAGGCGGCCGGTGGCGGCATGATCGCCCGTTCCTCGACGGCCAGTATCCAGAACGTCACGTTCCAGGACAACGATGCCGACGTGCAGGGGGGAGGCATGCAGCTGCTGGGCTCCAGCAACGTCACCCTCGCCAACGTCACCTTCCGCAACAACCACAGCGCTGGCAACGGCGGCGGGATCGGCATGTTCGGCACGTCGGTGCTCAACGTCTCGAACAGCCTGTTCGAGGGGAATACCACGCCCACATCGGGCGGGGCGATCGGCAAGGGTGAGGCCAGTCAGCTCACCGTGACCGATTCGCGATTCATCGGCAACCAGGCGACGCTCCAGAGCGGCGCGATGCACCTCGTGGGCACCGGGAACGCCACCATCAGCCGCTCGACGTTCTCCGGGAATACCTCGGTCACCGGAGGCGGCGCCATCACTACCGGCGCCACGATGCTGGTCGAGACGTCGACGTTCACCGGCAATGCGGCCGGGACGCTGGCCAGTCCCGCCCTGGGGCAGGGCGGCGCAATCTTCTCCGCCTCCACCGCCAACTCGACCATTCGTAACAGCACCATCTCGGGCAACAGCGCCACGACGCTTGGCGGCGGGATCAGCGTGACGGGGCAGGCAACCCTCACCAGCCTCACGATCGTCAACAACACCGCGCTGACCTTTGGCGGCGGACTCGGGGCGAACAACAACGGCGCCGTCACGATCTCCAGCTCCCTGCTGGCAGGAAACATGGTCGGGATCGACGCCATCAATTGCGGAGCGGGTGGGCTCGCCATGATCACGTCGACCGGCTACAACCTGAGCGACAACTTCTCATGCTCCCTCGCCGATATCGGCAGCGCCGACGTCGCAGCGCCATTCTTCAACCATCCGACCGACCTGGTCAACGTCCCGGCCGGCATCAGTACGACCCTCGCGGACAATGGCGGGCCGACACAGACCCATGCCGTCCTGACGGGCAGCGCGGCGATCAACGCCGGAAACCCGGCCGCTTGTCCGACCACCGACCAGCGCGGCTACTCGAGACAGGGCACGTGTGATATCGGCGCCTTCGAGTTTGGCGGCGCGGCTCCCGCCCCCGGGTCGTCACCACGAATCGGTGCCAGGCCGGCTGTCACGCGAGTCACCCTGAAAGCGGCCAGGTCCAGGTCCGGGAAGGCAGGCATGTTCGCTCCCGATCCCGCGAAAAACGGGGGCGTGGCGATGCCCGACGTGGTTCGCTGAGTCGGATTTCGTCCCTTCCGATCCGGACCGGTTCGCCCCTGGCGAGCCGGTCCAGATTGCCTTTTTGGGCCTGAGGACGTACCTTCGAAACTCGTTCTGCGTTGCGGCGCAGGTCCAAGCAGCCGCTTGATTTAGCGCGACCCGGTTCACGCCCTGCGTCGGCGTCCGCCCGGTCCGCGGCAAGCAAGGTTGTCGACCCGCCCGCCGTGGTACTCCCCGGAATCGCGGCGAGGTCGCCGCGTTTGGAGCCATATACATATGGACCTGATCTTTTTCGCTGCGTCTGGCGCTGCCGTCCTGCTCGCCGCCGCGGCGTCTTTCGTTTTCGGGACTCGTCAGGGTCGCACAGGCGAGGTCCAGCGGCAGGCGGGCGCCAAGGCAACGGCTGAGGAAACGGCCAGGCGCATCGTTGGCGAGGCCGAACGTGACGCCGAGTCGACCCGCAAGAGCGCGATCATCGCGGGCAAGGAAGAACAGATCAAGCTCCGCGAGGGCTGGGAAGCCGAGGCCAGGCACCGGCGCGAGGAAATCGAGCGCGAAGAGCGACGGCTGGACGACCAGGAGGCGCAGCTCGAGAAGAAGCTCGAGCTCGTCGAGGTCCGGGAGAAGGACCTGGGCAAGCGCGCGTCGGAACTCGGCAGGCGGGAGAAGTTCGTCGGGGAACGCGAGCAGGAACTGGAGAAGCTCGCCACCGAGGAACGGCGACGGCTGGAGGCGCTTGCCGGGCTGTCGCAGGAGCAGGCCAAGGCCGAACTCATCCAGCGGATGGAGGCGCAGGCGGAGGCCGACGCCGCCAACCGCCTGCGGGAGATCCGCGAGTCGGCCCGGCGAGACGCCGAGCGCGAGGCGAAGAAGATCGTGGCGCTCGCCGTCCAGCGCATCGCCTCCGAGCACACGTCCGAAATATCCGTATCCGCCGTGTCCCTGCCGAGCGACGAGATGAAGGGTCGCATCATTGGCCGCGAGGGTCGCAACATCCGCGCGTTCGAGCTGGCGACCGGGGTGGACGTGGTGATCGACGACACGCCGGACACGGTGGTGGTCTCGTGCTTCGACCCGGTCCGCCGGGAAGTGGCCCGTCTGGCGCTGGAGAAGCTGGTCGCCGATGGCCGCATTCACCCCGGGCGGATCGAGGAAGTGGTCGCCAAGTCGCGGAAGGAAGTCGATGCCCAGATCGTCGAGCTCGGGGAGCGCGCCGCGTATGAGACCGGCATCCACGGCCTTCATCCCGAGATGATCAAGCTCATCGGGCGGATGAAGTACCGGACGAGCTACGGCCAGAATATCCTCGATCACTCGAAGGAAGTGGCGCACCTGGCCGGGATCATGGCGGCCGAGCTGGGGCTCGACGTCACGATGGCCAAGCGTGGGGCCCTCCTCCACGACGTCGGCAAGGTCCTCACGCACGAACACGAGGGAACGCATGTGCAGCTGGGCGTCGAGGTCGCCACGAAGTACGGCGAGAACCCGATGATCGTGAACTGCATCGCGGCGCACCATGACGACGTGCCTCACGAGAGCGAGGTGTCGGTGCTGGTGCAGGCGGCCGACGCCATCTCCGGCTCCCGTCCGGGCGCGCGTCGCGAGGCCTTCGAGACGTACGTCAAGCGCCTCGAGGGGATCGAGAAGATCGCGTCGAGTTATCGCGGGGTGGACAAGGTCTACGCGATCCAGGCCGGGCGGGAAGTGCGCGTGCTGGTCACGCCCGAGGACGTGGACGACGCGCGCATGACGTCCCTGTCGGACGAGATCGCGCGCCGCATCGAGGCGGAACTGCAGTACCCGGGACAGATCAAGGTCGTGGTCATTCGAGAGACGAGGGCGGTGGACTTTGCACGCTGACGCAGCGGGAACCCAGGCAACCGGCACCGCGCACCCCGGCGCGGTGCTCATCGATGGCGTGGCGGTCGCCAAGGCGGTCCGTGCCGACGTGGCCCGCGACACCGCCGAGCTCAGGGCGAAGGGCATCACGCCCGGCCTGACGGTGGTGATCGTGGGCGAGGATCCCGCGAGCCAGAGCTACGTGAAGTCGAAGGAGAAGGCGTCGATCGAGGCGGGCATGAAGGGCGAGACCATCCGCCTGCCCGCGACGACGACGCAGGCGGAGCTCGAGGCGATCATCGACCGGCTCAACGCCGACCCGACGATCCACGGGATCCTGGTCCAGAGTCCGCTGCCACGGCACATGGACGCCAATACCGTCGTCAGGCGCATCGCGCCGGAGAAGGATGTCGACGGGTTCCATCCGGTGAACGTGGGCAAGCTGCTGATCGGCGAGAAGGACGGTTTCGCGCCCTGTACCCCGGCCGGCGTGCAGGAGCTGCTGGTCCGCTACGGCGTGGACACGAAGGGCAAGGAAGTGGTCGTCCTCGGCCGCAGCAACATCGTGGGCAAGCCCATGGCTGCGCTCCTCATGCAGCAGGGTCCGGGCGCGGATGGCACCGTCACCGTCTGTCACAGCCGCACGAAGGACCTCGCGTTTCACACGAAGCGCGCCGACATCATCATCGCCGCGATCGGGAAGCCGGAGATGCTGACGGGCGACATGATCCGCCCGGGCGCCGTCGTGATCGATGTCGGCATCAATCGCGTGGACGATGCCTCGAACCCGAAGGGATACCGGCTGGTCGGTGACGTGCATTTCGAGAGCGCCCGTGCCGTGGCGTCGCACATCACGCCCGTGCCGGGAGGCGTGGGACCGATGACGATCGCGATGCTGCTCAAGAACACGGTGCGTGCGGCGCGCCAGGCGGGTGCGTGAACTCCCGGCCGGCTCGACGGGCTCCCGGTGATCCGGGGGCCCCGGCGCCTGGTCCGCGAACGGGGGCACGGGGTCCGGCCGAGCCCGAGCCCGAAACGCTGGCGCTCTTCGACGACCTCGAGCCACCGCCACCGCCCCCGGCACGGCGCACCGAGGCGCGGGCGCGCCGCCCCGCCGCGGAGAATGCCGCCCCGGGTGTCTCGCCGGAATCGGCGGTCTCGGTCGCATTGCTCACGCTGGCGACGCGTGACATTCTCGAGGGCTCGGTCGAGCCGCTCTGGGTGCGCGGTGAGGTGGTGGGGCTCAAGGAGCACCGGAACGGGCACTGGTACTTCACGCTCAAGGACGCCGAGGCGCAGATCCGCTGCGTGATGTGGGCGTCGGATGCGCGGCGCGCGCTGGCCGCGCCCGACGAGGGCATGACCATCACGGCGTTCGCGCGGCTCACGGTCTATGCGGCGCGGGGTGAGTTGCAGTTGCGCGTCCTGAAGATCGAGGCCGCCGGCGACGGCCTGTGGCGCAAGGCCTTCGAGAAGGTCCGGATGAAGCTCGAGGCGGAGGGACTGTTCGCCCTCGAGCGCAAGCGCCGCCTTCCGCTGCTGCCGTCGTGCGTCGCGGTCGTCACCAGCGCCGATGGGGCCGCCCTCCACGACGTGGTCGCGGTGGTTCGTCGCCGCTGCCCCATCACGCAGGTGGTGGTCGCGCACTGCACGGTCCAGGGCGAGGACGCCCCGGCGTCCATCGTCCGTGCCCTGCGCCGCGTGTCGCGCTGGGGGAAGGCGGACGTCGTCATCCTCGGTCGTGGCGGCGGGAGCCGCGAGGATCTCTGGGCCTTCAACGATGAGCGCGTCGTGCGGGCCGCCGCGGCGATGGGGGTCCCGGTGATCTCGGCCGTCGGCCATGAGGTCGACGTCACCCTCTGCGACCTGGCCGCCGACCATCGCGCGGCCACCCCTTCGGCCGCCGCGGAAGCCGCAGTGCCGAGGCTGTCGGATCTCGTCAGGCAGGTGCGCACGCTGGGGGCCGGGCTGCGCGATGCCGCCGTCGCGCAGGTGGAGTCCGCGCGGGAGCGCCTCACCGCGGCGGGCGTGGCCGTCACCCGTGCCGCCACGCACCCGGTCGAGCGCCGGCGCCTCATGCTCGAGGGACTGGCCGGGCAGCTGCACGCGCTCAGCCCGCTGGCGACGCTCGGGCGGGGCTATGCCGCGCTGACGCTGCCGTCGGGAGCGGCGGTCACGTCGGTAGAGGCGCTCGCGCCGGGCGATGCCTTCGTGGCCAGGTTGCGGGACGGCGACGTGCACGCGCGGACGGAGGACATCGTCCCGTCCGGGAAGCCGGGAGGAGCATGAGCTTCGAGAAGAAGGTCCAGCGGCTCGAGGAGATCGTGCGCGCGCTGGAGTCGCGCGACGTGAGCCTCGACAAGGGACTCACGCTGTTCGAGGAGGGCATCGCCTGCCTGCGGGACGCGTCCGCCGAGCTGGCGCGCGCCGAGGCGGCGGTCCAGGTGCTCAAGGAGCGCACCGACGGCGTCCTCGAGGCCACCGACCTCCGTGCCTGACGAGTCCGCGCTCGCGGTGGATATCGGCGCCCGCGACATCGTCGAGTCGGCGCTCGCGGCCTGCTGTGACGACGACCTGACCGGCGTGGCGCCGCGCGTCGCCGAGGCGATCCGCTACAGCCTGCTCGGGCAGGGGAAGCGCTTCCGCGGGTTGCTCGTCCTGGCCTCGTACCGGGCGGCGGGTGGCGACGGCGACGCCGGCGGCCTCGCGGCGGCGGTCGAGGTGGTGCATGCCTACTCGCTCGTGCACGACGACCTGCCGTGCATGGACAACGACGATCTCCGTCGCGGCCGGCCCACGGTGCACCGCGCCTTCGACGTCGGCACCGCGATGATGGCCGGCGTGGCGATGGTGCCCCTGGCCGCGCGACGTGCCCATCGCGCAGCCTCCGACCTGGGCGCGAGTCCCGGGCTGGCCGGCCGTATCGTGGGAGAGTTGATGCGCGCCTCGGGCGCGGGCGGCATGATCGGCGGGCAACTGCTGGACCTGCTCGCCGAGGGGAAGCGCCTGAGCCTCGAGGACCTCGAGCGGGTGCACCGCGCCAAGACCGGCATCCTGATCTGCGCCTCGGCGCGGATCGGCGCCCTCGCCGCCGGCGCCGACGACGCGCTCCTCGCGTCGTTCACGCGGTTCGGCGACGCGCTGGGCCTCGCGTTCCAGATCGCCGACGACGTCCTCGACGTGACGGCCACGAGCGACCAGCTGGGCAAGACGGCGGGGAAGGACGTGGCGCTGTCGAAGAGCACCTACCCCCAGGTGCTGGGCATCGAGGGCGCCCGGCGTCGCGCGCGGGCGCTGGTCGACGAGGCATGCGCCGCCATGGAAGGCGCCGGCCGCCTTACCCCCGACCTCGAACGCCTGGCCGGCCACGTCGTCGAACGGCAATCCTGAGCTAGATTACCCGAACCCGGCCCTCTCCACCGCAGCACCAGCACCAGCACCAGCACCAGCACCAGCACCAGCACCAGCACCAGCACCAGCACCAGCACCAGCACCAGCACCAGCACCAGCACCAGCACTCTGCACTCTGCACTCTGCACTCTGCACTCTGCACTCTGCACTCTGCAATCGAATGTTCCTCGACCGCATCGATTCCCCGGCTGACCTCAAGGCGCTGACGCGCGACGAGTTGCGCACGCTCTCCCAGGAGATCCGTGAGCGGCTCATCGATGTCTGCTCCAGGACCGGCGGGCACATCGGCGCGGGACTAGGGGTCGTGGAACTCACGGTTGCCCTGCATGCTGTGTTCGACACGCCCCGCGACCAGCTGGTGTGGGACGTTGGGCATCAGGGCTACCCGCACAAGCTCCTGACGGGCCGCAACGGGCGCCTGGAGACGCTGCGCCAGGAAGGCGGGTTATCGGGTTTCCTCAAGCGCAGCGAGAGCGAGTACGACGCCTTCGGCGCCGGGCATGCCGCCACGTCGATCTCGGCCGCGCTGGGGATCGCCGCGGGCCGGGACCTCCAGGGCGAGGCGTTCAAGGTCGTCGCGGTGCTCGGCGACGGCGCGCTGACCTCGGGCCTGGCGTACGAGGGACTCAACAACGCCGGCCACTCGGGACGCGACCTCGTCGTCATCCTCAACGACAACGAGATGTCGATCGCGCCTAACGTCGGCGCCATCTCGAAGTACCTCACCTCGGTGCAGCGGAACCCCCTCTACAACCGGATCCGCGGGCGCATCGGCGAGGTCCTCGAGGGCCACAACGTCCTCAACTCCCTGGTCCGGAAGTGGGAGGAGAGCGTGAAGTCGTTCCTCACGCCCGGCGTGCTCTTCGAGGAACTCGGGTTCCGGTACTTCGGGCCGATCGATGGGCACGACCTCAACAGCCTCGTGGAAACGCTGGGCGCCGTGCGGGCCATGACCGGCCCGCGACTCGTCCACGTCATCACCCAGAAGGGCCGGGGATTCCCCGCCGGCGAGCACGGGGAGAAGTGGCATGCGCTGCCGCCCGGCCACGACCCGGCGACCGGCAAGCAACGCAAGGCCAGCACGGCGAACGCGAACTACACCACGGTCTTCGGCACCGGCCTTGGCGAGCTGATGACCGAGCGCGCCGACATCGTCGCGATCACGGCGGCCATGCCGAGCGGCACCGGGACGTCGGTCGTGACGCGCCAGCACCCGACGCGCTTCTTCGACGTGGGGATCGCCGAGGCCCATGCGGTGACGTTCGCCGCGGGAATGGCCACGCGCGGCGTGCGTCCCGTGGTGGCGATCTACTCCACGTTCCTCCAGCGCGCCTACGACAGCATCATCCACGACGTCGCCCTCCAGCACCTGCCGGTGACCTTCTGCCTCGATCGGGCAGGCCTGGTCGGCGAGGACGGCGAGACGCACATGGGGCTGTACGATATCGCGTACCTGCTGGCCGTTCCCGGGGTCACCGTGACGGCACCGCGGAACGCGACCGAGATGCTCGGCCTGCTGCGGACCGCCGTCGATGCCGACGGCCCCTTCTCGATCCGGTATCCCCGCGATACCGCGCCGGACGTGCCGCCGACGATGGCGCAGGTCGAGGCCGTCCCGTACGGCACGTGGGAAGTGCCGCGCCACGGGAGCGAGATCGCCATCCTGGCCGTCGGGACGATGGTGGCGCCCGCGCTCGAGGCGGCGGCGATCCTGGCGCGCGAAGGCTTCAACCCGACCGTCGTCAACTGCCGCTTCCTCAAGCCGTACGACAGCCTCACGCTGTCGACCATCCTGGCGGAGCACCGGCAGCTGCTCGTGGTGGAGGAAGGCACGGTGGTGAACGGCTTCGGCGCGTACCTCGCCTCGGTCGTGGAGCGGCTCGAGCCGTCGGTGCGGGTCGTCGCCCATGGCGTTCCCGATCGCATCATCCCGGCCGCCTCACGCGCACGCCAGCTTTCGTTGTGCGGTCTCGATGCCAACGGGATCGCCGAGCGCGTGCGGGCGCTGCACGAAAGCGAGGCTGTCGCCGGGTGATCCGGCTCGGGGTCGTCGGCAATCGCGACTACGCGGGTCTCGGGGGCGTCCTGGAACGACTCCTGGCGCTCGCATCGGCGCTTGAGGTCGACGTCAGGCTCGAGGCGGGACTGGCCGACATGGTGCAGGGTCACGACGCGCCGGCGGCCGTCCCCGAGGACCTCGATGCCCTGCTGACGCTCGGCGGCGACGGGACCCTGCTGCGGGGAGCGCGCTTCCTGGCCGGGAGGGAAATCCCCGTGCTGGGCGTGAACCTGGGTCGCCTCGGGTTCCTGAGCGCCTGCGGTCGCGAGGAACTCGAGACGGCGGTGCGCCGCCTCGTGCTCGGCGACTACCGCGGCGAGGCCCGCATGATCCTCGAGGGGCGGCCGGGGGTGCCTGACGATCCGCGGCGCTGGTATGCCCTCAACGACATCGTGCTCCACAAGAGCGGCAAGGCACGCGTCATCTGGCTCCGGGTCGAGGTGGATGGCGAGGAGGTGGCCAGCTACGCCGCCGACGGGATCGTGATGTCGACGCCGACGGGGTCCACCGCCTACAACCTGTCGGTCGGCGGGCCGGTCGTGGTGCCGCGACACCACTCCATCATCATCGCCCCCATCTCGGCGCACGCGCTCTCGATCCGCCCGGTGGTCGTCGGGCCGGACGCCACCGTGGTCGTCCATGCCGACGACGATGGCACCGACCGCCTGGTAACGGTGGACGGCCAGGTCGGCACCACGTTAGGCACCGCCGAGTCGCTGATGGTGCGCCGGGCCACCCGCTCGGTGATCCTGGTGCGGTTCCCCGAGATGACGTTCTTCACGCGGATGCGGCGCAAGCTCGGGTGGGGGCTGCCGCCCGACGACGCGCGTGCGTGATGCTGACCGAGCTCCGGATCCGCAACCTGGCGGTCATTGAGTCGGTGACGCTGCCGGTCGCTCCCGGGTTCAACGTCCTCTCGGGGGAGACCGGCGCCGGCAAGTCCATCATCGTCGGCGCGCTGGGCCTGCTGCTCGGCGAGCGGGGCAGCGCCGACGTCGTGCGCGGCGGCGCCGACCGGGCGGTGGTGGAGGGCGTCTTCGACGCTTCCGGCAACGCACCGCTGGCCGCCCTCCTGGAGGAACGCGGGATCACGGCCGAGGACGGCCTCCTGCTGCTGCGCCGCGAGGTCTCGGCCGCCGGGAAGAGTCGCGCCTGGGTGAACGACGTCACGGTGACCACCGCCGCGCTCGCCGCGGTCGGCCGCCTCCTGGTGAACCTGCACGGCCAGCACGAGTCCCAGGCCCTCCTTGGCGGCGACGCCCAGCGCGACGTCCTCGACGCGATGGCCGGCGCCGCCGGGGTGGCGGCCGCCGTGCGCGACGCGCACGGGGAGGTCGACTCGGTGCGCGCGTCCATCGCCGAGCTCGTGCGCCGGCGTGACGAGGCGTCGAAGCGCGCCGATTACCTGCGCCACGTCGTGCGCGAGATCGAGGAGGGCCGGCTCGTGGCCGGCGAGGAAGAGCGGCTCGACGACGAGGCAAGGCGGCTGACCCATGCCGTCGAGTTGCGGGCCCACGTCGAGCAGGCGCTGGCGGCGATCGAGGATGGCGATGCCGGCGCCCTGCACGCGCTGCTGTCGGCGCGGCGCGCGGTGTCGTCCGCGCTCAGGCTCGACCGCGGCGTCGAGCCCGTGGCCGAGGCGATCGACGCCGCCGTCGTGACCCTGCAGGAACTGGCGCGCGACCTCGGCGCCTACGACGCGACCCTGGACAGCGACCCGGAGCGGCTGGCCGAGGTGGACCGCCGGCGCGACCAGGTCCACCGCATAACGAGGAAGCACGGCGGCAGCGTCGCCGCCGCGCTCGAGGCGCTGCGGCAGGCCCGGGCCGAGCTGGAGGTGCTGGATACGGCGGCGGTCGACCTCCGTGCCCTGACCGCGCGCGAGGAGGCGGCGCGTGCCGAACTGGCGACGCAGGCGGCGAAGCTGACCCGGCTCCGGCAGAAGGCATCGCGGAAGCTGTCGGCCGAGGTGGAGGCGCTCCTGCCCGAACTCGGGCTGCCCGGCGGGACATTCCTCGTGTCCCTCGCGCCGCTCGAGGCGGTGGTCGCGTCAGGCGCCGAGGACGTCGAATTCCGCGTCGGGCTCAACGTCGGGCATGACCCGCGCCCGCTCGCGCGCACGGCCTCGGGCGGGGAGTTGTCGCGGGTGATGCTGGCGCTGAAGACGATCCTCGCCCGCCTGGACCAGGTGCCGACCCTGGTGTTCGATGAGGTCGACGCCGGCATCGGGGGCACGGTGGCACTGCGCGTCGGAGACGCCCTGCGGCGACTGGCCGCGCACCACCAGGTCCTGGTGATCACCCACCTGGCGCAGGTCGCGTCGCGGGCGCATCACCATGTCGTCGTCGCCAAGGGGGCGAAGGGCGGGGTCTCGACCGCGGACATCAGCGTCGCCCGGGGCGAGGATCGCGTGGCCGAGGTGGCCCGGATGCTTGGCGGAGACCCCGCGAGCACGGTGAGCCGCGCCCACGCCCGGGAACTACTGGGTGCAGAGTGAAGAATGCGTGAGTGCAGAGTGCGAATTGCTGAGTGCAGATTGCAGAGTGCAGAGTGATGATTGGAGACCCTCTGCGATCTTCACTCTGCGATCTGCAATTCATCGGTAGATCCGGAAGGACAGGCCGTTCGCCGCGATCCTCGGCACGCCCTTGCCGGACAGGACCTGCGTGTGGACGAACGAGATCTCCAGCGGCCACCTGGCGCTGCCGCGCGCGTGGCCCCGGACCGTCGAGAACGTGACCGCGAAGCCCCCCAGGTGCTCGGTCTGTGCCGAGCCGATGCCTAACGTGGAGGCGTCCAGGGCCAGCAGCGTCCCGTCGGCGCCCGCCACGCTGAACGTCCCCTGGAAGGAATCGGCCGCCCTCGTGCGGAGCCGGTAGCGTGCGCTGAACGCGAACTCGTCGTTCGGCACGTACCGCGGGGCGAGCTCGAGTTCCATCACGTCACCCGGGTCGTGACGGACCTCCTGCTCGCGGACCAGTTCCGGGAACGCGGCGCCCGGCGCGGGAATCCGGATCGTTAGCTGGTGCGGACGCTGGACGCCGATGCGCACCACCGCTGAGGTCCAGAAGCGTGGCCCGATCGCGAGGTCGGCGAACCCGCGCAGTTCGATGTCCGTCTGCCGGTCGCCGGTGCCGACATCGGTGAAGTCCTCGGGAAGGTCGAGTTGGCCGGTCGGCAGCCGCAGCACACCGGCCACGGCGAGGCGGAGGGCGCCGGCGCGCGGCAGCGGTGCGGTGGCCGGCGGGCCGAAGGTGTCGAGCAGCAGGAGCTTGGCCCCGACCTCGATGTCGCCCACGTGGCTGTGCTCGTAGTCTCCGAGCGGATGCGCCGAGATGCCGTACGCGGAACTGCTGAGGAGCGCCGCGAGGTCGGCGGCCGCCATGGGTGGCGCCGGTACGGGACGACCGCTCACCCAGTCGCCGGCCGTGGGCGCACCGAGGAACGACACGAACTGCGTGTTGAGGGCCGCGAGACGGGCATCGACCGCGGTGTGGAGCGCACTCCCGGCGACGGGTGCATACAGGCTTCCCGGTGCGACCTGCGTGCCGTAGACCGCGATGACGGCATCGGCCACCTGGCCGGCCAGGTCCACCAGTGCCGTCGCTCCAGCGCGGTCGGCGTTGATGGCCGAGCAACCGGGATCGGTGATGCCGGCGCACCGGGCCAACTCCGTGCTGAGCGTCGTCGCCGCCGTGCCGAGGCTCGTGACGACCAGCCCGTTCTGCTGTTGCGCCCCCGCGATCGAGATCGCGGGATTGAAGCCCAGCGTGGCGTTCAGGCCATCCGGGTGCATCGTCGCGGAGACGTGGACGCGGTTCTTCACGTAAGGGATCACCACCTGCAGGCCGAGGCGCGTCGTGACCCCGTAGTCGAGCGTGATCGGGGTGGTGACCTGGGTGACATCGACGCTCGTCGCCAGCGATCCCAGCGTCAGGGGCGGTGCTGCCAGTCCGGTGAGCGTCGCCAGGGACGGCTGGAGGCCCGCCAGGAAGGGAATCGCGGAGGCTCCCAGGCTGTCGACCGAGAGGTCGGAGCCTAACGCCTCACGGGTCCCGGCGGGCGAGTACCGCTCGCGCCATTGTTCCCACCGGGGACTGATGCCCAGGCGGAGCACGCCCCGCGGCGCGATCGTCGCGTCCTCCCAGGGCCCGGTGACGCGCTGCGCATGCCCGGCGGCAGGGATGGCCGCCAGCGCCAGCGCCAGCGCCAGCGCCCAGGTGGCCGGAGAGCGGTGGGAACGACGCGGCGCCACGGCGGGTCCGTTGTACTTCGGCAGTCGCACGGTAAGTTGCGGTGTCCGATGGCTGGTGCAGTGCGCGCCGAACCTTCGCGCGACCGCGTACGAAACTAACGGCATGATCTCGTCAACGCCGATTCCTCCCATTCCCTGGCAGATCACGGGCAACCACTGGGTTGCCGTGCCGTGCATTCATCCCATGGACGGCGCCATCCACGCCATCGGGGTGCTCCATCGCGGCTCGCGGTCGGCGGTCGAGTTCGCGGGCGGCCCCGACTTCGCCTCGGGGCGCGGCCCGGCGCTGGCGCGTCCCGTGCTACAGGTGGATGGCCGCGCGGTTCCGCTCGGCGAGGGGGCGCTCGCCTGGGAGCGCGTCTCCGGCTGGATCCCCACGTTCACCTCGACTGTCGGCGACCTGGTGGTGCGCGCCACCATCTTCGCGCCGTACGGGCGCGACGCGGACACGGCCGGGCTGGTGTACGCCATCGCCATCGAGAACCGCGGCAGCCGCGAGGTCCGGCTCACGATCGGCCTCGAGGGGGAACTGGGGCATCGCCAGCTCCGCGTGCGCACGCCGCGGATGTTCGAGGACCACCACGTGGCGCGGCGCGGCGAGTCCAGTGCGGTCATCCTCGGCGGCAGCGCCCTTCCCGGACTCGTGGCGGTGGCCATCGCCGCCGATGGCGAGTCGACCGTCACCATGGCCGAGGGCGCCGCTCGTTATGCAGTCCACCGCCAGGTGCGCGCGCCCGCCGGCGGCCACGCCGAAGCGGCGTTCTACATGGCCGTCGGGCCCGAAGGCGATGGCGCGGAAGCGACGACCGCGGTGATGCGCCGCCGGGGCTGGCGTGCGCTCCTCGGTGCCACCCGGGAGTCCATCCGGTCGCTGGAGCAGTCGACGGGAAACGAGGGGGTCGATGGACTCATCAACCGGAACCTGCTCCTCGCCTACTTCTTCGGCGTCGCGCGTGCGCTCGACGACGCGCACTTCTACCTGGTCCGGAGCCGGGCGCCCTGGCACGGGCGGGGCGTGACCGTCCGGGAGTGGGAGGCCCTGACCTGGACCATCCCGGCGGTGCAACTCGCCGATCCGCCACTGGCCCGTGAACTCCTCCTGCGATCGTGCGAACTGCACGGCTACGCCCCGGGAAGCGGGGTGCGGTACTTCGATGGCACGTTGTTCGAGCCCGGGTTCTGCATCGAGGGGGCGGCCGCCTACGCGCTCGCCACCGACCGGTACATTCGCGAGACCGGCGACGACCAGATCGTCGAGGAGCCGATCCTGGCCGATGCCCTGTATGCGTCGAGCGAGGACATCAAGGCACGGCGCAATGAGCAGGTCCCGCTGTACTCCACGGAAGTGACGCCGTCGGGACAGCCGGCGGCCTTCCCCTACACGCTGCACGGCAACGCGGTGGTCGCGCAGGCGCTCGACGTCTTCCGCCGCACCCTCGATGAGGAAACCGCCCGCGAAGTCCAGGAGCCGGAGGCCGTGCGTGCCGCGCTCCGGCGCCAGTTCACCAAGGAGCGGGAAGGGAAGCCGCAGTTCCTCTCCGCGATCAACCTCGCGGGCGAGGCGGTCGCCGACGACGATCCGCTGGTGTCGGTGCTCTGGCTCCCGCTGTACGACATGGTGGACCGGAGCGATTCCGCCTATCGACGGACGGTGCGATCGCTCGACCTCGAGCCCCGGTACCTGGTCCAGCAATGCGCGCGGTTGATGGGTCCGGACGCCAAGGACGTCCTCAAGTGGCTTCGACGCGCGCCGCTGCACCTGGGGCTGGCCGCGGAGGAAGTCGACGCCTCGGGACTGGCGACGGCGAACGGCACGGATGCGGCCTTGGCCGGGCTGCTCGCGTACTCGGTGTGGTACGCGGTGCATGCGCTGGGGGTGGGGACGTGAGAGGCATCAGGCATCAGGCATCAGGGCTCAGGGGGGCGCGATGCCTGAATCGGGGTTGCTTCCCCCTGATGCCTGATGCCTGATGCCCGATGCCTGATGCCTGATGCCTCACCCGCCGTTGCCGCTTTCCGGAATCATCGCCTATACTGATCACGTGCGGCCGGGAGCAACCGATCGCCGTTTGCGGGAATAGCTCAGTTGGTAGAGCACAACCTTGCCAAGGTTGGGGTCGCGGGTTCGAGTCCCGTTTCCCGCTTCATTTCGAAATGGGTGATGGGAGATGGGAGGAGTGAAGTCTCGCATCTCCCGCCTCACGTCTCCCGTCTGTTCCGCGAGGGTGGCGAAATGGCAGACGCGGGGGACTTAAAATCCCCTCCGGGCAACCGGGTGCGGGTTCGAGTCCCGCCCTTCGCATGGGGCCTGTTGCCCCGGGCCTGAGGCCCGGCTTCACCGTGTCCCGGGCCATAGACCCCAATCCGCCGTGTCCGAGTTCTACGCCCTCCGACGCAACGCCATCACCGACCTGTCGGCGTTCTTCGGGTTCCTCATCGGGTTCCTCGGATCGTCCCCGATCGCCTGGCCGTACCTCCAGGTCGGCTTCCAGACCCAGGAGATCGTCAAGGGGTTCGCCTGGTTCATCGGCATCACGTTCGGGTCCGGGGTCGCGTTAGGCGTCGTCGGGCTCGGGGTGGGACGGCTGCTCGGATCCGCCTGGGAAGGCGGGCACAAGGTCCTGCGCCGCGCCCGTGGCCGGGAGTTCGCCGTGGCCGGGGCACCGGGGCGGGGAGGGACCGGACCGGCGATCGAGGTCATCGCGAAGGCCGCGGCCGGGCCTGTCGACATCGCGCTGCCGTCCGTCCGCATCGCCTCGGGTGTCGATGCGGAGTCGCTGGGTGCACTCCTGGTCCGCGCCGCCCTTCCCGCGCCCGACCTCCAGCGCCTTCGCGGGTCGCTCGGCCGCACGATCAACCTCGGCGCCTGGGACGACGGACGCCTGGTGGGCGTGGTGCGCCTCCTCAGCGACGGGTACGAGTGGAGCGTCGTGACCGACCTTCTCGTCGATCCCGCCTGTCGCCGTCGAGGCATCGGCACGGCGCTCATGCGCCAGGCGGCCGATCGCGCAACCGGAAAGCTCGCCGTCGCCCAGATCCCGCCGGGCACCGAGGGCTTTTTCCGGCGCCTCGAGGCGATCCCCGCCTACGCCGGTTTTGTACGCGGAGCCAAGGGAAGGCTGGCGTGATTAGGGTCGAGGGTCGAGGGTCGAGGGTCGAGGGTCGAGGGCACGGGGACAGGTTCAAGCCATCACCCATTGCCCTCAAGCCCTCCTCACTCCTCGAGCCTCAACCCTCGACCCTCGACCCTGCAGTTCACTGCGCGATCCCCTTCACGACCGGGTACTTGATCCCCAGTTGCTCCAGGTACGTTTTGAACTTCGTGGGATCGTAGTAGAACTTCCGCATCTCGTCCCGGTACTTCGCCATGATCTCGGCGTTGAGCCAGATCGCGGGCTTGTCGTCAGGTCCCAGGAAGGATGTGTACTTCGTTTCCTTCGTCTGCACGCTCCGGAAGTAGTCCCAGGCGTCCGTCACCACCTTGGGCGTCAACAGGATGTCCAGCAGCGTCATCGCCTGCACCTTCGCCCCCGCCACGCCACCCTTGTGCGCGATCGGCGTCGCCATCGAGATCCCGTTCGCCCAGTTGTGCCCCGGGAGCCCCGGGATGTTCGACGGGAATCGCAGCGTCACCGTGGGCATGTTCCACGAGATGTCGCCGATGTCATCGGACCCGCCGCCCATCCGCGTCGCCTCGTTCACCGGTCCGCCCAGCGGATCGATCTCCGTCTCGAGGCCGACCTCGCGCGACCCGAGTTCCTTCTGGATGCCCTTCGCCAGCATCAGGTCCGCGGCGTCCCACTTCGGCAGCCCGACCTTCCTGATGTTCTCGTACGTCGCCTCGGCGATCGTCTTGTTGAAGTGCCCCGACCAGGCGGACCCCACGATGTTGATCGAGTCCACCTGCGTGTCCGTCATCAGCGCCGCGCCCTGCGCCATCTTCTTCGCGGCCTCGAACATGGCCATCGTCCGCGGGTAGTCCCGCTCGCGGAAATAGAACCAGATCGCGGCGGTCTGCGGCACCACGTTAGGCTGGTCGCCCCCGTCGGTGATCACGTAGTGGGAGCGCTGCGGCAGCTCGAGGTGCTCGCGCTTCATCTCCCAGGCCTGGGCCATGAGCATCACCGCGTCGAGCGCCGACTTCCCGCGCCACGGCGCTCCCGCCGAGTGCGCCGTCTGCCCGCGAAACTTGAAGATCACCGACAGCAGGGCGTTCGACCCCGACTGCCCCCACGACACGCCGAGGTTGTTGCCGACGTGGGTGAACAGGTTGACGTCCACGTCCTTGAAGATCCCCGCCCGCACGTAGTGCGCCTTGGTCGCCACCTGCTCCTCGGCCACGCCCGGCCACAGGATCAGCGTCCCGGGGATCCGGTCGCGCTCCATGATCTCCTTCACCACCAGCGCCGCGGCGATGTTCACCGCCTGCCCGGAATTGTGCCCTTCTCCGTGGCCGGGGGCGAATGGCACGAGGGCCTCACGGTAACCGAAGGCCGGCTTCTGGTTCGACTGCGGGATCCCGTCGATGTCGGACCCGAGCGCGATGACGGGCTTTCCGGAGCCCCACGTCGCGGTCCAGGCCGTCGGGATCCCGGCGATCCCGCGCTCGATCCGGAATCCGTTCTTCTCCAGGACGCCGGTCAGGTACTTCGACGTCTCGAACTCCTGCATGCCGAGTTCGCCGAAGGAGAAGACCTGGTCGATGATCTCCTGCACCAGCTTGGCACGCGCCTCGACCTTGGCCTGTGCTTCGGTTTTCAGGCGCTGCAGCCGCGCGTCCTGCGCCCCGGCGGCCGTCGCCATCAGCGCGCACGCCGCCGCCATCGAGATCGTCCTCACCAGTTTCGCCATGACCGACTCCCGGTTCGCTGTTCAGTGGTCCGTGTTCATCCGGAACCTGCAACACTGCAATCTGCACGGTGCGATCGTCACGTCCACGGCTCGATCGCGGTCACGAGGTCCGACGTCAGCTTCGCCGGCGGCTCTGCCTCCACCGAGGACAGGCCATACTGGGCGAACGTGACCCGGAGTTCCCGCGCCGGACCGTCCGGGCGGGCGGGAATCGGCTCAACCGCCGGAACCGTCGGTACCTCGCGTTCCAGCGGCGGCACCTCGCGATCCTCGAGGACCGACACCCCGAAGTCCAGGACCACCGGTGCCGTGGCGCGCGGCGGCTCGAGTCGCGTGGCGCTGAACCGGTCGCGCGCGCAGGCACAGCCGCACGCCGGCGCCAGGTCGATGACCACATGGTCCTGCAGGTGCTCCACCGCCACGGCCAGGGCGGTCACCGGCGCCGCCTCCACCAGCAGGGCGTCGGCGGCCAGGCGGAGCCAGCCGGGTTCTGGCGCCCCTCCCGGCAGGGACGCATAACGAGCACGTCCCGGGGGGACCTGCCCCTCGAAATGGCGCGGCTGGCGCGCGAGGTCGATCCCGCCGTCCACGAACCGCGCGAGCAGCACGTCCGGCAGCACCTGAAAGTCGACGTCGGCGGACGCCGCGCCCGGGCACGCCCCGACGTAGGTCACGTGCACGGGGCGTGGGCGGAACGCCGCGCGGAGATAGCGCGCACAGGCGACCGGCGGTGAGACGGTCCGGATCGTGTATGGCCCCGACGGAAGGTCCCGCAGTTCCTCGTTCACGAAGGGGCAACTCGAGATGACCGCGGCGCCCGGTCCGTCGGCCCCCATGCGCGTCGCCAGGTATGCCGCGATCAACTCCTCACCCCAGGCGACCGGTGCCACGAGGTCGAATCCGATCCGCTGGCACGCATGCACCACCTGGACCGGATCTGCCGGCTGCGAAGCCAGCAGGGCATCCGTGCCAAGGATCGCGGCGCGTATCGGGGCTTCCGGGGCGAGGGGCATGAAGGAGGCGCGGGCACGGAAAACTACGATCCGCGTGCCGCGGCGACAGTAGGATATCCCCACACACCTGCAAAGCAGGTCGCCGCTGGCTACAATTGTCGCCATGGTCGATGTCGTCGCGCTGGCCGCCGAGTTGCTGGCCATAGAATCCTCCTCCGGCAGCGAAGGCCGGGTCGTTGACTTCGTCTCGCGGTGGCTCATCTCGCGCGGCTGGAACGTGACGGTCCAGGAGGTTTCCGATCGACGCGGCAACATCTGGGCTTCCCGGGCCGGTGGGGGCGTCACGCTCTCCACGCACCTCGACACCGTCCCGCCCTTCGTGTCGCCGCGCCTCGACGGTTCGCGCCTGTACGGACGCGGTGCCTGCGACGCCAAGGGGATCGCGGCGGCGATGCTCGTCGCCGCGGATGCGCTGGCGGGCGAGGGTGAGGACCGGGTGGACCTCCTGTTCGTGGTCGGCGAGGAGAAGAACTCCGACGGGGCGCGGGCCGCCAACCGGCTCCCGGCCACCAGCCGCTTCCTCGTCAATGGTGAGCCCACGGAGAGCAGGCTCGCGAGCGGCGCCAAGGGCTCCCTCCGCGTCAAGCTGCTCACGCGCGGCCGGGAAGCCCATTCGGCCTATCCCGAGCTGGGCAAGTCCGCGATCGAGCCGATGCTGGAACTGCTGCCCGGGGTCATGAAGCTGGACCTGCCGGGGGACGCGCGACTCGGCACGGGATCCGTGAACATCGGCGTGATACGCGGCGGGACCGAGGCCAACATCATCCCGGGCACGTGCGAGGCGGAGATGATGTTCCGGCTCACCGGCGACGTCGCGGTGGTGAAGCAGATGGTGGAACAGTGGGTCGCCGGTCGCGCCGAGATCACGTGGGGTTCGACGATCCCGGCCCAGTTCTTTCACACGCTGCCGGGGTTCGACACCGCGCCCATGTCGTACACGTCGGACATTCCGCTCCTCGATCGCTGGGGGACGCCGCTCCTCTTCGGGCCGGGGTCCATCCACGTCGCGCACACGCCTGACGAGTACATCGACGTGACGGAGCTGCGTGCCGCCGTCGACGCCTACCAGCGCATCGTGCGGAGCCTGCTCGCATGAGCCAGCGCCGCTGGGCCGTCGCCATCCTCGGCGCCACCGGTGCCGTCGGGCAGACGTTCATCCGTCAACTCGCCGGTCACCCCTGGTTCGAGATCGCGGAACTCGCCGCCTCGGACCGATCAGCGGGCCGTCCGTACGCCGAGGCCTGCCGGTGGCTGGAGGGAACCCTCCCGCCCGAGCTCGCATCGCGAACGGTCGTCCGCTGCGATCCCTCCGAGGTGAAGGCCCCGCTCGTCTTCTCCGCGCTCGACAGTGGCGTGGCCGGCGAGGTGGAGCAGGCGTTCGCGCGCGCCGGACGGTTCGTCCTGAGCAACGCGAAGAACCACCGCATGGATGTGGACGTCCCCCTCGTCATCCCGGAGGTCAACGCCGCGCACCTCGGCCTCCTGGCGGTGCAGCAGCGGAATCGCGGGTGGACGGGCGGCATCGTGACCAATGCCAATTGCGCCGCCACCGTGGCGGCGATGGCGATGGCCCCCCTGCACGAGGCGTTCGGGATCTCGAAGGCGATGGTCTTCACGATGCAGGCCGTGTCCGGGGCCGGGTATCCGGGTGTGCCGTCGCTCGACATCCTCGGCAACGTCATTCCGTACATCGGGGAAGAGGAGCCCAAGGTCGAGCGGGAACTGGCCAAGATGCTCGGCACGTTGGACGCGGGTACTGTGCGCCACGCCCCGTTCACGGTGAGCGCGCACACCAATCGCGTGCCGACCGAGCACGGGCACCTCGTGTGCCTGTCGCTGGCCCTCGGGAGAGCGGCAAGCGTCGATGAGGTGGTCGGCGTCCTTGGCGCCTGGCGCGGTCACCCTGACGTGAAGGGACTGCCGTCGGCGCCGGACCTGCCGATCGTCGTGACGAGCGAGCCCGACCGGCCGCAGACGCGCCGCGACGTGTGGGCCGGGCGCGGGATGACGGTCACCGTCGGGCGCATCCGCCCCGACCCGCTGTTCGACGTCAAGCTCGTCGCCCTCGGTCACAATACCATCCGGGGTGCCGCGGGAGGATCCGTCCTCAACGCGGAGCTGCTCGCCTCACGGGGGTTGCTCGAACCGGCATGATCGTCGCCAAGTTCGGCGGGACGTCCGTCGGTGACGCCGCGGCGATCGATCGTGCCGCCCGGATCGTCTCCGAGCGGGTGCCGCGACAGCCGCTGGTCGTGGTCTCCGCCCTCGGCGGCGCCACCAATGCGCTCATCGCCATCGCCGAGCAGGCGGCGTCGGGCCAGGTGATCCTGGCGATGCGCGGCGTGGAGGCGTTGCGGGAGCGCCACCTCCAGGTGGCGAGCGACCTCCTGGGCGATGACCAGGACGCCACGGACGTGGCCGCCGAGGTCGCGGCGACGTTCGACGAACTGGCCGCGCTCGCCGAGGCGCTGTTCGTGCTCGGCCACGCCACGCCGCGCAGCGTGGATGCGATCGCGGCCAAGGGCGAGCTGGTCTCCTCCGCGCTGGTCGTGGCCGCCTTCCGGAAGCGCGGGGTCCCGGCGGTGTACGTCTCACCGATGGACGTCATGATCACCGGCGACCAGTTCGGGAAGGCGGAACCCAGGACCGACCGCATCGCCGAGCGGGCCAGCGCGGTGATCCGGCCGTTGCTCGCGCAGGGCTCGGTCCCGGTGGTGGGCGGCTTCGTGGGGGCGACCGAGCAGGGCATCATCACCACGCTGGGTCGCGGCGGCAGCGACTTCAGCGCCTCCCTCCTCGGCGCCGCGTTAGGCGCCGAGTCGATCGAGATCTGGACCGACGTGGATGGCATGCTCACCGCGGACCCGCGGATCGTGCCCGACGCCCGGCTCATCGAGCGGATCCGGTTCGACGAGGCGTCCGAGCTGGCGTCGTTCGGTGCCAAGGTGCTCCACCCGAGCACCATCGCCCCGGCGGTCCGGCTCGGGATCCCGGTGTCGATCCTGAACGCGAAGGACCCGGCGGGGCACGGGACGCTGATCGCCTTCGATGCCCCGCGGCGCCCGGTGACGGCGATCGCCGGCAAGGAGGGCGTCACCGTGGTGAAGGTGCGCTCGCTGCGGATGCTGCTGGCGCACGGCTTCCTGGCGCGCATCTTCGAGATCTTCGACCGCCACCGGACCTCGGTGGACGTCGTCGCCACGTCGGAGATCAGCGTGAGCCTCACCATCGATGACGCGCGGCACCTCGACACGCTCATGGTCGACCTGCTGCAGCTCGGCGACGTCTCCGTGGAGCGGAATCGCGGCATCGTCGCGCTGGTGGGTGCCGGGCTGGGCGCCGACAGCGATGCCATGGCGCGCGCGCTGGCCGCGATGCACGGGATGAGGATCCACATGCTGTCCCTCAGCGCCAGCGGCATCAACCTCACAATGCTCGTCGACGCCGACCAGGTGGCACCGGCGATGCGGCAACTCCACGCGGCCTTCTTCCCGCCGGGAGGCGACTCGTGAGGATCGCGCTCATCGGCGACGGCAGGATGGGACGGGCGATCGCGGAGCGTGCCGTCGAGCGCGGCCACACGATCTCGGCCATGCTCGGGATGGGCGACAACGCCGGCGGGTCGGGCATCAATCGCGACCGGCTCGGCCGACCCGACGTGGCCATCGAGTTCACCGAGCCGTCAGCGGCGTTCGCCAACGTGATGGCCTGCCTTCGCGCCGGTATCCCCGTCGTCGTCGGAACGACGGGATGGTATGAGCGCCTCGACGAAGTGGTCGCCGAGGCCCAGCGCGTGAACGGCTCGCTGTTCTGGGCCCCGAACTTCTCCGTGGGCGTGGCCGTGATCGCGGCCGCAATCGCGGCGGCCGGAGCGGCTCTCCGGGGCCTGCCGGGCTTCGACGTGCACCTGGTCGAGACGCACCACGCGGCCAAGAAGGACAAGCCGTCGGGGACCGCCGCCATGCTCGCCGAGCGGGCCGGACACGCCATGGGCCGCGAGGTGCCGATCACGAGCATTCGCACCGGCCACGTGCCCGGCACGCATGAACTGGTGGTGGACGCGCCGTTCGAGCAGCTTCGCCTGGTGCACGAGGCGCGGGACCGTCGCGTGTTTGCCGATGGAGCCATCTCGGCGGCGGAATGGCTCCAGGCGCGGGGGAGCGGCGTGTTCACCATGAAGGACATCCTGGACCATCGGGGGGAGAGATGAACGGCCGCACGCTCACCGGATGCGGGACGGCGCTCGTCACGCCGTTCCAGCGCGACGGGCAGGTCGACGAGGCGGCGCTGCGCGCTTTCGTCGAGTGGCAGGTCGCCGAAGGCGTGCACTTCGTGGTGCCCTGCGGGTCGACGGGTGAGGCGGCCACGATGACTCCCGCCGAGCACCGCCGGGTCGTGGAGTTGACCGTCGAGGTTGTCGCGGGCCGTGTGCCGGTCGTCGCCGGCGCCGGCTCGAACGACACCGCGCGCGCCATCGCGATGTCGAAGGAGGTGAAGGCCGCCGGGGCGACACACCTGCTGCACGTCTCGCCGATGTACAACAAGCCCCCGCAACGCGGGATCCTCGCGCATTTCCGGGCCATCGCCGATGCGGTGGACCTCCCGATCGTCGTCTACAACGTCCCCGGGCGGACGGGAAGCAACATCGAGGCGCGCACCACGCTCGAGCTGGCCAGGCACCCGCGCATCGTCGCGGTCAAGGAGGCGTCGGGAAACATCAACCAGATCGCCGACATCATCCGCGACCGGCCGCCGGGCTTCTCGGTGCTGTCGGGAGACGACTCGATCACGCTGCCGGTGATGGCCCTCGGGGGCGACGGCGTGATCTCGGTGACGAGCAACGTAACGCCCCGGCTGATGTCGCAACTCGCGGACGCGTGCTCGGCACAGGACCTCGCGACGGCGCGCACGCTGCATCGAAAGCTCCAGCCCTGGATGTCCGCGGCGTTCGTGGAGCCGAATCCGATCCCGGCCAAGGCGGCGCTGGCGATGATGGGGAAGATCGAAAACGTCCTCCGACTGCCGCTGGTCACGCTCGGGGACGCCAGTGTGTCGGCGGTTCGCGCGTCGCTGGCCGCGGCGGGGGTCGAGGGCTTCTGATGCCGGGTTCCAGTGCGTCGCCCGCGGATCTGGCTGCGCTGGCGGCGCGCATCGACGAACTGGCGGCGACGCCGCCGGGGGAGCCGCTGCCGCCCGAGGCAGCCGACCGGGTCTCCGCGCTGCTTTCGCTGCTCGAGGCGGGAACGATCCGTGCCGCCGAGCGAGGCGCCGACGGCACCTGGAAGGCCCACCCCTGGGTGAAGCGTGGCATCCTCCTGGCATTCCGTGCCGGGAAGGTCGTGGAGATGTCGACCGACACCGACACGTTGCGTTTCATCGACAAGCACACGATTCCCCCGCGGGCGTTCTCGGTGGGCGACGGCGTCCGCATCGTGCCCGGCGGTTCCTCGATCCGCCGCGGCACCTACGTGGCAGCGGGCGTGGTCTGCATGCCGCCCATGTTCGTCAACGCGGGCGCCTGGGTCGGATCGGGAACCATGATCGATTCCCACGCGCTCGTCGGCTCCTGCGCACAGATCGGGGAACGCGTACACCTCAGCGCGGCGGCGCAGGTCGGCGGCGTCCTGGAGCCCGTGAACGCGGCGCCGGTCGTCATCGAGGACGACGTGGTGGTCGGGGGAAATTGCGGCATTTACGAGGGGACCGTCGTCCGCGCGCGCGCGGTCCTCGCGGCCGGCACCGTGCTCACGCGCGGCACGCCGGTCTTCGACCTCGTCAGGCAGCAGGTCATCCGCGGTTCCGCCGAGGCGCCGCTGGAGATCCCCGAAGGCGCGGTGGTGGTTCCCGGTGCCCGTGCCGTCACGAGTCCGTGGGGGAGGGAGCAGGGGCTGTCCCTGCAGACGCCGGTGATCGTGAAGTACCGCGACGCGCGCACCGACCTGTCCACGGCGCTCGAATCGTGGCTCCGGTGACGCGTGGCCGCTCGCGCCTCGCCGTGCGCGGCGAACTGCGCGTCCCCGGCGACAAGTCGGTCTCGCACCGGGCGCTCATGTTCGGGTGCCTGGCCGACGGCACCACCACCGTCCGGGGGATCCTGCGCTCGGCCGACATCGAGTCGACCGCCGGCGCGCTCCGCGCGTTAGGCTGGCCCGTGCCGGCGCTGGCCCCGGAGCTGATGGTGCCGGGGAGCGGGCTCTCCCACCTCCCGTCCCCCATCTCCCAGCTCGATTGCGGCAACTCCGGCACGAGCACCCGCCTCCTCATGGGCCTGGTCGCGGGCTATCCGGTGAAGGCCACCTTCACGGGCGATGAGAGCCTGAGCCGCCGTCCCATGCGCCGCGTGGCGAAGCCGCTCGTCGACATGGGCGCCCGGATCACGATCCACGGGGACCGCGACGGCCTCCCGTTGACGGTCGAGGGGGGAGGCCTTCGCGCGCTCGACTGGACCCTCGAGACGCCATCCGCCCAGGTGAAGAGTGCGCTGCTCATCGCGGGCGTGACCGGTGGCGTGGCGGTCGTCATCCGCGAGCCGGCGCCCACGCGCGACCACACCGAGCGCATGCTGCGTTCGCAGGGCGCCGCCATCGACGTCGGCAGCGGGATGATCGTCCTTGACCCGCCCACGCGACTCGATCCGCTCAACATCACCGTCCCGGGCGATCCGTCGTCGGCCGCCTTCTTTGCGGCGCTGGCGGCGATGGCCGACGTGGGTTCGGTGACCATCCGCGACGTGGGCCTCAATCCGGGGCGCTGCGGCTTCATCGCCGTCCTTCGCCGCATGGGGGCGCGGGTCGACATCGTCGATCGCAACGACGCGGGTCCCGAGCCGCTCGGCGACCTGGTGGTGCGGCCGGTCCACCTCTCCGGCACCGTCATCGACGGCGACGAGGTGCCGTCGCTGATCGACGAACTGCCGGTGCTGGCCTGCGTGGCCGCCCGCGCGTCCGGGGAGACGATCATCGCGGGCGCGGCGGAATTGCGCGTCAAGGAAAGTGACCGCATCGGCGCGGTCGTCGCCAACCTTCGCGCCATTGGCGTCGATGTGGATGAGACGCCCGACGGGATGCGGATCCGCGGGACCCGCGCCCCGCTGTCGGGACGCATCGACACGCACGGCGACCATCGCCTCGCCATGGCGTTCGGCGTGCTCGGCGCCACCGCGCAGGCCGACCTGCAGGTGGATCGGCCCGAGTGCGTTGCCGTGTCGTACCCGGACTTCTGGCGCGACCTGGCGCATGTCGCCTCCTGAGCTGCGTCGCGGCGTCGTCACCATCGATGGCCCCGCCGCCTCGGGCAAGTCATCCACGGCGGAGTGGGTGGCGCGGGAACTCGGCTTCACGCACGTCGACTCGGGCGCGTTCTATCGGGCGGTGACGGCGGCGGTCCTGCGAACGGGGATGCCGCCCGGGGAATGGACGCCTCAACTGGTGCTCGAAGCGGCCCGGATCGTGAGCGCGGCCCTGGCGGGCGCATCCATGGTGCCCCACCTCGTGGGGGATCCTGCCGACGCCGAGATCCGGAATCCGCAGGTGACCGCCAACGTCCCGCGGGTGGCGCGGATGCCGGCGGTCCGGGCGTGGGTGAATGCTCAGGTTCGGCAGGTGGCCACCGAACGTCCCATCGTGGTCGACGGCAGGGACATGGGGACCGCCGTCTTTCCCGAGGCGGACGTGAAGGTCTATCTCGTCGCGGACCCCTGGGAGCGCGCCAAGCGCCGCCTGATGCAGCACCTGCGGCGGCTGCCCACCGACGCGGAAATCGCCGCCGAGACCGACCGGTTGGTGCATCGCGACGCCGCGGACGCCACGCAGTCCGTCGCCGCGCGGGACGCGGTCCTGATCGACACGACGCACCTGATGCAGGAAGAGCAGGTGGCGCGCATCGTGGCACTGGCGAGAGCGGCGCTCGGTCCGGCGTGACGCTGCAGGGCGTGGCATGAGCCTCCCGGCCGGTGCGGGGACGGCTCGGAGAAGCGCCGGGACCGGTTGAGTTCACCGGCCGATCCCCTTATCGTTACCGGCTCGCTCCGACGGCGCTGCCGCCGGTATCCCTCCACCCCATTCCTCGAATCGCGGCGAGGATAAACCCGCGATCCCACCCACCATGGCTGACGAGACCACCACCACGACCGTAGACGTCGTGGCCCGCCGCAAGGAGCAGAAGGCGCAGTTGCGCCCGCTCGCGAACCGGCGCCCCGAACTCTACGACGAGGACGAATACACCTCCGCCGAGTACGAGCGGATGATGGAACTCTACCAGGGCACGCTCGCGTCGATCGACGAGGGCGAGATCGTGAAGTCGAAGGTCCTGGAGATCCGCGACAACATGGTCGTCCTGGACATCGGCTTCAAGTCGGAAGGCTCGATCCCGCTCGAGGAGTTCAAGGACATGCCCGACCTCAAGCCGGGCGATGAGGTCGAGGTCCTGCTGGAGCACCTCGAGGACCAGGAAGGCTCGGTCGTCCTCTCCAAGAAGAAGGCCGACTTCATGCGGGTCTGGGAGAAGATCCGCGTGTCGTACGAGACGGACCAGCCGGTCAGCGGGACGCTCGTCAAGAAGATCAAGGGTGGCGTGGTGGTCGACCTCATGGGCGTCGACGCCTTCCTTCCCGGGTCGCAGATCGCGCTCCGCCGGGTCCCGAACATCGACGACCTGCTCGGCCAGAAGTTCGAGTTCAAGATCATCAAGCTCAACAAGCGCCGCCGCAACATCGTCGTCTCGCGCCGCGTGATCCTCGAGGCCGAGCGCGCCGGCAAGCGCGAGAAGCTCATGAAGGAGCTGCAGAAGGACCAGGTGCGGAAGGGCGTGGTCAAGAACATCACCGACTTCGGGGCGTTCATCGACCTCGGCGGCGTCGACGGCCTGCTCCACATCACCGACATGTCGTGGGGCCGCATCTCGCATCCCAGCGAGATGGTCCAGATCGGCCAGGAGATGGACGTCAAGGTCCTGGACATCGACTGGGACCGCGAGCGCATTTCGTTAGGCCTCAAGCAGCTGCAGCCGTACCCGTGGAAGGATGTCATCGAGAAGTACCCGGTCGGCACGCGCGTCGCCGGCAAGGTCGTCTCGATCACCAACTACGGCGCCTTCATCGAGCTGGAGCCCGGCATCGAGGGCCTCGTCCACATCAGCGAGATGTCGTGGACGCGCAACGTGCGCCACCCGTCGAAGATCGTGTCCATCGGCGAGACGATCGAGGCCGTGGTCCTGAAGGTCGACCCGAACGAGGAGAAGATCTCGCTCGGCATGAAGCAGACGGAGCAGGATCCCTGGATGGTGCTGCCGCTCAAGTACCCGGTCGGCACGCGCCTGTCCGGCAAGGTCCGCAACCTGACCAGCTTCGGGGCGTTCGTCGAGATCGAGCCGGGCATCGACGGCCTGATCCACATCTCCGACATGAGCTGGACGAAGCGCGTCCAGCACCCGTCGGAAGTCGTGAAGAAGGGCGACACCGTCGACGTGCTGATCCTCAACATCGACAGCGACAACAAGCGCATCTCCCTCGGCCTCAAGCAGGCGACCGAGGACCCGTGGCTCCGCATCGGTGAGACCTACCCGGTCGGCACCGAGCTGCGCGGCACCGTGGCGCGGCTGATGGACAAGGGCGTCGTCGTCGACATCGGAAACGACATCGAAGGCTTCGTCCCGCTCAGCCACATCCCGTCGGACAAGCCGATCGAGTCGCCGGCGGACATCTGCTACGAAACGATGATCCTCGACCTGCGCATCGTGGAGGTGGACCCGATCCATCGCCGCATCGTGCTCACGGTGGTGGACATCCCGGCCGATCAGCCGCCGCGCCCCGAGACCCCGTCGAAGATCTTCACCGAGGACGCGGAAGTCCCGGTGCCCGACGTGGTGGACATGGAGATGGAGGATTCCGAGTAGGCCGGAACCAAGGGCCGACGAGGGGCGGGCGGGGAGGGGGAGCCAGCGGCTCCGCCTCCCCGCTTCGTATCATGCCCTCGTGAGCCGCGACGTCAGGTCCCCAGCACCGCGGCGGCGCGGGCGTCGAGCAATTCCCGCACCAGCTTGAGCATCGGCTGGCCCTCGAACGGCTTCTCGAGGAATGCCGACGCATGGCCGCGGTCGAACATCCGGCGCAGGCTTCCCTGCTGGTCGAAGCCCGAGATGACGAGGACCGGCACGTCCGGAAACAGCGGGCGGAGCGAGGCCATCAGCGTCTCTCCCCCGACATGCGGCATCACCAGGTCGGTGATGATGAGATGGAACGGCGCCAGTTCGCGGCGCTCGAGGCGCGCCAGCACCTCGGCGCCGTCCGCGACATCCACGACCACGTAGCCCTGGGCGCGCAACTGGCGCGCGATCGTCGACCGGACGTCGTTTTGGTCCTCCACGAGCAGGATGGTCTCCCGGCCGCGCGGCGCCTCACGCGTCCAGGTCGGCGTGATGCGCCGATCCGGCGCGGCGGTCGTCAGCGGCAGGAAGATCCGGAAGGTGGCACCGTGATGCTCGGCGCTCTCCACCTCGATCGTCCCGCCGTGCTGGCGCACTGCGCCATACGCGACCGCGAGGCCGAGACCGGTCCCTCCCTGGCCAAGCTTGGTGCTGAAGAAGGGCTCGAAGATCCGCTGCCGCACCTCGGCGGACATGCCGACCCCGGTGTCCGCGACGGTGAGCTCGAGGTATTCGCCCGGGCCGCGGCCATCCGGGACGGGATCGCCGGGGCGAACGGCATCGATTGCCGTCGTGATCGTGAGCATGCCCCCCGATGGCATGGCGTCGCGGGCGTTGGCCGCGAGGTTGACCAGCACCTGTTCCAGTTGCGTGGGATCGAAGCGCACGTGGGCGTTCGGCGCGTCGAGGCGGACGTGGAGCTTCGACTGGTCGCCGATCACGCGACGGAGGAGCGGGGCGATCTCCTCCACGATGGCATTGACGTCCACCACCCGCGTCGAGGTCGACTGGCGGCGTGCGAAGGACAGGAGTTGCCGCGTGAGCGAGGATGCGCGGCGCGAGACGTCGAGCACCTTGGCGACATCGGCCGCCGCCCGGTCACCCGGCTCGAGCTGGCGCAGCGCGATCTCGGCATTGCCGATGATCGCGGTGAGGAGGTTGTTGAAGTCGTGGGCAATGTGCCCGGCAAGCTTGCCGATCGAGTCGAGCCGCTCGGCCTGTGCGAGGTGCGCCGCCAGCTGGCGGCGCGCCGTCACGTCACGCGCGATGACCATGACGTGCGAGATCTCACCGGTGGCGGCCCGCTCCGGCGAGATGCGCAGGTCGATCCACAGGTCGCCCTTCGCGGTGGGCACGAACTGCTCGCTCTCCCGCCGCCGGCCGGTCGCGAACACGTCGCGCGCCTGCCGCGCGACGGCCGCCGCGAGGGCGGGTTCGAGCGGCAGCTTCTCGAGCGGGAACCCGGCGATGTCCTCGAGCGACGCGTTCACGTGGTGCAGCAGGGCGGCATTGGCCCACTCCACATCGAGGTCGCGCGTGATCCGCGCGATCGCGTCCGACGAGGAGTCGCCAAGGACGACGAACTCGCGGCGCCGCTCCTCGAGACGGCGCGCCATGTCGTTGAAGCGGACGGCGAGGTCGTTCAACTCACCCCGCGCCGCCACCGGCGGGGCGCGCGTGGACAGGTCGCCATCCGCGATGCGCTCGGTGGCGCCCAGCAGCGCCTTGACGTCGCGCAGGACGAACAGGTCCGCGGCAATCCACGCCATCATCAGGGTCAGGACCAGCATGGCCGCCAGCAGGACGAGGTTGGCGCGCAGGTGCCGGTTGGCGTCGGCGTAGACCAGCGCCGTCGGCAGCCCGATCATCAGCAGCACCTTCTCGTCGTTGTCGGCGCGCAGGGTGCGGAACGCGAACAGGCGTTCGCGGCCGTCGAGGCCCGTGCCCTCGACGAACCCGCTGTCCTTGGCGATCATGCGGAGCATCACGCCGTTTGGCGTGTAGCGCCCGCCGGCGAATCGCTCGTTGTCGGGCTGCCGCGCGATGATGAGCCCCGAGGCGGTCACCAGGGCGGCCATGGCGCCCGCGTCAGGCGGAATCGCGCGGGCCAGGTTCGAGAACCACGACAGTTCCGCCTCGATCGCCAGGTAGAAGCTGACCGTTCCGGACTGGTCGCGCACCGGCTCGATGATGGTCGCGAGTCCCTGTCCCAGTCGACCGACCCGGAACCAGCTGCTGACCGGTTCGCCGGTCCGGGCGGCGAGCGCCACCGACGGCACCTGGGCGACGTCGGCCAGGCTGTCCGGAAACGCGGTCGTTGAACAGTCCATGCGCAGGCCCGCCGAGATGCGGGTCACCCCGGAAAAGCTCGCGTACGGCGCGATGAGTTCGCTCAGCGTCCGGCGGCAGGTCTCGGGCGTCCCGCCGGCCACGTGCGGGATGCGCGAGAGGTGCCGCGCCAGCTCCCGGCCGGCATTGACCATGTCCTGGTGCCCGGCGACGGCGACGTCGAGGAGCCGCCGCGACGACTCCCGTTCGCGGAGAAACGTCGCGCGACGCTCGTCGTCGGCCAGCCGCGCGACGAGCATGATGATCGGCACGAACGCAATCGCGACCAGCGCCAGGAGGCGCAGCCGCAGGGGCGAAATGAGCGGCCGGGAGTGGCGCGACGAAACGGGTGGGGGAACAGCCATGGAGGTGGGCGGAAGCTAGGGACCGGGGATGGGAGATGGGAGATCGGAGTGGGCAATGGGAGTGGGTGTGGGAGGATCGCCGCACTTTCCTGCGTGGCGCCTTCCCGCTCCCTGCTCCCATCTCGAGAACGCATCTCCCATCTCCTCTCTCCCAGCTCCAGATTTGCCGCATGACGATGCGAGACAAGCTGGCGCTCCTGGCGCGGCGCGGCGCGGAAGCGGAGCAGGGGGGCGGCGAGGCGCGCGTGGCTGCGCAGCACGGCAAGGGGAAGCTGTCCGCGCGGGAGCGCATCGACCTGCTCCTCGACGAGGGGAGCTTCGTCGAGACCGACCGGTTCGTCACCCATCGCAGCACCGACTTCGGGCTCGACCAGCAGAAGGTCTGGGGGGACGGCGTCGTCACGGGGCACGGCCGCATCGATGGCCGGCTGGTCTACCTCTTCTCGCAGGACTTCACGGTGCTGGGGGGCTCGCTCTCCGAGACCGTCGCCGCCAAGGTCTGCAAGGTCATGGACCTCGCCGTGCGCAACGGTGCCCCGATCATCGGCCTCAACGACTCCGGCGGGGCCCGCATCCAGGAAGGCGTGGCATCGTTAGGTGGGTACGCCGAGATCTTCCTCCGCAACACGCTGGCCTCGGGCGTGGTGCCGCAGGTGTCGGCCATCCTCGGCCCCTGCGCGGGCGGCGCGGTCTACTCCCCCGCGATCACCGACTTCGTCTTCATGGTGCGCGGCACCTCGTACATGTTCGTGACCGGGCCGAACGTGGTGAAGACGGTGACCCACGAGGATGTCACCATGGAGGCCCTGGGCGGCGCCGACACGCACGCCGGGACCTCGGGCGTCGCGCACGCCGCCTGTGACTCGGAGCCGGCCTGCCTCCAGCGGATCCGCGACCTCTTCCGCTACATCCCGCAGAACAACCTCGCCGATCCCCCACGCGGCCTCGGTACCGACCCGCGCGACCGGCGGGACGAGGAACTGCTCGACATCGTCCCCGACCACGCCAGCAAGCCGTACGACATCCACGACGTGATCCGCCGCATCGTCGACGATGGCGGCTTCTTCGAGATCCACGCCGACTTCGCGGCCAACATCGTCTGCGGCTTCGCCCACCTGGGCGGCTACAGCGTCGGCATCGTGGCGAACCAGCCCGCCGTGCTGGCCGGCGTCCTCGACATCAATGCGTCGGTGAAGGCCGCGCGGTTCGTGCGCTTCTGCGACGCGTTCAACATCCCCCTCGTGACCTTCGAGGACGTACCGGGCTTCCTGCCGGGGGTCGCCCAGGAGCACGGCGGCATCATCCGGCACGGCGCCAAGCTGCTGTTCGCCTACTGCGAAGCCACCGTCCCCAAGCTCACGGTGATCACCCGCAAGGCGTACGGTGGCGCGTACGACGTGATGAGCTCGAAGCACATCCGCGGCGACCTCAACCTGGCATGGCCGACCGCCGAGATCGCGGTCATGGGACCGAAGGGCGCGGTCGAGATCCTGTTCCGGAAGGAAATCGCCGAGGCGGCGGACCCGGTCGCCGCGCTCGACCAGCGCGTCACGGAGTATGCCGAGAAGTTCGCCAACCCTTACGTCGCCGCCTCACGGGGGTTCGTGGATGACATCATCGATCCCCGGGATACGCGGCCGCGGTTGATCGAGGCGCTCGACGCCCTCGCGGGCAAGCGCGACACGAACCCGAAGAAGAAGCATGGGAACATTCCGTTGTAGGTCGGAGGTCGGAGATCGGAGGTCCGGGCTGTTCCGCGGCGTGGAATCCGGTCGGACCTCGAACCTCGAACCTCCGACCTGATGTTCCGGAAACTTCTGGTTGCCAATCGCGGGGAGATCGCGGTGCGCGTCATTCGCGCCTGCCGCGAACTCGGCGTTGCCAGCGTCGCCGTCTACTCCGACGCCGATGCGCACGCGCCCCATGTGCGCGAGGCCGACGAGGCCGTGAACATCGGGCCGGCGCCCTCGTCCGCGAGTTACCTGCTGGGCGAGTCGATCATTGCCGCCGCGCGCGCGACGGGCGCGGAGGCCGTTCATCCCGGCTACGGGTTCCTGTCCGAGCGCGAGTGGTTTGCCCGCCTGGTGCGCGACAGCGGCCTGGCCTGGGTGGGTCCCCCCGCCGAGGCGATCGCGGCGATGGGCAGCAAGACATCGGCGCGCATACTCGCCATCGCGGCGGGCGTGCCGGTCGTGCCCGGCACCACCGAGCCCCTGCGGGATCTCGCCGACGCCCGCGAAACCGCGGAACGGTTCGGCTATCCGGTGCTGCTCAAGGCCGCGGCCGGCGGCGGGGGAAAGGGCATGCGCGTGGTGCGGGCCGACGAGGACCTCGAGGCGTCGCTCGCGGCGGCGCAGCGTGAGGCCAGGAACGCGTTCGGCGACGACGCCGTCTACGTCGAGAAGTACATCGAGGGTCCGCGCCACGTCGAGATCCAGGTCCTCGCCGACCAGCATGGCCGTGTCATCTCTCTGGGCGAGCGCGAGTGCTCGATCCAGCGCCGGCACCAGAAGATGATCGAGGAGGCGCCGAGTGTCGCGCTGACGCCGGCGCTGCGACGCCGGATGGGCGACACGGCCGTGGCCGCGGCGCGCGCGGCCGGGTACGTGAACGCGGGCACCTGCGAGTTCCTCCTCGACCGGAATGGCGACTTCTATTTCCTGGAGATGAACACGCGGCTGCAGGTGGAGCACCCGGTGACCGAACTGGTGACCGGGATCGACCTCGTGCAGTGGCAGCTTCGCATTGCCGCCGGCGAGCCGCTCGACCTGCCGGACCACATCGAGCCGCGGGGCTGGGCGATTGAATGCCGCCTGACGAGTGAGGACCCGGCCCACGGGTTCCTGCCCTCCACGGGCCGGGTGTCGTACCTGCACGTCCCCGCGGGTCCGGGCGTGCGCTGGGACGGCGGCATCGAGCCCGGGAGTACGGTCGGGCTGCACTACGACTCGCTGCTGGGCAAGCTCATCGTGTGGGCCCGCACCCGGTCCGGGGCGATCGCCCGCATGCAGCGCGCCCTGCACGAGTTGCGCATCGTGGGCGTCGAGACCTCGCGCGAGTTCCACCTGCGCGTGATGGAGCACGAGGACTACCGCGCCGGCGCCGTCAGCATCCAGTGGCTGGAGCAGGCGCTGCCCGGCCTGGTCGCGCAGGCGCCGCCGCCTGGCGAGGTCCGGCTCGCCGCCGTGGCGGCGGCGCTGCTGGCCGAGCGGGACCGGGGCGGCGCGACGCCCGGCGCGGCCCCGTCCCGGGTCACCGCCGACCGCTGGAAGGACGCGGCGCGCCGGGACGCGCTTCGTTAGGCAGCCCATGCCGACGCTGCGCGTGGAGTCCGTCGCCGCCGGGGGCGACGGCATCGGCCGCCTGGATGGCCTGGCGGTGTTCGTGCCCCGGACCGCCCCGGGAGACCTCGTGGACGTCGCGGTCAGGACCACGGGCCGGATGGGAACGGGGCGCCTGCTCCGCGTGGTCGAGGCATCGCCCGAGCGGGTTGCTCCGCAATGCCGGCATTATGACGGCGACCGGTGCGGGGGCTGCCAGTTGCAGCACCTGTCGATCGCCGCGCAGCGGGAGGCCAAGCGCCGCATGGTCGGCGACGCGTTCGCGCGCATCGCCCGGCGTGTCCTCGACGTGCCCCCGCTGGTCGCGAGTCCGCGCGAATGGGAGTACCGCTCCCGGCTGACGCTCGCGATGCGGCGCCACGGGTCGCGGTGGACCCTGGGACTGCACCGCTACGATGCCGTCGACGAGGTCTTCGACCTCACCGAGTGCCGGATCACCGACGACCGCGTGGTGGCGGGATGGATGGCCGTGCGGGAGGCGTCCGGGCTGCTGCCCGTCGCCCGCGAGCTGCGCGGCACCATCCGCCTCGCGGGGGACGACCTGGCCTTCGTGCTCGAGGGCGGCTCGGCGTGGCCGGCGTCGCACGCGTTCAGCGAGGCGGTCCCCGCGTTCGGCGTGATCCGCTGGCGGGCCCACGATGGCGCGATGCGCGTCGTGGTCGATCGGCGCGTCGAGGGCACGCCGGAGGAGTCGTTCGACCAGGTCAACCAGCCGGTCGCCGCACTGGCCCGCGCGGCGCTCGTGGAGCGGGTCCTCGCGGCGAACCCGGGGACCGTGGTCGACGCCTATGCGGGACTCGGGATGACCACCCGGGCGCTGGGTGCGCACGGCGTCGCCGTCACCGCCATCGAGCTCGACGCGGTCGCCGCTCGTTATGCGGCCAGCCATGCGCCGGGCGCGACCGTGCTGGCGGGGAGGGTGGAGGACCTGTTGCCCCGGTGCCTGCCGGCCGATGTGGTGATCGTGAACCCGCCCCGGGCCGGTCTCCACGAGCGCGTGCCCGCCGCCCTGCTGGCGGTGCCGCGCCCACGGCGCGTGCTGTACATGAGCTGTGATCCCGCCACGCTGGCGCGCGACGTCTCGCGCCTCCCGGGGTGGAGGGTGACCTGGGTGCAGGCGTTCGACATGTTTCCGCAGACCGCCCACGTCGAGGTGGTCTGCGAGCTCACCCCGGAGGACGCCTGAAGTACATCGTGGACGTGAACGGCGAGCGGGTCGCCGTGGACGTGGGATCGGACGGAATCGAGGTCGATGGCGAGCGCCTGGAGGCACGCCTCGAGGCGGTCGACGGGACCCCGATCGTGCTGGTGACCCTGGGCGGCAGGTCGCACCGGCTGGCGGTCGTGCGTGGTGAAGGCCGTGGCCGTTACACGCTCTGGAGCGACGGGCACCGCTTCGAGGTGGAGGCGCTGGACGAACGGCGCCGCGTCATCGCCGACATGACCGGCGCGCAGGCGGCCCGGTCGGGTCCGGCGCCCCTGGTTGCCCCCATGCCGGGCCTGGTCGTGCGGGTCTCGGTGCAGGTGGGAGACCAGGTCCAGGCGGGTCAGTCGCTGGTGGTGATGGAGGCGATGAAGATGGAGAACGAGCTGCGGTCGACCGCGGCCGGAACGGTGGCTTCACTGCGGGTGCAACCGGGCCAGGCCGTGGAGAAAGGAGCGGTGCTCGTTGAATTGCGTGAGTCGTAGCCCTCTCGACCCTCAAGCCTCGAGCCTCGACCCTGATTCCCGTTGACACGCCCTAAATGACTGTCTATGTTGAAGTTCTGCAAAAATCCGGGTGGGCCGCGAGGCCTGCCCGCCTTGTCATCGAACTGGTTGTCCCCAAGGCTGATCGTTTCCCATGAAGACCTTCACTGCCACGCCCAAGACCATCCAGCACAAGTGGTTCGTCGTTGACGCCGACGGACAGGTGCTCGGTCGGCTGGCTTCCGAGATCGCGAAGATCCTCCGCGGCAAGCACAAGCCCGATTTCACGCCCCACATGGATACCGGTGACTTCGTCATCGTGCTCAACGCATCCAAGGTCGTGGTGACGGGCCGCAAGGCGGAGCAGAAGCGGTACTTCAACCATACGGGCTACATGGGTCACGAACGGTTCACGCCGTATGCGACCATGCTGGCCAAGCACCCCGAGCGAGTCATCGAGAAGGCCGTGTACGGGATGCTGCCAAAGACCACGCTGGCGCGGGAGTCGCTGCGCCGGAAGCTCCGCGTCTACGCGGGCGCCGATCATCCGCACGCCGCGCAGCAGCCGACGTCGCTGACCATTCGCACCACGAGTGAATAGCATGGCCGAGAACGAGACGATCCACGCAATCGGACGCCGGAAGGAAGCCGTTTGCCGCATCTACCTGCGCCCGGGCTCGGGCAAGTGGGACATCAATGGCCGGACGCTTGGGGATTACTTCCCCCGGCCGGCGCTCGTGTCCGCCATCCAGCAGCCGTTCACGGCCACCGACATGCTTGGCCGGTGGGACGTGAAGGCGCATCTCGAGGGCGGTGGCCAGGCAGGCCAGGCGGGTGCGCTTCGCCTCGCGGCGGCGCGTGCCATCCTGAAGGTCGATGAGGTCCACCGGCGCAAGCTCCGTGACCTCGGCCTCCTGACCCGCGACGCCCGTTCGGTCGAGCGCAAGAAGCCCGGTCGCCCCGGCGCCCGGAAGCGGTTCCAGTTCAGCAAGCGGTAATCTCGTGACGCGTGACTCGTGACTCGGCAGGTCGGGCGCGAACCCCGCAGTGCCGAGTCACGAATCACCAATCACGAATCACGAATCACCCCTCACGCTTCCCGAGTCTCCCGGGGTGCCGGCACCGCCGGTCGAAAGGAGACGATGACGGAAGCGGACGACCAACCCACCACGCCTCATCACGCAATGCAGCCCACCCTCGAACAGCTCCTTGAAGCCGGCGTCCACTTCGGGCACCAGACCCGTCGCTGGAACCCGAAAATGCGCCGCTTCATTTTCGCCGAGCGCAACGGCATCCACATCATCGACCTGCAGAAGACGCTGCGGCAGATCGAGCTCGCCCAGAAGCTCGTGCGCGAAGTCGTGCTGCGGGGCGACAACATCCTGTTCGTCTGCACGAAACGGCAACTCGCCGCCATCGTGCGGGGCGAGGCGGAGCGGAGCAATTCGCTCTTCGTCACCGAGCGGTGGCTTGGTGGCCTGCTGACGAACTTCCAGACCATCAAGAAGCAGATCCGCAAGCTGAAGGACCTCGAAGTGGGGACCGAGGCGGGCGGTGAGTTCGAGAACTACACGAAGAAGGAACAGCTCCTCCTGACGCGGCAGCGCGACAAGCTCTCGAAGTACCTCGAAGGCATCAAGAACATGGGGCGCCTGCCGGGCCTGATGTTCGTGATCGACTCGCGGAAGGAACGCATTGCGGTGTCCGAGGCCAACAAGCTCGGCATCCCGATCGTCGCCATCGTCGATACCAACGCCGATCCGGACCTGATCACGGTCCCGATCGCGGGGAACGACGACGCGATTCGCTCGGTGGAGTTGATCACCCGCTTCCTGGCGGAATCGATCGGCGAGGCCCGTCGCGAGGCCCCGGCGCGTACGGCGGAGGAAGAGGCGGAAGAGAGCACGTACAGCTCGGATCGTGGTCTCGAGCCCGCCGCGGCCGGTGGAGACGACGAGAAGAAGCGCCGGCGCCGTCCCCGCCGTCGTCGCGCCAAGCCCGAAGCCATCGCCGCCCGTCGCAAGCCGGGCGCCGAAGGTGAGGTCGAAGGTGAAGGCGAGGCCGTCGGTGAAGTCGCCGACGCCGCCGAGGACGGAGGCGAATAGCTTTCGAGCGCCACGGATTCCGGCCGCCCCGTCTGGCCGGACATGATCTCCGGATCATGTGCACTCGGTGAAGTCACCGAAGCGCCGTCGGCCCTCCAGCCGGCGGCGTTTTTTTGCGAGATGGGAGATGGGAGTAGAGATGAGCACCACCAGCACCAGCACCAGCACCAGCACCAGCACCAGCACGCAGCGGCAGGACCAGCCACCAGCAATCAGCACGCAGCCCGATCCTCAAATGAAAATGACCGACTACAAGCCAAGCGCCAAAGACGTCCAGGAGCTCCGCCAGCGCACCGGCGCGGGCATGATGGACTGCCGAAATGCCCTGACCGCCGCCAACGGCGACATCAACCTCGCCATCGAGAACCTCCGCAAGTCGGGGATCGCCAAGGCCGAAAAGCGCGCCGGTCGCGTGGCCTCCGAGGGCAGCATCGTCTGCCTGCTCGCCCCGGACGCCAGGTCCGGCGCGATGCTCGAGCTCGACTGCGAGACCGATTTCGTCTCCCGGAACGAGGAGTTCGTCGCCGTGGCCCAGGAGCTCGGACGCGCCCTCCTCGCCGACACCTCGTGGGACGGCATCGTCCCCGATGCCACCGGCGGGGCGTTCCTCGCCAGGCCCGTCAATGGCATCACCGTCCAGGACAAGGTCACCCAGACCGCGGCCCGGACGGGGGAGAACGTCGTGCTGCGCCGGTACGCCCGGCTCACCACCGACGGGACGTTAGGCACGTACATCCACCACAACGGTCGCGTGGCCGTGATGGTGGAGGTCACGGGTCCGGCCGGCCCGGCGGCCCAGGACCTCGCGAAGACGGTCGCCGAGCACGTCGCGGCGGGCGTCCCGCGTGTCCCGGAGGCCGTGCGCCGCGAGGACGTCCCGGCCGACATGGTCGAGCGTGAGCAGCGGATCTTCACGGAGAAGGCGATCGCCGAGGGCAAGCCCGAGGCGAGGATCGCCATGATCGTCGAGGGTCAGGTGAAGAAGTTCTTCGCCGAGGTCACCCTCCTCGACCAGCCGTGGGTCCGCGACGAGTCGAAGTCGATCCAGCAGCTCGTCGACGACGCCTCGAAGGCCGCTGGCGGCACGCTGACGGTCCGGCGGTTCGTGCGCTACCGGATGGGTGAGTAGCGCATGACCGCCGGCCAGCCGGCCTACTCGCGCATCCTGCTCAAGCTCTCCGGCGAGGCCCTCGCCGGGGAGCGGGGCACGGGCTTCGACTTCGAGCGCATCGGGCAGTTCTGCGACGAGGTGCGCGCGGTCGTCACCATGGGCGTCGGCGTGGGAATGGTCATCGGTGGTGGCAACATGGTACGCGGGCGGCAGCTGGCCGAGATGGGCCTCGACCGGGTGGCCGCCGACTACATGGGCATGCTCGGGACCGTCATCAACGCGCTCGCCCTGCAGGACGTGATGGAGCGCCGCGGGCTCGACACCCGGGTGATGACCGCCATCCGGATGGAGGAACTCGCGGAACCCTACATCCGCCGCCGCGCCCTGCGCCACTTCGAGAAGGGGCGCATCGTCATCTTTGCCGGCGGCACCGGCAACCCGTACTTTTCGACCGATACGGCGGCCGCCCTGCGCGCCATCCAGATGAAGGCCGACGTGATCATCAAGGCGACCAGTGTCGATGGGGTCTACTCGGCGGACCCGAAGAAGCACCCCGACGCCACGTTCTATGAACAGATCAGCTATCGCGACGTCATGGTCGAGGAACTGGGGGTCATGGACCAGACCGCGGTGACGCTCTGCAAGGAGAACAACCTGCCGCTGATCGTGCTCAACATCCACCGACCGGGCGCCGTGGCGATGGCCGTGCGCGGCGAGCGGGTCGGCACACTTGTCACGGGGGACCAGCGCTAGATGAGTACCATCCCGCAGATCCTGAAGGACGCCCGCACGCACATGGACAAGGCGATCGACTCGGTGAGGCACGAGTTCTCGTCGGTCCGGTCCAGCAAGGCCACTTCCAACATGCTGGACACCGTGCGCGTCGAGGTCTACGGCACGCTCATGATGCTCAACCAGGTGGCGAGCGTGGCGGCCCCCGAGCCGCGGCTCCTCACGGTCACGCCGTTCGACAAGTCGCAGATCAAGGTCATCGAGAAGGCCATCCGTGAGGCGGAACTCGGCCTCGACCCCATTACGCAGGGCCCGATGATCCGCGTTCCCCTCCCGCAGATGAACGAGGAGCGCCGCCGCGACCTGGTGAAGATCGTGCACAAGTTCGCCGAGGAGGGGCGCATCGGGGTCCGGCACTGGCGCACCGAGTGCCGCGACCGGCTGAAGAAGCTGGACGGCGTCTCCGAGGACGACGTCAAGCACGCCGAGAAGGACCTGCAGAAGGTGCACGACGAGTACATGGCGAAGATCGACGCGCTCATGAAGGCGAAAGAGCACGAGATCATGGAAGTCTGACGGGACCGGGTCCCGTGCGCGCCAACCCCCAGGACACGCTGGCCAGGATCCGTGAGCGCGGCGCCGTGCCCCGGCACGTCGCCATCATCATGGACGGCAATGGACGGTGGGCGCGCGGCCGGCTGATGCCGCGGGCCTTCGGGCATCGGTCCGGCATGTCGGCGGTGCGCGAGGTGATCGAGGGGGCCGTGGAAGCCGGGATCGGATACCTGTCCCTGTTCGCCTTCTCCCGGGAGAACTGGGAGCGCCCCGCCAGCGAGGTCGAGGCGCTCATGGACCTCCTCGTGGAGTACGTGGGCCGCGAGGCGGATGAACTGGCGGAGAAGGGCGTGCAGGTCCGCGTGCTCGGTGACCTGGCGCGGCTGACGCCCGCCGCCGCCGCCGCCGTCCGGGAGGTCGTGCAGCGCACGGCGCCTAACGCGCGACTGGTGCTGAACCTGTTCATCTCCTACGGCGCGCGCGACGAGATCGTGCGCGCGGCCCGGGCCCTGGCGCGCGAGGCCGCCAGCGGCGCGCTCGACCCCGAGGCCATCACCGAGGAGACCGTGAGTGCGCGCCTGTACACCGCCGACTGCCCGGACCCCGACCTGCTGATCCGGACGTCGGGCGAACAGCGGATCTCGAACTTCCTGCTCTGGCAGCTCGCCTACGCGGAGCTGTTCATCACGCCGGTGCTCTGGCCCGACTTCACGCGCAAGGAACTGTACGGCGCCCTCGAGGAGTTCCAGAAGCGTGACCGTCGCTACGGCCGGGTGACCGCCTGACGAGCCCGGCGGTGGGTGCCTGCGGCCGCCGGATCCTCGTCGCCGCGATCGGGATCCCCGTCGCCCTCGCCGCCGGCTACGCGGGCGGCCTCGTCCTGGCGACCCTCCTCGCCGTCCTCGCGGGGCTCGGTGCCTGGGAGCTGTTCCGACTGTCCCGGGCCAATGGCACCCCGGCCATCGAACCGATCGGCATCCCGCTGGCGGCGCTCATGCCGCTCGCGGTCCACGCGCATCGGCTTGGCTGGATCGATGCCCCGCTCGCCGCCGGGGGGGCCGTGTTCATCACGCTCGTGGGGGCCGTGCTCTGGAGCCGGTCGCCTGGCGAACGCCCCCTCGGCGCGATCGCGGTCACCGTATTCGGGGTGTTGTACGCCGGTGCCACGCTGGCCTATGCCTATGCGCTGCGCCATCACCGGTTCATCGTGGAGCCGGCCGCCGGCGCCGCACTCGCGTTCTTTCCCATCGTCCTGACGTGGGTCAGTGACACCGGTGCCTACGCCGTGGGACGCGCCTTCGGGCGGCGGAAGCTCATGCCGGCCGTGAGCCCGGGAAAGACCGTGGCCGGCGCGGTCGGTGGCGCGCTGGCCACCATGGCGGGAGCGTGGCTGTACAACGACCAGGTGCTCGTTCCCTTGGCGCAACTCGCGTTGGCGCCGTGGACCGCGCTGATCTTCGGGCTGGTGATCAGCATCGTGGGGCAGGTGGGCGACCTGGTCGAGTCGCTGTTCAAGCGCGAGGCCGGCGTGAAGGACAGCTCGGCCATCTTCAGTGCCCACGGCGGCGTGCTCGATCGCCTCGATAGCCTCTACTTCGCGATCCCCGTCGCTTACCTGATCCTGGGACGGTTGCTGCTGGCGGCCCCGCGATGAAAGCGCGCCCATGCGTGTCGAGGGTGGGGGGCATGGAGGGAGGCTGCTCCCATCTCCCGTTTCCCGCCTCCTGCCCGTGACGAAGGGCGTCGCTGTCCTCGGCTCCACGGGCTCGATCGGCACGACCGCACTGCGGGTGCTCGCCAGGCATCCCTCGCGATTCCACGTCGCCGCGCTCACCTCCAACGCCAACGCGACACTCCTCGCGGAGCAGGTCAGGGCGACCGGCGCTCCGTTCGCGGGACTGGTCTCCGGACAAGGGAGCGTTCCCGAAACCTGGTGCCTGGGCCCCGATGCCCTCGTGCAGGCCGCCCAGCTGCCTGACGCGGACATCGTCCTCAACGCCGTGGTGGGCGCCGCGGGACTCGACGCCACGCTCGCCGCGCTGCGGGCGGGAAAGCGGGTCGCCCTCGCGAACAAGGAGACGCTCGTCGTCGCCGGGGAGCTGGTGTCGCTCGCGGCGCGCGAAAACGGAGGGGAAATCGTCCCGGTGGACTCCGAACACTCCGCGATCCTCCAGTGCCTGGCCGGCCGGCCGGACGCGCAGGTCCGGCGGCTGATCCTCACGGCGTCGGGTGGCCCGTTCCGCGACTGGAACCGGCAGCAACTCGCGCATGCGACGCTGGCCGACGCGCTGCGCCATCCGACCTGGCAGATGGGGCGGAAGATCACGGTCGATAGTGCGACCCTCGCCAACAAGGCCCTCGAGGTGATCGAGGCGCATTTCCTCTTCGGCGTCCCGTACGATGCCATCGACGTGGTCGTCCACCCGCAGAGCGTGGTGCACTCGCTGGTGGAGTTCGTCGACAGCAGCGTCCTCGCGCAGCTTGGCGCGCCGTCGATGGAGTTGCCCGTGCTGTACGCCCTGACGCATCCCGAACGCGTTCCGGAGCCGGCCATCCCACCGTTCGATCCGGTCGCGGCATCCCCGTTGACCTTCGAGCGGGTCCGACTCGACGATTTTCCGGCGCTCCGGATGGGGATCGAGGCAGGCCGGGCCGGCGGCGCCGCGCCGGCCGTCTTCAATGCGGCCAACGAGCAGGCAGTTGCGCTGTTCCTCGACGGGGCGCTTTCATTCGTCGGTATCCCGCGGGCCATCGGTTCGGCGCTGGAGCGGCTCGGTGGGCTTCCCGGCGGAAGCCGGGAGGCACTGCTGGAGGCCGACTCGGCCGCGCGCCGCCATGTGTCGACGCTGTTCCAGTCTGGAAGTCCCGATTCCCGATTCCCGATTCCCGATTCCCGGCAGTAACGATGCTCAGCTGGCTCGCCCCTGTTCTCGTCTTCGGCCTCGTCGTGCTGGTGCACGAACTGGGGCACTTCATGGCCGCCAAGTGGCTCGGCGTGTATGCGCCCCGCTTCTCGATCGGCTTCGGTCCGGCCCTCTGGCGCCGCCGGTTCGGCGAGACCGAGTACATCATCGGCGCGCTGCCGTTAGGCGGGTACGTGCGGATGGCGTCGCGCGAGGACGAGGCCACCGCCTTCCTCGAGGGCGGCAGCGAGGCCCGGGTTCCCGCCGTCGGCGCCAGTTCGTCACCGACCATTACCGGTGAGCACCATGCCGTCGAGGCCCGGCCGAAGGACTGGGATCCCGATGCCATGGTGCCGTTCGGGCCGAAGCCGGTCCCCGAGAATCGCTGGTTCGAGTCCAAGCCGCTGTGGGGCAGGCTGGTGATCATGCTGGCCGGCGTCACCATGAACGCCGTGCTCGCGCTCGTGGTCTCGACGGGACTCTACGCCGGCTATGGCCGGGCCTACATCCCGGCGGTGGTGGATTCCATCGTCCCCGACCGTCCCGCCGACCGCGCGGGGCTGCTCAAGGGGGACAGCATCATCGCGGTCGACGGCACGCCGGTGCGGCGCTGGAACGAGGTGACGGAACGGGTCTCGGCCTCGGCCGGCCGCGAGCTCACCTTCGAGGTGATGCGGGGCGGGCGCTCCGAGACGATTCGCATCACGCCCGAACTGCGGGAGGATACGACCGACATCGGCACCGTCGAGCCTGTGGGGCGCATCGGCGCGGCTTCGACGATCAATATTGCGCGGGAGCCCATGGGGCTGGGTGAATCGGCGGTGGCCGGCTGGCACAGCACCTGGGCCATGGGCACGGCGGTCATCCGCGTGGTGGGCGGCCTGGTGACCGGCAAGGTGAGCGTGTCGCAACTGGGCGGGCCGATCACCATCGCCCGCACGTCGGTCGAGGCGGCAAAGTCCGGGATGGAAACGCTGTTCTCGCTGATCGCATTCCTCAGCATCAACGTCGCGGTCCTCAATCTTCTCCCCATCCCCATCCTCGACGGAGGCCAGATCCTCATCAACGTGGCCGAGGGCATCAAGGGAAGCGCGTTCAGCGCGCGCACGCGTGAGTATGTCCTGCGCGCCGGGCTGGTGGCGATTGCCCTCCTTTTTGCGCTCGTGATGTTCAACGACGTGAAGGCGTTGATCTTCCGGTGAGCGGTCCACGCTGCGTGCTGATTGCTGCGTACCGCTGCTGCCGCGGGTTGCTGGGGCTGGGGCTGGTGCTCGCGTTGACCGCAGGGCACGCTGACGCGCAGTCCCGGGGAATCCGGTTCGAGATCACACAGGTGGGCGATACGACGTTCCGGTTCCCACGGGGGACGGCGGGCTGGGTGAAGCCAGGCTTGATTGGCCACGCGGTTGACCCACGGCAGCGCGACATTCTCGTCGCCCGGTTTCGCGTTGTTCGCGTCGACTCCGGCCAGGTGACCGCTCTGGTGACCGGCCAGACCACGCGCGTCGCGACGGAGCACATCGCCGTGTTGTCCGAGCCGCCACGCCCGTGGTACCGGGGGATCACGTTCTGGGGCGGCGTCGTCTTCGGCTTTGTGGCGGGGATCGCCGCGGCAGGACGTTAGCGCGGCAGGTGGGTCGGCGTGGATGCCGGGCAGGCGTCCGGCCGGGGGCGCTCTACGAACAAATCAGGACCAGCGACGTTCGCCGGATCGTCTCACCAGCGAGGATCTCGACCGTCTCGTTGTAGGGCACGCAGTTCGGCTTCCGCACCTGGAGCTGGTACTTCCCCACCGGGAGCACGAGCGGGCTCGCCATGGGGAGGATCTGTTCCTTCGGATCCTCGCTCGCGCCGAGCGGCTTCAGCGAATACCAGATCGGGCCGGGCACCGTCGTTCGCTCGTCCCTTCTGCCCACGGCGTTGATCTCGATCATCCCGCAGAACTTCGGCGTGAAGGTGACCTGATGCGTGCCGCCGGCACGCACCCGCACGGTGGTCGTTTGGCGCCCGTCGGTGCATCCGTCAATGGTCGGGAGCTCCGCCCGGACCACATACGTATCGGGAGCGAGGCTGTCGCGCCTGGTGTTGCCGAAGCCGATCACCACGTCGCGGATGGAGATCTCGGCATCGACCGGCGCGGTGACCACGATCGATCCCGTCGTTGCCGGCGGCGCGTTCTTCGGCGGCGGCGTCGACTTCCCGGGAATCGTCACCTTCGGCGTTCCCGACTCCGTGACCACTGCCGGGGGGATGATCATCGTGGTCTCGGGCACGCCGGCGACGCTGGTATCCACCACCATCGAGTCCGGAGTCGCGCTCGACAAGCCGGTCGGCCCAATGGGCAGGAACAGGAGCGCCGCGATCCCCGCGAGGATCACCGTGCCCACGACCGCGCCGGAGACGATCCGCTTCCGCCGCATCGAGCCCGTGGCCACCCGCCCGCGCTGTGCGCTCACCGGCGTCCCGCCCGGGGTCGCGAGCACCGTCACGGTGTTGGCTGACGACGGATCGCGACGCATCTGGAGGATGTCCTGCATGGTGTCGGCCAGGACCTCGCCGGTCGGCGGCCGGTCGTCGGGCGACTTGGCCATGCATTGCAGCACCACCGCCTCGAACTCCGGTGACAGCGCGGGGTTCACCGACCGGGGGGTCGGCGGAGGCTCCTCGACATGCTGCCGCGCGATCTCGTACCAGTCCTCGCCCTCGAACGGGAGCCGCCCCGTGGCGGACCGGAACAGCGTCACGCCGAGCGAATAGAGGTCGGCCCGGCCGTCCAGTGGTTTCGCCCGCGCCTGCTCCGGCGCGAAGTACTGCGGCGTGCCGACCACCATGTTGGTGCCGGTCTGGTTGGTGTAGCCCGACAGGGCACGGGCGATCCCGAAGTCGGCGACCACGGCGTTGCCATGGGTGTCGAACAGGATGTTGTCCACCTTGATGTCGCGGTGGATCACTCCCTCCCGGTGGGCAAAGCCGAGGGCGCGCGCGACGTCCACGCCGACCTTGAGGACGTAGTCCTCGGGCAGGGACTGGGTGGCCTCGAGCCGGTTCGCCAGGCCCGACGGGAGGTAGTCCATCACGAAGTAGACGGCGCCCTTCTCGAACCCGACATCGTAGATCTTGATGATGTTCGGGTGACGGAGTCGCGCCGCCGTCGAGGCCTCGCGCCGGAACCGATCGACCACCGCCTGGTCCCCGGAGAACTGGGGCTTCAGGACCTTGATGGCGACCGGAATGTCGAGCTCGGGATAGTAGCCCTTGAATACCCACGCGAACCCCCCGGATCCGAGCAGGCTCTCGATCTGGTACTTCCCCAACGTCTGACCGAGGTAGCGTTCGGGCACTCAGGGCACGCCTTTACATGGGGGGTCGGAGCCAGTAAATTACTGTGCTCCAAAGGACTTAGCACACACCCGACGCGGGATGCGCGGAGAATATACGTCATGAGTTTTGAAAAGGCACCGACGATCGCCAAGTACCGGGCCAACGCCGACGATACGGGATCGCCACCGGTGCAGATTGCGCTCCTCACCGAGCGGATCAACTACCTGTCTGCACATTTCAAGAGTCACGTCAAGGATAACCATAGCCGCCGCGGCCTCCTCAAGATGGTGGGCAAGCGTCGCCGGTTGCTGACGTACCTCAAGCGCAACGACGTCGAGCGGTACCGCCAGATCATCACGGATCTTGGCCTCCGCCACTAACACGCATCGGGCAACCCATTCGCGCGGGCAGGAGGACTCGGCTCGCGCGATTTGCGTTTCCCGGTAGCGTCCCTACGCTCCGGACGCACTCCGCGTCCGCACGCAGCGAACCCTGAGGGTTGAAAAACAGAATGCAACGCATCGAGAAAGTCTTCGCCGGACGGCGCCTCATCATCGAGACCGGGCGCATGGCGAAGCAGGCCGCCGGCAGCGCCGTCGTCACCTTTGGCGACACCATGGTCCTGGCCGCCGTCACCGTAAGCGACCGCGAGACGGCGCTCGGATTCTTCCCCCTCCTCGTCGAGTACCGCGAGAAAACCTACGCCGCGGGCAAGATCCCCGGCGGCTTCATCAAGCGCGAGGGCCGGCCCCACGATCACGAGATCCTGGCCGCCCGCATCATCGACCGGTCCATCCGGCCCCTCTTCCCGGAAGGGTTCAAGAACGAGGTCCAGGTCTACGTCTACGTCATCTCCGGCGACAAGGAGAACGACTCCGACGTCCTTGGCCTCATGGCTGCCTCGTACGCGCTCGCCTCGAGCCGCATCCCGTGGGGAGGTCCCGTCGCGGCGGTCCGCGTGGGGCGCATCCAGGACAAGTGGGTGCTCAACCCCACCTTCCAGCAGCTCGCCTACAGCGACATGGAAGTCATCGTGGCCGGCACCGACCACTCGATCAACATGGTCGAGGGCGGCTGCCTCGAGGTCAGCGAGGCCGACATGCTCGAGGCCCTGACGCTCGGGCACAAGGGGATCACGGAGCTCGTCGGCATCCAGAACGAGTTGCTCAAGCAGGCCGGTGCCGCGCCCAAGATGGCGTGGACGAAGGCCGTGCCGCCGGCCGACCTCGTCACCCGCCTGAAGGCCGAGGCCGAATCGAAGATCGTCGCCGCGATCAACCAGAAGGAGAAGCACACCCGCATCCAGGCGGTCGAGGAGGCCAAGAAGGCGGTCGCCACGCTGCTCGCCGCCGAGAACGCGGAGTGGAGCGCCCACATCGGCAACCTGCTGGGTGACATCGAGTACGACGCGCTCCGCGCACAGGTGCTCGACACCGGCAAGCGCGTCGACGGCCGCTCGCCCACCGAGGTCCGCCCGATCACGATCGACACCAGCGTGCTGCCCCGGGCCCACGGCTCGGCGCTCTTCACGCGCGGTCAGACGCAGGCCCTGGTCGCCTGTACGTTAGGCACGGCCGACGACGTCCAGCGCCTCGACTCCATCAAGGACTCGGGCGAGGTCACCAAGTCGTTCATGCTGCACTACAACTTCCCGCCGTTCTCCACCGGCGAAGTGCGGCCGATGCGCGGCACCAGCCGCCGCGAGATCGGGCACGGCAACCTCGCCGAGCGCGCGCTCCAGGGCGTGCTGCCGCCCTACGAGGAGTTCCCCTACACCATCCGCATCGTGTCCGACGTCCTCGAGTCGAACGGCTCGTCGTCGATGGCCTCGGTGTGCGGGGGCTCGCTGTCGCTCTTCGACGCCGGCGTGCCGCTGCGCGGCGCGGTGGCCGGCGTGGCGATGGGCCTGATCAAGGAAGGGAAGAAGTACGCGATCCTCACCGACATCCTCGGCACCGAGGACCACCTCGGCGACATGGACTTCAAGGTCGCCGGCACCGAGAACGGGATCACCTCGATCCAGATGGACATCAAGATCGAGGGGATGGACCTCAAGATCATGCAGGAAGCCCTGGCGCAGGCCCGCGAGGGACGGCTCCACATCCTCGGGGAGATGAAGAAGGCGCTGGACGTGCCGCGCGCCGACCTGTCGCCGTACGCGCCGCGCATCATCACGATGCAGATCAACCCCGAGAAGATCGGTGACCTCATCGGTCCCAAGGGCAAGACGATCCGCGGCATCCAGGAAGAAACCGGCGCCGAGTTGACCGTCGACGACTCCGGCACCGTCACGATCGCCGCCGTCGGCGGCGAGGCGATGGAGCGCGCCCGGCAGATGGTGGCGGCCATCACGGTCGAGCCCGAGGTCGGCGCGGTCTACGAAGGCACGGTCAAGAGCACGACCGCGTTCGGTGCCTTCATCGAGATCATGCCCGGCACCGAGGCCCTGCTGCACATCTCCGAGATGCGCCATGCCCGGGTCGAGAAGACCGAGGATGTGGTCAAGAAGGGCGATCGGGTCACGGTGAAGCTCATCGACCGCGACGAGCGTGGCCGCCTGCGCCTGTCCATGAAGGCGCTGACCCCGAAGCCCGAATCCACGGCGCCGTCGGCGGGTGCCGATGCGCCGGCGTCCGGCGACGGTGCCCCTCCGCCGTCGAACGGTGAGGCCGAGGAAGGGGAGGGCGCCAGTGCCGAGCGGTCCCGCGGCGGCCGCCCGCGTCGTGGTGGTGGCCGCGGAGGTCGTGGCGGCCGGGAGTGAGCGTGGTTCCTCCGCGTGGGCGCAGCCCACGATCGTCGGCGGGGCGCATGCCCCCGTCGGCCGCGCGGGGGCATGCCGTCTCGCGCGGGCTGATCTCGGCGGTCCCTGACGTCACGGCCCCGGCGGATGTGCCGGGCGCCGGCTTCCGGAGCACCACGCTCCCGAACGGCCTGACCGTCGTCTCGGAGTACATGCCGAGCGTGCGGTCGGTGGCCCTCGGCGTCTGGGTGCGCCGGGCGTCGATCCACGAGCGGCGCGAGGAGATGGGTGTCTCGCACTTCCTCGAGCACCTCGTCTTCAAGGGCACCGCGAACCGCAGCGCCCGCGAAATCGCGCTGGCGCTCGAGAGCCTCGGCGGCTCGCTGGACGCCTTCACGTCCCGCGAGCACACCTCGTTCCAGGCGCGCGTGCTCGATGAGCACCTGCCCCAGGCGGCCGATGTGCTCTGCGACCTCATCTTCCGGCCGGCCTTGCGGGAGTCCGACCTGAACCTCGAGCGGAACGTCATCCTCGAGGAGATCGCGATGGTCGACGACACGCCGGACGACCTCGTCTTCGAGCTGCATAACGAGACGCTCTGGGGCCGCCACCCGTACGGGTACGCGATCCTCGGCACGCGGGAGACCGTCGGCGCGATGACGGTGGAGACAGTGCGGGCCCTGCATGCGTCGGCCTACCGGCCGCGGCACATGGTCGTGGCGGCCGCGGGCCGCGTCGAGCACGAGGCCCTGCTGGAGGTCCTGTCGCGGACCGGCTGGGATGCCGTGGGCGGCGGCAACGACGATGGCGACGAGGCGTCGGTGCCGGTGCCCGTCCCCGAGTCCCCCGTGCGCCGGCATGTCGATCGCGACGGGCATCAGACCCACATCGTCATCGGCAGTCCGTCCGTGGCCTATGGGGACGCGCGCCGGTATGCCGTGTCCCTGGTCGGCCTCATGCTCGGCGGCGGCATGTCGTCGCGGCTCTTCCAGCGTGTGCGCGAGGAGCTCGGCCTGGCGTACGCCGTGTACTCCTTCCAGTCGTTCCACCACGACTCCGGCCTGCACGGGATCTACGCGGGCACGTCGGCCGAGACCGCGGACCGCGCCCTGGCGGAAATCCGGTCGGAACTGGCGCTCGTGGCCCGCGAGGGGTTTCCCGAGGACGAGATCGAGGCGGGCAAGAACCAGTTGAAGGGCCAGCTGACCCTCTCGCTGGAATCGCCCGCCTCGCGCATGTTCCGCGTGGCCTCGTCGGCCCTGTACGGCCAGCCGTTCCTCGCACTGGACGAGACCCTGTCCAGGATCGATGCCGTGACTCCCGCGCAGGTCGCCGAGGCTTGCCATGACCTGTTTGCCCCGGACCGCCAGACCGTCGTGACGCTGGGCCGGTCCGACCTTCCCTGACCTCCACCCTCGAGCGGTACCTAACGACTATGCAGATCGGCGTCCCGAAGGAAATCAAGACGAACGAGAACCGTGTTGCGCTCGTGCCCGCCGGGGCCGAGGCGCTGGTCGCGGCCGGCCACCAGGTGCTGGTGGAGAAGGGCGCCGGCGAGGGCAGCGGGTTCGAGGATGCGCAGTACGTGGCGGTGGGCGCGAAGATCGCCGCGGACGCCGACGTCACCTGGGCCGCGGCGGACATGATCATGAAGGTGAAGGAGCCCATCGCGCCGGAGTGGAAGCGCATGAAGCGGGGCCAGCTCGTCTTCACCTATTTCCATTTCGCGGCCGACGAGGCGCTCACCCGTGCCCACATCGACAGCGGCGCCGTCTGCGTGGCGTACGAGACGGTGGAACTTCCGAACCGGGACCTGCCCCTCCTGATCCCGATGTCGGAGGTCGCCGGCCGGATGGCCGTGCAGGAAGGCGCGAAGTACCTGGAGAAGCTGTACGGCGGCCGCGGCGTGCTGCTCGGCGGCGTCCCCGGCGTGCCCCCGGCCAAGGTCGTGATCCTGGGTGGCGGCATTGTCGGTATCAACGCTGCGAAGATGGCCGCGGGCATGGGGGCGCGGGTCGTCGTCCTCGACCTGTCGCTCGAGCGGCTGCGGTACCTGTCGGACGTGATGCCGGCGAACGTGCAACTCATCCACTCGAACCGGCACAACATCCTCGATGCGATCGAGACCGCGGACCTCGTGGTTGGGGGCGTGCTGATCCCCGGGGCCAAGGCGCCAAAGCTCGTGCGTCGCGAGGACCTGAAGCGGATGAAGCCCGGGTCGGTGATCGTGGACGTGGCGGTCGACCAGGGCGGCTGTGTGGAGACGATCAAGCCGACGACCCACGAGAACCCGACGTACGTTGTGGATGGGGTGATTCACTACGGCGTGGCGAACATGCCCGGTGGCGTCCCGCGCACGTCGACGCTCGCCCTGACGAACGCGACCCTCCCGTATGCGATGCAGCTCGCGGGGAAGGGATGGAAGCGCGCGCTCCGCGAGAATGAGGCGCTGCTGAAGGGCCTGAATATCTCGGAGGGGAAGGTGACGTATCCGGGCGTGGCCGAAGCCTTCGGGCTCGAGCTGCACGATCCGTCGAAGCTTCTTGGGTGAGGGGAGCTGCGTGCTGATTGCTGCGGGCTGCTGCTGCCGCTGCGAGCATGGGCTGGAGCAGTGGGCCACGCACAAGCCATCTGGCACCAGCACGTAGCACCAGCACCAGCACCAGCACCAGCACCAGCACCAGCACCAGCACCAGCACCAGCATGCTGGGGCAGCACCAGCCCGCAGCAATCAGCACGCAGCCTGACATGTCCTCCATCCGCATCACCCGCCTCACCGCCAACCCCGACCTCCCCCTCCCGTCGCGCCAGAGCGACGGCGCCGCGGGGTACGACGTGGCGTCGTGCGAGCCGGACTTCGTGCTGGCGCCCGGGGAGCGGCGCGCCGTCGCCACCGGGCTGACGTTCGAGCTGCCACCAGGATGGGAGATGCAGGTCCGGCCGCGCAGCGGCCTGGCGCTGAAGCACGGCATCACCTTGCCGAACGCGCCCGGGACCATCGACGCCGACTATCGGGGCGAGCTGAAGGTCATCCTCCAGAACGGGGGCAGCGAGCCGGTCATGTTCCGCCGGGGCGACCGCATCGCCCAGCTCGTGTTTGCCCGCCACGAGTCCCCGTCACTGGTCGAGGCCGACGCGGTGGGGGAAACGGCGCGGGGCGCAGGCGGCTTCGGCAGCACCGGCCGGTAGGACGCGGCGCCATGGTGGCGGCCGGGGCCTCGTCCGCGCCTGGGCGCGGCGGACCCCGGAGGCCGACCAGAGGTGCCTGTTATGGCGCCTTGCGGAAGTACACCAGCACGTCACCGCTGGCCAGGATGTCGACTGCGATGACGTCATTCATCGTGGGCCGGTCCCGGTGGGCGGCCAGCGCCGACGTGTAGGACGCGTTGTTGCCGACGGCGGTCCGGAGGGCGGCGATCAGGTCCTTGTTCGTCTCGAGCGCCGAGCGCACCGGTTCATCGTTGTCCGCCCCGATCACGTTGCTGGCGTCGACGACGCGGATCTCCGCGGCGGTGACGGCGCGCGAGGTGACCCGTTGCGTGGCGGACGCCGTGGCGGCGATCGCCGAAAGGAGTGAGGAGTACGACGGCTGGCGGGCGAGCATGCCGGCGCGACGCACCGTGTCCTGGGCGCCCGACGCGACCAGCGGCAGCGAACCGGCCAGGAACGCGGCGGCAATCAGGGAGCGAGTCATGGGTTCTCCGGCTGGAGCGCAGCGCCCCGCGGCTGCGCTGGAGGCACGGCAGACGGCATTGCGGGGTCAGGGTGCCGTGTCCACGATGTCGAAACGTGCGCCACCGGTGCCGCGTCGTGCATCACCCGGAGGGGTAAACGTTAGGCAGCCCCGACCGTGGGCGGCGCACCCCCGGGGAGCGTCGCCCGCCCCCGGGACGAGGGGCGACGGCCGTAAGCCGATATCACAAATCGATGCGATCCACATCGAAGCGAGCCCATCCTGTTCCTATTCCCCATGCTCGCGCGTCCTACTTCGGTGCCTCCAGCAATGCCTCAACCGAGTTGGCTTAGGTCGTGAAAACTCAACGTCTTGCACCGCTGGAAGGGCGCCGCTAGCTTATGCCCGTCCTCCCGACTCATCCCTCGAATTCCGACGCGCGGTTGCGTCTCCCGCTCGATACATGCGCTGGCCATTCCTGAAGGCGGGGGGATTCATTCCCGCCCACGCGATTGCGGTCGACCTGGGAACCGCGAACACGCTCATCTACGTGAAAGGTGAGGGCATCGTCCTCAACGAGCCCTCCGTGGTCGCGATCGACCGCGAGACCAAGCGCGTCAAGGGCGTCGGCCTCGAAGCCAAGCGCATGCTCGGCCGCACGCCCGACGGCATCATCGCCGTCCGCCCCATGAAGGACGGCGTCATCGCCGACTTCGACGTGACCGAGAAGATGCTCCGCTACTTCCTGGAGCTGATCATCCGCAACCGGATGTTCAAGATCAAGCCGCGCGTCATCGTCTGCGTCCCCTCCGGCATCACCGAGGTGGAGAAGCGTGCCGTCCGCGACTCGGCGTTAGGCGCGGGCGCGAAGGAGGTGTTCATGGTGGCCGAGCCCATGGCGGCCGCCATCGGTGTCGGCCTGCCCATCGAGACCCCCACCGGCAACATGGTGATCGACATCGGCGGCGGCACCACCGAGATCGCCGTCATTGCCCTCTCCGGCATCGTCTCCGACACCTCCATCCGCACCGGCGGCGACGAGCTGGACACCGCGATCGTCCAGTTCATGCGCAAGAACTACAACCTGCTCATCGGCGAGCCCACCGCCGAGCAGATCAAGGTCAACGTCGGGTCCGCCGCCCCGGTCGGCGACGAGAAGGAGATGGACGTCAAGGGACGTGACCTCGTCTCCGGCATTCCAAAGACCGTGCGCGTCCATTCGTCCGAGATCCGCGAGGCCATCCAGGAGCCGATCCAGCAGATCGTCGATGCGGTCCGGCGCGCGCTCGAGATCACGCCGCCCGAACTCGCGTCCGACATCGTCGACCGCGGCATCGTCATGACCGGCGGCGGCGCGCTGATCCGGGGGCTCGACCTCGTGCTGCACCAGGAAACCGGACTCCCGATCCACGTCGACGAGGACCCGCTCACCTGCGTGGTGCGCGGGACCGGGCGCATCCTCGACGACGAGGAGAAGTACTGGTCCGTCCTGTCGACCTGACCGAACCGTGGCGCGGGCCACCCGCTCGGGAACGCGCACCGACACGGCCGTCCTGGCCGCCTGCGTCGCCCTCTCTCTCGTCGCCATGGTGCTCCCGGCGGCGACCCGCCGCTCCCTCGCCGGCACCATTCGCGAGACGGTCGTCGGACCGCTGATCGCCCTGCAGCTCCAGGCGGAGCGAGCCCGCGGCGCCTTCGTGTCACGCGACATCTCCGCGGCCCGACTCGACAGCCTCGTCCTCCGGAACGCCGACCTGCGCGACATGGAGCACGAGAACCAGCAACTGCGACGGCTCCTCGGTCTCGGCGCGCGGCTGCGCACGGGATTCGTCGCCGCCGAGGCGCTGCACCGGCCGGAGATGGGCGATGCGCAGACGATCCTCGTCACCGCCGGACGACGGGTCGGTGTGGTGGAACGCTCGGCGGTCGTGGCTCCCGAGGGGCTGATCGGTAAGGTCGTCTCCACCGAGGACGCCACGAGCACGGCCATCCTCTGGACCCACCCCGACTTCCGCGTCAGCGCGATGAGCGCCGACGGACGCGTGTTCGGCACCATCACGCCGCACCTCGGCGAGGGCGCCGAACGGTTCCTGCTCGAGATGCATGGCGTCGCCTTCCGCGATTCGCTCATGCCGGGCACCGAGGTGCGCAGCTCCGGGCTCGGCAGCGTGTTTCCGCGTGGCATCCCGGTCGGGACGGTCCTGCGCGACATCACGGCCTCCGGCGCATACGCCAGGAGCTACCTGGTGAGGCCGGCGGTCATGCCGGCCGACGTCACCGTGGTGATGGTGCTGCTGCCGGTCACCGCCAACCTCGAGTCGGCGTGGACATCGCCCGCCGCCGCCGATTCGCTGCGACTGAACGTCAATCGGCACGCCGATTCGTTGGCGGCGGCGGCGCGGCGCGACACGATGCCTCGCGACACGACGAGGCGGCCATGAAGTCGTTCTCGCTGCTGAAGGCCGTCGTCGTCTTCCTGTTGCTGGTCGTGCTCCACTACACGGTGCGTCCGCTGCTTGGTACGCGCGTGTCGGTGGACTTCCTCGTCATCGCCGTCCTGCTGACCGCGGTCCATGTGCGCCCGGGCGCCGCGGCGGTGATCGGGTTCATCACCGGGCTGGTCGCCGATTCCCTGTCGCCACTGTCCTTTGGCGCCGGGGCGCTCGCCATGAGCGCCGTGGGGTTTTCCGCGTCCTGGCTCAAGGCGGCGGTGTTCGGTGACAACATGTTCCTGCAGGCGGTCTTCCTCGCGGCCGGAAAGTGGTCGTTCGACGTGCTGTACCTCGTCGCCGAGCGGCGACTGGGTGTCGGCGACATGGCCGTGCAGCTGTTGCTCTGGTCGCCGCTGTCCGCGGTCCTGACCGGCATCGTGGGGGTGCTGATCGTGCTCACATTTCGCCTTTCCATGGAGTCACGGCCATGAGCCTTCACCCGAACGCCGTGCAACGGCGTGGACGCACTGCCGGGATCCTGGTCACCATCGCCCTTGGCGTGCTGCTCGCGGCGTTCTTCCGGGCCCAGGTGCTCGAACATGCCGGGTACGCGCTGCAGTCCGATGACAACCGGCTGAACGAAGTGCCGCTTCCGGCCCCGCGGGGGATGATCCTCGACCGCAACGGGCAGGTGATCGCCGAGAACATCCCCGGCTACACGGTGTCCATGCTCAGTCCCCGCGCCGACTCGCTGCGCGCGTCACTCGCGCGGCTGTCGTCCGTGCTGCCGCTCAGCGACAGCCAGGTTGCGGTCATCGTCAAGCGTTACCGCGCGGCACCTGCACGACCCGCGGTCATCCTGACCGACGCGACCTTCGAACAGGTGTCGTTGCTCGAGGAAGAGCGGAGCCGGTTTCCCAGCCTCGTGATCCAGGCGACGCCCAAGCGACACTATCCCGATGGCGCGGCGGTCGCCGCATTGGTGGGGTACACCGGCGAGATCAACGAGGCCGAACTGGCGCTGGAGCGCTACGCGGACTACCGCCCGGGCCAGCAGGTCGGCCGGACGGGACTGGAGAGGCAATACGAGTCGGTGCTGCGCGGCAAGGACGGTTCGCGGTTCGTCGAGGTCGACGCGAGGGGCCGCGTCGTCAGGCAGGCGGGCGCGCGGCCGGATCGCCTCCCCGAGTCGGGTGGTGACCTGCATACCAATATCGACATCGACCTCCAGCGCTACACCGCGACCCTCTTCGACTCCACCATGCAGGGCGGGGCCGTGGCGATGGACCCGGTGACGGGTGCCGTGCTCGCGCTCCACAGCGCGCCGATCTTCGACCCGAACGACTTCATCGGCGGGATTTCGTCGGCGAAGTACCGGGCGTTGCGCGAGGACCCGCGCAACCCGCTGTACAACAAGGCGCTCCAGGGTCGGTATCCGCCGGCGTCCGCCTTCAAGCTCGCGACCGCGATCATCGCGATGCAGTTGGGCATCGTGGGCCTGGATGACCGCATGCCCGAGGGCTGTGATGGAGCCTACCAGTTCGGGTCGCGACCCTTTCGCTGCTGGGAAAAGAAGGGACACGGGTCGCTCACGCTGGCCCAGGCGATCGAGAAGTCCTGCGACGTCTACTTCTACCAGCTCGGGCTGCGGCTCGGGCTGGAGAAGTTCCTCGCCGGCGGCGTGGAACTCGGCTTCACCAGGTCGACCGGAGTCGACCTCCCGGACGAGAAGACGCCCTTGTGGCCCACCACGACGGCCTACCTGGACAGCATGTACGGCAAGGGGAACTGGACCAATGCCGTGACGCTCAACCTGTCGATCGGCCAGGGAGAGAATACCCAGACGGTGCTGACCATGGCGCGGTTCTACACCGCGCTGGCGACCGACGGGCAGGCGGTGCGCCCGCACGTCGTTGACCGGCCGGTGGAGCGGGAGAAGCTGTTCGACCTCACACCTCAGCAGCTCGCGGGGCTTCGCGAGGCGCTGCACGGCGTGGTCTCCGCGCGCGGCACCGCGGCGAGTGCCGCGATCAAGGGCGTGGAGGTGGCGGGGAAGACCGGCACCGCCCAGAACGCCGGCAAGGACCACGGGTGGTTCGTCGGATTCGCTCCCAAGGAGGACCCGAAGATCGTCGTCGCCGTGCTGCTGGAATTCGGCGAGCACGGCTACCTCGCGGCGCGCATCGCGTCCAAGATGATGGAGCGCTACCTCAAGCAGGCGGTCATCCAGCCGCTGAACGTGACCGGCGGATGATCCGGAAGACCATCGCGGACTACCCGCTCGCGATGATCGCGTTGTTGCTGACCGCCTTCGGGATCGCGGTCGTGTACAGCGCCGGGCAGACGGACCTGCCGGTGTCCGCGGTGCAGGGCGCGTGGGTGCGGCAGCTGACGTGGCTGGCGCTGGGCGTCGTGGCCTTCATGGTCATCACGCGACTGTCCGTGCGATTCCTGGAGTGGGCGGCGTTGCCCGCCTACCTCCTCGCCCTTGCCCTGCTCGCCGTCACGCTGGTCATCGGATCCGGCGCCGGGACCGCCGAGAGCATGAAGGGCTGGCTGACCATCGGTGGGCGGCGACTGGGGCAGCCGTCGGAGCTGGCGAAGATCGCGGTGGTGCTGATGCTGGCGAAGGTGCTCGCGTCATACCGCGTGGCACCGCGATCGCTCGTCGAACTCATCAAGCCCGCCATCGTCGTGCTCGTGCCCTGGGTGCTCGTCATGGCGCAGCCGGACCTCGGGACCGGGCTCGTCTTCATCGGGCTGTTCTTTGCGATGCTGTTCTGGAGCGGCGTCTCGGGCACGCTGCTGCTGTTCGCGGCCAGCCCCGCCATCAGTCTCGTGCTCGGCGGCAGCCGCTGGCTCTGGGCAACCTGGTTCATCCTCCTGCTGGTCACGGTCTGGCTGGTCAAGCCGTACGTCGTGGAAGGTGTGCTGCTGGTCGTCGCGAACGTCATGATGGGCGTCGCGGCGCCGATCCTCTGGGATCAGCTCAAGCCTCACCAGCAGGATCGGCTCCTGGTCTTCCTGGACCCGTCACGAGATCCCATGGCGTCCGGATACCAGGTCCTGCAGTCCCGCATCGCGATCGGCTCGGGAGGGTGGACCGGCAAGGGCTTCACCGCGGGCACCCAGAAACGCCTGGCGTTCCTGCCCGAGCAGCACACCGACTTCATCTTCTCGGTGCTCGGTGAGGAACTGGGGTTCCTGGGCGTGTCGGCGGCGCTCCTCCTGTTCCTGTTCCTCTTCCTGCGCGTCATCCGGGTCGCCACACGAGCGAGCGACTCCTTCAGCAGCCTGGTCGCTTTCGGGTTGGCGGGGAGCTGGTTCGTCCACGTGATCATCAACGTCGGCATGACGGTCAATCTCATGCCGATCACGGGGATCCCGCTCCCGTTCTTCTCGTACGGGGGGTCGTTCCTCCTGGCCTGCTGGATTGCCGTGGGCATGCTGGTGCGGATCTCGGCCGAGGGTCGGGGACGAGCCGGCGAACTGCCGCTGGGCTAGGGTCTTCGTGCACGGGGATCGGGGGTAACCCCCATGGTGCCTTGCGCTTTGCGCCTGGCGCTCGCTTGCCTCTGCCCTCTGCCCTCGACGGCCCCCATCTTTCGGCCATGGCCTGGTTCCGGAAGGAAAAGAAACCCCGCGCCCCGCGCACCGAACGCCTCGAGATCCCGCCGGATGTCTGGGAGAAGTGCGAAGCGTGCGGCCATACCGACATCCGCGAAAAGTTCATCCGGAGCTTCAACGTCTGCCCGGCGTGCGACTTTCACCGCCGCATCCGCGCCGTGGAGTACGCCCGGCTGCTGTTCGACGAGAACTCGTGGACCGAGACCGAGACCGACATCCGGTCGGTGGACCCCCTCCAGTTCCCCGACTACGCGGCCCGGGTCAAGAAGGCCAGGGGCGTGGCCGACTACGACGCGATCCTCACCGCGCACGGCACCATGGCCGAGATGCCCGTGGGCATCGGCATCATGGACTTCGCGTTCATGGGCGGTTCGATGGGCTCGGTGGTGGGCGAGAAGATCTCGCGCCTTGCCCAGCGCTCGCTCGAGAAGAAGCACCCGTTGATCGTCATTTCGGCATCCGGTGGCGCGCGCATGCAGGAGGGCGTACTGTCGCTGATGCAGATGGCGAAGGTGAGCGCCGTGCTGTCGCAGCTGGCGGAACGCCGCATCCCGTACGTCTCGATCCTCACCAACCCCACCACGGGCGGCGTCAGCGCGAGCTTCGCGATGCTGGGCGACGCGATCCTGGCGGAACCGGGCGCGGTCATCGGCTTCGCCGGCCCGCGCGTCATCAAGCAGACGTTAGGCCAGGACCTGCCCGAGGGCTTCCAGACGGCGGAGTTCCTGCTCGACCACGGGATGGTGGACGCGGTCGTGCATCGCCGTGACCTCAAGGCCACCGTCGGCCGTCTCCTGCGCCACATGAGCGGCAAGCCCGCCGTTGCGGGGTGGACCACCGCCTGAGCGGCTATCGCGCCGCGCTCGACTCCCTGTTCGAGCGCACGACCGGCGGATCACGGTTCGGGCTCGAGCGCACGGCGGCGCTGCTCGCCGCGCTTGGCGACCCGCACCTCGGGGTCCCGGTGTTCCACGTGGCCGGCACGAACGGGAAGGGCAGCGTGTGTGCCACCCTCGAGGCGGTGCTGCGCCGTCGCGGCCTGCGGGTCGGCAAGTACACGTCACCGCACCTCGTGGACTTCCGTGAGCGCTTCCTGGTGGACGGGCGCCCGGTCGACGAGCAGTCCGTGGTCGAGTTCATCGAGCGATGGACGCCGGCGGTCGAACGCACCGGCGCGACCTTCTTCGAGGCCACGACGGCGATGGCCTTCGACTGGTTCGCCCGCTCGGGCGTCGACGTGGCCGTCATCGAGACCGGCCTCGGCGGCCGCCTCGACTCGACCAACGTCGTTAGGCCCGTCGTCGCCGGCGTCACGTCCATCGGCATCGACCACGTCGAGGTCCTCGGGAACACGCGGGAGTCGATCGCCTTCGAGAAGGCGGGCATCTTCAAGCCCGGCGCTCCCGCGGCCATCGGCGAGCCGGACCCGGCGGTCGGCGCCCTGCTCGCGCAGCATGCGATGGCGATCGGCGCCACCCCCTTCGTGAGCGTGTGGCGCGACTGTCCGCCGCGGCAGGTCGAGGTCACCGTCGCGGGGACGTCCTTTGACGTCACGCTCGGTGGCGAATCGGCCCGCCTGCAGACCCCGCTGGCCGGCGCGCACCAGGCCTCGAATGCCGCCCTGGCGCTCCTGATGCTCCATGCCGCCGGCGCGACGTGGTTCACCAGCCTCGCCGAGGCAGCGCTGGCGCTCCGGGCGGTACGGTTGCCGGGTCGGTTTCATCGCGAGGGACGCTTCATCTTCGACGTCGCCCACAACCCGGACGGGGCCGCCGTGCTCGCGGCGACCGTGACGGCGGTCGACGTGCCGCGGCCGGTGGCCGCGCTCCTCACCGTGCTCACCGACAAGGACTGGCGCGGGGTCATGGGTGCCCTCGCCCCGGTGGTCGACGTCTTCGTGCTCACCTCGGCCCCGACCGCGCCGGCCAGCCGGGCATGGAACGCCAGCGAGGCGCTCGCATATGCCCACGCCAGGGGGTGGGAGGCCGTCCTGGAGAACGACTTCGATCGGGCACTCGAGACGGCATCGCGACTCGCGGCGACCGTCCTGGTGACGGGATCGTTCCACACGGTCGGCGACGCGATGGCTCGCTTGCAGGTCGATCCGCTTGCCGGGTAGCTTTCCCCAATGTCAGCCGGAGCGCTCCCCGGATTTCGCGATTTCTACCCGAAGGAACTGGCCGAACGCGAGTACGTCTTTCGCGCGTGGCATGCCGTGGCGCGCCGGTTCGGGTTCGAGCAGTACGACGGTCCGCCGCTGGAAGCGCTCGAGTTGTACACCCGGAAGAGCGGCGAAGAGATCGTCACCCAACTGTACAACTTCACCGACAAGGGCGGTCGCGAGGTGGCGCTGCGCCCCGAAATGACGCCGACGTTCGCCCGGATGGTCTCGGCGCGCGCCAATGCCCTGCGCAAGCCGGTCCGCTGGTATTCCCTGCCGCAGCTCTTCCGCTACGAGCGACAGCAGAAGGGAAGGCTGCGCGAGCACTTCCAGCTGAATGTCGATATCGTCGGCGAGTCCGAGCTGTCGGCGGACGCCGAGTTGCTGGCGGTGGCGCTGGAGGTCATGCGGGAGTGTGGCCTGTCGGTGGACGACGTCGTGGCCCGGGTGTCGGATCGGCGGCTGCTGTCGTCCCTGCTGGCTGCCTGGGGCGTGCCTGACGACGCAGTCCCCGCGGCGTACGCCGCCATCGACAAGGTCGACCGGGACCCGCGACCGGTGCTCGTGGAGCGGATGCGGCAGGCGGGCATTGCGGAGGGCACGGCGAGCGCGATCCTCGAGGCCGTCGTGCGCTCCGACATCGCCGAGTTGCGCGCGGCTCATCACGTGATCCCGGCGGTCGCCGAGGGGCTCGACCGCATCGAGGCGTACCTCGCGTTGATGGACGCGCACGGGCTGCGCGACTGGGTGCAGTTCGACCTGTCGATCGTCCGCGGGCTCGCCTACTACACCGGCATCGTCTTCGAACTGTTCGACCGGAAGGGCGAGTTCCGTGCCATCTGCGGCGGCGGCCGGTACGACAACCTGCTGCGCGACCTGGGTGACACCGACCTTCCCGCGCTCGGGTTCGGCATGGGGGACGTGGTCCTGGGCGAGCTGCTCCGGGCGCGCGGCCTCATGCCCTCGGAGCAGCGGGGGACGGACTTCTTCATCGCGGCCGAAGACCCGGTGAAAGACGTGGACGTCGTCCGGCTGGCGACCGAACTGCGCGGGTTGGGCGCCTCGGTCGAGTACGCGTTCCGGCGCGGTTCGCTCAGCAAGCAGCGCAAGGCGGCCTGGAGCGCCGCCGCCAGCTACATCGTCGAGGTGCGCCCGACGCCGGACGGGCAGCGCATCGTGGTGCGCGACGGCGCCGGGGCGGGATTCGTGAGCGCCGTGTCGAACGAGCGCACGCTGGGTGACGTGCTGGGGGACACCCTGCTGGAACCGGGCGACCTCATGAAGGTGATCCGCGCGCATCCGCGTGCGGTTCGCCCCGACTTCACCGTGCGGACAGAGGCATGAAGGGGCACCACCGGGTCACGATTCACGATTCAGGAATCACGGGGACATGGCTGACGACAAGAAGCTGACGACCCGCCAGGCCGACTTCAGCGCCTGGTACAACGAGCTCGTCCTGCGCTCCGAGCTGGCGGATTATTCGCCGGTGCGCGGGTGCATGGTCATCCGTCCCAACGGCTACGGCATCTGGGAGCGCATGCAGCGCGCCCTCGATGGAATGTTCAAGGCGACCGGGCATGAGAACGCGTACTTCCCGCTGTTCATTCCCGAGAGCTTCATGCACAAGGAGGCCGAGCACGTCGAGGGCTTCGCGCCGGAGCTGGCCGTCGTCACTCACGGCGGGGGCAAGGAACTGGAGGAGCCGCTGGTGGTCCGGCCCACCAGCGAGACCATCATCTACTCGATGTACGCGAAGTGGGTGCAGAGTTACCGCGACCTGCCGATCCGGATCAACCAGTGGGCCAACGTGGTGCGCTGGGAGATGCGCACGCGGCTGTTCCTGCGCACCATGGAGTTCCTGTGGCAGGAAGGGCATACCGCGCACGCGACGCACGACGAGGCCGAGGAGGAAACGCGCCTCATCCTCGGGATCTACCGCGAGTTCATGGAGCAGTGGATGGCCATGCCCGTGGTGACCGGGCTCAAGACGCAGTCCGAGAAGTTCGCCGGTGCGCTGCGCACCTATGGCTGCGAGGCGATGATGCAGGACAACAAGGCGCTGCAGGCCGGGACATCCCATAACCTGGGCCAGAATTTCGCCAAGGCGTTCGACCTGAAGTTCCAGGGCGAGTCCGGCGCGATCGAACACGCCTGGAATACGAGCTGGGGGGTCTCGACGCGGCTCGTCGGCGGCCTCGTGATGACGCACGGGGACGACAACGGCCTCCGCACGCCGCCGCGCCTGGCCCCGATCGAGGTCGTCGTCGTGCCGATCTGGAAGAGCGACGAGGAGCGCGCCCGCCTGCTCGAGGCGGCCGCGCGGCTGCGGGACCACCTCACGGGATGGGGCGGCCGTGGCGACGATCGCATTCGCGTGCGGATCGACTCGCGGGAGGGCATCAAGCCGGGCGCCAAGTACTACGAGTGGGAACTGCGTGGCGTGCCGCTGCGGGTCGAACTGGGCCCGCGCGACCTGGAGAAGAACGCCTGCGTCGCGGCGCGGCGGGACCGGCGGGAGAAGGTCACGCTGCCCCTGGACGGCCTCGCGCCGGCGATCGGCGCGCTGCTCGAGGACATTCAGGTGTCCATGCTCGCGGCGGCGCGGGCGCGTCGCGAGGCGAACAGCATCCGTGAGCCGGTCACCTACGACCGGTTCCGCGAGCTGATGGAGGGGGAGGGGGCATTCGTCTACGCCGGCTGGAACGGGGACCCGGCTGTCGAGGCGCGCGTCAAGGCCGAGACCAAGGCCACCATCCGCTGCCTGCCTGACACGGAATTCCGGACCACGCCGGCGCCGCAGCGCTGCATGGTGACCGGGGAACCCGCGCAGCACGAGGTCGTGTGGGCGAGGGCCTATTGAACCCCGTCCTCGAACTCCGCGAAGGGTCCCTCGCCTGCGAAGGGGTCTCCCTCGACACCATCGCGGAGGCGGTGGGGACGCCGGCCTACGTCTATTCGTCCTCGGCGATCCGGGGGCAGTTCGAGCGACTGGACAGGGCCCTGTCGGGGATCCCCCACCGCATCCACTACTCCCTCAAGGCCAACGCCAACGCCGCCATCCTCCGCCTGGTGCGATCGTTAGGTGGCGGCGCCGACGTGGTCTCGGGTGGGGAGCTGTACCGCGCGCTGCAAGGCGGGTTCGCCCCGGAGGACGTCGTGTTCGGCGGCGTGGGCAAGAGCGCCCGCGAGCTGGCCGAAGCCGTCGAGGCGGGGGTCCGGCTCATCAACGTGGAGTCGGAAGCGGAACTCCGGCTCCTCGACGGCCTGGCGTGCGAGCGGAAGCGGAAGGTCCCGGTCGGGCTGCGGCTGAACCCCGAGATCACCGTCGACTCGCCGCACGCGTACATCCGCACGGGCGGCAAGGGGCACAAGTTCGGCATCCCCTGGGACGAGGGATTGTCGGCGGCGCGCCTCGCCGCGTCCCTGCCGTGGCTGGAGCTGGCGGGGCTCGACATGCACGTCGGGTCGCAGCTGGCCGAGCTCGACGCGTACGAGCGGGGACTGGAGCGCGTCCTCGGGCTGCTCGAGGCAATTCGGGGCGAGGGCATCTCTTCCGTGCGATACCTCGACATCGGCGGCGGCCTGGCGGTGCCGTACGAGGACGAGGCGCCGCCCGACCTCCGCGCCTATGGCAGGATCGTCCGCGACGCGACGCGGCGCACCGGACTCGAGTTGCTCGTCGAGCCCGGGCGTTTCCTGGTGGCCGATGCGGGATCACTCCTCACGCGCGTGCTCTACCGGAAGCGCAGCGGCGGGCGCGAGATCGCCGTCACCGACGCGGGGATGACCGAGCTGCTGCGCCCGTCGCACTACCAGGCGTATCACCACATCGAGCCCGTGCGTCCACGCCAGCGCGTGACCGTCCGCATCGACGTCGTCGGCCCGGTCTGCGAGAGCGGTGACTTCCTGGCGCTCGACCGCGAGATGCCGGATATCGAGGCCGGCGACCTGCTCGTGGTGCGGACGGCCGGCGCCTACGGCTACAGCATGGCGTCCAACTACAACGCACGCCCACGTGCCGCCGAGGTCCTGGTCGACGGGGATCGCTACGCCGTGACGACGGAGCGGGAAGAGTACGCGGACCTGATCCGTCTCGAGCGCCACGCCCTCGAATGGAGGACCACCTGATGCTGATCGGGTTGCTGTCCGACACGCACGATCGCCTTCCGGCCATCGACGGGCTGGTCCGCCTCATGCTGGAGCGCGGCGTCGCCATGGTGTTGCACGCCGGGGACTATTGCTCCCCCTTTGCGCTGCGTCCGCTGCTGGAGCATAACGTCACCATGGCCGGGGTCTTCGGGCGCAACGATGGCGACCACGAAGGCCTCAAGGCCTACGCCGCCTCGGGACTCGGTATCGAGCTGTTCGAGTCGCCGCACAGCATGGACGTCGGCGGACAGCTCGTCCTGCTGGTGCACGACCTCGGCGACGTCTCGACGCGATCCATCGAGCAGCACAGCATCGTCGTGCACGGCTTCACCCACCGCGAGGAAATGAAGTCCCGCGGCGACACGCTCATCGTCAATCCCGGGGAGGCCTGCGGGTGGCTGTATGGCCCGCCCTCGGCTGCGGTCCTCGACCTCGACACCCGGCGCGTGGAGTTCCTCCAGTTGCCCACGGCATGACCGATCCGACCAGTGGCAGCCGTATCCTCATCATCGACTACGGCTCCCAGTTCACGCAGTTGATTGCCCGCCGCGTCCGCGAGGCGCGCGTGTATTCCGAGATCCACCCGCCGCACGTGACACTGGACTGGATCCGTGCCTGGAGGCCCACCGGGATCATCCTCAGCGGCGGACCGAACTCGGTCTACGACGAGGGCGCGCCGATGGCTCCCAGGGAGATCCTCGACATCGCCCCCGTGCTCGGCGTCTGTTACGGGATGAACCTCATCGTGCACCTCGAGGGCGGGCGCATCTCGCCGGCGCAGGAGCGCGAGTACGGCCGCGCGATGCTGGATGTCGTCGAGCCATCCGGGCTGTTTGACGGGTTCGAGGCAGGTGAGCAGACCCAGGTCTGGATGAGCCACGGCGACCAGGTCGCCGAGTTGCCCGCCAATTACGTGCCCGTGGGCCGGAGCGGTGGCAGCAAGTACGCCGCTTTCCGCCATGCGACCCGGCCGGTGTATGGCGTGCAGTTCCACCCCGAAGTCGCGCACTCGCTCCGCGGCAAGGACATGATCGCGAACTTCCTGTTCGGCGTCTGTCGCGCGAAGCCGACCTGGACGCCGGGGGCGTTCATCGCCGACGAGGTGGAGAAGGTCCGGACCCTCGTGGGATCCTCGAAGGTCATCTGCGGCCTGTCCGGTGGGGTGGATTCGTCGGTGGCGGCCATGCTGGTCCATCGCGCGATCGGCGACCAGCTCACCTGCATCTTCGTGGACAACGGGTTGCTGCGCCTCCACGAGCGCGACCAGGTCGAGCGGATGTTTCGCGCCAATCACGGCATCAACCTCGTGACCGTGCGGGCGGAGGATCGATTCCTGTCGGCGCTCGCCGGCGTCGAGGATCCCGAGCAGAAGCGGCGGATCATCGGGCACACCTTCATCGACGTCTTCGAGGCGGCGGCGAAGGACGTGGGCGCCGACGTGCGGTTCCTGGTGCAGGGCACGCTGTATCCCGACGTCATCGAGAGTGTGTCGCCGCGCGGCGGGCCGTCGGTGACGATCAAGACGCACCATAACGTTGGCGGACTCCGTCCCGACATGCCGTTCGCGCTCATCGAGCCCCTGCGCGAGCTCTTCAAGGACGAGGTGCGCAACGTCGGCCGGGAGCTGGGCCTGCCGGAGGAGATGGTGGGCCGGCACCCGTTCCCGGGACCGGGGCTGGGGATCCGGGTGCTCTCGGACCTCACCGTCGAGAAGCTGGACGTCCTGCGCCAGGCGGACGCGATCTACCTCGAGGAGATCCGGGCCGCGGGATTGTACGACGACATCTGGCAGGCGTTCGCGGTGCTGCTTCCGGTCCGGTCGGTGGGCGTCATGGGCGACTACCGGACCTACGAGAACGTGGTCGCGTTGCGAGCCGTCACGAGCACAGACGGGATGACGGCGGACTGGTTCCCGTTCCCGACCGAGACGATGGCGCGGATCTCGTCGCGCATCATCAACGAGGTGAAGGGCGTGAACCGGGTCGTCTACGATGTGTCGTCGAAGCCCCCGGCGACGATCGAGTGGGAGTAGCCGCCGGACCGCGACCCGCCTTGCCGCGTTGAGCGCCGCCTGATGGGGCGCGCCCTTCGCATTCCCACGAGGTCCGAGGTCCGCGATGTCGCGCGCCTGTCCGCGCCGATCGTGGTGGTGCAGGTCGGGCTCATGCTGATGGGGGTGGTGGACGCCGCGATCGTCGCCCGGCATTCCGCGCAGGGACTCGCGGCGGTGGCGCTGGGGAACGTCTACTTCAACAGCTTCGTCACGATCGGCCAGGGAACGCTCATGGCCCTCGATCCGCTCGTGGCCCAGGCCGTCGGCGCAAAGGACCGCGCCGCGATCGAACGTGCCCTGCAGCGGGGCCTCCTCCTCTGCGCACTGCTGACCATTCCCGTATCGCTCCTGCTCATCCCCGGTGAGGCATTGCTCGGGCCCCTGCGGCAGCCGGCGGATGTCGTGCCACTCGCGGCGCGGTATGCGCGCGCCTGCATTCCCGGTGTGCTCCCGTACCTCGCCTTCATTGCGCTGCGCCAGACGGTCCAGGCCTTCACGCTCGTCAGGCCGGTGGTGACCGCCGTGGTCGTCGCGAACCTCGCGAACGTCGTGCTGGACTGGGCCCTCGTCTTCGGGAAGCTCGGGTTCCCGGCGCTTGGCGCCGTGGGGTCCGGGTGGGCGACCACCATCTGCCGGTGGGTCATGCTCCTGGTCCTGCTCTGGGGAAGCCGCCAGGCCATCGTCCCGTTCCTGCGTCGCTGGAGCCGCGAGGACCTCGCGCCGGGGCCGTTGTGGCGGATGCTGCGCCTGGGGTTTCCCATCGGCCTGCAGCTGTGGATCGAGTTCACCGCCTTCAGTGTGGCGCTGCTGCTGGTGGGCCTCCTGGGGACGCTCCCGCTGGCCGGCCACCAGATCGCGCTGATGCTGGCCGCGCTGACGTACATGGTCCCGTTAGGCGTTGCGGGCGCCGCCGCGGTGCTGGTCGGCCACGCGGTCGGGCGCGGCGACCCGGAAGCAGCCCGGCGCGAGGCCGGTGCCGCGCTGGCCTGCGGGGTGGGATTCATGTCGGTCTCGGCGGTCGGGCTCATCCTCGGGGCCCCGTGGCTGGCCCGGGCGTTCACGCCGGACCCGGGGATCGTCGCCGCCGCGACCGTCCTCATCCCCATTGCCGGGGTGTTCCAGGTGTTTGACGGGATCCAGGGGGTGTCGGGTGGCATCCTCCGGGGCGCGGGAGACACGCGAGTCCCGATGTGGTCGAACCTGGCCGGCTATGCCCTCGTCGGCATCCCGTTAGGCGCCTGGCTGGCCTTCTCGCGTGGCTGGGGCGCCCCGGGAATCTGGTGGGGCCTGGTGGCGGGCCTGGCGGCGGTGGCGGCCCTCCTCGGTTGGCGGGTCCACGTGATCATCGGTGGGGAGTTGCGACGGCTGGAATGAGCCCAGAAGGCCGACCCTGCCACCGGCGACCGCTCACCGCATCAGCAGGAACGTCACCACCGACCCGATCGCTGCCCCGGCCGCTGCCCCGATGCCCAGCAGCGTGGCCGAGATCCGCCCGCGTCCTGTTGCCTTCCGGGGATTGCGCCAGACCTCGGCGATCGGGAACCACTTGGTCTCGCCCCACCCATCGGTGAGCTCGACCAGCCCGCGCTCGGCGATGTAGGAGACCACCGTGCAGGTCCAGGGTCCCCACCAGGGCCATTCGACGGTCAGCCGTTCCCCGGGGAGGAATTCGCAGGACTGGACCTGCTCGTGGGTCACGGTGCCTTCGCTGCCGCGCAGGAACCGCACGCGCACGGCGTGGTCGTCCACGGACTTGACCTCGGCGACATACGCCCTGCCATCTGCCGACCGCGCGAAGACGAGTTCGCCCGGGGCCGGCGGCGACGCCATCACGTCAATGCGCTCGCGCAGCGCGCGTTCGACGGCCGGTCGGTCAAGGCCTACCGCCTCACCGGCGCTCAGGACCGCCTCGAACTCCGATCGCATCGACGCGGGCGTGCGTGAGGAGCGCTGGATCTCCTCCGCGCGCGCCAGGACATCTCGCAACTCCTCGTCGGTCAGTCGCATCGGCACCCGTGCCGCGTTGAGGTCCAGGCCCGCCGTCCCTCCCGGCGCATCATGGGAGGCGCAGGTTGTGCCGGAGCAGCCCGGCGAGTCGCACCCCTGCCTGCTGGAGCCGGGTCACGGCCGCGTCCGCGAACGCCGCCTGGTAGGGCGCACCGAGCGTACGCCCGCCCTCGCGTGCCAGGCACTCGGATCCGCTGCCTGACGATCGCCAGTCGCAGTACTGCGCGGCTGGCGACGTGATGAGGTTGTACGATTCCTGTGCCCAGTCCGTCGCCGTGCCCAGCATCCATGTGGCCTGCATGGCCGGGGTGGCGTCGCGGGCGAGTCGGTCGGCGAGGGCTTCCCACGAGTCGCCACCCAGGACCTTCGTCAGCAGGCCGGAATCCCACAGGGCGTGGAGGTTGGGCACATCGTAGTAGCCGCCCTCGATGGGCCGCACGCTGTTGCCGCCACGGTCGTCGGCATATGCCACGTGCAGGGGCTGGTGCAGGTCCCCGACCCAGTGCGCGAGGAAGAACAGCGCCTCTGCCCTCGACGCGTCCCCGCGCGCCTTGCGCAGCGAGTCGGCATGCGCGTGCACGGCGGTGATGACGCACGGACCCGCGCAGGCGGGTGCCTCGAGGCGCGTGGTGGTCCTGGGGACGTTGGCGTAATGCCAGGATTCGAGCGAGGCCAGCCGCCTCCAGCCGGCGTCGTCGCCGCGCGCCCGGCTGCGCACCTCGTCGGCAAAGCTGCACGCATCGGGGAACGACCCGACCGGCTGGCCGTTCGGCGCCCGGTAGGTACTCGTCAGGCGCTCGATCTCGCTGCGGTGCGCCGGGTCGAGCAACTGCCACGCGATCCGGCAGACGATGCGATGGCCGTCACGACTCCACGCCCTGGCCTCGCGCGGAGCGAGCACGAGGCAGGTGGCGACGACAAGGAGCCTGACGAGGAGGGACAAGGACCGGCCATCTCGCTGGTGGTGGCGAAGGATGCCCCGGCGGCCGGCCCGTCCGCCAGTGCCCTATTCCTCCCGCATGACCTCCACGGGCTCGACCCGCATGGCGCGGCGCGCGGGCACGAGCGTTGCCGCCATGGCGGCCAGCGCGAGGACCAGCGGCACCGTGGCGAACACGCCGGGATCGCGGACGGAAATCCCGTACACCATCCCGGTCATCACTCGTGAGGCACCCCAGGCGATCGCCGCCCCGGCCGCCACGCCCGCCGCGACCACCAGCACCATCTCACCCCCGACGTGCCGCAACAGGTCACGCCGGGTTGCCCCCAGCGCGGCGCGGATCCCGAACTCCCGGGATCGCTGTGCCACCGCGTTCGCTGCGACGGCATAGACACCGAGCACCGCGATCACGACAGCCAGCAGGCCGAAAAGCGCGATGAGGGTGGTGTTGGCGCGCCGCGCTGCCAGCGAGGCCCCGATGACGTCGTCCATCATCCGCACGTTGTACACGGCCTGCGCCGGATCGACGTTGCGGACGGCCCGCGTGAGGGCGGCCAGCAGCGTGGCCTTCGCCATGGTCCCGTCGCCGCGGGCGACGATCGCGAGGTTGGCATCGAGGTTCGTGCGCGCCGGCAGGTACATCTGGGGACCGGGCTCCGATTCCATGCCCGCTTCGCGCACGTCGTCCACTACCCCGATCACCGTGAACGGCGGGCCATCCCCGCCAAACAGGAACGTCCGGCCGACCGGATCCGTTTCCGGCCAGTACGTCCTGGCCATCGACTGGCTGATGACCGCGACGCTGCCCGTGCCGTCGCCTGACGAGAAGTCACGGCCCTGGCGCAACGCGATCCCCATGGCGTCGAAGTAACCCGCCGTGGCCACCAGGTATCGGGGGTAGGTGTTCTCCGACGACTTCGGCGCCCCGGACACGGTCACCGAAATGCCGATTCCCCCTCCTCCGCGAAGCGGCAGGTCGTTGACCGCGCCGGCCGCCACGATGCCGGGTTGCCGGCGCAGCTCATCGAGGATCGCCGCGAGGCGCTGGATGCGGGTCTCCTGGCGCACCGCCCGCTGGAAGCTCATCTCCAGTGTCGCGACCGATGCCGACTGCATGCCGGTGTCGATGGCAACGAGGCGCTCGAAGGAACGGAGCATGAGGCCCGCGCCCACCAGCAGGACCCCCGCGAGCGCGATCTCCGCGCCCACCAGCACACGTTGGGAACGACGGGTGCCTGACGCGCTCGCCCCGTGGCCTCCGCCGGACTTGATGGCCGCGACACTCGATCCCCTCGTGGCCCCGAACGCCGGCCACAACCCGAAGAGGATTCCCGTGACGACGGCCAGGAGGCTCGCGAAGGCCAGCACCCGCAAGTCCAGCTGAACCGGGGCCAGGCCGGCGAGCCGGGCCGGCATCACCGTGCGCAGCGCCCCGAGCACCAGCGGGGCGATCGAGACGCCGACGGCCGCGCCTCCCACCGAGAGCAACACGCTTTCCGCGAGGAGCTGGCGCAGCACGCGCCCGCGCGTGGCGCCGAGCACCGTGCGGACCGCCAGTTCCCGCGCCCGCGATGCGCCATACGACAGCAGCAGGTTGGTCACGTTGGCGCACGCGATGAGCAGCAGGACGCCGGTCGTCGCCAGGAGCACCAGGAGGGCCGTCTTGCGGTCGGCGACCAGCGTAGACCGGAGTGGCTGGGTCGCGCCGTCGGACAGCACCCGTTCGAGGGTCTCATCGATCCCCAGTTTCTGCCCGGGGCTCCGGGGCAGATTCGACACGGCACGCTGCCACGCATCCCGCATCCGCGCCTCCGCCACCTCCAGCGGGGCCGTGATCCGCGCGATCACCGTAGACGGCAGGTAGCCCCGGAACGGCTCGAACGTCGCCGGCGTCGACGGCACGCTCATCGGGATCCACACGTCGCTGGCGCTGGGGAACGAGAAGCCCCGTGGCATGATGCCGATCACTTCGTACCGTGCCTCATTGAGCGGGATGGTCGTGCCGATCACGTCCCGTCCACCGAGCGCGGACTGCCACAGTTCCCAGGACAGGAGGACGACCCGCGAGGCGGTCGCCTCCCCATCGGCCGGCGCGATCGTGCGTCCCCTCGCCGCCTGGACGCCGATCGTCGCGAAGAAGTTGCCCGTGACCACGCCCGCCTTCAGGCGGCGCGGATGCTCGGCGTCGGCCAGGTTGATGCCGCCTGACGCGTAGGCCGCGACGCCACTGAAGACGTCGCGCATCGCCATTGCCGAGGTGATGTCGAACGACGGGGCCCGGGGCGGTCCCCCGGCGCGGACGAACGGGATGCCGAGCCGGTTGAGCACGACGAGCTGTTCGGGCCGCGTGAACGGGAGCGGACGCAGCATGGCGGCGTCGACGGCGCTGAACATGGCGGTCGTGGCGCCGATACCGAGCGCCAGGATGCCGACGATGGAGGCAGTGAACCCGGGGCGCTGGCGCAGGCGACGGGCTGCATAACGAATGTCCTGCCAGGCGGCATCGGCCGACCCGAATCCCCACGCCTCCCGGCTTTCCTCGGTGAGCCGCAGCGAACTGCCAAAGCGTCGAGCGGCCCCGGCATCGGGATCGGGGTGTCCGTGGCGTTGCATCGCCTCGGCGCGAAGCGCGCGGTGCAGCCGCATCTCCTCCTCGAGGTCCGCGGTCGCCCGGTTGCGCGACCAGAGCAACGCCAGGCGGCGCCAGAACGTGCCCGTCATGGTCAGGTCCCCCGGGGGGAGGGGTTCAGGATCGCGGCGATGGCCTGCCGCACGCGGTCGTAGGACTTCAGGGCGCGCTCGAGCTGGCGTCGTCCGGCGGCGGTGAGGTGGTAGTAGCGCGCGCGGCGGTTGTCGGCCGTTCGCCCCCACTCGCCGGCGATCCATCCCTGCACGAGCATGCGCTGGAGGGCCGGGTACAGGGAGCCTTCCTCGACGACGAACACGCGGCCCGACACGCTCTCGATCGCGTTGGCGATCTCGAACCCGTGCAGCGGTCGGTCCGATGCCCCTGCGAGGGTCCGGAGGATCAGCAGGTCGAGCGTGCCTTGGGGAATGTCTTCGCGCATGGGTTGTGGATTGCGAGTAGCATAGATTGTCTATGTCAGACACGCAATCGGGACCGACCGTTGCATCGGGGTACGGGTCCCTCGCGTCAGGTGGGTTGCGCCGCCGGGTGTCCGGGACAATTGTCAGTCCACCACCCAAGGAGCGACCATGACGCGATCCCTCGCCCGTTGCCTTGCCGGCTTGTCGCTGCTCGCCGCGGTGCCGGTGGCTGCGCAGGATACCGGGACACGCGTCACGTTGACGGTAAGCCCGGGGTTCGTCGATTTCGCCGGGTATGGTGGCGGGTTCCCGGCCGCGGTGGCGCGGCTGAGCGTGAGCCGCGACTTCTCCCGCTACACGGGCGCTGAACTCGCGGGATTCGTCCTCGCGCCCATGGGTGGCGCTTCCGCCATGGCTGACTGCGTGGCCGGGTTTTCGTGCATTTCCACGTCGACGCCCAACCTCCTCAGCGGTGGCCTGGTCTCCGGCTATGTTTTCGCCGGCGACAGTCCACTGCGGCTCTCGGCCGGCGGCGGCGTGGTGAACGCCTCGGGCGGTGAGGGATTCGGCCGCCGGTCCACCGGGGCGCTGCTCTTCGGCATCGACCTGGTCCCGCGCACCAGCAACCGGTTTGCACCCACCGTCGGCATCCGGGTGCTGCAACTGGCATCGCCGCTGGCTGGCGCGCGCCAGCTCATCCTCCCCGGCGTCGGCCTCTCGTTCTGAGGGCGCGCCGGCGCCCGCGAAGCACTCGTCAGGCAGGGGGACGGCGCAGTGTGCCGCGCATCACGGGAAAATCGTGCGGCGCGATGCGTGCCCACCCTGCCCGGATCGCCTGCGGAATACGCGTGTAGCAGGTTCCGCCTCATCGCGGAAGAGCCCGCGCCCGAACATCGGTCGGCAGTTCGCCGGACCGCCGGCGCGGTAACCGCGGGGGCAGAACGGAGGGATCCGTCATGAACCGATACCGCTTCCTCGCCGCCGCCACGATCGTCGTCGCCGCGGCATGCAACGATGCCGTCCCCGAGCGCTATGCCGGCGCGGACACCGGCCTCGCCGTCGCCCGTTCCGGGCGCGCGAAGGACTCGCTCATCATCCTGAAGGACAGTCTGCTGGCGGTGAAGGAGCGCCAGTTGAGCTACCAGAGCCAGCTCATCGGCGATGCCGCCACCAGCGCGCGGCTCATCTCCGAGATCGATCGCGACCTGGCCAAGGCGCGGATCGAGGTCAAGGAGGACGGCCCGGCACCGGAGTCCGCGATCGAGAACGCGTCGGACCAGCTGGCCCGTGTCCAGAAGAAGGTCAACGTGGTGCTGCAGCGCCTGACGGCCAGCGAGAGCCGCATCCGTCGCATGCGGTCGGACAGCGTGGCGCGTACCATGCTGAACGCCACCCAGGCGACGCAGCTGGCCGAGTACGAGCAGTCGATCGCCGGCCTGCGGCTGACGGTGGAGAACCAGACGCGGGAAATCGCGACACTGGGCGCGCAGGTCGACAGCATGGGCCGTGAGAACGTTGCCCTGGTCGCGAAGAACACCGCCATGGAGGCGCACGAGGACTCCGTGTTCATCGCCATCGGCACGGAGAAGGAGCTGACCGAGAAGGGCATCATCCGGCGCGAGGGTGGGACGCTGCTCGCGTTCGGTCGGGGCAAGACGATCGTGCCGGCCCGCGCCTATGAGGTCGAGGACTTCCAGGTGATGTCCAAGTCGAAGGACCTGACCATCACCCTGCCGAAGGCGGACAAGGAGTACCGGCTGGTGTCGCGCCAGAACCTCGAGTACACCGACTCGATGGACCCGCGTGACCCGCTGGTGAAGGGGACCCTGAGCGTGACGGACCCGGAGAAGTTCTGGGCACCGTCCAAGTTCCTGATCCTCGTCCAGAAGTAGGCAGGATCCGGGCGTGAATGGCGCGGGCCTGACGGCCCGCGCCATTCGTGCATCTGGCCTGCGGCCAACTGCCGCCGCTCGGTGACGATCCATGCGCAGGGGGTCGCCGGCCAGCGATTCGGGTTGCATCGCGCAGGCCCAGTCACCATTCCGGCGCACCACACCGGAGGAGCCTGACCACCGTGCGATTCACCACAGGGCCACGGAGATCACACAGGCTTGCTCCGAGCCGTCCAAGGGTCCCGATCGCGATGCTTCTGGCGGGAAGCGGCGACCACGCCATCACGGAAGCATTCAGGCCTTGAAGAGCAAATCCGTCGGTGCCGTTCCTCCGTGACCTCCGTGACCCCTGTGGTCACATGCCGTTCTGGGAATGGCACCGCGGACCTGCAACGCCTAACCACAGAGTATTCACCACCGGGGTCACGGAGATCACAGGGGACTGCGCCGAGCCATCCGGGGGTCCTGATCGCGATCCTTCTGGCGGGAAGCGGCGACCACGCCATCACGGAAAGCATTGAGGCCTTGAAGAGCAAACCCGTCGGTGCCGTTCCTCCGTGACCTCCGTGACCCCTGTGGTCACATGCTGTTCTGGGAATGGCACCGCGGACCTGCAACGCCTAACCAGAGAGTATTCACCACAGGGAACACGGAGATCACGGGGAACTGCGCCGAGCTGTCCAGGGGCTCCCGATCGCGATTCTTCTGGCGGGAAGCGGCGACCACGGTCGCCATCACGGAAAGCATTCAGGCCTTGAAGAACAAACCGTCGGTGCGGTTCCTCCGTGACCCCCGTGACCCCTGTGGTGAAATGCTGTTCTGGGAATGGGACCGCAGACCTGACAAGCCTAACCACAGATTATTCACCACAGGGGACACGGAGATCACGGGGGGCTGCGCCGAGCTGTCCAGGGGCTCCCGATCGCGATTCTTCTGGCGGGAAGCGGCGACCACGGTCCCCCATCACGGAAAGCATGCAGGCCTTGAAGAGCAAACCCGTCGGTGCCGTTCCTCCGTGACCTCCGTGACCCCTGTGGTCAAATGCGGTTTGAAATTGGCACCGCGTCCCTGACATGGCGTTCCCGATCCGTCAGCGCGCGTGCTTGGCGACGTGCTCGTCATCGCGTTCCTCCATGTGACATGGTCAGTTGGCCAACCCGGGCGGGTACGGGACCCGAAGAAGAGGCCGCAGGCGTGCCAATCCGACGTGCATGAGGTAGCTTCCCGCGGAGGAGCCGTCCGGTCCGGGCGGCGGAACGTGAACCCCAGCGCCCCGTCCCATGCGTGTGTCGATCCTTCCCGGCTTCCTGTGCGTCACGATGTTCGCCGCTCCCGTGCTGGCCCAGCGTGGCGGTGGTCGTGGTGGCGCGGCCCCCAGGGACACCGTGAAGCGGGTGCACATCGTCCCCGGCAAGCGTGACGGCACGAGCGTGTTCCCGCTGACGAACTACCCCGAGACGCAGCCGGTCGTGCCCGGCCAGATGGACTTCCGGCACTACCACACCTCCGCCGAGATCGAGGAGTGGATGCGCAAGTGGGCGGCGCAGTACCCGAACCTCGTCGACCTCTATGTCGTCGGGAAGTCGTTCGGCGAGCGCGACGTCTGGCAGATGACGCTCACGAACAAGGCGACCGGCAAGCACACCGACAAGCCCGCGGCCTTCTTCGATGGCGGTCGGCACGCCGGCGAGATCTCCGGCACCGAGAGTTCGCTGTACCTGGCCTGGCACCTGCTCGAGAACTACGGCAAGGATCCGGTCATCACCCGAATCCTCGACGACAAGGCGGTGTACATCCGCCCGCTGAACAATCCCGACGGGTCGGACATGTACCGGCTCACGGCGCAGTCGAATCGCAGCACCGTGCGCCCGTACGACGACGACGGTGACGGCTTGCTCGACGAGGATCCGCCGGAAGACGTCAACGGTGACGGCTACATCACCCAGTTGCGGAAGTTCGTCGGGGCGGGGAAGGGCAATGCGGTCATTGACTCCGCCGACGCCAAGGGGCGCCTCATGCGCTTCGTCGCGATGGGCCAGGGTGACTATATGGTCTACCCGGAAGGCTGGGACAATGACAAGGATGGCCGCATCAACGAGGATGGCATTGGCGGCCTCGACCTGCACCGCAACTATCCGTACAACTGGCATCCGATGACCGAGGCGACCGGGCGCGGCAATACGCAGTTCGGCGCCGGCGAGTATCCACTGTCCGAGCCGGAAACGCGTTCCGTGGTCCTGTTTACCCTGGCGCACCCGAATATCGGCGCAGCGAACAGCATGGACACCTCGGTGCCGATGCACCTGCGCGCGCCGTCATCCTGCGAAGAGAGCGAGTGTTTCTACCCGCAGGACCTGAAGGTCTACCAGCACTTCGACACGGTCGGGCTCCGGATCACGGGATATCCGTGGGCCGGCGATGTGTACCGTACCTACGCCACCCGCGGTGCCCCGAACCCGGCGCTCGCCGATCCGCAGGCGCTCTTCGGCCACGGCCCGGAGTATGGCTACTTCTCCCTCGGCATCGTCTGGTACGGTGACGAGATCTGGAATGGCGGCCGGGAAAAGGACTACAACAACGACGGTCGCATCGACAACTACGAAGTGCTGCGGTATTGCGACGAGGCGTTCAACGGCACGTGCATGCTGCCCTGGACGAAGGGCATCCACCCGGAGCACGGTGAGGTCGAAGGTGGTGGACCGAACCCGAAGTTCTGGGGACAGAACAGCCCGCCCTCCGTCCTGGAGAAGTGGGCCGGCAACCAGGCGAAGTTCAACCTGGAGTTGATCAAGGCGTTGCCGAAGCTCGAGATCGTCGACGCGACTACGACGCCCGTGCGCGCCGGCGCCGACTCGGCCACGCATGAACTCAAGGTGACGGTGCGCAACCAGGGCTTCATCCCCACGGCGCTCGAGCAGGCAAAGCGCACGAAGATGGTGCGACCCGACCAGGTCAGCATCCAGCCGGCGGCCGGGAGTGCCACACGGGTCGTGGGGCGGCTTCCGCAGTTCTTCGTCGCCGGTAACGAAACGAAGGTGATCACCCTGCGCCTGCGCGTGGGCGCGGGTGAGGCGGACAAGTCGTTCACGGTGCACCTGAACAGCACGCGTGGCGGTCAGGCACAGCGCCCGGTCCGGGTGGAGCGTTGACGCCGCCGAACCGGGTGGGGCCAGGGTGAGCCTGGCGGCCGGCGGGGCGCTCCAGGGCAGGGTTCGCCGGGTGAGGTGACGCCGAGGTGACGGTGCCGTCGCACTGTCTCCCGCATGCAAGAACCCCATCTCACCCGAACCATCCTGGGCGCCGCCTTCAAGGTGCACGCCGCCCTTGGTGCCGGGCTGTCCGAATGCGCGTACCGCCTGTGCCTTGCCCTGGAACTGCAGAGATCCGGTCTCCGGGTGGAGCTTGAGAAGGCCTTGCCGGTCTTCTATGACGGGATCACGATCCAGAACGCCTGTCGCGTCGACCTGGTGGTCGAGGACACTGTGGTGGTCCAGCTCAAGGCCGTCGGCAGGATCCTGCCGTTCCACCAGGCGCAGGTCTTCTCATACCTGAAGTTGAGCGGCTACCGGACCGGCCTCCTGATCAACTTCAGTGTTCCGCACCTGCTGCGCGATGGCATCCGGAGGATGGTCACCTGACGACCTACAGGAGCCAGTCGACCGGGAGCCATGACACCACGCGCACGAAGGCGCGGCGCAGCAATCCGGCGCCCGGCTCGCGGGTGTGGATCGTATCCCCGTCCGGGCCGCGTTCCTGCCAATGGAGGCCGCGGTAGCGGTGATACCGCACGCGATAGGCGCTCTCCGGAACCCGCGTGATGAACGCTTCGGCGATCGCCCCGGCGATGGCAGGGCTCTCGATGACGAACCCCATCTCGGTGTTGAGTCGCGCTGAACGCGGGTCGAAGTTCAGGGACCCGACAAACGCGCGTATGCCGTCGACCGCGAACGTCTTCGCGTGGAGGCTCGAGTGTGAACTGCCGCGGGCCATGTAGCGCTGGTGGCGTGGCGCCGGGAGGGCCGCCGAGCGCTTGAGTTCATACAGCTGCACGCCGGCGCGCAGGAGGCCGCGGCGTCGCTTCACGTACCCCGCATGGACCGCGGCCACGTCCGTCGACTCCAGCGCGTTCGTGAGTACCGAGACCCTGACATGGCGTCGCGCGAGTTCGGCGAAGTAGCGCATGCTGCGGCGCCCCGGCACGAAATAGGGTGAGACCAGGTCCAGGCTTCGCTTCGGGGATCCGAGGAGCGCCGTGATGCGCGGCCACACATTGCCCTGGTCCGGCTGGCGCCCGGTGGCCTTGGCCGGGTCGTCCGACACCATCGTCACCGTCGTCCACTCCATCTCCAGCGTCCCCGCGAGGAGGGCACGGACGAACAGGGACTGGGAATCGTCCGGCTCCGGGGTCGGAGGTCGCTGCTCGACAATGCGGGAACGCAGCGCGCGCGACAGCGGCACCGCCATCGGGCTCGCCCAATAGCGCTCGAAGTTCACCTGGACGTCCGTCGCCACGGGTCCGACCGCGAGTACGTCGAGGTCCAGGAACAGCATCCCTTCCGCCTCGTTGAAATACTCATCCCCGACGTTCCGCCCGCCGACGATCGTTGCCTTGCCGTCCGCCGTGAACGCCTTGTTGTGCATCCGCCGGTTGACGCGCGAGAAGTCGGTCAGGTACTCGATGGCGCGGAATCGGCGGCGCCGGAACGGGTTGAAGAGCCGGACGCTGATGTTCGCATGTGTCTCCAGCTCGACGAGGAGGCCGTCGATGCCCTGCGTGTTGTTGTCGTCGAGGAGGAGCCGTACCTGGACGCCGCGGTCGGCGGCCCGCCGGAGCGCGTCGAACATCAGGTTGCCGGAGCGGTCGTTGCGCCAGATGTAGCACTGGATGTCGAGCGTGCGCTCCGCGGCGTCGGCCAGCCGGGCGCGGGCGGCAAAGGCGTCGCGGCCGTCGAGCAGCATGACCACCCCCGATGCACCCGCATGGGCGCGGACCTGCGCGTCCACGGCTTCCGAGAGGGTATAGCCTCCCTCGGCGGCATGGCGCTGCATATCGGTCATGGTCATGGCAGGTTCTCGAGCACGGGCAGGGGTCATCCCTTGTGTACCAGACGTGGGGCGCCACCGGTCCATCCCGGGTGGCTCCGCCCCCCTTTGGAAGATGCACGCCCGGCCGGGAACCTGCCCGGGTGCCTCGGCGCGGCGCGCGCCGCTTCCCCGCGCCGGCGGGACGCCGACGAGCGTCCCCTCAACACTTGATACAATCAAATGCTGAGGGTACATTCGCCGCCATGACCCGTGAACTCGACTTCCTCCAGGGCACCCTCGATGTGCTCGTCCTCCGGGCCCTCACCTTCGGACCGATGCACGGCTATGGGGTCGCCAGCTTCATCCGGCACGGTTCCACCGGCAGCTTCACGGTCCTCGACGGCGCGCTGTACACCGCCCTCCACCGATTGGAGGAGCGGGGATGGGTCGAGTCCGAGTGGGGCAACTCGGACAAGAAGCGGCGCGCCAAGTTCTATCGCCTGACGAGTGCAGGGCGCCGGGCCCTGCGTACCGAGACCCAGTCGTGGAATGACTACGTGGCGGCGGTCGCCCGCGTGATGGCCGCGTCGCCGGAACCGGGAGGCGCGTCCTGATGAGCGTCTTTCGCTTCTGGAAACCGGACGTGAAGAAGGACATCGACGCGGAGCTGCGGTTCCACTTCGACGCGCGCATCGCCGAGCTGGTCGGCCACGGCCTCACCGCCGCCGAGGCCCGTGCGCGCGCCGTGGGCGAGTTCGGGGACGTGGATGCCGTGCGCTCGGACCTGCAGGCCATCGACGACCGCGTCGCGCGCCGGCGGGGACGCACCGAGGTCCTCGACGGGTGGCGGCAGGACGTCACCTACGCGGCCCGGTCCCTGTGGCGGACCCCGACGGTGTCGTTCACGATTGTCCTGACGCTTGCGTTAGGCCTCGGCGTCAACGCGGCGATGTTCTCGCTGCTCGACGTCATCTTCCTGCGCCCGCCGGCCGGCGTGGAGGATCCGGGCGGCCTGCGACGCCTGTGGTCCCTGCGCGTGTTTCGCAGCGGCGCGCAATACTGGTCGGGATACGATTACGGGAGCTTCGCGGCCGTCGAGCAGTCGCTGGCCGGGAAGGCCGACCTGGCGATCTTCGACGGGCCGAACCCGGTGTCCCTGGGACGCGGCGAGGACCTGCCGAAGATCAACGTCTCGGCCTCCAGTGCCTCCTACTTCAGGGTGCTCGGCGTCCGTCCGGCGTGGGGACGACTCTATGCGGCCGATGAGGAACGGCTCGAGGCCGGCGCTCCGGTAGCCGTCATCAGCGACCGCCTCTTCCGGCGTGAGTTCGGGGGTGATCGGGACGCGGTCGGACGCCCGATGGAACTGGGGGGAAAGACGTACACGATCATCGGCGTCATGCCGCCCGGCTTCAGCGGGGTGGAACTCGATGCCACCGACGCCTGGGTGCCGCTCCCGAGCAATCCCGGGTACGGCGGGAAGACGCTCACGAACTGGTTCCGGAACCCGAACATCAACGGCTTCCAGGTATTCCTGCGGGCCCGGCCATCGGTCAACCTCGCCGAGCTCGAGCAGCGGGCGACGCTGGCGTTGCGCCAGCCCGACATTGGATACCAGCAGGATACGTCGACCGTTGCGCGTTTCGGCTCCATCGTCAAGGCGCGCGGGCCGGGGGATGTGGCTGACGCGGTGCAGGTGGCGGAGCGCGCGGGCGGGGTCGGACTCATTGTGCTGCTCATCGCGTTTGCCAACGTGGTCAACCTGCTGCTCGCCCGGGCTGTCCGGCGTCGTCGCGAGATCGCGGTCCGGCTCGCGCTGGGGATTTCGTCGGCACGGCTCGTGCGACTATTGGTGACCGAGAGTGTGCTGCTCTCGATGGTCGCGGCCGTGGCCGCACTCGGCGCCGCCTGGTGGGGTGGGCTGCTGCTGCGTGAGCTCCTGATGCCGGAGGTTGCCTGGGCGGAAAACCCGCTCCACTGGCGGGTACTGCTTGCGGGAAGTGCATTGGCCATCGTTGCCGGCGCCGCTGCCGGCCTGATTCCCGCGCTGCAGGCGCGTTCGCCCGACCTCACCGGGGCCCTCAAGGCTGGTGTCCGTGAGGGCGGCGCCCGGCGGCAGCGCCTGCGCGGATTCCTGGTCGCCAGCCAGGCTGCGCTCTCGGTAGTGCTCATCGTCGGTGCCGCGCTGTTCGTGCGGAGCCTGAACAACGCCCGCCAGGTCGACATCGGCTATGCCGTCGACCGGCTGGCCTTTGTCTCCGTTGCACGCGGGACCGACAAGGCGCGCAATGCGGAGATTTCGGATCGCCTGCTCCAGCTCGAGGAGCGGATCGCGGCCCTGCCTGGCGTCGAGCGCGTGGCATACACCTCCATGCGGCCGAAATGGGGCATCCAGTTCACCGAATACTTCCCTGACGCCGAGTCGGGCCGGGGGAAGCAGAGCGGCTTCTACAGCGCCGTGTCACCCGGATTCTTCGCGGCGACGGGAACGCGGATCCTGCGCGGACGCACCTTTGCGAGCGGCGCCCAGGGGCGTGAGGAGCGCGCGGTGCTCGTCAACACGGTGCTCGCGGACTCCCTCTGGCCCTCGCAGGACCCGCTCGGCCGGTGCATCCGGTTCCAGGCCGACGGGGCCTGCCACGCGGTCATTGGCGTCACGCAGACCGCGCTGCAGATCGGCCTCAAGGACAAGCCGGAACCGCACGTCTACCTGCCGCTCGCGAACATGCCCATCGAAGGGTGGGGCGTTGGTGACGTGGTGTTGCGCCTGGATCCCCGGCGCCTGTCGACCGCCCTCGCGCAGGTCCGCGAGGTGCTGCGCGACGAGTTCCCGGGCAGCAAGGTCTCGACGAACACCATGGCCGCCGCGATGGAACCGGAGTATCGCCCGTGGCGGCTCGGGGCGTCGCTGTTCACGCTGTTCGGCGCGCTGGCCGCGCTGGTGGCGGCGATCGGCGTCTACAGCTCGGTGGCCTACGCGGTGAGCCAGCGCGCCCACGAGTTCGGCGTGCGGATCGCGTTAGGCGCCACCGGCGGCGTGATCGTCAACCAGGTGGTCGGAGAAGGCGTGCGCACCGTGGCCGTTGGCGTGCTGGCGGGGGTGCTGCTGGCCCTCGCGTTCGGGAGGATCGTGACGTCGCTGCTGTATGGCGTGTCACCCACGAACCCCGGCGCGATGGCCGTGGCCTCCGGGACCCTCCTCGTCATTGCCGCCGCGGCGTCCTTCGCCCCGGCATGGCGCGCCGGCCGGGCGGACCCGGTGACCGCGCTGCGGACCGACTGAGGTCCTCCGCGCTAGACGCCCTTTTCCTGCAGGAGGGCGAGGAACTGTGACGGTTCGCTGATCTCCAGCAACCGATCCGGGATGTCGGGCTCCTTGCTGAACTGCGCGATCTTTCCGAGGACCGGGAGGTACTGGTTCGAGACTTCGAGGGGCGGCGCCACGATGAGGAAGAAGAACCGCACCGGCTTCTCATCGATCGCCTTGAAGTCCAGGCCCGCCTTCTTGCGCCCGAACGCTACCCGGAGGCGGTTCACTACCAGCGACCGGCAATGCGGGATCGCGATCTGCCGGCCGATGCCCGTCGAGCCGAGGTTCTCGCGACGCTTGAGCATCTTGAACAGCGTGGCCTGGTTCTTGTCGTCGAGCCCAAGCAGCCCGATCAACTCCTTCAGGATGTCATCCTTCGTCTCGCCCTTGAGTTCCAGCTGAATGGCGTCCTCAGTGAAGAATTCGCGGAGCTCCATGGGCGGACAGAAGAAGAAGGGGGGAACGGCATGAACGGCCCGGACATGGGCGCCACGGCGCAACTTAGCCCGTACGCCAAAGCGCGTCAAATGATTGGGGCGTCGCAAATTGCACGCTTTCCGACACCCTGGCACGCGACGACCATCGCCGTTCCCCGGCTTCCCATCACCCCGCTCCCAATTCGTAGTTAGGTTCAGGGATGCGGTTTCCCTATCCCGTCCAGCATGACGTCCCGGTGATCCTGGCCCCGATGGCCGGGGTGTCGGAGTCGCCCTTCCGCCGGATCTGCCGGTCGTGGGGGGCGGACGTCGTCGTGACGGAATTCCTGTCGGCGGAAGGGATCCGCCGCGAGAACGCGGCCACGCTGGACAAGCTCCGGTTCGGTCCCGACGAGCGCCCGATCGGCGTCCAGATCTTCGGCGCCGAACCCGACGCGATGCACGATGCCGCCCGTCTCGTGACGGATGTGTTCCAGCCGGACTTCATCGACATCAACTTCGGCTGCCCCGTCAAGAAGGTCGTGAAGCGCAACGGCGGATCGGGATGCCTGAAGGACCTCGACCTGGTCCAGGCCGTGATCCGCGCCGTCTCGTCAGGCACGCACCTGCCGGTCACGGTCAAGATCCGCAGTGGCTGGAACGAGCAGATGCGCGACCCGGTCGGCATTGCCCTGCGCTGCCAGGACGCGGGCGCGCGCGCCCTGACGCTGCATCCGCGCACGCGGACGCAGATGTACTCCGGGGCCGCGTCGTGGGACGAGATCGCCGCGGTGAAGCAGGCGCTCGACATTCCAGTCATCGGCAACGGCGATATCAGGACCGCGGACGACGCGATCCGCATGCACCGGGCGACCGGCTGCGATGCGATCATGATCGCCCGGGGGTCATTCGGCCAGCCGTGGATCTTTGCCCAGACCCGCGCGATGCTCGACGGGGGCGAGGTCCCGGCCGTGCCGTCCATCGAGGCTCGCTTCGCCGTCGCCCTGCGCCACGCGCGGATGGCCGCCGATTACGAGGCCGATCCCCGCGGCGCCGCGATCGAGTTCCGCAAGCACCTGGGCTGGTACGTGAAGGGGTTGCCGGATTCGGCCGACCTCCGCCGCCGCCTGCATGCCGTCAATGCGCTCGCCGAGGTGGAGGGCATCTTCCGGGATTATCTCGACCGACTCGAGCGCCCGGACGCCATCGAAGCGCTCGCCGGTTAGGCAGCGGGCCGGGAGACTCGTGGATCGATCTCGCGTGCTCGCCATGCTCCACCAGGTCGCCAGCGGCACGGTGACGGTGGAAATCGCCCTCCGACAGTTGTCGATGGCCCCGTTCGAGACGCTCGACTTCGCGACGGTGGACCATCATCGCGCGTTGCGACAGGGCTATCCCGAGGTGATCTACGCCGAGGGAAAGACGCCGTCGCAGGTAGTCGCGATCGCCGAGCGGACCGTTGTCCACGGGGGCGGCGCGCTGGCAACGCGGACCGACGAGGCCACACGCGTGGCCTTGCTCGCGCGCTTCCCAGACGCGATCGCGAACGACGTCGGGAGGACGGTGCGCGTCGGTCCCGTCGCGGTGAAGGGGAAGCGCCCGGTCCTGATCATCACCGCAGGAACCAGCGACCAGCCGGTGGCCGAGGAAGCCGCCGAGAGCGCGCTGGCCATGGGCAATGTCGTCGGTCGCCTGAACGACGTCGGCGTCGCCGGGATCCACCGTCTGCTCTCGCAAGGCGAGGCCTTGACCTCGGCGGGCGTGGTGATTGTCGTGGCGGGGATGGACGGTGCGCTGCCGTCGGTGGTGGGTGGGCTGGTCGCCTGCCCGGTCATCGCGGTGCCCACGAGCGTTGGCTATGGCGCAAGCCTCGGCGGGTTGGCGGCCCTGTTCACGATGCTCAACTCATGCGCCGCCGGCGTCACCGTGGTGAACATCGACAACGGTTTCGGGGCGGCGGCCGCAGCCACGAGAATCGTGACTCGTGATTCGTGATTCGAGGTTGGCCGAAGTGGAAGTGCCGAGTCACGAATCACGAATCACGAGTCACGACCTCCCGCACTCCACGACGAAGAGGGGCGATCGCTGCCCTTCGCTGGTGAGCACCAGCCGCCGGCTGTCCCACCACCAGCCGATCCCCTCGCCCTGTCGTTCCTCCAGGCCGAGGATGGTGAACGACGTCGGTGGCGTCTCGCGGGCCGGCATTCCCGTGGCCTGGTCGATCCGGAAGGTGAACACCTCCGAGTACGTCCTGACCGCGAGCCATTTCCCGTCCGACGACAGCGCCGCGTCTGTCACCTGACGACCCGGGGCGGACCCCGGGACGACAGGCAGGCTGTCGGCGAGTGTCGCGGTCACTGGCCCCCGCGTGTCCCACGCGCCTGGGGAAACCCGGAAGATCAGCGCCGGACGCGGGCTCCCAGCGCGATCGAGGAGGCGGCGCTTCGTGATGAGGAACAGGGTCCCGTCCTTCGCGACGTACATCGCCTCGACGTCGTGCGGCCGATCCGGGTACCTCACTTCGAGGCGCGCGTGGATTTCGACCGAGCCGCCGGCGATTGACGACCCGCGAGTCAGCGTGGGCTCGAGGACCTGGTACACGGTGACCGAACGCCGCCGGGCGTCGTTGTCCCCCACGTCCCCGATGTACAGGCAGCTTCGACCCGAGTCACCGGTGCAGGGGCCCAGGGCTGCGGCTTCCCAGTCTCGGTTCCTGGCGCCGGAAACCGCCCACGAGCCGCGCGCGACTCCCGTGGAATCGAATGCGAAGACAATCGGGTCATGCCCCGAATCGTTCAGCCCGAAGACAATACCCGCTTGAGTCACACTTGTGACCGCCACCGAGTTTTCCACGAGCCGATTGTTGAGAGATGTTTCCACCTTCAACACGGACGTGACGCCGGACCGGTCAGCGGGAGGGGGACGGTCGTCGGAGCCCGTGCACGCCGCGCAGAACGCGACGATGAGCGGGAGCTTTCGGCGAATCGGCCAAGGCATTGCTTCCATGGGATTTCGGACCGTTGACTTCACGTCGATTGGTACGTCTGATCCGTTGAATCTGTGTCAGGAATGAAGTACGTTTGATCAAGACCTACGGGGGCGACTTGGCTTCGACGGGGTCGGTGAAGCTGTGGCAGCGTGCCCAGGACTCCTGAGCCCTGGTTAAACACTCGGGAAACGCTTTAACTGCCAACAACAACCTGGCACTGGCTGCGTAACCTTCGGGTTACCGCCTGCCCATGGTGAAGCCCGCCCGAGGCGGCGCCGTGGGTATCGCAATATCGGGATAGTCCGGCGCTACGCCTTCTGGCGACGGGCGAAATGAAAGAAGGCTTGTCCGGGAATCGGCGGCTCATCGGCCAGTTTCCGGAGACCCTGAACGGTGAGATACGCACGTAGACGCTGTGGTCGATCCTTCTTCGGACCGGGGTTCGAATCCCCGCGCCTCCACTTCAAGCGACGCCGACCGGCAAACCTGCCCGGTCGGCGTCGCTGCTTGACGGCGCCCGGGATGGGGTGAGGTTCAGCGTTGGCTGGTGGCCTCATGTCCGGGACCCCGTTCCTGGCACAGCCACCGCGGCCCGTCTCCAATCCCACCGTCGTGGCCCGTCGTTCTTCCTGGTTCGCCCTGCTCGGGGTCGGCGCTGCCGCGCTCGCCACGTGGCTGTTTCCGCGAGCGTTCCCGATCGTTGCGGTGCAGGATCGGGTCGACCGCGCGATCGCGCTGCAGCGCGCGGACTCGTTCATCGTCGCGCACCAACTGGCCCCGGATTCGGCGCGCCGAGCCATCATGTTCGCGTCCAATGACTCGCTGCGGACGTTCATCGAACTGGGAGGCGGCGGGAAGGATTCCCTGGATGCCTTGCTGCGCGGCCGGGATGCGCCGCTCTTCAGCTGGCAGGTGCGTGCCTTCGTGCCTGGCGAGGCGAGCGAGGTGCAGCTCAGGCTGTCGCCCGACGGGCGCGTCACGGCATTCCGTCGTGTCCTCCCCGACTCCCTGACGCGCCCGTCGCTCGACAGCGCGTCGGCCCTGGCACTCGCGGACTCCATCCGGAGGACGTGGCTGGGCGACCTCCCCGGCGACTGGGGCTTCGTCGCCTCGTCGCACGTCACGCGGTCCCCGAGCGGCCGGGTCGATCGCACCTTCCGGTGGGAACGGTCGGACCGGCGGGTTGGCGGTGCGCCGCTCCGGTTCTCGGTGGTCATGGCCGGCGACCTGCCGGCCGAGGCCCGGTCGTACGTGGAAATCCCGGAGTCGTTCGCGAGGCGCTACGACGAGATGCGCTCGTCCAACGACCTCCTCGCCACGTTCTCTACCCTCGGCCTGATGGCCCTGGTCGTCGTGGCGGCGATGTCGCTGCGTCGTTATGCGCGCGAGCACGCCATCCGGTGGAAACCGCCGATGGTCATCGGGGCGATCGGGGGGATCCTCGCGACCGCGGCCACGCTGAATGCCCTGCCGGCAGCCTGGATCGCCTACGACACCGCGATGTCCCCTGACCTGTTCAGGCTGGGCGGCGTCGCGGTCGCGATCGTGGGAGGCGCCGGGACGATGCTCCTGCTCACGCTCACGCTCGCCACCGCGGAGGTGCTCACGCGCCAGGCGTTCCCATGGCACCTCGACTGGTGGAAGCTCTGGCGCTACCGCGGAACGCGCGAGGTCGCCTCGCGCGTCGGCGGTGGCTACGTCATGGCGGCGGTCGGATTCGCCTACGTGGCCGGCTTCTACCTGGTCACGCGCACCGTGCTCGATTGGTGGGTGCCGAGCGAGATGATCGACGACCCGAACCAGATCGCGACGGCGTTCCCCTGGCTGGCCGGCGTCGCCCTCTCGCTCCAGGCGGCCGTCTCGGAGGAGGCGTTGTTCCGGGCGATCCCGCTGTCGCTCGTCGCCCTCTGGGCCGCACCGCGCGCGGATCGCGATCGATGGATGGCGGCCGGGGTCGTGGGGACCGCGCTGCTGTTCGGCTTTGCGCACTCGAACTACCCGTCGTGGCCGCCCTATTCGCGCGGCGTGGAGATCTTCCTCGAGGCGTGCCTGTGGGGCGTCCTGTTCCTGCGCTACGGGCTGCTGGTGCCGGTCATCGCGCACTTCCTCTACGACCTGGTGCTCTTCGGCCTGTTTGCGACTGGTGGGTCGGGGGCCCGGTACCAGCTCACGACGGGACTGCTGGGGCTCGTGCTGCTCTCACCCCTCCTCGCGGTCCTCTGGGCCCGCCTCCGGCAGGGCGGGTGGTTGACGTTAGGCGGGGACGCGTACTTCCAGGGCTGGAGCCCGCCCACGCCCGCACCGTCGTCCGCCCCGCCGGAGCCCGTCCAGGAGCGCGCCGCCGCCGGCGCCCGTACCCGCACCCTCGCCATCGCGCTCCCGCTCACCGCCCTGGTGCTGGCGATCGCGACGCCATCCAGGCCGCCGCTCGGGCCGGCCTTCACCGCGTCCCGCGATCGCGCGATCGCCGTGGGGGATTCGCTCGTCCGCAATCGGGGCGCCGACCCGGACACGTGGCGACGGCTCACCGCGACCTCGGGTGACACCATCGGCGGATGGCGCCGATTCCTCGAGCGGGAGCACGCCGAGTCGCTCGCGACGACCCTGGCCTCCACCTACGCGGTGCCCTCGTGGTGGGTCGTGCGGTACGTGCACACCGATACGTCGCTGGCCGAGCGCACGGAAGAATGGCGCGCCCGCGTCTATCCCGACGGTCGCCCGCTCGACGTCCGTCACATTGTCCCGGAGGATGCGCCCGGCGCTTCCCTCGCGAACGATTCCCTCCGCACCCTGGCGACGGCGGCACTTCGCGCGGCGGGCTACGCGCATGATCGCCTGGTCGAGACGGACCTGGTCGTCGAGCCCCGTCCGGCGCGACGCGACGCCACCATCACGTTCATCGACTCGGCGGTCGTCCTCCCCGCGGGCGCCAGCGCGCGCGCGAGGGTGTCCATCGCCGGGGATGAGGTCATCGAGATCCGCCGGGGCGTCACGTTGCCCGAGACCTTCGAGCGGGAGACCCGGCGTTCGGCGCAGACGTCCATCGCGGTGATGACCGGCTTCGGCGTCGCGGCCATCACCCTGGTGATCCTGGGCGTGATTCGCGGACGGCGCCGTCCCCTGCTGCTGGCCGACGACTTCGCACGCCCCGTGCTCCTGGCGGCCGGTGCGGCCATCGCGTTGTCCATGCTCGGCAGCGGCCTGCAGTCCCTTCCCGCGGAGCTCTCGAACTACGACACCTCCATGCCCTGGGGCGCGTTCCTGACGACCATTGCGATGACCCAGGTCGTCGTCCTGGTGGGCGTCCTGATGATGTGGTTGTTCTGGTCGCTGACGAACGGCCTGCGGCGCCGTGAAGGGATTCCGTTCTTCGCCGGTGTCTCTTCCGGCCGCTGGTCGGACGACACGGTGGCCGCGTCATGCATCGGCGGCATGGCGTCGGCCATGACGCTGGCGGGGCAGTGGGTCCGTCCCGATGGAGTACCCGCTTCACCGGGGACCGCACTGGACCTGATCGCGCCGGTCCTGGCCCCGGCGCTGGCCGTGATCCCGGGTGCAGTCGTCATGGTCCTCGCGGTGGCGATTCCCGCGCTCTCGGTCACCGGCTTCCCCCGAAAGGGACGGGTGCGCGGAGCCATGGCGCTGTTGCTGCTGGCCCTCGTGGGCGGCGCGCTTTTCGCCGATGAACTCACGGGTGCAAAGTCGTTCGCGGTGGTGCCGCTCGCGTGGCGGCTCGTGAGCGGCGGCGGGATCCTGCTCGCGTTGTACGCGTGGGGACGCGTCAGCGTGCTCTCGTGGCTGATGGCGGCGCTGTTGATCGACGGCATCGGGCAACTGCGCTCCGCGCTCGCTGCTCCGACCGCGACGGAGCGTGCCGGTCACGGACTGGGACTGGTACTCATTGCGGTGCTGTTCCTTGCCGGGGCGATGGTCTCGCGACGGCGGGCGGCGTCCGCCGCGGCGTGACCCGCGGATTACTGGTGCTGCACCCAGCCGACGCCGCGGCGGGAACGGACCAGGACGTAGTCGTTGAACCGGCCGAGCACCGCGACGGAATCGGCACCGCCTAACACGGCGACGACATCGGAGGGCGCCGTCGCCGGGGCAGGCCGCGCCAGGACGGCGCCCTCGATGGGCAGGCGGCCAATGGCCACCTCGGCGGACTCGGTGTGGCGCGCGCTCACGAACCCGGTGGCGCCATCCGGCATTCGCACGCGATACCATTCCCCGGCGGCCGACAGGACCCGCATCGCCGCGTGGGGCATGAGGAACCGCACGGTGTCTGCGCGCGGGCTGGGACCGGATTGCAGCAGGGCGCGGCGGTTCGCGGGCCGGATCCATCGTCCAAGGCGCGCCGTGTCCGCAACGAGTCGCGGCGCGGAGCCTCGCGGTCGGTGGACGAACCACCAGGGGTCCACGGGACCCTCACCCCGGCGATAGACCCCGAAGTGAAGGTGGGGAGGTGTGGTGCGGGCATTGCCGGTGTTGCCGACGAAGCCCAGCGTGTCACCGAGGCCGACGCGCATGCCCGCCGTCACCGCCTGGCGATCGAGGTGGGCATAGTACAGCGAATTCCCGAGCGTGTCGCGCATCCAGACCACCTTGCCGCCGATCGGCGTTTCCTGCACCCGGTTCACCACGCCGGGCGCCGCGGCGACGACCGGCGTACCGCGCGCGGCGAAGATGTCGATACCGTGGTGGCTGCGGGAGCCGGCGTCGCGCGGCGCGCCGAACCGGCTGCCCACATCTCGCTCGGTGCCAGGCTTCACCGGGAACGCGAGCGTCGGCGACAGCCGCACGACCGCCCGGAACCGTCCCCCCCGGAGCAGCTCGGCCTGGGCGCGGAGGATCATCTCGCCGTCCCGGCGAGGCGAGATGCGGAGGCTCCGCTCCCCGGAATCGGCCGATGCCACGTGCCCATAGTCCGGGACCGAATCGCCTTCCATCACCCAGGCGTCGACAAAGAGCGTGGTGGAGGTATCGCCCGGGAGTTCCACCTGCAGGGAAACTTCCTGCCCGCGCCTGACGCGGATCCGGAACGCGATCGCCACCGGTTCGCCGGGCGACAGGTACCCTTCCTCCTCGTACGGCGACGTCACCAGGGGCGCGTCCACGAGGGCGCGGCGCCCGGCACCCGTCCAGTCGCCGGCCAGCGCCGTGGTCCCGAGTCCGGCGGCCGTGAGCGCGTCCGCATAACGTTGCCGCGGGGTGCGGTGATCGAGCAGGCCCTCGGCGGCATCGCGGATCGTGTCGCATCCCGCCATGGTGACGAGGGCCGCCGACGCAACCAGGCGCCAGCGAGATGGCTTCCGTTCCGCTGGGCCACGGAGGGCCCGGATCATCGCGGCCATGCCCCGACGGGCCACCGGCGTCCCACGACGATTCAATGCGTCATCCCGTACATGATGTAGTTGATCGCGAACTTGTAGGCGTCGTTCGAGATGTTGACGGGCCAGAAGTTCTCGTTCGACCACTCCATGTAGTCCCCGATGTCGTTGTTGTAGTTGATGACCACCATCAGGCGCCCGTTCGGGTCATTGTCCTCGTGAATGCCGAGAAATTCCGCGCGCAGGCTGTTGCGGCCCGGGTACGGCATGTCGAGCGACTCGATCTTGAAGAAGGAATCGAACACCGGATGCGACAGGTCGAGGTGCTCGATGTTCGCCCCCGGCAGCACGCGCAGCATCTGGCGCTCGAAGTTGTACCACTCGTTCAGCATGAAGTCGTCCACGATCAGGAACCCTCCCTTGGCGAGGTAATTCCTGAGTCCCAGCACCTCGCTATCGGTCGGGTACCAGTACCCCGGCTCGGACAGGTAGGCGACCGGGTACCTGAGCAGTTCCGGATCGTCGAGGTCGTGGATATTGCTGCCGGACTGGTGGGGATGAAGCTCGGTGATCTCCTCGAGCATCGTCATCAGGTGGCGTTCCATTGCGGGGTAGTCGTACTCCCACCCGCTGCGCCCACGGACGATGTACCGGATCCGCGCGAACGTGAACCTGCCGTCGTAGGGGACGTTAGGCTCCCAGACGAAGCGCTGGAATCCCTGGCCGGCCGGGACCCTGGCATGGGCGGCGCCCTGCGGCCGGGTGACGAGCAGCGTGGCGGCCAGGGCCGCACCGGCGGCGGCGATCGTGACGAGGGCGGAGGGTCGCACGACCGGAAGGTGGCGCCGGGGCATCCCCGACGCCACGCCGATGGGCTTACCGGGTGATCACGTGGATGGTCTGCTGCGCCTCGGGGCCGAACCGCACGCGCGCCTGTTCGCGGGACAGGAGCCGGATCTCCTTCACGGAATCCGCCGGGACCTCCTGCAGGCGTTCGAACTGCATCCGGCGCTGGTCGACGTACGCCCCGATCTGGGGCCACGCCGGACGAAGCGAGATGATGGCCTGCCAGACATTCTTGAACGATTGCGCCTTGATCTCGGCTGCCGTGATCACGTTGGCGCTTCCCTGCCGCTGCTCGGTGCTGATGCGTTCGCCGGTCATGCCCGTGCTGCCGCTGCTTGCGCAGGCCGTGACCGCGGCGGCGAGGATGAAGCAGGAGAACAACCGTGACATGGGACGACTCCGGTTCAGGGGACGGGGCGCTTCGCGAGGTCAATATGCGGGTCCGCGACAGATTCGACACCCCGGACGACGCTCGATCCCTACGCCGCAGCCCCCCGAAGCGACCGAATCGCGGCCATCGCGGTGCCTGCGGTCAGCCCCGCCATGGCATCCTCCGGATCCGCCAGGGGAACGAGCTGACTCTCGAGGTGCCCCCGGCCGAGCAACGTACTGAACTGCGTGGCCGTCAGCGGGCGGGAGAAGTAGTACCCCTGGGCAAGTTCGCAGCGCATCGCCCGAAGGGCCTCGGCCTGCTTCCGGTCCTGGACGCCCTCCGCGATCGTCATCATCCCCAGCGTCTCCCCGAGGGCGAGGATCATCCGCGCGAGGGCCTGGCCATGGCCCTCGTGCGCACACTGGTCGATGAAGGTCTTGTCGATCTTCAGCACGTCCACCGGGAATCGCTGCAGGTAGCTGAGCGAGGAGTACCCGGTCCCGAAATCGTCGATGGCGATCCGGACGCCGAGTGCCTTCAGCGCGTGGAGGCGGGCGAGAGTGCTCTGGGTCTCCTTCATGATCTCGCCCTCCGTGATTTCGAGGACGAGCCGGTTCGCGGGCAGCCCGGTGACCTCGAGCGCGGTGGCCACTTCCATGGGGAACGAGTCGGCCTGGAGTTGCCGACCCGCCACGTTCACCGTGATGCACAGGTCGGCGAACCTCTCGTCGGCGAGCCGCCAGTCCGCCAGCTGCTGGCAGGCGGCGCGGAGTACCCATCGCCCGATGGGTACGATGAGTCCCGACTCCGTCGCCGTGTGAATGAAGGCGTCCGGCTGCAGGAACCCCCGGACGGGATGTTCCCAGCGGAGGAGTGCTTCCGCGCTCACCACCCGGCCGTCTCGAAGATCGACAATGGGCTGGAACGCGAGGACGAGTTCGTCGCGATCCAGTGCATGGCGGAGGTCTGCTTCGAGTTCCTGGTTGTTCCGGATGGTCACCTGCATCTCGGGCTCGAAGATCGCGTACCCTCCCTTGCCGTTTCTCTTGGCGACGTACATCGCCACGTCAGCGTCCCGCAGCAGCTCGTCGGCCGTGATGCCACCGTAGGAGATCGCGATCCCCAGGCTGGCGCCGACCACGACCTCGCTCCCGCCGAGCGTGAACGGCCGCTTCATCGCCTGCGTGATGCGCTCGGCGACCGGGATCGCGTCCTCCATGTGGGCGAGACTCTCCAGCAGCACGGCGAACTCGTCACCGCCAAGGCGGGAGACGGTGTCGCATCCCCGGGTCGCGTTGAGCAGCCGCGCCGCGACCTCGATCAGCAACTGGTCGCCGTGCAGGTGGCCCATGCTGTCGTTGATGTTCTTGAAGTTGTCGAGGTCGAGGAAGATGACCCCGACGTGCGTCGCCTTGCGATGCGGCCGTCGCAGCGATTGCTCGGTCAGCGCATGGAAGCGCACCCGGTTCGCGAGGCCCGTGAGCGGGTCGTTGTAGGCACGCCGGGTCAGTTCTGCCTCGAGGCGGGTGCGGTCGGACACGTCGCGGGTGTTGAGCACGATCCCTGCCACGGTCGGGTCATTGAGCAGGCTCGTGGCCATCGACTCGACGTGACGCCAGGCCCCCTCGCCGTCCTGCAGGCGGCACACGAACGACGCGCTCGATCCCGGCTGCTCGGCGAGGTTGCGCAGGAAGACCCGGGCGCTGACGATGTCGTCCGGGTGGAGGAGGCTGGCGATGTCCCGCCCCACGAGGCCCTCGAAGTGCCAGCCGAAAACACGTCCCACGGACGGGCTCACGAAGCGCAGCGTTCCCGCCCGGTCGAGGATCGAGATCACGTCCGACGAATGCTGCACCAGGGAACTGAATCGGGATTCCCGTGCGTTGCGTTCGGCCACCAGCCGCGCCACTTCGTGCGCGGCCAGGACCTGCCTGACGACGACGGTGGCACTGATCAGCAGCACTGCGCAGACGATCACCGCAAGGGAGGTCGACCACAGCGGCAATGCCGCGTCGATCAGCAGCCCGAACCCGGCCGCCAGGGCCGCATACGGCAGCAGGCTGATGCCCCGATAGTGGGGCTCGACCTCCACCCGCCTGGGCGCGCGCGTGAGACTGAATCGCTGGTATTGCGCGGCGAGGAACCACAGGACCGACGCCAGTTGCCATCCGAGGTCCACGGGATGGCCGCTGACGTATTTCCCCTGGGCAAGGACGATGTGCCCGTACCCGAGGTCGGTCACGAACATCACCAGTCCGCCCAACGCCAGCAGCGCGAGGGCGTGCCGGCTTGCCGGGGGCGGGCGGTGGAGCAGCGCCAGCGCCGAGCCAAACAGGAGGACCAGGTCCCCGATCGGATAGGCGAGGGTGATGGCTGTCTCCCACGGTGACGTCGCGGTGACCTTCAGCGCGGGCGCGAGGATCACGTACCAGATCACGGCACCACCTGCGAGGACGACGGTGCTCACGTCGAGCGACAGCTTGATCGCCTCGGCGCGCGTGCGCCGCACCGACGGGAAGGACATGAGCCCCGCGAAGAACAGCGGGTAGTAGGCGAGGTAGACGAGGTCACTCGCCGCCGCGGTCGGCATGCCGCCGTTCGCGGACTCCAGCACCGTCCACCAGACATTGCCGATCGAGTAGCACGCGAACGCCAGGGCGGTCAGGGTCCAGGCGCGTCGAACCCGCGATTCGACGCCGGGCACACGCGCCATGAGGAAAGACGAGACGCTGGCCGCCAGCACGATCGGCAGGCTGAAGAGGTTTGAGACAAGGATCCGGTGGTCGGGTGAGGCCCCGGAGAGCAACCACGCGGCGTGCAGAATGGCGAGGACGACTGCTCCCAGGGCGAGGCGGCCCCCGGCAGTGGCCATCCAGTCCAGCGCGAGGCGGAGGACGGTGTGGTGGCGAGGAACGGCGGACTTGCCGAACCCGGGCCCGGCGGACGCGACCAGGGCGGGGTTCACTCTCCACTCCATACAGTGGTCCACGAGCCGGTCAGCCCGACCCGGGCCTTCGTCGCCTGGCCGGCTGCTGGGGACGTGATGCGGGGGGACTGGCTCGACCGCGACACGTGGCCCGGGGGCGCCGATTGCGCGGGCACGGGCACCTCCGGCATGAGGAAGAGCGACTGGAGTGCGATGGTCCGATCCACAAAAGGCATCTTCGGGAAGGGGCGAGTGGGACTGGGGGCGTGCGCGTCGGTGCAGACGGGCGCCCGCTCCCGCCTGCACCTTGTCGACGCCAGGCAGCCAGCGTGCGCAAAACATCTGAAGGTCCTAATGCGGGATGGGCGCCGGCCTAACGAGCCGCCCGGGTGACCGGGTCCCGGAATGCCTGACGAGTGTGTCGGGGACCGCGCCCGGGGCGGTTGGACGGGCCTCATCCAGGCTGCCTGGCCATAGGGACCTGGCTGAGGCTGTCAAGGGAGGTCGTCGGTCCGTGGCCGGCCGGGGATCCGGCCGCGGGGAGTCGATCCCCGTGACGGTCGTGCTAGTTTGATGGGCCCTGCCCCCGCAACGGGACCCGCCTCGAGCCATGACGGACCTTCCCCCGACTTCCCGGCCTCACTCCTCCCGCCAGCGGTACCGGAGGTTCGTCGAGGACTACCGGCACGCGCGGCTCGACCTCGAGACCGACGCGCGCCGGGGTGCCGGCGACGCCACGGAGGCCGCGCGGCGGAAGGGAAGGCGGCGCGAGTACATCCGCGAGTACCTGCGCTGGCTGGGTCCCCATCGGTACCGCGTCGGGTTCGTCTTCTTCCTGGCCATCGCGGCGGCGGCGTTCCAGCTCATCGAGCCGCTGTTCATGCGGCACCTGGTCGACCAGGTGCTCCTGCGCACGGACCTCGATCCCGCCACGCGCCTGACGAAACTGAACCTCGTCGGCGGCACGTTCCTCGCCGTGATCATCCTGTCGAACCTGATGGTCATGGCGAAGGATTACCGGCAGCGCCTGCTCAACGTGCGCGTGATGCTGTCGCTGCGCCGGTCGCTGTTCGACCGGTTCCTGCACCTGCCGCTGCCGACGCTGTGGGACATGAAGACCGGCGGCATCCTGTCGCGCCTGACGGGGGACATCGACACGACCACCGGGCTGCTGCAGATGGCCGTCATCTCGCCGTCGATCGCGGTCATCCGGTTGCTGGTGGCGGTTGTCATCCTGCTCAACCTCAACTGGCGCCTGGCGCTGATGGCGATCGCGGTGATCCCCGGCGCGATGCTCATCAGCTTCGCCTCGGCCCGGCGCATCCGCCCGATCTATCGCTCGGTGCGGAAGGACGTGGAGGAGATCGACGGGCGCGTCGGCGAGACGTTCTCGGGCATCCGCGTGGTGCGCGCCTTCGGCCGCGAGCGGCGCGAGCTGGCCGACTACCTCGGCGGCCGGCACACGGTGCTGCGCAAGGAGATGTTCGCCCACCGTCGCGAGATGGCGCTGTGGACGTCCTGGGGGCTCCTCCTCGGCATCGTGAACGTGGTGATCCTGTGGTACGGCGGGCACCTCGCCCTGGCGGGGCGGGCGACCATCGGCGACATCATGGCGTTCCAGTGGTTCACGTTCCTGCTGCTCAACCCGGTCTGGTCGATCGTCAACTCGTTCTCCGAGCTGCAGCGATCGCTGGCCGCGATGGAGCGCGTGTTCGAGATCCTCGGCATGCCTGACGACAAGCCCGACGCCCCCGGCGCGGTGGACGCGCCCCGGGTCGTGCGGGAGTTGCGGTTCGACCGCGTGGAGTTCGCGTACCGCCCCGGCCAGCCGGTGGTGCGCGACTTCAGCGTCACCGTGCCGGGCGGCTCGGTCGTGGCGCTGGTCGGGCGGAGCGGGGCGGGGAAGACGACGGTGACGGACCTCGTCGCGCGCTTCCATGACCCGACCCGCGGGGCAATCCTCCTCAATGGCGAGGACATCCGCGGATTCCGCTTGCAGTCGTACCGCGACCTGCTGGCGATCGTCCAGCAGGACACCTTCCTGTTCGATGGCTCGGTGCGGGACAACATCGCCTACGGCCGGCTCGACGCGACCGACGCGGATGTGGAAGACGCCGCGCGCCGGGCCAACGCGCACGAGTTCATCGTGCGGTTGCCCCTGGGCTATGACACCTTCATCGGCGAGCGCGGCGTGAAGCTCTCGGGCGGCCAGCAACAGCGCCTCGCGATCGCGAGGGCCATCGCCGCCCGGCCGCAGATCCTGATCCTCGATGAGGCGACGAGCAACCTGGACACCGAGAGCGAACAGCTGATCCAGGCAGCCATGGCGTCACTACTGTCGGGCCGGACGACGTTCGTCATCGCGCACCGGCTGTCGACGATCCGGCGGGCCGACCTGATCCTCCTCATGGACGATGGAAGGATCGTCGAGCGCGGGACCCACGAGTCGCTGATGGCCGCCCGCGGCATGTATCATGAGATGGTGTTGCGCCAGATGGAACACGACCGCGTCGGGGGGCCCGAGGGAGACAGTCCCCTGGGCACCCTGGCCCTGAACCCGTAACTCCCGGCTTCCGACCTCCGACCTCCGACCTCACCCGCACATGAACGAGCATCGACTGATCTCCCCCGCTGCCGCCCCCACGCCGTTAGGCCCCTACTCGCCGGCCGTCGGATTCGACCGGCTCATCTTCGTGTCCGGGCAGGGCGGTCGTGATCCCCTGACGGGGGCCATGCCGGATGGTGTCGAGGCGCAGACCGAACAGGTCCTTCGCAACATCGACGCCATCCTCCGCGCCGCCGGTTCTGACCTCCAGCACGTGCTGCGTTGCGGGGTCTTCCTCATCGACATGCGCGAGTTCGATCGCATGAACGCGGCGTACGCGAGGATGTTCGGGGCGCACCGTCCCGCACGGACCACGGTGCAGGCCGCGGCGCTGCCCGGCGACGGCCTGCGCGTGGAGATCGACTGTGTGGCGTACGTGCCGTGAGGTGGGAGGTCCGAGGTCTGAGGTCTGAGGGGCGCGAACCCCGGATCTCCGACCTCGAACCCGGGGCGCGTCAGCGACGGGGAAGTCCGAGGTTCCACAGCCGCGCTGAGCTCAGGTGCAGCGCGGTCACCCGCCCCGAGGGTTCCCGCGTGAACCACACGGTACCCAGTCCCGGCGCGGTGAACGCGTCCGGGTAGGCCGGCACGAGTGGAATGCGCTGGCCACGGCGCGACGAGAGCGTGAGCTGGCCACTGTCCACCGCGACCGTCCAGGTGGCCCGCAGCTCGCGCGACCCGAATTGTCCGGCGAACGCGGCCAGGTCCGACGACGCAGGCTTCCACGGCGCATCGCCAACCCGAACGAAGTCGACCGTGTCGGCGCCCTGGACAACCCGGAGTGAGGACGGGCGGCCTGGCTGTGCGGAGGCCAGGACACGGCTGTTGCCGACGAGAAACCCGCCACCCCGGAGGCCCCGGACTGGCGCTGCGCCTCGCCCGGCGCCGGGTCCGGCCACGCCCACGTACAACGGCTCGTGCGTCCGCGACGATCGATAGACTCCCGACAGCCCGGCCGCGGCCGCGCCATCCACCGCCACCGTGTCCGGGCGCGCCACCGGGGCCAAGTCGGGGATCAGCGCTTCGGCCATCTGCCGCGCGAACGCGGTGGCATTCGAGCCGGCGGCGTTGCACAGCACGGCGACCGAGATGCCACGCGCCGGCACCCGCATGAGGTAGGTGGAGTACCCGCCGGTGGAGCCGCTGTGGGCGACCTCCCGGACGCCGCGCCAGTCGTTGACCACCACGCCCATGGCGTAGGTGATGGTCCGGCCCGAGGTGAGCGTGGCCCGGGACTCGAGCGAGTCCACCAGCCAGCTGCCTAACGTCTTCCGGTCGAGCGCGTCGTTCCACCGGAGCCAGTCGCCCACCGTCGTCAGCATCCCGCCGGGCCCGATCACGTTCTCGAACGGCATGGCCAGTGCCCACCCGGGCCCGCGGCGTTCATAGGCCTGCGCGCGTCCCGGCACGATCCGCTCGAAGTCGTCGCGCCAGGACGTGCGGGTCATGCCCAATGGCTTGAAGATTCGCTCCTCGGTGAACCGCACGAAGGGCATGCCGCTCGCCCGCTCCACGATGGTCACCAGGAGGCCGTACCCCGAGTTCGTGTACGAGTAGTGGTCCCCCACCGGATAGTTGAGGGCCTGCTGGGCGAAGACCGCGTCGAGCAGCTCGTGCTGTGTATGGACGCGGGTGCCTCGCGGCCAGCCGTCGAGCGCGACCAGGTTGCTCCACTCCCGCAAGCCGCTGGTGTGCGACAGCAGGTGCCGGATCGTCAGGGGTCGGCTGTACTCCGGGAGCTCCGGCACGAAACGCTGCACGCGATCATCGAGGCGGAGCTTGCCATCGGACATCAGCAGCAGGATGGAGGCGGCCGTGAACTGCTTGGCGACGGATCCCGACTCGAAGATCGTCGCCGCGGTGATCGGCGTGCCGGACTCGAGGTTGGCCATGCCGTAGCCTCGTTCGAGCAGCGTCCTGCCGCCCTGCGCCACGCCGACGGCGCAGCCCGGGGTCTCCCGATTCCAGGACGCGAAGACGCGATGGGCCACCGAGTCCAGGGCGGGCGCCTGGGCCACGGCCAGAGCCGGCATAACGACAACCAGGGTAAATGCGATCCGCATCTGGGGGCTCCGCGGGCCAGGGGTTCCCGAACATGGCCGACCTCGCCATGTGCCGGCAAGGAAGAATCGACCCTTTCTGGCAGGGGGTCGCCGGGCTAATGTGGGACTTCCACGATCGATCGTCACGCATGCAGGGTGGAATCCTCCTCAGAGTCGCCACGCCCTCGGACGTCCCGCACCTCGCGCCGCTGATCAGCGAATCGGCGAGGCAGCTGAGCCGGGGATTCTACAGCGACCGCGAAGTCGAGTCGGCGATCCGGCACGTCTTCGGCGTGGACACGGCGCTCATCGAGGACCGGACGTACTACGTGGCGACCCTGAATGGCGCACTCGCCGGTTGTGGGGGCTGGAGCCGTCGCAATGCCCTGTACGGTGGCGACCAGCGCCGAGTCGGCACGCCATCCTTCCTCGATCCCGCCACCGAGCCGGCGAGGTTGCGGGCCTTCTTCGTGGCCCCTTCGGCGGCACGGCGTGGGGTAGGTCGCAGGCTGTTCGAGGAGTGCCAGGAGGCCGCCCGGGCAGCGGGATTCCGGGCGCTGACCCTGATGGCCACGTTGCCGGGCGTGCCCTTCTACTCGACGCTCGGCTTCGAACAGGTCGAGGACGTGACCGACGTCCTTCCCGACGGCGTTCCGCTCCGGTTCGTCCGCATGACGCGCGCACTCGACAGCCTGGCGCACTGACGGCGCACGGCGTTCCGCGTCTATGTTCCGGGCGCGCGTTGGCAAGACGAACAGCCCGGAGCATTGACGTGACGGTCCTTTCCCCGGACGTGAAGATCTGCGAGATGTCCCCGCGGGACGGCCTCCAGTACCTGGGAGGCGCCGACGTCGCGGCCGCCCGCATCGTGCCGCTGGAGCAGCGCGTGCGCCTGGTCGAGTCGCTCATCGACGCCGGCGTGCGGCATGTCGAGGTCGCGTCGTTCGTCTCCCCGAGCGGGACGCCTCAGATGGCGCTGTCGGACGCGCTGGGGCGCCGGCTCGACCCTGCCGTCACTCCGGGGCTGGAACTGTCCGGCCTCGTACCTAACGACAAGGGTTTCGAGCGCTTCCTCGCCACGCGGCTGAACGTCGTGGCCGTCTTCCCCACCGCGAGCGAGGCCCATGCGCGCCGGAACTTCTATGGCCGTGCGGTCGATGACGTGCTGGCCATGGCGGCCCATGTCGCGCAGCGCGGCCGTGACCACGGATACCGTGTCCGCGCCCACCTCTCGGCGGCGTTCCAGGACATGGCCGTCGCCACCGAGCCCTCGGACGTGGAGACGGTGGTGCGCCTGAGTCGAGCGCTGCTCCTGGACCACGGCTGCGACTACCTCACGCTCGCGGATACCAACGGCACGACCAACCCGGCGCGGGTGGGTGAGGTCCTGGATGCCGTGGGGGAATCGCTGGGCGGCCTCGAACGGGTCGGTGTGCACCTGCACGATCGGTACGGCGCGGGGATCGCGAACGCGTACGCGGCGTGGGAAAAGGGCGTGCGGATCTTCGATGCGTCCGTGGGCGGCGTCGGCGGCAGCGTGGCCGCGAGCCTCACCGAGGGTTCCGGAGGGCACATGGTCGGCAACATCGCCACCGAGGCGCTGGTCGCGCTGTTCGAGGGGATGGGCGTCCGCACCGGGATCGATGTCGACGCGCTGATGACCGGCGCGGGGTCGATCCTCCGCGACATCTGCCGGTCGGCCGGCGATTTCGATCCGCCGAGCGGGATGCTGCGTGAACGACTCGGGTACGGGGTCATGTGGCAGAGGACCGCCGAAGGCTGAACGCTGAGCGCTGCGATCGCGCGGCTGGCACGTCCGGCTGGCTGGTGATGCTGCGCCTCGAACGAAAATGGCCGACGCTTCCGCGCCGGCCATTTCTTCGTGCCCCGTTGCTGAAACCTACGGACCGTAGCCCGGAGGAGCCTTCTCGTCCTGTGGGCTCTGCAGGACCTTGCGGAAGCACCAGATCACGCCGCCCCAGACGAAGGTCAGCGACAGGATCATGGTCACCCATCCACCTGCGGTCATGGTCGGTTCCTCAGTCGGCGGGTTGAGTGTCGTTCAGGTCGATCCCTTCACGCTTCCAGCGGGCCTCGCCGGCGCGCACCACCATCAGCAGCAGGAGCAGGGTCGCCACGATAACGATGATCGCCACGCGTGATCCCGTACTGGCCCATGCCGCCGTGATCGACGCTCCGAGGTTCTGGATGCAGAATCCGACGAAGACCACGATGAGGTAGGTCGGCGCGACGTACTTCATGATGAACTTGAAGACCGGCGGGATCCGGATGGATGCCCCGGCGTGGATCTCCTTCCAGCCGCGGTCAATCCCGAAGACCCACGAGAAGTAGATGATCTGGACGCCGGCCATCACGAAGATCAGGAACGTACCGACCCAGAAGTCCACCGTGCTCCAGAATGCACCGCCCTGGGTGAACCACAGCGTGAGGATCGCCCCGACGGTTCCCAGGAGGGCGATCGAACCGGTCGCCTTTCCGTGGTTCCATCCGAGGGACTCCTTCACCAGCGCGACGGCGGGCTGGTACATCGAGAGCGAACTGGTGATGGCCGCCAGGAAGAGCATGAAGAACCAGGCCGCGCCGATCAGGTTGCCGGCGCCACCCATGTGCGCAAAGACCACCGGCAGGGTCGAGAAGCCCAGGCCGAATGATCCCGTTGCGACGGCCGCGGTGGTACCACTGACGCCCAGGAAGACAAACGCCGCGGTCAGCGTGATCATGCCGCCGAAGCCGACCTCGAACAGCTCATTGGTGGCGGATGCCGTCAGGCCGGACAGGGCGACGTCGTCGTTCCGCTTCATGTACGACGAGTAGTTGATGATGACGCCGAACCCGACCGACAGGCTGAAGAAGATCTGGCCCGCCGCGGCCAGCCACGTCTGGAAGTTGCCCAGTCGCGAATAGTCCGGGTTCCACATGTAGCCCAGTCCGTTCACGACGTTCTGGTCGGGCAAGGTCGGGTCGGGTGTGCCCAGAGTCAGGACGCGGATGAGCACGATCACGGCCAGAACCGCCATGGCGGGCATGGCGTACGAGCAGAACTTCTCGATCCCCTTCGACAATCCCCGGAACACGAAGAAGATGTTGAGGGCGAAGACGATGATCCAGGACAGGATTGTCAGCTTGGAGTCACCGGTAAACAGCACTCCATCCTGCTCCGAACCGGTGAACGTCGTGTAGAAGCTGGACGCGGCTGCTGCCTGGTCGGCGATGGGGGCAGCTGTGTCCACTCCGATGCCACCGGTGAGGTACTTGAGGAAGTACCCGAAGGTCCACGCCTCGATGAACACGTAGTAGAACGAGACGCCCAACGGGATGAGGACGCCGATGACGCCGAGGTAGCGCGCGCCGGACCCCTTCCCGATCAAGCCCATGATGCCAGGAGCGGAATGCAGTCCCTTCTTCCCGCCATACCGCCCCATGGCCCACTCAGCCCACCCGATCGGGATGCCCAGCAGGAGCAGGGCTGCGAAGTAGGGGATGAGGAACGCCCCGCCGCCGTTGGCCGCGGCCTGGCCCGGAAACCGGAGAAAGTTGCCCAGCCCGACCGCAGAACCGGCCACGGCCAGGATGACACCGAGCTTGGTTCCCCACTGTTCTTGCTGCTGAGTCATGAAGAGTCCGGTGCAAGGAAGCGCATACAATCCGTGTTGGGCGTTCGGGAGGCAAGGGCCAGGAAAACAGGATTTCAGAGGGGCGGGCGGGCCATGGGCATCGCCCAGCGAAGGATTCCCCCCAGCCGGCCCGACCATTCATGCGACACATCCCTTACTTGACAACATTGGCCCGCTCTTAGAACGTCCCGCCCTCCCAAACGGAACGCAGATATGCGAGTGCAGACTGGTCTGGCGGTGGTGGTGGCGGCGGGATTCGTCCTCGCGGCGTGTTCGGGTGGTGGCGATGATGGCACGGGGCTCACCCCCGCGTTCACCATGTCGGTCAGTCCCTCCAGCCTGGCGCTGGACATCCCGTCCGGCTTCGTGGCCGGCGGTGAGGGGAGCGCTTCTGCGGCGCTGGTTGAGGCCGCGGCGACCTCCGGGAACCTCACCGTCACCATTACCCGCACCGGCGGGTTCACCGGCGCCGTCAACATCGCTGTCGAAGGGCTGCCAACGGGCGTGACGGCCAATACGGCGACGATCGCCGCCGGCGCCACCTCGACATCACTGACGATCAGCGCTGGTGCCACGGCCTCGGCCGGGAGCCAGAACTTCACCGTACGGGGGACCGGTACCGGGGTCACGGCCAGGACCGCAAACGTTGGCCTCACCGTCAACGCGCCGCCCAGCATCGGCATCGCGCTGCAGCCCTCGACGGTGTCAGTCGGACAGGGTGGCACGGGAAACACGAACCTCAACATCACACGGAACGGCAGCTTCACCGGCGCGGTCAACCTGACCAGTTCGGGGGCGCCCGCCGGCATGACCGTGGCATTCAACCCGGCCAGCGCGACTGGCGCCAGTTCCGCCATCACCATTACGGTCGGGGGCGCGGTTCCCACCGGGAACCATCAGGTGACGATCACCGCGACCGGTGCCGGCGTCGCGAACGTGACGACTGTCCTCACGGTCACGGTCACTGCGCCAGTCCCCGCGATTTCCCTGTCGCTGAACCCAAGCACGGTCCCCGTGCAGCAGGGGCAGAGTGGCACATCGGCACTGACGATCGCGCGGACGAACTTCACCGGGGCGGTCACCCTCGCTGCGACCGGCGCACCAGCCGGCATGACCGTGTCGTTCAACCCGTCCAACACGACGACGAGCGCCTCCACGGTGACCATCGACGTCGGCGGCGCGGTGGCGACCGGGAATCACCAGGTCACGATCAACGCGACGGGCACGGGGGTCACGCAGGCCTCGACGATCCTCACCGTCAGCGTCACCGCGGTTCAGGGCATCGTCACGCTGTCCCTTTCGCCAGTCGCCCTCAGCATCGACCAGGGCGCGAGCATGGACGCCGCGATGACGATCAACCGCACCAATTTCGCGGGGACGCTGAACCTGACCGCCACCGGTGCCCCCGCCGGCATGACGGTTGGATTCAACCCGGCGAGCACCACGACCAATGCCTCGACGATCACGGTGACGGTTGGCGGCGCCGTCGGTGCCGGTATCTACCCGATCACCATCCGCGGGAATGGCACCGGCCTGACCGAAGCGACCGCGATCCTGACCGTGACGGTCACCATCCCGGGCGGCACACCCACGATCGTTTTGAACCTCCTCCCCACGGGCCTTTCGATCCAGCAGGGAGCGAATGACAACTCGGCCCTCACCATCACCCGCACCAACTTCACCGGCACGGTGAACCTCACGGCAACCGGGGCACCAGCCGGGATGACGGTGGCGTTCAATCCGGCGAGCACGACGGGCAATACATCGACCATCACCGTCACCGTGGGCGGAGCCGTCGCGACGGGCAACCATCAGATCACGATCCGCGGCAACGGCACAGGCCTCACCGAGGCGACCACGATACTCACCGTCACCGTGACGGCCCCGGGTGGCGGCGGCAGCGTCGTCATGACGTTCTGTGCGCAGTCCGGCGTCCCACTCTGGCTGGCGGCGCAGACGTTCGGCGGCGCGTGGACGCAGGTGACGCCTGTCGGCAATGTGTACTCGTTCAACATCACCACGAAGGGCGCGGTGGCCTGGGTGACGCAGAACGGCGGGCAGACCAGCCTGACGTTGATCTACGGAACGGTGGCCGACCTCAACCAGCGAGGCGGCAGCCAGTGCGGTGGCACCGGTGCGACCAAGACCGTCAACGGCACGGCGGCAGGACTGACGGCAACCGACCTCGGCACGTTCGCCATGGGTGGCGGATCGACGACGCTCTTCGCGACGGGCGGTCCGTTCCAGTTGACCGGTGTGCGCGACGGGTTGCAGGACCTGCTCGCGACACGGACGTCCTTCGTTACGGGCTTCGTCAACAAGGTCTTCATCAGCCGCGGCCTGAACCCCGTGGATGGCGGAAGTGTCGGGACCGTGGACTTCGCCACGGCCCTCGACCCTGTCGGGCGCACCGCCACGGTCCTCAACCTGGGTGCTGACCAGGCCGCGTTCTCGTCACTGTTCAACACCTCGAACGGGACGGGAGCGAACATCAGTGCCTTTGCGCCGATCAGCGGCAGCAATACGCTTGGCTGGCTCGGGGTGCCGGATGTGAACACCGTCGCCGGCGACTGGCACATGCAGTCGGTGATCGCGACGCCCTCCGGAAACATGACGGGCTTCCCCTTCCGCTCCGTCACCCAGTTCAACCGTTTCTCGGCGGACCGGACGTACACGCTGCCGGCGTACATCAACACGCCGCCAACCGTGCAGGTGACGGGGACCGCGCCGTACGTCACGATCAACAGCTCGTGGACGGTCCAGGGCGCCGACTTCGATGACTTCTGGATGTTGAACTACAACCCGAACTCGGGTACGGTCAGCTCCGTCTCGATCATGGGATCCGCCGGCTACTTCGGCGGCGGTCCGGTGACGCTGGACCTTCCCAACTTTGGTGCCGGCTTCAACGCGGCATGGGGACTGCAGCCGGGCATCCAGACGCAGTGGACCTTCCTCGCGAACGGGGGCAGTGCCTGGAGCGTCGGTACGGGCACGCAGGCCTTCGAGGGCGCGGTGAGCACTGTCGCGGCGGTCACCGGTACGATCACACCGTAGCGAAGGACGCACACCGTCAGATGCGGGCCGGGAGGAGACTCCCGGCCCGCATTTGCTTGCCGCCCCGGCGAACCGTGCCGAGATTGGCACAGTCAACCAACCCGTATCCGCAATGACTGCCTTTCGCTCGTTAGTCGCCGCCGCGCTGTCATCCCTTCCGGTCGCCATCCCCGTGGCAGCCGCGCAGGACACCACGCACTATCCGGTCTTCAACCATGGGCGGCCGGCGGGCGGGATGGTGGTCGTTCGCGATGGCGGATCGGTCGTCGTGCGCTACATCTACACCGACCGGAATCGCGGCGGCCGGGTCGAGGCGCGGTATCGCTTCAACTCGTCAGGCGACGTGATTGCCGCGGACCAGCGCGGGATCGGCGCCGACGGCGTGGCCGGCGAGCCGTTGATCGCCTATGAGGTCACCGGCGACTCGGCGCGGTGGACGTCCGGTGGGCGCGGCGGCACCGGGGGTCGGGGTGGTCCGAACCCCGGTCGGGGGCCGGTCTCGACCGCGGTGAAGCTCGAGGGCGGGACCTATTTCAGGCTTGGCGTTCCGTGGGATGACGCTGTCCTCGCGCGATACCTCCTTCGCCAGCCGGACCGTTCGGCACGGATCATCCCCGGCAGTGGACGTGCCAGGGTCGAGATCGTCGCCGACACCTTCGTCACGGTGGGACGCTCGCGGGAGCGTCTCCGCCTGGCGATGCTCCACGGACCGGCAGGGGGGGCGCCCTCGGGAGTCTGGATCGATGCGCGCGGCGAATTCTTCGCCGGCGACGTGGAGTGGTTCATCCCGGTGCGCCGCGGCGGCGAGGGCGCGATGCCGGTCCTTCGCGCGATCGAGATTGCCTGGCGCAACCGTCAGGCGGAAGCCCTGGCCCAGCGCCTGACGAAGCCGGCCGTGGGTCCGATCGTCATCCGCAACGGCGATGTCTTCGACGCCGAGCGTGGCGTGATGATGCCCCGGACGACGGTGGTGATTCGTGGTGACCGGATCGAGGCCGTCGGTCCCGCCGACGCCGTCGCGGTTCCCGCTGGCGCAACGGTCATCGACGCGACCGGGAAGGCGGTGCTGCCGGGCCTGTGGGACATGCACACCCACTTTCAGCTCACCAGCCAGTCCACCGGCACGCTCCTCCAACTCGCGACAGGCATCACCACGATCCGCGACCTTGCCGCCGATACCGACGTGGCGGTGTCGATCCGCGATCGCGTGAACGCTGGCCGGGTGATCGGCCCGCGCACGATCCTCGCCGGCTTCATCGAGGGACCGGGGGCGTGGGCCGGTCCGTCGGACGTCCTGGCCCGCACGGAAGATGAGGCCCGCCGGTTCGTCGCGATGTACGACTCGCTGGGCTACCGGCAGATCAAGCTGTACAACCTCACTCATCCCGACCTCGTCCCGACGATCGCCGAGGAGGCGCACAGGCGCGGCATGATCCTGAGCGGCCACGTGCCGCGCGGCATGAGCGTGCCGGCAGCCGTCAACCTTGGCTTCGACGAGATCAATCACGCCGCCTTCCTGTTCTCGAACTTCTACCAGGACTCGCTCTACTGGCCGACCATGCGCGCGTACTCTGCAGTGGCCAGCGTGGTCGCACCGAACTTCGACGTCGATTCCCCGCCGATGACGTCGCTGATCGACCTCCTGAAGGCGAAACGCACCGTGATCGACGGGACCTTCAACCTGTGGATGGGCGCGGGCGCATTGACGGGGCAGGGGAACCCGGGCGCGGCGCAGTACGCCAGGCTGCTGAAGCGCCTCTACGATGCCGGAGTGCCGATCGTGGCGGGGACCGACAACAATTCGGGGTCGACCTTCATCCTCGAACTGGAACTCTACCAGCACAGCGGCATCCCGGCGCCCGCGGTCCTCCAGATCGCCACGATCAACGCGGCCCGCGTCATGAAGGACGATCGCGAATACGGCAGCATCGCCGTGGGCAAGGTCGCCGACATCATCGTGGTGGACGGTCAGCCTTTCGAGCGGGTTTCCGACCTGCGGAAGGTCCAGCAGGTGATGAGGGCCGGCAGGCTTTACGAACCACAGGCGCTCCGGGCGGCCGTCGCAGGCCGGTAGGTCCGCGGGTGGCGATGCAGCAGCGGCGACGGTTCCGGCATCGAAGGGAGGAACCGTTTCCGCGGCGTCGCGCCGCAGGAGGAACCATGAAGCTGCGCCTGCTTCTCGTCCCCGCACTGGTCGTGGTGCCCGTGGTGCCGGTGGCACTTGGCGGCTGGGCGGTCGTCACCGTGGAGAATCCGCCGGAAGCGCTCGTCGCGGGTGTGCCGTACGAGATGGAGTACACCGTTCGGCAACACGGGGTCACGCTCGTCTCCGACATGAAGGGCCGGGTGGAGGCGGTGTCGGGATCGCGTCGCGTGATGGCGGACGCCAGGGGCGGTGCGCCCGGGAAGTACACCGCGCGACTGACGATCCCGGAGCCCGGCGACTGGACGATCACCGTCCACAGCGGCTTCGGGCCGGGCAAGACGACCATGGTCCCGCTCAGGGTGGCCAAGGCTGGCAGCCCCGTCGTGGCGATGCCTGATGCGGAGCGTGGACGGCACCTGTTCGCGTCGAAGGGGTGCATGGTCTGTCACGTGGAGTTGAAGGTTGCCCCGGATCCTCGCGACGGCGAATACGATGCGGCGTTCGTGAGGCAGATCCTCGCCGATCCCCGTTCCGTTCCCCGGCGACGCGCCACCGGCCCCGAGATGCCCAACCTAGGGCTCAAGCCGGCTGAAATTGCCGCCCTGACGGCGTACCTGGCGGGACCGAACTCGGCTGGCAGTCGCTAGATTCGGGGAGCGGCGCGGCGGGCCTTGCCCGGCCGCCGCG
>JAUQWM010000031.1 GCA_030835125.1 Gemmatimonadaceae bacterium | reverse complement strand
TGAACGAGGTCACCACAACCACCGTCCCGGCGGGACATCACAGTTCTGGCTTCAGCCCTGCGATCTCGTGGTGATGTTGATGATCAGGTCGGCTCCTTGCCCCATTGGAACGATGTTCCATCGACCCAGATGCAGTGCAGGATCACGGCCAGCTTGCGGGCGACTGCGACCTGATCGTCGCGGCGGACAGGGAGATTGACGATCCGACCGACTTTCCCTGGCCGCACCTCGCGTCTGTGCTGCGCGATCTGAAGGCGATCGCGGGAGACATACCTATGGATCTTAACCGGGTCGGACAACTCTTTGATTGTTTCGTGTCCCAGGTCCTGCGAGCGCTGCCGTGAAGGCGGAAGCCGTCATCGGCTTGCCGAAGAAGTAGCCCTGCCCCTCCTGGCAATAGGATCGCATGAGGTCGGCCTGGTCTTGGGTCTCAATGCCTTCGGCAATGACCTCCAGGTCGAAGCCGTGAGCGAGACGCGAGACCGCTTCGACGATCACGCGGTTCCTGTCGGCACCGCCGGTACCGCTGACGAAGGAGCGGTCGATCTTCAAACGCGTTACCGGAAAGTCTTTCAGCATCGTCAGGGACGCGAAGCCTGTCCCGAAGTCGTCGAAGGCGATCCCGACGCCGATGGCCCTGAGGTCGTGGAGCGCCGCATGAATGCGAAACTCGTTCTGTAGTATCGTGTTTTCGGTGATCTCCAACTCAAGACTACTGGCGGGAAGCCCCTCGTCCCGAAGAACATGATCCACGACAGCCGGCAAGTCCCCGGACCTAAATTGGGCCGTGAAAAGGTTGACCCCAATGCGGAAATTCCAAAAACCCGAGGCCTGCCACTGCACTGCCTGCCGGCATGCGGTTCGCAGAATCCATTCAGACACCCGAACGGCGAGAAGGCTGGTTTCGACCGTCGACAGGAAAGAAGCAGGAGTGAGCACGCCTCGTTCCGGATGGTTCCAGCGGATCAGGGCTTCCGCCCCCGCGAGAAGCCCATCCGGTAGGCGAACCTGCGGCTGGTAGTAGACTTCGAACTCGCCTTGCTCCCAAGCTTGACGAACATCGGAACTCATGGAGATGCGTGTCTGCGCAATAGACCCGAGGTCGTGCGTGAACAGCCGAACGCCACCCTTGCCGTCGGATTTGGCCCTGTACAGTGCGAGATCGGCTTGATTCAGCAGAGTATCGAAGTTCCAACCCGCGCCCGATTGGAGAGACACGCCCGCACTTGCGCCGACATAGACCAAGCGTTCCCCAAGTTCCATTGGACGCTCGATCTCCCTGATGAGCCGATCGGCCACGCCGACGGCCGATAAGGGATCCACCGTGTTTTCTAGGACGACGACGAACTCGTCGCCACCCAGCCGACATGGAAGACCGATATCTCCGACGACATCGCGCACTCGTTCTGCCACCAACTTCAGTACCTCGTCGCCGGCGGCGTGACCAAGGCTATCGTTGACGTCCTTAAAGCCGTCGAGGTCGAGGAGTATTAGAGACACAGGACGACCATCGGTGCTGGCTTTTTCGAGCTGATCTCTGAGAACTGTGCGGTTGGCGAGGTCTGTAAGGAGGTCGTATTGGGCTGCGTGCCTTAGCTTGGCCTCCGTCGCGACACGTTCTGTGATGTCCCGCGCAATCGCGCCGAAACGATGCTCACCACCCTCGGACCAGTGGGAAAATGACACTTCGACCGGGAACACGGTTCCGTCACGCCGGAGGGCCGGAGCAGTCATCAGCGAGCCGAATTTGGACGTGAGCCCAGCCACGGCGCGTTGCATGCTAGCCTCGTGCATGGGACGAAACTTCGGGGGAACGATGATGCTGGCAAGCTGCCCAATCGCCTCCTTGGCACTATATCCGAACATCCGCTCGGCCGCGCTGTTCCACGAAATAATCCGGTTCTCACCGTCCGCGCAGACGATCGCGTCCGCTGCCGACCCAGCCACGGCATCGAAGCGCCGACGCCCGTCCACCTGCGCCATTGAAATGCGTCGAGCTATGAGTCTGTCCATGACAAGCCCGGCGAGATCGACGAGCGACTCTCGTTCGTCGGGGGAAAGTCCTCGCGGCCGCGGCACGATATCCTTGATACAGAGTGCGCCGATGACGAAGCCGTCGGGGGTGACGAGAGGAGCGCCGGCATAGAAGCGGATCTTCGGCTCGTCGGTGACAAGCGGCGATTGGCGAAAGCGCTCGTCGAGCGCCGCGTCTGAAACCACCATGACGTCCCGGTCGAGAATCGTGTGAGTGCAAAAGGAGCCTTCCCGAGCTAGTTCGGAGACATCGATGCCGAGACGCGCCTTAAAGAACTGGCGGTCTTCGGCAACAAAGGAGACGAGCGCAATTGGAACGCCGAAAATTTGTCGGGCGTGACGAACAACCATGTCCAGCCCGGGCTCAGGGGGCGTGTCGAGAACCTGATATTCATTGAGCGCAAGGAGGCGCTGGGCTTCGTTGTCGGGCACGGGATAAGAAGAGGACTTCGCCATTCTTTTTCTTGCTTTCCCGGTACAAAGTGTCCCGCACGCTTGAGTATCTGTTGGTTCTTTGGCTGCTGCGCCCGGTGCGCACGGATGCTGACACGAAGATGTTAAGAAAGTACCTGGGTTCAGACTCATTCAGATCCTGAATGCGATGAGGACTGCGAGCGCGACGGCCGAGAGGAAGTTGCGGGCAAGCTTGTCCTAGCGGGTTGCGATGCGGCGGAAGTCCTTCGGCCTGCACAAGACTGCCTCGATGCGCCAGCGTGTGTTTCGGCGTGGAATAAGGGCTTTGACTCATATGTGGAACGGCCCGGTTGGCAAGGTATTCGTCGCGTGACCCGCCTTTGGACGGTGCAGTCATATGTCCGGCCTGTTGGCGCGGTCATGGACCGCTGGCCACGATGAAATCTGGCCTGCTGCCGGTTTCGTGGACACCGAGGTAAGGTGGAACTGGAGAGTGGGAATGCGAAGAAGGAAGTTCAGCCGCAAGTTCAAGCTTGAGGCAGCGAGACTGGCGAAGGATCGGGGCGTTGTGGTTGCGCAGGGCCGCCCGTCATGGGCAGCGCCGGCCCGCTGCGCACCGTTCAGGTCGATGAAACAACGGCTTACGGGGCCGCAGTGTGGGTCAACCTTCGGAGCTGATTCACATACCGTTTCCAGTCAAGCCAGTTTCGTCCGTGTGACTTCGCGATCTTGACGACGCAGGAGCGGCAGGAGGATTTGTGGCTGCGCAAAACGGTTCTGGTCATGTCCCGATCCGTTCTACGGGGTTCACCGGGATGCGGCGGTCGTTGCTTGCCTGCAGATGATATGCTGTTTCTTCAGGATCAGAACTGGCGATACGGGCAAGGAGTCCTTGCATGAATTCACAGGGGCAGGACTGGGACGACCTGCGGCTGTTCCTCGCCGTGGCACGGGCAGGATCCCTTTCGGGCGCCGCACGGGTGCTCGGGGTCACCCATTCGACTGTCTTTCGCCGCATCGGCGCCTTTGAGCAGCGGCTGGGGGTGCGGCTGTTCGACCGGTTACCGGGCGGCTACGTCCTCACTGCGGCGGGTGAGGAGATGCGCGATTCCGTCCTCCGGATCGAGGAGGAGATCGCGGCGCTTGCACTGAAGGTCACTGGACAGGACCAGAGGCCGAGTGGAACGATCCGCATCACCGCCACGGACATGCTGGCTGTGGGGGTGCTGCCCCGGCATATCGCTGCATTCCGGGCCGGATGGCCGGGGATCGAGATCGAGATGATCGTCTCGGATACGGTGCTCGATCTCACCCGGCGCGAGGCGGATGTGGCGATCCGGGTAGGCAATCCGGTGCAGGAAACGCTGGTCGGGCGGCGCGTGGGGCGCCTCGCCTTCGCAGTCTATGCCGGAGCCGGCCTTCGCGCGAAGGGGCTTGACGATCCGGACCAAAGCGACTGGATCGGCTACGGTTCGGCGCACGGTCCGCTCAGCCGCGGCCTCGGGCGCTGGTGGCCCGGTATGCGGCAGGTTTATCGGACGAATTCGATCAATGCCGCCCATGCTGCGGTCCGGGCCGGGATCGGTCTCGCCGCATTGCCCTGCGCGATCGCCGATCGCGATCCCGAACTTGTCCGGGCGGCCCGGCTCCCCGAGGATTTCGGGCTGGATCTTTGGCTGCTGATCCACGAGGATCTTCGCAATACTGCGCGCATCCGCATGTTTATGGATTTCATAGCAGCCGCTCTAGCTGCCGATGCCGATCTCCTCGAGGGACGCCGCCCCCGTGCGAGTAAACCGGCCGGGGCATGATGTCCCGGCCGGTTGGTCCCTCGCTGCGCGATGAGGTCAGTGGAGGGCCTGCCAGCCCGGATGTTCGAAATGCTCGCCATAGGCGTTCAGCGCCTCGACGATCTTCTCCGCGCCCTCTCGAGCGTTACCCGCCTCCAGGTCTGATACGCCCTCTGTGACCTGTGCCAGAACGACGTGGAACTGCTCGTCGACCTCGGGTTCCAGCACGCAATTGCCGAGCATGAAGTCGAGGTGCGCCTGGATCTCGCCGGCCATCTGCCTGGCTACATCCGCGGCGAGGGTTCCGCCATGGATCGCCGCGAGCTGGGCGGCGATTGCGCCGCGGATCGCGGTCATGCCGGTGTACATGTTCTGATCGCCCTGCCACTTGGCGCCATTGTTCAGGACGATCTCGAGCGCCGCCGGATCATGGCCCTCGTGGGTCGCGGTTTCGGCGGCGGCAATCGCGGGAACCCCCAATGCGAGGGAAAAGGCCACGGCGAGGGCGGCCAGAGGTTTGGCAGTCTTCATTGTCATCTCCTGTGAATCGTGTCGGGTGCGGCGCCAAGGGCAATCACGGAAAGTCTTTGCGCCTGGATAGAAAGTAGGCTGTCCGCACCCGCACAGGTATTCGGAAAAGGCGCAAGGGGCGCTTGCACAAATGGACAGAACCCCGCCGAAGTCTAATTGCCCGAAGCGGATCCGGCTCGGTCTGTGCCGAGCGGATCACGCTCCTTCGGTCCCGCGTTTCTCGGTGCGCGTACATGGTGTTATCGTAGCTGCAGCTCCACGCCATGAAGGATTTGCGCAAGCCGTCGTCCATCCTGATCATCAGGCAGACCTTGGTTGTCTAACGGGCGTGTTTCAGATTCTCGATCACGTCCGGATCGAGGCTGAGATGCGCTGCCGCTTCTTCGAGCCGGATCAGGGCGAGGTCGAGTAGGCTGTCTTCTGGCATCATGTCTCCTTGGTTTTTTCGGGAAGTGGCTTTCTCGGGACCGGTCACGCGGTAGCCGTACCCTTACCCGGTCAGGCCGAGACGTCCCGGCGGATTGATGTGGCGGCGATGTAAGCGCCGTCCGAGGCGGGTGAGGATCTCATAGTCTATCGTGCCGGCCGCCCTGGCGATGTCGTCGACGCCTTGCTCGAGGCAGATAAGGTCGACCAGGTCTCCCTCGCGCAGCGCCGCGGGACCGTCGGTGGCGTCGAGGACGATGCTGTCCATCGACACCCGCCCGAGGAAGGGCAGGCGAGCGCCGCGGAAGAAGGCGGCGGCCATGGCGTTGCGCGGCCAGCCGTCGGCATAGCCGAGCGAGATCGTCGCCAGCCGCGACGGGCGCGGCGTCGACGCCGCGTGGCCGTAACCGACGCCGGTGTCGGCCGAGACGTCGCGGAGCTGCACGACGCGGGCGCTGAGCCGAACCGCCGACCGCATTGGGTTCGCCGCCCATGGCGTCGGGTTGATGCCGTAGAGGGCTGCGCCCGGCCGGGCGAGGTCAAAATAGTATGCGGCGCCGAGGAAGATGCCCGACGAGTTCGCCAGCGATGCGGGCGCCGGCGGAAGCTCGGCCCGCATGCGCCGGAAGGCCTCGAGCTGCGCGGCGTTGCCCGGATGGTCCGGCTCGTCTGCGCAGGCGAGATGGCTGAGGACCAGTTCGACGGCGAGGCCTTCGAGCAACACCGGGTCGGCGGCAATTGATGCCGTATCCGCCGGCGTCAGGCCGAGCCGCGACATGCCGGTGTCGAGTTGGAGCGCGACCGTTAGCCGCCGCCCGGAACGCGCGGCGTGGGCGCGCCAGGCGGCAAGCTCACCCATCGTGTTGACGACCGGGCCCAGCGAGCGGGCGACGAAGTCGGCCTCGGCGCCTTGAGGCGTGCCGTTGAGAACGAAGATGCGCGACCAGTCGCTAACGGCCTGCCGCACCTTCGCGCCCTCCTCGGGGAGGGCGACGAAAAAGGCGCGGCAGCCCGCGGTTTCGAGCGCGGACGAGACCGCGGCGGCACCGAGCCCGTAGGCGTCGGCCTTGACGACGGCGGCGCAGGCCGCGCCGCCGAGCCTTGCGGAAAGCAGGCGCCAATTGGCGACGATCGCCTTGAGGTCGATCGTCAGGAAGGCGCCGGCATGGCGGGGTGCGGCGGCCGTCATCGGTATCGCTCCATCGACAGCCCCGCGACGTCGATGTCGGGCTTTCGGCCGAGGACCATGTCGGCAAGCACGCGGCCGGAGCCGCAGGCCATGGTCCAGCCGAGCGTGCCGTGGCCTGTGTTGAGATAGAGGCCGTCGAAGCCTGCCGCGCCGAGGATCGGCGGGCCGTCCGGGGTCATGGGCCTCAGGCCGCACCAGAAAGTGGCGTCCTCGACGCGCCCGCCGCCGCCGAATAGGTCGGTAACGGAGTGCTCCAGCGCGGCGCGGCGCGAGGAGCGCAGCGTCAGATCGTATCCGGCGATCTCGGCGGTGCCGCCGACGCGTATGCGGTCGCCCAACCGGGTGATAGCGATCTTGTAGGTCTCGTCCATGACGGTGGAGACCGGCGCGGCGGCCGCGTCGACGACGGGCAGGGTGAGCGAGTAGCCCTTCACAGGATAGAGCGGGATGCGGATGCCGAGCGGGCGCAGGATCTGCGGCGAATAGCTCCCGAGCGCGACGACGACCGCGTCGGCGACGATCCTGCCGCCATCCGTGCGCACGCCGGTGACGCGCCGGCCGTCGTGGACGATCGCGCGCACCGTGACGCCGTGGCGGTAGTCGACCGCCGCCGAGGCGAGCGCGGCGAGCCGTGTCGTGAAGATGTGGCAATCGCCGGTCTCGTCGCCGGGCAGGTGCAGACCGCCGACGAACTTCTCCGCGACCTTTGCCAGCGCCGGCTCGGCGCCGATGCAACCGCCGCGATCGAACACCTGGAAGGTCACGCCGAACCGCCTGAGCACCTCCACGTCGTCGCCGATGCCGTCCAGCTGCTTCTGTGTGCGGAAGAGCTGCAGTGTGCCTAGGCTGCGTTCGTCATAGGCGATGCCGGTCTCGGCGCGCAGATCGCGGAGGCAGTCGCGGCTGTATTCGGCGAGTGGCACCAAGCGCGACTTATTCACCGCATAGCGCGCCGAGGTGCAGTTGCGCAGCATCCTGAGGAGCCACGACCACATGGCCGGATCGAGGCCCGGGCGCACTGCGAGCGGTCCGTGCTTCATCAGCAGCCACTTCACCGCCTTGAGCGGGACGCCCGGGCCGGCCCAGGGCGAGGCATAGCCCGGTGAGATCTCGCCGGCGTTGGCGTAGCTGGTTTCCAGCGCCGGGCCCGGCTGCCGGTCGAGCACAGTCACCTCGCAGCCCGAGCGAGCGAGATACCACGCGGAGGCGACGCCGATGACGCCTCCGCCGAGAACGAGAATTCTCAATTCCGCCTCCCGTCGCTGCCTTCGCGCATGGAGGCGGCCGGGCCGCGGCCCCTTTGGTCAGTCTTCATCACACATCTCCGCCGGGCCGCGCAGCGGACCCGCAAATCTGAACCGAATTTCTTAGCGAGTTAGATTCTGGCCCCCGGTCGACGGCTTCACGGCCGCGCCAGGGCTAGATGTATGCGATGAGGCTGCCCGCGTGGTTTAAGAACCGGACGCGGCTCCGAGGGCAATTGTCAGCCAAAGGGAGCAGTTTCGGCACAGCCCCAGATCCCGAGAAGCGAGAAGGTCAGGATAACATAGCGTTCTGGGCGCGCTATGCAACAATGGCATTGCCGCGCGACCCGTTTGCGTCGCCGCGCCTCGCCCGGTCATGGCGCTCTTGTCGGCCGAGGGCAAGCTGGACGGTTCTAAGAACTCGCCGAATCGGGTCGGTTTTGATTCAATGCCTCCGATGCATCCGGAGGATTGGACGAGATGCGTGGCCAGCCGGGATTTTTCGACATGGATGAGCGCCTGAAGCGTTTGAGCGACCTCGGCGACCAACTCGAAGCCTTTGGCCGGGCCGTCGATTTCGAGATCTTCCGGGGCGATCTGGTCAAGGCGCTCGCCTATTCGGACGGTTCGCAGGGCGGGCGGCCGCCCTTCGATCCGGTGATGATGTTCAAGGTGCTCGTCATCCAGGCCGCCAACAATCTGTCGGACGAGCGCGCCGAGTTCCTGATCAGCGACCGCCTGTCCTTCATGCGCTTTCTGGGCCTGGGCTTGTCCGATCGCGTACCGGACGTACGCACGATCTGGCTGTTCCGGGAAAAGCTCACCAGGGCCAACGCCATCCAGCCCCTGTTCGACCGGTTCGATGCCGCGCTTCGCGCCTCGGGCTACATCGCGATGGGCGGCCAGATCGTCGACGCGAGCCTTGTGGCGGCGCCGAAACAGCGCAACACCGGGGACGAGAAGAAGGCGCTGAAGGAAGGGCGCATTCCCGAGGCGTGGAAGGCCAGGCCGGCCAGGCTCCGGCAGAAGGACCGGGACGCGCGCTGGACGGTCAAGTTCTCGAAGGCGAAGGAGCGGCCGGATGGAACGAAGCCGCCGGTCGACATTGCCATTCCCGCCTTCGGCTACCAGAACCACGTATCGATCGACCGGCGGTTCGGCCTGATCCGCAAGTGGCAGGCGACGGACGCTGCTGCCTACGAAGGCGCGCGCCTGCGCGAGGAGCTGCTCGACAAGACCAACACCGCAAGCCAGGTCTGGGCGGATACGGCCTATCGCTCGAAGGCCAACGAGGCTTTCATGGAGCAGAATGGCTTCGTCTCCTGCGTCCACCGCAAGAAGCCGAAAGGTCGGCCGATGGATCGCCGCACCGCGATCGCCAACGGCGCCAAGTCAAAGGTCCGCGCCTTCGTCGAGCATGTCTTCGCCGAGCAGAAATCGCGGATGGGCCTCGTCGTTCGGACAGTCGGCATCGCGCGCGCCACCACGAAGATCGGCATGGCGAACATCGCCTACAACATCAAACGCCTGATCTTCCTGCAAAAGCTCGCCGCGGCATAGCGGACGAGATCAAACCCGATCGCAAACCTTCACTCCCACCGCCATCTCCGGGCTCGAAGAGTTCGACTGCCGCTCGAACCGCCCAAATATGCCCTCAAAGTCGCGCCCGAACCGCGTTGATAGAACCGTCCAGCTTCTTGCACCGGGAGCACATTTTTTCCGTTTGCGCCGAAGCGAAGAGGCTTCGATACTCGGCCAGTGCCTCGCCGGGAACGACGTGCCCGCCATCCGCTTCGCACGAACAGACGGGAACGACATGAAGCTGCGGTTGAAGCGCGCCTACGACAAGCCCGAACCGGCGGACGGCCTTCGGGTCCTCGTCGACCGGCTGTGGCCGCGCGGCCTGAAGAAGGACAACGCCGGCGTCGACCTGTGGCTGAAGGACATCGCCCCCAGCGACGCGCTGCGCCGCTGGTTCGGCCACGATCCGGCGAAATGGGCCGAGTTCCGCCGCCGCTATCGCGCCGAGATCGGAGACCGGCCGGATGCGATCGAAACTCTCCGCCGGGAGGTCAGCAGCGGTACCGTGACGCTGCTCTTCGGCGCGCGGGACGAGGCGCACAATCAGGCGGTGGTGCTGAAGGAATTCATCGAGGAGCGGAGCTGAGCGTCGCTGCAGACGTCACCGGGATGTGAGGGGTGGTCGCATAGGGAGACGCCCGCAAGGCGGCGTGGGGGTCGAGATCGTGCCGCTCAGGCGTCGCGGGGGAGGCGGGCGAGCTGCGCCAGCGTTTCTTCGGCGAGGCGGCGGGTTAGCTCGCCAGCGTTCAGGTCGCGGCAAAGCGCTGCGGCCTGGCCGGCCCACAACGACATGAAGTCGCCCGAGCCGGCTTTCTCGGTCGCAGCCCTGAGCGGCGCCAGCGGGCCGCCGGCAAGCGGGAAGGCGGGGGCGGCCTCGGCCATCGGGCCGACCTCGCGGACGATGCGGTTGACGATGCCGCGCGCCGGGCGGCCGGTGAAGACGTTGGTCAGCACCGTCTCGCGCGCCACCTCGTCGTGCAGGGCGGCGCGGTGCGGCGCCGCGATACGTGCCTCGGGAGTGAACAGATAGGCCGTGCCGATCTGCACCGCGGCCGCACCGAGCGCGAAGGCAGCAGCTATACCGCGGGCGTCGGCGATGCCGCCGGCGGCGATGACCGGCACCGTCACCGCATCGACCACCTGCGGCACCAGCGCGAAGGTACCGACCTGGGTGACGATATTGTCGCCGAGGAAGATTCCGCGGTGGCCGCCGGCCTCTGCCCCCTGCGCGATGATGGCGTCGCAGCCACGCTCTTCCAGCCACCGCGCCTCGGCGACCGTGGTGGCCGAGGAGACAATCTTGGCCCCGGTCGCCTTGACGCGATCGAGCAGATCTTGCGCCGGAAGGCCGAAATGGAAACTGACGATTTCGGGGCGGAATTCCTCTACGAGTTTGCAGGCCTCCTCGTCGAAGGGTGAGCGGTTGGACCGCGGCGTCGGCGCATCCGGGTCGAGGCCGAACTCGACGTAGTAGTCGCGCAGCCGCTCGCGCCAGCGGGCATCGCGATCGGCGTCAAAGGGAGCCGGCGTGTGGCAGAAGAAGTTGACGTTGATCGGGCGTGCCGTCTGCTGGCGAATGATGCCGAGCTCGCGCCGCACCTGCGCGGCGTCCATGGTGGCGCAAGGCAGCGATCCGAGCCCGCCGGCCTCGCAGACGGCGACCACCATGTCGGCGAAGACCGGGCCCGCCATGGGAGCCTGGACGATGGGCACGTCGATGCCGAACAGATCAATCACCCTGCGATCAGGCCACATATCGTCTTTCCCTCTTCGGTGGCGGAGATATTGCCTTCGCCGTGTCCAATCTCGGCCGCCGGAGCATGGCCAGGCAAACATAATTTCCCACCGCTTCGCGTAAAATCTCTGCACCGCGCCTCAGCGAGTGGTCCATCCGCGCGGCGGACCCCATACCCTCGCGCTTACAAACGCAGGAGGACAGTCATCACGATGGCCGCGGCCGCCGCCAGGCCGGCCGCAACCACCGCAGCGCCGAGCGCAAGGGCCAACGCCGCGATCCAGTCAAAGGGCCTGTCGGTGCGCTCGCTCATCAGAATTCTTCCTTTTCCGGTTCGGCCGATGCGGATCGGGATCGGCAATTTGAAACGTGCTGCCACTGGCGCTCGACTAGCGGGCCGTCGGACGCATCGGCGAGGAGTACACGTGCAGCTGCGCCGTCGAGATCCTCAAGCTGTCCGTCGCGCATCGACCAGAGGAAGGCCAGAAGCCCGGCGAAGCCCATCGCCAGCACGATCGGCAAGAGCCATACTATGTAAACCATGTCGTCTCTCCATTCCTGCACGCTGACAGGCTTACCTCGACTGCGCGACTGTCCATGGGTTCAGTCCGCCGTCCCGGCAACGGCCCGATAAGCGTGCCACGTGGCATGGCCGAGCAGCGGGAAGATCACGATCATGCCGAGCAGCCCGGTCGCGACGCAGAACCCGAAGAGCGCGATCACCATCGCTCCCCATCCGATCATCGCCGGAAGGTTGTTCCACACGAGCTTCATGCTCGTGCCCATGGCCGTGAGCGCGTCGATCCTGCGATCGAGCATCATCGGCACCGAGAACACGCTGATCGAGAAGGCAAAGGCGGCGAACAGGCCGCCAATTGCCGTCCCGACGGCGATCATTGCCCATCCGTAGGCGGAGCCGATCAGCACGCCGATGACGTTGTCCAGGCCGGGAAACGCAGTGACCCCGAAAAATAGCGCCCAGAGAAGCACCGCCGCCCGGGTCCACAGCAGCATGAGCAGGCTGAGCAGCAGTCCGGCGAAGAACACCTGCGGCCCGGCGCTCGGGCGCGTCCTGAGCATGGAAGCAAGCCCGACCGTCCCGCCTTCGCCGAGAGCGCGGCTCTTGGCGTAGAGGCCGATCGCAAGGAACGGGGCGACGATCAGGAAGCCCGCCAGCGACGGGAACAGGATGTAGTCCCGCCCGAATTCGAACAGCGTCCAGACGAAGGCTGCCGACAGCAGGAACACGCCGACGCCATAGGCGATGCTGGTCCAAGGTCCGCGCCAGAAGTCGCGCCAGCCCAGCGCCAGCCAGCGCAGTCCGGCCGTCACGGGCAGCCCTCGCTGCAGAGCGCGATCCCGCGTCTCGCCGATGCCGGAAGTCTCGCTCAGCAGCCAGTAGGACCTGTCGGTCTCGCTCATCGAACCTCCTCCCTCAGCACGCCGACTTGGCGGCCCGGTAGCTGCCGCCCGTTCCCGCCTCCTTGAGATGAGGCACGCAGTCCGGCTGCGACGTGACGGCCACATAGACAAGGTGGGCGTTCGCCGCCGCCACGAGCAGCAGCCCGGCCGGAACCAGCAGCCATGCGGACGTCCAGCGTCGGCGTCCGCCCGCGGCCCGGGCCGTCATGGCTGACCCGTCCCGAAATCGTGGACATAAAGCGACAGGGTCCGGATCTCGGCGTCGGTCATGCGTTCGTCCCAGGTCGGCATGTGGCCCTGCCTGCCGCCATGGACGGAGGCGATGATCGTCTGCAGGTCGCCGCCGTAGACCCAGCGCGCGTCCGTCAGGTTCGGAGCGCCTACCTCGCGGTTGCCTTCGGCGTTCTCGCCGTGACATGCGGCGCATGTGGTCGCGAAGACCTCACGCCCGGCTTCGATGCGATCGAGGTTTACCTCAGTCGAATAGTCGGGATTGCTCAGAGAATAGACATAGGCCGCTACGCTGCGGACCTGGTCCCTCTCCAGCATTCCGTCGCGTCCGAACGCGGGCATCTGCGCGATCCTCGTGTCCGGATGGGCCGTGTTGATGCCGTAACGCAGCGTCTGCTCGATCAGTTCGGGACCGCCGCCCCACAGCCAGTCATCGTCGGTCAGGTCCGGATAGCCGGCGCGACCGCGTCCGTCGCGCCCGTGACACGCCGCGCAGTTGTCGCCGAAGAGCTGCCGCCCGGTGCCGCGAACGGTCTGCATCAGCGCCTCGTCGGCGAGGATGGCGTCGTAGGGTTCGGACTCCAGACGGGTCATCCAGATCGACCGCTCCTGCTGACCCTCGACAACCCGCTCCTCGACCGTCGTGCGCTGGTCGACGCCGAGAAGGCCCTTCGTGTAGGTCGTGCCGAGCGGCCAGGTGGGCACGAAGAACCACCAGGCGATAGCCCAGATATGGGTCACGATCAGGAACATCAGCACGCCGCGCGGCACGGGCGTGTCCAGTTCCTTGATGCCGTTCCATTCGTGCCCGGTCGTTTCCCTTCCGGTGACGGGATCGCGATCGTTCACTTCCATGGCTTGTCCTCCCGGTCGAGGATGCTGGTCTTCGCCCTGTCGAAGCGCTTCCGGTTCGAGGGCCAGAAGGCATAGGCGACGACACAGAGGAAGAAGCCCATCAGGTAGAACAGTCCCCAGCTCTTGGCGAAGGCGACAAGGGTTTCGTGGCTGATCTCGAACATGGCTCAGTCCTCCGCATCGGGAGCTTGTTCAGTCGCGGCCGTGTCGCGGAACGCGGCGTCGGTCAGCCTGCCAAGGACCTGCAGATAGGCCACCAGCGCGTCCATCTCGGTCAGCCGCGTGGCAACCCCGTCGAAGGCGCTCACCGAGGTGGCTTCGCCATAGCGCTCCGTGACTCCAGAAGCGGCCTCGCTGTCGGGGAAGGCCTGACCGTAGGCGTCCCGCGGCGCGTTGGCGATCATCTCGTCCGTGTAGGGCACGCCCAGCGCCTGCTGGGCCGCGAGATGCTGCCCTAGGTCGCTCGTCCGAAGCTCGGTCCGCGCCAGGAAGGCGTAGGCTGGCATGTTGGATTCCGGCACGACGTCGCGCGGATTGATCAGGTGCGCGACGTGCCAGAAATCAGAATACTTGCCACCGACCCGCGCCAGGTCCGGACCGGTCCGCTTCGACCCCCAGAGCATGGGGCGGTCGAACTGGGATTCCACCGCCAGCGAATACGGCCCGTAACGCTCGACCTCGTCGCGCAGCGTGCGGATCATCTGGCTATGGCAGGCATAGCAGCCCTCACGCACGTAGATGTTGCGCCCGGCCAGCTCCAGCGGCGTATAGACCCGCATGTCGGGCGCTTCCTCGACGGTTTCGTCGATCGTGAAGAGCGGCGCGATCTCAACGATGCCGCCGACGCTGGCCGCCGCGATGATGGCCAGCACGAAGCCGATGGCAGAGCGCTCGAGCTTGCGGTGGAAGAGTTCAGGCATCGGTCATTCTCCCGGAACGGCGACGGCCGCGGGAACGTCGCGCTCGCGCCGTTTCGCCAGCGGCACCGACCGTACCGTCATCCAAATGTTGTAGCAGCAGACGACCGCGCCTATCAGGAACAGGAAGCCACCGAACGCACGCGCGATGTAGTAGGGATACATCGCGACGAGGGAGTCGACGAAGGAGTAGGCGAGCGCGCCGTCTTCCGTATAGGTCCGCCACATAAGCCCCTGGATGATGCCGGAATTCCACATTGCGAAGACGTAGATCAGCGTTCCGGCGATCGCGAGCCAGAAGTGGACCTCGACGAGCCTCGCCGAATACATCCGTTCTCGGTTCCAAAGGGTCGGCACCAGCGTGTAGAGGGAGCCGAAGGTGATCAGCGCCACCCACCCGAGCGCGCCGGCATGCACATGGCCCACCGTCCAGTCGGTGTAATGGCTGAGCGCGTTCACCGGGCGGATCGCCATGAAGGAGCCTTCGAAGGTCGACAGTCCGTAGAAGACTGCGGCCGCCATCATGAAGCGCAGCGTCGCGTCGTCGCGTACACGGTGCCACGCGCCGTTGAGCGTCAGCAGCGCGTTGCCCGCCGACGCCCATGAGGGAACGAGCAGCATGACCGAGAAGGTCATGCCTAGCGTCTGCACCCAGTGCGGCAGCGCCGTGTAGTGGAGGTGGTGGGAGCCTGCCCACATGTAGAAGAAGGTGATGCCCCAGAAGCTGAGGATCGAGAGGCGGTAGGAGAAGATCGGCCGCTGCGCCCGAACGGGTAGGTAGTAGTAGAGCATCCCGAGGAAGCCAGCCGTCAGGAAGAAGGCGACCGCGTTGTGCCCGTACCACCACTGCACCATCGCGTCCTGGACGCCGGGCCAGATCGTGTAGCTCTTGGCATGCCCCCACGAGACGGGAACGGCGAGATTGTTGACGATGTGGAGGATCGCCACGACCACGATGAAGGCCATGAAGTACCAGTTCGCTACGTAGATGTGCGGCTCGCGCCGACGGGCAATCGTGCGTAGGAAGAGGACGAAGTAGGTGACCCAGACGATCACCAGCCAGATGTCGGCATACCACTCGGCCTCGGCATATTCCTTCGACTGCGTCACGCCGAGCAGGTAGCCCGAGACGGCGAGGACGCAGAACAGGTTGAAGCCAAACAGCACGAACCACGGGCTGAACTGCCCTGCGAGCCGCGCGCGCGACGTGCGCTGCACGACATGGAAAGACGTGGCGATCAGCGCGTTGCCGCCGAAGCCGAAGATCACACCGGAGGTGTGCGTCGGCCGCAGCCTTCCGAAGGTCGACCAGGCCGCGTCGAAGGCTAAGTCCGGCCAGGCGAGCTGTGCGGCGACCCAGACGCCCATGAACATGCCGAAGACCGCCCACGCCATCGTCAGCACGATACCGACCTTGATCGGGTCGTCGTAGTAGGAAGCTTCGCGGTCCTCTTTCGGCTCAGGTTCGTAGAACCCGGTGAGCACCGGGTAGAGCAGGGTACCGGAGAAAAGGAGGACAATGACGCCGTGGACGCCGAGTGGGTCGTGGCGGCCGGTAGCGGCCATGGCCAATCCGACCCCGGCGGCGAGGAGCAGGATGGCCGCCGCAAATTGACGTTCCGATGAGGTGAGTTGGCGGATCATGGTTCCTCCTCGACCCGGACTACTTGACTGCTCACGCCCTCGTCGCGCGTCTGACGTCAAGCGCAAGGACCTGAGCGAGGAAGCCGCGGTTTGCAGCGATGTCGGCGAGCGTGTACTCGTCAAAAACAGCAAGAAAAGCGTCGAGTGCCTTGCGGACGACTTGCTCAAGGCGGCAGGCGCGCGAGATGACGCAGGCACCGCCGTCCCTGCACATGCATTCGACGAGCGCCAAATCGTCCTCCATCTGGCGCACCACATCACCGACCTTGATATCCTCCGGTCGCTGCGCGAGAACGACGCCGCCGGAGCGTCCGCGTAGCGTCGTCACATAGCCGAGCTTGCTGAGCCTGAGTGCGACCTTGAGCAAATGGTTACGGGAAATGCCGTAGCCCGCCGCGATGTCGGCGACGCGCGCTGTGCGGCCGCCGTCGGCAGCAAGATAGAGAAGCACCCGCAGCGCGTAATCCGTCTGAAGCGTCAGGTGCATGGACGGCTCCGTGGTGCGATGCGGCGGGCGCACGAAAGTCGGGTAGTGCCGGCATGGCCGAGCCAGTAACGAGAAAGGCTGCTCATACCGGTGCTCTGGCAGTTGGGCGGTCGAGACGGAAGAACATGGCGAGGCTCAGGCTGCGCGCGATGCGCTCGGCGCGATCGATGAACACCGCCGCTACCTCCGGCGGACAGCGGCTCGCTACAGTCTCGCGGAAGAGACCGAGCCAGATGGCGAAATCGTCCTCGCGAACCTGCTTCAGCCTGAGATGGGCCGGCACCGGCCGGCCCGAATAGGCGCCGTTCTTCAGGATCACGGCGCACCAGAAATCCGTCATCTTCTCAAGATGTGGCTCCCAGTCTCCACTGATGACTGAGGCAAAGATCGGCCCCAACCGCGGATCCTTCCGTACCCGGGCGTAGAACTCACGCACAAGCGCGCCGATGAAAGGGCGGTCGACGAGGGGGTGGACGAGTGGCCGCTCCTCTGGTGGACGCGTAGCTTCCGATTCGAACGAGGATTTATGTGGTATCATAGATACCACTTTAAAGGGGCATTCGATGGCTGACAAGGTCCTCCGCAGTGCGAGCTGACGGACGAAATCGACTAAAACGACCTGCTCGTAGATGGCGGCCTGGTCGATCGGCACGTCACAGACTTCGATAACACGCGGTACTCGACAAGGATCGAACAGCATTCCCGGACGCGGCCTAACGCATATCTCGGAGCTGCTATGGTGCGACGAGGACTTGCGCGAGGCATCATCTACCAATGAACGAGTAGGGCTCTACATTGCGCAATTCCCTTGGCAGTCTCTTGCTCGTCTGGTCGTGTGCCGCCGCAACCGCCGCCGAGGTAAGGACTGCGGGCACGGTCAACGATGGTTGGAGCGACCTGAAGAAGCTGGACACCCGCATTAACTGGTTCTCGAACATCGCCTTGAGAGGCGTGACGCCTGTTTCAGCGTTGTGTCGCGCCTGACGGGTCGGATTTTGGCCTCCAGTTGGTGGCCAACCGCCGATTTCGGCGTGGATTTCCCGATTGCAGACAGACTCATCCCATGGCGTGGGTTCGCTCATGGAAGATCAACCGCTCGAAGTTGTAGGCGATGTTGGCCAGAATCAGTTTCGCCTCGGCACGCGCGATACCGATCGTGCGGATGAACAGTCCGAAGCGGTTCTTCTGATGGGCGAAGACATGCTCGACCGCGGCGCGGATGGAGGACCTGGCCGCGTTCGCCCGCGCGATGTTCTGCGGCATCGGCTTGCCCGGCGGCTTGCGGCGATGGATCCGGCTGACCAGCCCCCTCGAGACCAGCCATTTCTCGTTCTTCTGCGAGCGATAGGCGCTGTCGGCCCAGACCTCGGAGGACGTGTTGTCTGTCGCCACCAGCCTCGGCAGCATCCGGCCATCGGCATGGGACGCCGAGGTGGCGGCGCATTCCCGGATAAAGCCGAAGCGCCGGTCGATAGCGATGTGGCTCTTGTAACCGAAGACCGGCAAGGCGATCTGCGGCAGGGGTTTCCCATCCTTGTCGAAGCGGATTTTCCCGCCGATCTTCACAGTCCAACGCGCGTCGACATCCTTTTGTGCCGCCTTGTGCGGTTCGTCCGGCCAGATCTCGTCCGCGCTCTTGCCGGCCTTGATCGCCTCCTTCTCCGTATCCGTGTTCCGCTGCTTCGGTGCGGGAACGAGGGAGGCATCGACGATCTGACCCGACATCGGGATGTAGCCCTTCTTCTGCAATTGCCAGTCGAAGGCCTTCATCACCCGCCGCAAGGTCCCGGTCTCGGTCAGTTTGTTCCGGAACAGGCGGATCGTGTTCTCGTCCGGCGTCGGACCACCAAGATCGAACTTCAGGAACCGCATCCAAGAGAGCCGATCTCGGATCATGAACTCCATCCGCGCATCGCTCAGATTGTGCTGGGCCTGGAGGATCAACGCCTTGAACATCGAGACGGGATCAAACGGCGGCCGGCCTCCCTTGGCGCCATCGCCATAGCCGAGACCTTCCACAAGCCAGCCCCGAAAAAACTCAAAGTCGACCGTCGCTTCGAGAACCTCAAGCGGATCGCCGATCTTGCTGATCCGCTCAAGATGCTCCGACAACCCGAAAAGTGACCGCTGTTCCATCATCCCGTCTCCAAATCAGCGACGGGATGAGTGAATCACAAAACAGGTCAGCGCGCGAGGTTAATGCGGGTGTCCAGCTAACATTGACTGGCAAGATATCGGCCGGCGATGCCAAGCGCGTCGCACGATTGCTCGGAGAAGACGATTCCACCGTGGTCTTCTTCGACAGTACCGGAGGCGATTGCCGCGAGGGGTCGGCGCTCGCCGCGCTCATCAAGGAAAGAATTGTGCGGACTTTCGTGTCGCCCGGCTCGAGTTGCCTGTCTGCTTGTGCGATCGCTTTTCTTGCCGGTACGGCGGAGGGAGAGGAAGGCAGCCAGCGTTCGGCAAGATCGATCGCGGTCGACGAGCATCTCGGTTTTCACGCCCCTTTCATCGAAACCGGCGGCAGCGAGCTGACGCTGCGGGCGGTTGAAGACGCCTTCGACCGCGCCATTGGCACCGTGACCGAACTTATGAGAATAGCCGGCGGCTACGGTGTCTCGGTCGAGGTCGCTGCCGATATGATGACTCCACAACGCTCGGAACAGTTTTCCGCTGACGCTTCATGTGTCCTCTGTTTCGCTAACGCGGTCCTTCAGTTCTGTTGCAACTTTGATCCCTTCCCGTCGCGACGACCTTCGACTTGACTTTCCCGCCGCAAAGGCCCACGTCTTTAGCATGTGCATTATCGGCCGCCACCTCTTTACGTTTTTCAGGGTGTGCCCCATCGCGGGCACCTGACCCCCGGCCAGGTCGCGTCGCGCCCCGGCCGCGGGGCATAGTGTGATTTCCGGATTTTCCGGAAATCCTTCAGAGCAGCGACATCAAGAACGCGAGATTTCAGATAACCAGCGCCACGCCCGAGATGCGTGTGCGAACTTCAGGCATGAGGGGGCCCAGAAATGGCTCAAGCGACCAGGAACAACCGCAAGCCGACGATCGCCGTAACCCGCACCGACAACGAGCGGCTCTGGCGGCTGGCCGAGGCCTTCGTCGACCGCAATCCTGCGGTGGCGGAAGAGCTGCTGGCCGAACTGGATCGGGCGAAGGTCGTCGAAGACGGCCGGCTTGCCGTGGATGTCGTCCGCATGGGGTCTTCTCTGCGCTTCACCAGCGACCTGGGCGAGGACCGGGAGGTCACTCTGGTGTTTCCCGGCGAGGCGGATATCGCCGAAGGCAAGATCTCGGTCCTGACGCCGATCGGCGTCGCGCTGATCGGGCTGTCCCCCGGGCAGTCGATCGACTGGACGGCGCGCGACGGACGGACCCACCGCCTGACGGTGGAGTCCGTCGAAGCGCCTGCAGCTCAGGTGGCCTCGGCACCGGTTTTGCCGGAACTGCGGACCGCATCATGACCGGGGGCAGGCCGCCGTGCCGCCTCTCCCTCTTTGGAGGCTGCCTGATCGCAGGATAGCTGCCCCTGAGCCGCGCCATGCGGCCAGGGGATTCTCCGATGCGCTAAAACGTGACCGCTCCTAGCCGAGCGATGGAGAACTGCTATGACGAGAGAAACCTGCTTCCTGACGAC
>JAUQWM010000030.1 GCA_030835125.1 Gemmatimonadaceae bacterium | reverse complement strand
CCCCCCCCCGATTCTTTTCCCTGACATTCCCGGCGCGACGGACGAGTCCACTACGGAAGACGCATGGCCGAAACGATGATCGACGTCCGGGAGCTTCCCAGGGACGAGGCTTACGTGGCGCTGGAGGATCACCTGCAACTGGCGCTCGACGGCATCCGTGACCCGATCGCCGTCATGGCCACCATGAGTTGCCTTCTGTACCACGGGTTTGGGCACCTCTGGGCGGGCTTCTACCGCGTCGTGGGACGGGAGCGGCTCCTCGTTGGTCCGTATCAGGGATCGCTGGGCTGCCTGGAGATCGCGTTCGGCCGCGGGGTTTGCGGAACGGCGGCGGCGGAGCGCCGGACCATCGTGGTCCCCGACGTGGGGACCTTTCCCGGACACATCGCCTGCGACGCGCGTGCCCGGTCGGAGATCGTCGTGCCGGTCACCGATCGCGGCGGCGCCCTCATCGCGGTCCTCGACATCGACTCCGAATCTCCCTCCACCTTCGACGATCGCGACGCGCGAGCGCTCGAGCGGCTCGTGAGGGTCTTCGCCGAACCCGACGGGGTGCCGCCTGCACCACCACGCAGGTAGCTTTTCCGCCCCGCCCGTGCGGTCCTCCTTCGCGGAAGCGCGCTTCGCATGACCGGATACTCGGACCGGATCAATCACGCGTTGGCCTTCGCGGCCAAGCATCACGACCAGCAGGTCCGTCGTGGAACGAAGCCGCCGTACACCACGCAACCCGCGAACGTGGCGGTCATCCTCACCCGCTACGGGTGCGACGAGGACACGGTGGTGGCGGGAATCCTGCTCGACGTGGTGCGCGACTACGCGCGGGAGTCCTCACCAGCCGAGGTTCTGCAGCAACGGATCGGGGAGAAGTTCGGTGCGGGCCCGCTCGAGCTGGCGCTCATGGCGTCCGAACGCCGCAGTGACGACGATGGCATGGAGCTGAGCGCGGACGAGCGGCGCGACGACCTGCTCTCCCGCCTGGCGATCGCCGCTCCCGCCGCCCGCATCGTGGCCGCGGCGGACGCGCTGCACGTCGCGGGGTCGCTGCTGGCGGACCTCCGTCGGACCAGGGATGCGCAGTCGGTGTGGGGCCGGCTGCCCGGCGGTCGCGCCCGCACGTTGTCGACGCTGGGCCGCCTGCACGAGCGGCTGGTCTCGAGCCCCGCCCCGGCCCCGATCGTCGCGGAACTCGGCGGGATCCTCCAGGCGCTGGCCTCGATCGCTGCCTGACGCGGCGGGCCCGGCACCC
>JAUQWM010000029.1 GCA_030835125.1 Gemmatimonadaceae bacterium | reverse complement strand
AGAGTTGGGAGTTGGGAGACGGCTCTCAACTCTCAACTCTCAACTCTCAACTCTCAACTCGCTCCTCAGTGCTTCGCCTCGCCCATCATCTTCCGGATCGGCACCACGAGGAGCGCCAGCACGGCCGTCGCCAGGAACAGTGACAGCGCGGTCCGCATGAACAGTTGCGGCATCTCGGCGAGGTTCTCGGGGTCCACGTGTCCACCCACCAGTCCCGCGATCAGGTTGCCGAGGGCGCTGGCCATGAACCACACGCCCATCATCTGCCCGACGAACCGGCGCGGGGCGAGCTTCGTCATCGAGCTGAGGCCCACGGGACTCAGGGACAACTCGCCGATCGTCTGCAGCAGGTAGCTTCCCGTGAGCCACCACATCGAGACGCGGGCGCCGTCGCCTCCGCTGATCACCGCGTTCGCCGCCGCCACCATAAGGAAGAAGCCCAGGCCCGCGAACAGCAGCCCGAACGCGAACTTGGCGGGGCTGGAGAGCTCGTGCCCGCGCTTCGCCATCAGCACCCACACGGCCGCGAACACCGGCGCGAGCGTGATCACGAACAGCGAATTGACGGACTGCAGCCAGAGGATCGGGACTTCCCAGCCGAACAGGTTGCGGTCGGTGAAGTCGGCGGCGAACAGGTTGAGCGACGTGGGCGCCTGCTCGAACGCCGACCAGAAGATCGTCGCGAAGATGAAGAGCACCAGGATGACCGCGATCCGCTTCTTCTCGGGCCCGTCGAGGCCCGCGAACAGGAAGAGGTAGCCGAAGTACGCCACCGCCATCGCGAGCATGATGTCGCGCATGCGTGAGCCGACGGCGACCGGGTTGACCGTGAACAGCCCGAGCATGGCGGCGAGAACCACCGCCGCGATGATCCCCACGCCGACCAGCGTGACGTTGCGGACCATGCGCTGTTCGTCCGGCGTCCCGGCTGGCGTCGCGCCCAGGGGGCCGAGCGTCTTGCCGGCGCGGAAGTGGAACGTGACGACGCCCAGGAGCATGCCGACGCCGGCGGCGCCGAAGCCGTAGTGCCAGCCCACGCGCTCGCCGAGCAGGCCGGTAATGAGCGGGGCGAGGAGCGCGCCGACGTTGATGCCCATGTAGAAGATCGAGAAGCCGGCATCGCGCCGCGCGCCGCCCTCGGGGTACAGGTCGCCGACGATGGCGGAGATGTTGGGCTTGAGCAGGCCCGTGCCCATCACGATCAGCACCAGCCCGGCGAAGAACGCCGGCTTGGCGAAGAGCGACGACAGGGCGATCGACAGGTGGCCGAGGGCGATCAGGATCGCGCCGTACCAGATGGCGCGCCGCAGGCCGAGCCATCGGTCGGCGATCCAGCCGCCGGGCAACGAGGCCAGGTACACGCACGCGGCGTAGATACCGACGATCGCCGAGGCCTGCTGGCGGTCGAAGCCGAACCCGCCCTCGGCCAGCGCCGCCGCCATGAACAGGACGAGCAGGGGCCGGATCCCGTAGTACGAGAACCGCTCCCACATCTCCGTGAAGAACAGCGTGTTGAGGCCGCGCGGGTGCCCGAAGAACGACCGGTCACTCGTGTACGGCAGGGCCTCGGCACTCACGCCTGACGAGGCGGGCCCTGGCTGCGCACTGGACATGGGGAGGGGGTTCGGGTTCAGGCCTGTGGGGCGAGGACGGGAAGGTGCCGCAACGGTTCATGCGTCGCCCCGGCCTGGCGCTGCACGTCCCATGGTACTGCCGTGGGCGGCTGCTTGATACACGCCACCCAGTGCCCGGGAGCCTTCTCCTCGAGCGGGGGGACGATGGCGGCGCAGGCCGCGTCGCGTGCCGGGTGGTGGCAGCGCGGGTGGAACACGCAGCCCGGGGGCGGGTTCGCCGGCGAGGGGACGTCGCCGGCCAGCACGATCCGCTGGCGCTTCGTCACGGGATCGGGCACCGGGACCGCCGAGAGCAACGCCTGCGTGTACGGCATCAGCGGCTCCCGGTACAGCGCCTCGGACGACGCGAATTCCACGATGCGGCCCAGGTACATGACCGCCACGCGGTTCGCCATGTGCTCCACGACCGAGAGGTCGTGGGCAATGAAGAGGTAGGCGAGGCCGCGGTCGCGCTGCAGGTCACGCAGCAGGTTGATCACCTGCGCCTGGACGGACACGTCGAGTGCGGAGACCGGCTCGTCACAGACGATGAACCGCGGCTCCACCGCCAGCGCCCGCGCGATCCCCACCCGCTGGCGCTGGCCGCCGGAGAACTCATGGGGATAGCGCGACGCATACTCGCCCCGCAGGCCCACTTCCTCGAGGAGCTGTCGCACGCGCCGGTCGGCGGCCTCCCCCTCGGCGATCCGGTGCACCGTGAGCCCCTCGCGCACGGTCGCCCCGATGGTCATGCGCGGATTGAGTGACGAGAAGGGATCCTGGAAGATGATCTGCATGCTGCGGCGCATCGTCCGCAGCGCGCGGCCCCTGAGCGCGCGCACGTCGACGCCGTCGAACCGGATGTCGCCGCTGGTCGGCTCCACCAGCCGCAGGATGGCGCGACCGAGCGTCGTCTTGCCGCAGCCCGACTCGCCGACCACGCCTAACGTCTCCCCGTGCCCCACGTCGAGGCTGACACCGTCGACCGCCTTCACCTGGCCCCTGGCGCGGCCGAACAGGCCCTCCTGCACCGGGAAGTACTTCGTCAGGCGCCGCACGGCGAGCAGCGGATCGGCGAGCACGCCCGGCACCACCGTCGGCGTCGTCATGCGACCGGCGCGGCCAACGCCACGTCGCGGGCCGGCTCGTCCACCAGGTGACAGCGGGCGCCGTGACCGTTCCCGGCCGGATACTCGGGAGGCGCTTCGGTCGCACATCGCTCCCAGGCGTACGGGCAGCGGTCGCGGAACCGGCAACCCGATGGCCAGCGCGTGGGCGGGGGGACCGTTCCCGGGATCACCGCCAGGCGGTCACGGTGGTCGCCCAGGCGCGGCATCGCCTGGAGAAGGCCGCGGGTGTACGGGTGCCGCGGGTTCGCGAACAGCTCGCGCACCGGCGCGCGCTCGACGACCTGGCCGCCGTACATAACCAGGACGCGCGATGTCACCTCGGCCACGACCCCCAGGTCATGGGTGATCAGCAGGACCGCGAGCCCCAGCTTCTGCTGCAGGCTCGCCAGCAACTCGAGGATCTGCGCCTGGATCGTCACATCGAGCGCGGTGGTGGGCTCGTCGGCGATCAGGAGCGACGGGTTCATCACCAGCGCCATGGCGATGAGCACCCGCTGCCGCATGCCGCCCGACAACTGGTGCGGATACGCCTTCGCCCGTTCGCGCGGATCGGGGATGCCCACGAGGTTCAGCATCTCGACCGCACGCTCCCACGCGGCCTTCCGCGACGCGCCGGCGTGGACACGCGCCACCTCGGCCACCTGGTCGCCGATGCTGAACACCGGATTGAGGGCGGTCATCGGCTCCTGGAAGACCATCGCGATCCGGTTGCCGCGGATCCGCCGGATGCCTTCGTTGTCGAGCGCCAGGAGGTCGCGCCCCTCGAACTCGATGCGCGAACCGGGCTCGATCCGGCCCGGCGGGTCGACCAGCCGCAGCAACGACAGCGCCGTGACCGACTTGCCGCACCCGGACTCTCCCACCATCCCGACCGTCTCGCCGGCATGGATGTCGAACGACACCCCGTCGACGGCGCGGGCCACCTCGCCACCGAGGTGGAAGTGCGTGCGGAGGTCCGTGACGCGGAGCAGCACGTCCGCCGGTGAGGTCATGGGGCGGGAAGCTGGGGCGCGCCCAGCGCGGCGCGCAAGCGGTCACCCAGGACATTGATCGCCAGGACGGTCAGGGCCAGGGCGATTCCGGGGAAGACGGAGACCCACCAGGCGGTGGCGAGCACCTCGCGGCCGTCGCGGATGATGTTCCCCCAGCTCGCGGCCGGAGCGGCCACACCATAGCCCAGGAAGGCGAGCCCGGCCTCGATCACCACCACCTGTCCGACCCCCAGCGTCGCCGCGACCAGCATCGGCGTCATGGCGTGCGGCAGGACGTGCCTGACGAGGACTCGCGCCGGCGATGCGCCCGAGGCCCGGGCCGCGATGGCGAAGTCGCGCCGGCGCGCTGCCTGTACTTCGGCGCGGACCAGCCGGCTTGCGCCAAACCATCCGGTCAGGCCGAGCACGACCACCAGGGCCGGCGCCGAGAGCGTTCTCCAGAAGGCAACGATGCCCAGCAGCAGCAGGATGCGCGGGATGGCGAGACCGGCATCGACGACGCTCATGAGGACGCGGTCCACCCACCCGCCCACGTAACCGGCGAGGGCGCCCCACGCGGTGCCGACGATCGTCGCTACCAGCACCGCGAGGAACGAGATGCCGAGCGACACCCGCGCACCGAACAGGATCCGGGACAGGAGGTCGCGCGTGAGGGGATCGGTGCCGAGCCAGTGGATGGACGACGGCGGTTGGGCCCGGGCCTCCACGTCCAGCGGCAGGGCGGGATCGAATGGCGCGATCCATGGCGCGAAGACGGCGGCCGCGGCGATGAGCAGCAGGACGGCGGCCGCCACGGTTGCCGCCGGATCACGGCGCAGCACCGCAGCGATACGACCGGGTGCACCGGGCGTGGTGGGCGCCGGCTCGGTGTCGGCGAAGGCCGCCAGCGACGACGGGGTCGCGTCAGGCATGCCGCTGACGCGGGTCGGCGATGGCGTGCACCACGTCGGCGACGATGGCCCCGGCGACGACCAGTGCGCTTGAGAGCAGCACGATCGCCAGCACCAGCGGGTAGTCGCGGTCCCCCACCGCCTGCACCGCCAGCGACCCCATGCCCTGCCAGGCGAACGTCACCTCGACGAACACCGCGCCACCCAGGAGCGCCGGCACCGCCAGTCCGCCCAGCGTGATGGTGGGCAGGAGCGCGTTGCGCAGCGCGTGCCGGAAGATCACCGCGTGGCGCGGCACCCCCTTGGCGCGCGCGGTGCGCAGCCAGGGTTCGGGCAGGACGTCGATGAGGGCGGCCCGCTGGTACCGCGAGACGATGGCGGCGACCAGCAGCCCCAGCGTGCCCGCGGGAAGCGTGAGGTGACGGAGCACGTCGCCGGCGCGGACCACCAGTGGCGCGCTCGCCGACAACGTCGGGTCGCTGAAGCCGGAGACCGGCAGGATACGCCACGTGGCGGCGAACAGCAGCAGGGCGAGAAGCGCGAGCCAGAAGTCGGGGAGGGACGCCACGAGGACGGCCATCGACCCCGTGATGCGGTCGAGCCATCCGCCGGGACGGGCGCCCTGCGCGGTCCCGAGCGCGATACCGGCCGCGAAGCCGACCAGCATGGCGGCTCCCATCAGCAGGAGCGTGCGCGGGATGGCGTCGCCCAGCACGTCGGCGACCGGCCGGTGGTAGGTGAAGGACTCGCCGAGGTTCCCGGTGCCGATGCTGGCCACGAAGCGCGCGTACTGAACGACGAGGGGGCGGTCGAGCCCGTACCGCGCACGATGCGCGTCGCGCATCTGCTGCGTGGTCCTGGGGTCGTCCAGCAGCCCCGCGAACGGCTCGCCCGGCGCGGCGTGGATCAGGAAAAAGGTGATGGTCGTCGTGAGGACGATCACCACCAGCCCCTGCGCCAGACGCTTCACGAGCCAGGTCGCCATGTGTCGCCAAGATAGGGTCGCGGGCGCGAACGGGCCACGATGCCGCCCGCTCACACGAGATGTATCGTTCAGTGTGACCGTGACCGCCTCGAACCCGCAGGAGCCGCAGGCGGCGCTCCTGGAGAACGGCCCCTGGCGGCTGCTGGTGGACGCGCCGGCACGTGGCGCCGCCAACATGGCCAGGGACTACGCGCTGCTGGCGCGCGCCCGCGAGACGGGTGAGCGGGTGTTCCGCGTGTACGCGTGGTCGCGCCCGACCGTATCCTTCGGCCGCCACCAGTCGGTGCGCGGCGCGGTGGACCCGGCGCAGGCGGCGGCCATGGGCGTGGATCTCGTCAGGCGGCCCACCGGCGGGCGCGCGCTCCTGCACCATCGCGAGGTGACGTACAGCGTGACCGCGCTGCTGGGGCGTCACGACTCGGTGCGCGCCTGGTACGACGCCATCGGCGCCGTCCTCCTCGACGCGCTGCGGGCGATGGGCGTGCGCGCCACACCGGCAATGGCCGTGGAGAGGACACCGCCGCCGGCCACGGCCTCGTGCTTCGTCCGCGCCGACGCTGGTGAAATCGCGGTCGACGGGCGCAAGCTGGTCGGCAGCGCGTTGCTGCGGCAGGAGGGCGCGCTCCTGCAGCATGGGTCGATCCTGCTCGAGGACGACCAGGGGATGCTCCGTCGCCTTTTGCCTGACAGCGTGCCACAGCCGGCCGGCACGCTCGGCGACGCGCTCGGGCGGATTCCACCGCTGGACGAGGTGGCGGAGGCGCTGTTCGCGGCGTTGCGCCGCGCCGGCGCGACGGACGCCTCGCCCTGGACGCCCGACGCACGCCTGCTGGCCCGGGCGCGGGACGCCGAGTCGATCTTCGGTGCCGACAGCTGGACGAACAGGAACTGAGCGGCCTCGCTATCTTTCCTGCCCACTTCAGGGCGTTGAGGATCGCATGACCACCACGTTGCAGCCGGCCGCGATTTCGGCCGATCCCGATACCTTCGTCCGGCGCCACATCGGCCCGTCTCCCGAGGAGATGGCGGAGATGCTCAAGGCGCTGGGCTATGCCTCGCTCGACGAGTTCATCGAGGCGACGGTGCCGGATTCGATCCGGGCCCGGCGTCCGCTCGGCATCGGGCAGCCGCGGACCGAGCACGACGTGCTGGCGGAGATCCGCGGCATCGCCTCCCGCAACAAGGTCTTCCGGTCGTACATTGGGCTGGGGTATCACGACACGCTCGTTCCGCCGGTGATCCAGCGGAACATCCTCGAGAACCCCGGCTGGTACACGGCCTATACGCCCTACCAGGCCGAGATTTCGCAGGGGCGGCTCGAGGCCCTGCTCAACTACCAGACCATGGTCATCGACCTGACCGGGCTGCCCATCGCCAACGCATCGCTGCTGGACGAGGGCACGGCTGCCGCCGAGGCGATGCACCTGGCCTATGGCGTGAAGGGGAAGGAAGGGAAGGAGACGATCTTCATCGACCGGCAGTGCCATCCGCAGACGATCGAGATCGTGAAGACGCGGGCCTGGGCTTCGGGTGTGAAGGTGACGGTGGGCGATGCCCGCACGAAGAAGTTCGGCAAAAGCATTTTCGCGGTGATCGTGCAGTACCCGACCACCGAGGGGGCGGTGCTCGACTGGCGCGAGGTCGCCGATCGCGCGCACGAGGCGGACGCGCTGCTGATCGCGGCCAGTGACCTGCTCGCGCTCACGCTCCTGGCCCCGCCGGGCGAGTGGGGCGCCGACGTGGTCGTCGGCAACACGCAGCGGTTCGGCGTGCCGCTGGGATTCGGCGGGCCGCACGCGGCGTTCATGACGACGCGCGACGAGTACAAGCGGCTCATTCCCGGCCGCCTGATCGGCGTGTCGCGGGACGCGCAGGGGAAGCCGGCGCTGCGCATGGCGCTGGGCACCCGCGAGCAGCACATCCGCCGCGAGAAGGCGACCAGCAACATCTGCACGGCGCAGGTGCTCCTGGCGGTCATCGCCGGCATGTACGGCGTGTGGCACGGTCCCGACGGGCTGGCGCGCATCGCGCGCCGGGTCCATCGCATGGCGTCGCTGGTGGCGGCGGGCGCCACGCGGCTCGGGCATGCCGTCGCGCATGCCGACTTCTTCGACACGCTGCGCATCGACCTGGCCGGGAGCACTGCCGGCAAGGTGATGGGGGCCGCGCGCAAGCTGGGGATCAACCTGCGCAAGGTGTCCGGCACCGGTGTGGTGATCGCGCTGGACGAGACGGTCTCCGAGGCCGACGTCACCGACGTCCTGGTGGCGCTGAACGGCGGCGCCCCGCTCGCCTTCACCGTGGCGTCGCTGGCGGGCGAGATCGACGCGCGGTACGACGAGCGGTTCGCGCGCACGAGTGCGTTCCTGACGCACCCGGTATTCCACCGGTACCACGCCGAGCACGAGCTATTGCGCTACATGCGGAAGCTCGAGTCGCGCGACCTGTCCCTCGTGCACTCGATGATCTCGCTGGGCTCGTGCACGATGAAGCTGAACGCGACGGCGGAGATGGTGCCGGTCACCTGGCCGGAGTTCGGCCGGATCCACCCGTTCGCGCCGGCCGCGCAGACCGAGGGGTACCAGGAGCTGTTCCGGACGCTGGAGGCGGACCTGTGTGACATCACCGGCTTCGCCGCGGTGTCGCTGCAGCCGAACGCCGGTTCGCAGGGCGAGTACGCCGGGCTGCTGGTGATTCGCGCGTATCACGAGGCGCGCGGGGACGGCCATCGCAACGTCTGCCTCATCCCGCAGAGCGCGCATGGCACCAACCCCGCCAGCGCGGCGATGGCGGGCATGAAGATCGTGGTGGTGAAGACGGGCGCGAACGGGGACATCGACCTTGCCGACCTGCGGGCGCGCGCCGAGGAGCACTCGGCCAGCCTGGCGGCGCTGATGGTGACGTATCCGTCGACGCACGGCGTGTTCGAGGAGGGCATCACCGAGATCTGCCGCATCGTGCACCAGCACGGCGGCCAGGTCTACATGGACGGCGCGAACATGAACGCGATGGTCGGCCTGGCCCGGCCGGGCGAGATCGGCGCCGACGTCTGTCACCTGAACCTGCACAAGACGTTCTGCATCCCGCACGGCGGCGGGGGCCCGGGGATGGGCCCCATCGGCGTGGCGTCCCACCTGGCGCCGTACCTGCCGGGCCACCCGGTTGTGCCGCAGGAAGGCCGGTCCTCGTTAGGCCCGGTGGCGGCGGCCCCGTGGGGCAGCGCGTCGATCCTGCCCATCTCGTGGGTCTACATCAAGATGATGGGCGGGAGCGGCCTCACCGATGCGACCCGGGTCGCGATCCTCAACGCCAACTATATCGCCCACCGGCTGGAGGAGCACTTCCCCGTGCTCTACCGCGGGCGGAACGGTCGCGTGGCGCACGAGTGCATCGTGGATCCGCGGGCGGTGAAGGGCGCGAGCGGCGTCGAGGTCGAGGACATCGCCAAGCGGCTGATGGACTTCGGGTTCCACGCCCCGACCATGTCGTTCCCCGTGGCGGGGACGCTGATGATCGAGCCGACGGAGAGCGAGTCGAAGGCGGAGCTGGACCGGTTCTGCGACGCGCTGATCGCGATCCGGGGCGAGATGCGGGACATCGAGGCGGGTGTCCTCGACAAGCTGGACAACCCGCTCAAGAACGCGCCGCACACGGTGGAGGTGGTGGTGTCCGACTCGTGGAACCACGCCTATTCGCGCGAACTGGCGGCCTTCCCGGCGCCGTGGACCCGCGACCGGAAGTTCTGGCCGGCGGTCTCGCGCGTGGACAACGCGTTCGGGGACCGGAACCTGGTGTGCGCGTGTCCGCCTATCGAGTCCTACGCCTGAGGACGATGGCCCGGTGCGGCGAACGCGGGT
>JAUQWM010000028.1 GCA_030835125.1 Gemmatimonadaceae bacterium | reverse complement strand
GTCCTGGCGACCGCCAACGTGCCCGGCCACGACAATTCGGCCATGGACGGCTATGCCGTCCGCGCCGCCGACCTCGAGCACGCAACCGCCGACGCGCCGGTCACGCTCGAGGTCCTCGAGACCGTCGCGGCCGGCGCCTTTGCCACCCTGCCGGTCGGCCCGGGCCAGGCCACGAGGATCATGACCGGTGCACCCCTGCCGGACGGCGCCGATACCGTGGTGCGGGTGGAGGATACGGACGGCGGCACCGGGCGGGTCGCCATCCGCAACGCGCGCGACGCGCGGAAGAACATCCGCCCCCGCGGCGAGGACTTCCTCGAGGGCGCCACGGTGATCCCCGCCGGCACCCCGCTGGCCGCCGCCCAGCTGGGCGTCCTGGCGAGCCTCGGGTACGGCGCGGTCGAGGTGCACCGGGCCCCGGTGGTCGGCATCGCCGGCTCCGGCGATGAGCTGGTCGACCTCGACCGCTTCGACGAGGTCCTCGCCGGCCGCAAGATCGTCGGGTCCAACCGGTACACGCTGGACGCACTCGTCAGGCAGGCCGGCGGGGTGCCGGTGCACCTCGGCAACGCCGCCGACACGCCGGCGTCGCTGCGCGAGGTGCTGTCGCGGTCGCGCGGCTGCGACCTGCTGGTGACGTCGGCCGGGGCGTCGGTCGGGGAGTTCGATTACACCCGCCAGGTCCTCGAGTCGTTAGGTGCCGACCTCCGCTTCTGGCGCGTCCGGATGCGCCCGGGCGCGCCGCTGGGCTTCGGGACGCTCGACGGCATGCCGTGGATCGGCCTCCCCGGCAATCCCGTGTCGGCGATGGTGACGTTCGAGCTGTTCGCGCGGCCGGTCATCCGCCGCATGCTCGGGCACACCCGGCTGTTCCGGCGGCCGGTGCCGGTGATCCTGGAGGAGCCGGTGACCATCGGCGCGCGCCTGATGCACTTCCTCCGGGCCATCACGCGCGTCCACCCGGACGGCACGATCACGGCGCGCCTCACGGGGCCGCAGGGATCCGGCATCCTCACGTCCATGTCCCGGGCCAATGCCCTGCTGGTGGTGCCCGAGGACCGGCCTCGCGTCGAGGCGGGCGAGCGACTCAACGCCCTTCCGCTGTCCGAGGATGCCCAACTGTCGGAGTCCTTCGCCCTGTGACGGCCCCGGCGCAGGGCGACGACGCGGCGGACCTGCGGGCCCGTTTCGACCTCACCACATCGACCGTCGAAGTCGACGGCGAGCCCCTCCTCATCACGCACCCGCGGAACGTGGAGGCGCTCATCGATGAAGAAGCGTTCAACCGCGACGAGCGGCTGCCCTACTGGGCCGACATCTGGCCGTCGTCACTGGCGCTCGCGCGCCTGGTGGGTGGCCTCGCGGGCAACGGCCGGGCGCTGCTCGAGCTGGGGTGCGGCGTCGGCCTTGCGTCGGCCGCTGCGTTGCGCGCCGGGTTCGACGTGACCGCCTCCGACTACTACGACGATGCCCTCGCGTTCGCCCGGTTGAATGGCCTGGCCAACACGGGACGGGAGCCCCGCACGATGATGCTCGACTGGCGGCACCTGCCGGGCGCCATCCGCGCCTTCCAGATGGTGATCGCGGCCGACGTGCTTTACGAGCGCCCCCTGGGCGGGCTCGTCGCCACCGCGATCGCCACGACGCTCGCCGAAGGCGGCAGGGCGCTGGTGGCCGATCCGGGCCGCGTCGGTTCGCACGCCTTCTTTGACGCGCTGCGGGACGTGGGACTGCGGCACGTGGGTGCGACCACCGTCATGGTCCACCTCAACGGGCACGATCACTCGATCACCCTGCACGACGTGACCCGGTGAACGAGAAAGCGCCGGCCCCTCGGGAGCCGGCGCTTCAACCCATTCGTGTCGAGGCGCTACTTCTTGTTCGCGCAGCCCTGCGTCTGCGTGTTCAGGTCGCGCCCACCCTGGCGTCCCGTCAGCCAGACCTGCGCCATGTGCGTGTATGCCGCACCCGCCTGATCGGTGCAGCTCGTCATCGCCAGGCTGATGGCGATCCGGATGGTGTCCTTGGCGGTCATGAGCGACTCGTAGTCGCTGATCGCCCCGTTTAGCGCGGGCGCCTTGTACTCGAAGGTCAGCGGATCCTTGCCCTTCGCGGTATAGGTGATTCCCGACGGCGTGATCTCGCCCGACCACGAGCCGTCCTTGGCCGCGAGCGTGAACGACTCGGGCGGTGGCGGCGCGGCGGCAGCCGCGGTGGCTGAGTCAGGCATCTCGGCAGCTTCCTTGGCGCACGCCCCGAGCAGGGTCACGGCGGTCAGGAGCGCCAGCACTTTGAAGGAAGGGCCGTAGCGCATCGCTTTCTCCAGGTCGCACGAAGTGGGGGGTCTCGTGGCCGCCGGCGGCAGCCACGACCGAAAAAATGAGGGTTGGGGACGGCCGGGGGTAGAGGGCGAGCGCTTCAGGCCCTCAGCCGGGAGGCCACGACCTCGGCGATGTCCTGGACCGGAACCTCGCTGCCGAGGGCGCGGGCGCCGTCGGAGATCATGGTCAGGCAGAACGGGCAGGCCACGGCGAGTTCATCCGCACCGGTCGCCAGGAGTTCCTCGGTGCGCTCCACATTGATCCGCTTGCCGGTGCGCTCCTCCATGAACATCCGGCCGCCTCCCGCGCCGCAGCAGAGGCCCCGATCCCGCGTGCGCGCCGGCTCCGCCAGGCTCACGACCGGCAGCGAACGACGTATGGCCTCACGGGGAGCCTCGTAGACGTCGTTGTATCGCCCCAGGTAGCAGCTGTCGTGGAAGGCGATGGTGAGATGCCTGCCCTCCTCCGAGTCCAGCGGCACCTTGTCCTCGGCCAGCAGCCGGGCCAGGAACTCGGAGTGGTGAATCACCTCGAAATGGCCCCCGAGTTGCGGGAACTCCTTGCCGATCTGGTGGAAGCAGTGCGGACAACTGGTGACGACGGTGGTGACTCCGTAGCCGTTGAGGGTCTCGATCGCCTGCCTGGCCAGCATCTGGTACAGGTACTCGTTGCCCATGCGCCTGGCGGGGTCGCCGTGGCAGCTCTCCTCCTGGCCGAGGATGGCGAAATGCACGCCGGAAGCCTGCAGGATTCGCGCGAAGGCGACCGTGACCTTCTTCGCCCGATCGTCGAAGGAGCCCATGCAGCCGACCCAGAACAGGACATCAGGTCGGATGCCTCGACCCGCCAGTTCGGCCATCGTCGGGATGTCGAGGCCTTCGGCCCAGTTGGCGCGATCGGCGGGCTTGAACGCCCACGGCGATCCATTCCGCTCCATCGACTCGAATGCCGGCTGCACTTCCTCCGGGAAGCGTGACTCCGTCAGCACCAGGCCACGACGCAATTCGTTGATGATCTCCAGCTGGTCGATCGAGACCGGGCACTCGTGGACACAGGCTCGGCAGGACGTGCAGGCCCAGAGTTCCTCCTCGGTGATGAAGGTGTCGGTCAGTCGCCGGCCCGGTTGCGCCTCGGGCGCCACGTCGCCGAACAGCGGCTGCGCCACGACATCGGTGCCCCCGACGATGGATGGAGCGACTTCGGCCAGTCGTTCCCGCGTGTTGATGACGATCTTCCGCGGGGAGAGCGGCTTGCCGGTGAGGTTCGCCGGGCAGACCGAGGTGCAGCGACCGCATTCGGTGCAGCTGTAGCCATCGAGCAGGTTCTTCCAGGACAAATGCATCACGTCGGCGGCGCCGAACTGCTCGGTTTCCGCCTCGAGGTCCATCGGCTTCATCGCGCCGATGGGACCCGGGCCGCTGGTGTTCGAGAGGAACGTGTTCGGCAGCGAGACGATGACGTGGAGGTGCTTCGAGTACGGCAGGTAGTTCAGGAACACGAGCAGGAGCAGCGCATGCGCCCACCAGTTGGCATCGCGCGCGGCGGTCGCCACGGCCGGCGAGACCCACGACAGTGCCATCGCCACCGGCGCCGACACCGGCTGCACGACCACGGGGAATCGCGGGCTGACGATGCGGTCGAACGCCGACATCAGGATCAGCGTGACCATGAGCCCCGCGATCATCGAGAGGATGAGGATCGCGTCGCCGGAGTGGACGTTGTCCCCCTGGAGCCGCGCCGGTTTCACCACGATGCGGCGGTACAGCAGGACCGACACCGCCACGAGGACGAATACCGCGAAGGCCTCCTGGGAGAGGATGAACAGCCCGTGCATCGCCGGCGGCAGGACGCGCTCGAGGGAGAACGCGGGCATCGCCCCATGGACGAGGATCTCGACGCTGCCCGCGGTCAGGACGACGAAACCCCAGAAGACGAGGGCATGCAGCGGTCCGGCGACCGGGTCGCGGAGGATCTTCCGCTGCCCGATCCCGATGGAGAACAGGTTCCACGAGCGCCGACCGAGGTCGTTCCATCGGATTTCGTCGTGCCCGATCCGCAGGAACCGATAGAGCCGCTGCGCGCTGAAGGAGAACGCAGCGAACGCGACCGCAAGGACGAGCAGGAACACGGGGTTGGGCATTGGAACGAGTTGAGATTTGAGAGTTGAGAGTTGAGAGTTGGTCGGTTC
>JAUQWM010000027.1 GCA_030835125.1 Gemmatimonadaceae bacterium | reverse complement strand
CTCGACACGGTCGAGCGCGCGGCAGCCTACGAGCGCGACGCCCTGCAGGTTGCCCCCGATGACCTGGCCACGATCATCTACACGTCGGGAACGACCGGGCCGCCCAAGGGCGTGATGCTCTCGCATGACAACATCCACTCGAACGTCGAGGCCACCCGGCGCGTCGTGCCGATCGAGAACGACGTGGCGCTGTCGTTCCTGCCCCTCAGCCACATCTTCGAGCGGATGGGCGACTACTGGTTCTTCGCGACCGGGACCACGATCGCGTACGTCGACAGCTTCGACTTCGTGCCCGTCGCGCTGGAGGAGGTCCGCCCCAGCATCGCGCTCTCGGTACCACGCCTCTACGAGAAGATGTATGCCCGCGTGCTGGAGAACGCGCTGGCGGGCGGCGCCCTGAAGAAGCGCATCTTTTTCTGGGCCCGCGCGGTGGCCGATCGCTGGGCCGACGAGACACTCGCCGGCCGGGAGCCGCGCGGGATGCTGGCGGCGAAATACGCGCTGGCGCAGCGGCTCGTCTTCTCCAAGCTGAAGGCCCGGACCGGCGGGCGGATGCGGTACTTCGTCTCCGGCGGCGCCCCGCTCGCCCCCGAGATCAACAAGTTCTTCTTCGCGGCCGGCCTGACGATCCTCGAGGGGTACGGACTGACCGAGACGTCGCCGGTGATCGGCGTGAACACCCCGGCCAACTTCCGCATCGGCACGATCGGCAAGCCCATCGACGGCGTGGAGGTGAAGATCGCCCCCGATGGCGAGATCCTGACGCGGGGACCGCACGTGATGAAGGGCTACTTCAACAAGCCCGACGCGACCCGTGAGGCGATCGACGCCGAGGGATGGTTTCACACGGGCGACATCGGCGTGATCGAGGATGGCTTCATCCGGATCACGGACCGCAAGAAGGACATCATCGTGACCGCCGGCGGCAAGAACATCGCTCCGCAGCCCATCGAGAACCTGGTGAAGGGGAACAAGTACGTCTCGCAGGCGGTGATGATCGGCGATCGACGCAAGTTTCCGGTGCTCCTCGTCGTCCCCAACTTCGAGCGGCTGGAGAAGTGGGCCAGGCTGCGGAACATCATCTGGACCGACCGCTCACAACTGCTGGCGATGCCGGCCGTCAACGCGAAGATCGGCAAGGAAGTGAACGAGACGCTCAGCGGCCTCGCGCACTTCGAGATGCCCAAGAAGATCGCGTTGCTCGGCCAGGACTTCACCGTCGAAAGCGGCGAGCTGACGCCGACCCTGAAGGTGAAGCGGCGCGTGATCGAGAAGGACTACAAGGCGCTGATCGACTCCCTGTACGACGCGGGCGATCCGGCGGTGTCGGGCGCCCGCGACTGAGCGCTGTCCGCGCCGTGACAGATGCGGCCGGATGCGTGACGGTGCGGGGTCATGATAACGGTCAGGGGCCCCGTGACCGCCTGAGCGTGAGCAGCGGGCTCGACGCTGCATCCACCTCCGCGACCCAGTCGCGGGCGTCCGAGGCGATCCTGGTCGCGCCAGCGGGCAGCGCCGAGGCCACCGGCGCGACGAGGCGCGCGCCCGGTGCCAGGGCCGACACCACCTGCCCTAGCCGGCCGTCCCCGGCCCATCTCCCGGCGACCGCGGCTCCCCGAAGGCTGCCGCGTGCCAATGGCAGTCGGTCGCCCAGCGTGAGGGACACCACGGTCCCGGTGATGGGGATCCGGGCGTCGGACGGCACGATCGACACGACCGGCACCAGGGAACCGACGACCGTCGCCAGCGTCGCATGGCCGCCGGCGAGGAAGACGATGCCGCCGGGCTCCGCCAGGTCGAGCAGCGCCGCGAGGCGCATCGCTTCCTCGTCAGGCGGGAGCGAGAGTGCGGGCGGCGCGGGATCGACATCCGCCTCCTGTCCGAGGCTGAAGTCGGCGACCGCATTCTCGATCGGGTACTCGGCCCTGCAGACGGGGCACCCGAGCGTGCCGCGCTCGATGCGATCCTCCCTCCACGCGTCCACGGACAGGACGAGCACGGATTCATCGTGGGGCGCGATGCACCGCAGCGAGTCCACCAGCGACAGGAGCATTCTCGGTGCGGGTCGGTCCGGTCAGGCCCTGCCAAGCCGGAGCTCGTCGACGTTCACCGACGCGGCGCGCGTGAGCACGTACAGCACCGCGTCGGCGACGTCCTCGGGGCGCAGCATCTCGGCGCGTGGCGTGAACCCCGGCCGGCTGTCCGGGTCGATGGCATCCCAGATGTTCGTGTCGACTGGACCCGGGGAGACGAGCGACACGCGCACCCCCGTCCCGCGCAGCTCCTGGCGCATGACCTCGTGGACGGCGCGGGCGGCGAACTTGGTCGCGGCATAAGCCACGTTCCCGGGAAACACGGTGCGATCGGCCACCGAACCGATCGTCACGACATGCCCGGATCCGCGCGCCTTCATCCGCGACGCGAGGGGCTGCGCAAGGCGCCAGGCACCCAGCAGGTTCACCTGCAGCGCGGACTCGAAGTCCGCGGGCGAGGTCGCCTCGAAGGGCGCGAGCGGAAAGAGCCCGGCTGCCTGGACGATCGCGTGCGGCGCGTCCCCCACCCGGTCCACGATCGCGGCGACCGCCCGGTCGATGTCGACCGCGTTCGCCAGGTCGCAAGGCAGCGCACTCGCCCGCGATCCCAGCGACGCAACCGCCTCGTCGAGCCGGGGACCTGGGCGCGCCAGGCACAACACCCGGGATCCCGCACCAGCCAGCAGCCGCGCGGTGGCCAACCCGATCCCGCGCGATGCGCCGGTGACGGCGACCCATGCACCATCGAGTGGACGCGCTTCGGTGCCGGTCACGTGGACTTACCCGCCCGAATACTCGACCCGGTTGTTCTCGCTCTCCCAGAGCCTGATCAGGGTGAGCCGGGCCGGCGCGAGCGCGGGCGCGAGGATCCGCCAGATCCCCACCGCGAGGTTTTCGGTGGTGGGAATCACGTCGCGCATGAAGTCGACGTCGAGGTTCAGGTTCCGGTGGTCCACCTTGTCGATGACCTCGCGGTTCACGATCTCCTTGAGGCGCGCGAGGTCCAGGACATATCCGGTGCGCGACTCGATGTCGCCGGTGACCGAAACCTCGAGCACATAGTTGTGTCCGTGCCAGTTCGGGTTGTTGCACTTGCCGAACAGCCGCGCGTTCTCGAGATCGTCGAGCGCGGGATTGTGCACCCGATGCGCGGCGTTGAAGGTCAGGCGGCGGACGACGGTGACAGATGGCAATGGAGTGGGCTGTACCCGCAACCGGACGAGGGGATTCGTAGAATACTAAGAACCTGGTCACCCCTTTGCGCCTTGCACTGATCTCCTGCCCACAAGAAACGAGGGAGCCCGATCTCCGGGCCCCCTCGCACAGTTGGAACGAAGAGTGTTTTTTGAAGCCCAAACGGTAGGTGTAAGGCTCTCACCATGCTTCCGCCTTCCCCGCACTGGGGCATGACGTCGACACAGCGTGTCGAACCCCCTCGCTGGACTTGTTGGCTCAAAAAATCGGTCTCTTCGCCCCTGTTCCTGTATCCTGTCGCCAAATTACGGGAACGCACGCACCGGGTCAAACGGGAAACCCAGCCAAATGGACATCGGAATCCTGGCAGCAATCGTCATGCTCGCGGTCTGGGCCGGTGGGACCTTCTTCCTGGACGCCCCCGGTTGGATCAACCTTCTCCTGACCGGCGGGATGTTCGTCCTGATCTGGCGGATCGCCGTTCGCGGCAACGCCAGGACCACGAAGCGCTGACGGCCCCGCGCGGCGCGGTGACGGCGCGGCCACACAGTCGTCGGTTTCAGATCTCCCAGTTCGAGTACAATACGCCCGTCCGCGCGACGGGTTCGGGTTGGCCCTCCACAGCCATCCGGAGGTCGGTCCACCGCACACGTGCGCCGAGCGCGATGAGGCGGCGGTAGGCGCCCGGGTACTCCCCCTGCGCACGAAGGGCGAGTCGACGCGTGCCGGTGCGACGCGCCGCCACGGATAACAGCCTCACGAGTTCCGCGAGGTCCTCCTCGCGCTCCACCACCAGCTTGAGGACTCGCATCTCCTCCCTGGCCCGCCCCTCGACGAGCGGCACCGAGTGGAAGATCGCGAATCCCTTCACCCGACCGGCCTGTTCGAGGAGCACGGTGTCCCCGAGCCCGAGTTCGGCGGTCAGCCGGATCTCCCTCGAGTAGTCGTACCCGGCGAGGCGTGCCTCCGTGATCTCGCGACAGGCGTCGACGAGGTCGTCGCGATGCGACGCCGGCATGCGCGAGAGCAGCGAAACGGGCGCGTCCGCACCGGCAGCCTCGACCGTCACCGTAATCGTCAGGCGTGCCGGATTGAAGCCCAGCGCGGAGTAGAACCCGATGTTGTCCATCGTCCGGGGCATGGTCTCCAGGCCGATGATCGAGGTCCGCCGCGCGCGGAGCCATTCGACGCCCGCTCGCACCACGGCTTTCCCCAGGCCGATCCCCTGCCAGTCAGGATGGACCGCCAGGGGGCCCATCCATCCTTCGGCACCGGAGGCGTGCGCGATGTTGAACGCGATGATGTCTCCGGCATCGCCGCGCCACACCAGCGCGCCGCCGTCGGCGTCGTCGATCGCGTACCGCCAGATCACGGGGTTGAGCTGGGGCACGCGCACGCCGGTCATTCCATCCTTGCGATACCGGTCCGTGAACGCGTCGCTGAAGACGTGATTGAGCTCGTCGATGTCGGCGTGCGTCGCCGGCGCCGGCCCGCGAGCCTCGGCGCCGCGATGCGCAGGTCGGGCGAGGGTCATGATTCCGCCCCGGCGGCGAGGGCATCGGCACCCAGGTCGTCCAGGTCCGGGACCGCGACCTCCACCTGCCTCACGCGCGACGCGCCCGCCTGGTCGTCGTAATCCACCAGGACCACATGATCGAGTTCGTCCTTCACGCCCTCGATGTGCGTGATGAGGATCACCTGCTCGAACCGATCCTCGAGCCGCCGCAACAGGTCGACGACATTCTGGCGACGCGCCACGTCCAGCGAGCCGAACACCTCGTCCAGGACGAGGAGGGAGAAGTTCTGCCCGGACCGGTCGGCGATCATCTGCGAAATGGCGAGGCGCAGGACCAGGTTGGAGAGGTCCTCCTCGCCGCCGGAAATCACGGGCTTCGGCACGCCATCCTCCAGGACGACCAGGTTGTAGTTGTCGTCCAGCTCCAGCTCTGCATACCGGCCGTCGGTCAGCTGGTTCAGGAACCGGCTCGCCAGGTCGGACAATTCGGGACGCAACTGGAAGTTCAGGTCGGTGCGGAGGTCGGTGTAGGCACGATCCAGCTCCTCGTGCATCCGCTTTTCCGCCTCGAGCTTCGCGTGCATCTCGCGGGCCCGTTCCAGCTCGATCCGCTTCTGCTCGGCGTTCGCGACGGCCTCCGCGGCGCGCGCCTCATCGGAAGTCGCCGCCTGCATCGCGAGTTCCGCCCGTTGTTGCGCGGTGACGGCTTCCTCGTACTCCTGCTTCTGGCGCTGGACATCCTCCTCCGAGAATTGCGTCTCGTCGAGGCGGAGCGCCAACTCGCTCATCCGCCCGCGGGCGGCGGCGAGTTCGTGCATCCTTCGGGCGTGCTCCTCGCGCAGCGCCGGCTCGCGATCGATGCGCGCGCTCAGCCGGGTGGCCTGTTCGTTCAGGGGACCGAGCCGCTGCACCTGGCGCTCGAGTTCCTCGTGCCGGATGGGGTCAAAGCCCGACGGAATTTCCCGCAGCTCCCGCGTCAGCTGGTCATGGCGCTGTTCCTTCGCGGACACCTCGCGCCCCACCTGCGCCAGTTCGGTCGTTGCCGCCTGCGCCTTCGCGACCTGGCGCTCCAGTTCAGCGAGCTCGTGGACCAGCGCCTTTCGCTGCTCGTCGAGGAGCTTCAGGTCCGGTGGCATCGGCTCCAGCTGCTCCACGCGCGTGGCGAAGTACTTCCCATCCACGGCGATGGTCTCCAGCTGCTCCTCGAGGCCATCGTAGACGGTCCGGAAGTGCTCCCCGAGGACGCGCTGGCATGTCGGGCAGATCCCGTCCGCGCCCAGGTCCACGATCCGATCGCGCTGGGTTTTCACGTCCTGGTACTGCAGGCGGAGCGCATCGCGCCGCGTCGCGGCCTCCTGCTGGTCGCGCACCCACTCGTTCTGGCGCGCCTGGAACTTCGCCGCGACCTCCTCGGCCTCCAGGGTCCGTCGGTGGAGCGACACAGTCGCCGGATCCTGCTGGCCGGACACCGCCGCCAGCGCTGCCTGACGAGTGCGGAGTGTGCCCAGTTCCTCGGACAGCGCGCGCAGCGCCTCCGCCAGGGTGCGCCGCCGCCCTTCCTCGCGACCGAGGTCATCGAGCCGGCGATACTCGTCGACCACCTCGTTGAGCGGGGCCAGTTCCGCGGCGATCGCCTCCAGCTCGGCGCGTGACTTCGATACCTCCTCGAGGTCCCGCGTGGCACGATCCAGTTCGCGCACCAGCGAGGCGACGGTGTTCTCGGCGAGGCGCAGGTCAGAGACCAGCTGCTGCTGCGCCTCGCGGGCGCGCTGGGCCGCCTCCCATTGCGGGGCGATCAGGGCCAGCGCCGCCTGGGCGTCCCGCAGGTCCTTTTCCGCGATCGTCCGGCGCTTCGCGGATTCCTTGCGCCGCGCTGCCGACTCGCGGAGGAGCGTGTCGACGAGTTGCGCGTCCGGCATCACTTGCTTCACGCCGGCGATCTCGGCGCCGACCAGCTTGCGGCGCTCACGGGCCAGCCCCTGGGCCGCGCGAATCCGGTCATAGCCCAGGACCCGCGACAGGAACTGTGCGCGCTCGGACGGCGCCATGGCGGCCATGACCGCCAGTTCCTTCTGCCCGGTGAAGTAGGTGTGGAAGAACTCGGCGCGGGTCATGCCGAGTCGCCGCGCCAGGAGCTCTGTCACGTCGGTGATGGTGGTCGCGATCGGCTCGCTCCCGCCATCGAGGTACAACTCGGCGCTGCTGAGCCCGCGGATCACGCGGTAGCGGTGGCCGTTGAGGTCGAAGTCCAGCTCCACGCGCACCGGGGCCCGGGCGCCCGCACGCACGTTCCGGATGGAGTCGCGCGTCCCGCGGGCGGCGGACTGGCCGTACATCGCCCAGGCGATCGCCTCGAGGACCGTGCTCTTCCCCGCCCCGTTCGGCCCGATGATGCCGGTCAGGCCGGCGTCAAAGACGATGCGCGAGTCGGCGTGCTGCCGGAAGTTCGTGAGCTGAAGGCTGTTGAGCCTCACGCGGCGTCCACCGGCGCGGCGAGCGCGTCGTGTTCCGCCGTCTCGGCCAGCGCGAGGTACTGGAGCCCGAGTTCGACCAGCGGCTCCCGCGGGACGTCGGGCGGAAGGGTGCGGGACCAGAGCCAGTCGCGGACGATCTCGTTGAGCGATGCCTTGCGGCCGGCCGCCCCCGCCCCCGACTGGCGCAGCACCTCGGGGCGGCGCGTGTCGAGCTGGAAGGACAACGCGCGACGCTTGAACTCGCGCAACGCCCGCTGGTCCAGTTCCCGCGACACGTGGCGGGGGATGTCGATCACCACCTGCCTGACGATGCGATCGTCGATCCCGCCCGGCCACGTCTCCACGTTCTGGCGGATCCTCGCGTCCACCTCCGGCGCCGTATGCCCGCGGGCGTCGATCGGCGGCAGGTCGACCAGCATCCGCGCCGGCGCCAGCGCGTGGAACACCTTGGCGCGCTGGTCCAGGTCATACTCGACGATCCCCTTGCCCTTGAGTCGCGCCTCCTTCTCCTCCTGGCGCTCACCCCAGATGTTGAAGCTCGTGTACTCGATGGCGCCGGAGTAATAGGCGTTCTGGTGGAGCTTCCGGTGGATGTGGTACTCGCCCATCGCGACATACGACCACCGGTCGAAGCCGATTTCCCTGGGGTCCACCTGCAGCGCCGCGCGCTCCGAGTCGGCCGCCGAGAGCGGGATGATCCCGCGCAACTCGGAATGCATGACGAGGATGTTGCGGCCGAAGGCCGGATCGGGCATCAGCGACGGCCGGGGCGCGATCGTATCGGGCACCGCCAGCACGGACAGGTCGTGCTCGGGAAAGCTGAGCCGCTTCGCCTCGGTGTCCACGACGTGGATCCCGAGCGGCGTGAAGAGCCGCAGGATGCAGACCGTCTCGGCCGACCTCGGGGCATCGTGGTTCCCCGCCACCATGACGATGATCGCGTCCGGCAGCGCCTTCACCAGGCGGGAGAACTGGGCGAACGCGAGGAGGATCGCCGGGTTGGACGGCCGCACGTTGTGGAAGACGTCCCCCGCAAAGAGCACGATGTCCGGCCTGATCTCGATGACCTTGTCGATCGCGGCGCGGAAGACGCTCGCGACGTCGGCCTCCCGCTGGTTGATCCCGGAGGGCGTCTGCCGCTGGAACTGGCGGTAGCCGAGGTGGAGGTCGGAGAGGTGGACGAGGCGCACGGCTGAAAGATGGGAGATGGGAGATGGGAGATGCGAGATCACCTTCCACATCCTGATCCGGATCGTCCTCGCCGGAGAGCCGATTCCCCGGGGGATCCGCGAGAATCAGGGCGTGAGCCGACGTCCCGGATCGTCCATCTCCCGTCTCACATCGCCCGCATCCACTGCGAGATCGTCATCCGCACCCGCACCGGCGCCCTGGCGGGATCCGCCTGGGAGACCAGCGAGAACAGGGAGAACGTGGTGCGGGCGTCGGTGATCCATCCCCGCCGCCGGTCGAGCAGGATCTGGCCCTGCACCGTTCCCGAGGTCTCGACCCGGTTGCGCTGTTCGGTCGTGCCCCGGGGGTCGGCGTCCCCCTTGATCAGGCGACCCCGGAGGGACAGGAACGCCAGCTCTCCCGTTGGCGAGAGCGAATCCAGGGTGAACGTGGCCACCAGCGTGGCGGCGCCCCCGGGGTCCACGGAACTCGCCAGCGGCACCTGGAGGTTGCTCGTCCACGACGTCCCCGGGGCGATCGGCCGGGTGGGGAGCGTTGCCGGCAATTGCGTGGCCAGGGCGCCCGAGGGCAGCGCGCGGCCCCGGGCCGAGGGCACCGAGGCGGCCCCGTTAGGCGCGACCCGGAAGCGGACGGTCCGGTTGGCGGCCGCCGCCGCCCACGCCAGCACGGCGCCTGACGCCGATGTCGGTGGCGAACTGACGCGGACCGAGTCGGTCACGCTCACGATCGTCGCGCCGGCGGCATCGACCGATTCCACGGCCAGCATCGCCAGGAGCACCAGCGTTCCCGATTCGGCGGCGACCCGGCCGTCCGCCCCCGGGGCGCCCGTGATCTCGACCGACTGGTCCAGCCTGACCCGGATGGTGTCACCGGCGTGCGGCCGCACCTGCAGCAGGACGGCCGGCGACTGGGCACGTCCCCGTTCCAGCGGCAACAGGGTCAGGGCCAGGATCCCGGGGAGGAAATGCCGCCAGCGCCTCAAGGAACTCCCTAGTCCCCGTAGGGGTCGTCCAGGGGCGTCGCCCGGATGGACGGGCGGGGAGCGACGGGCGCCTGTTCGCTGCGGACCACCCGGCGGAACTGCGCCTTGAAGTACGCCTTCACGTCCTGTGGCCGGGTCTTCACCGTGGCATCGCGGGCCCGCAGGACTTCGTGCTCCTCGTAGAGCGCGATGAGGTCCTCGACGAAGCTCAGCTGGATCGAGGAGTCCAGCGCCCGCAGGGAACGCAGCACGGCCTCCGTGAGGGATGGCTCTTCGGCCTGGGGAAAGCGGTCGGCGCCCTCGCGACCGGACAGCACCGGCGGGCGGGGGAAGCGAACGAAGATCGGTTGGGCAAAGTGCGGGTGCCTGACCATCAACTGTCCCTTGTCCAGTGTGGCGAGCTTCGTCTTGGTGGCCGGTCCGAGGACCGAATACCCCGGCGTCGCCAGTTCGTCCGGGTCCATCCGGCCGAAGACCGCGGTGGCCGCGTTCCCGACGACTCGACGATGCACCTGCGACCGGAACTGCTGCGCGCCGAAGAGCACCAGGCCGAGGTACCGGCCGCGTTCCGAGATATCGAGCAGCATCCGGCGCACGTGCGTGTCCGGACCGTCGGACTGCGCGTACTTGTTCAATTCATCGACGAACACGACCAGGTGATTCACGCCAAGCGTCCGGCGCTCGAGGTGCTCGCGGAGCAGCGACACCACGCGCGCGAACACCAGGTCCTGGGCGTCTTCCTCGAGGTTGGCGATGTCGATCACGTACACCGACCTGTCCTGGAAGGTGCCCCACGGCAGGTCGGACCGGACGCCCGCATCCGTGACGAGTCCCTTGCATCGCTGGGCGATGTTGACGAGTCGATTGCGCACCTTCCGGATCGTCGCCACGTGGTGGGTCCGCCAGGCCTCGTTCCCCCGCTCCTCCATGAAGTCGAGCAGGTCGCGGAACCACTCCTCCAGGTCGGCGAACGACTGGACCCGGTACCGCTTCCCGTTCCCGAGCTTCTCGTCGTAGAAGTCGTGGTCGACGATGCGATCGCCGATGAAGTCGATCAGGGCGTCGGCCTTGGCATCGACATCGTCGCGGTTGAGCAGGACGGGGGCAAAGCGAAGGACGTCGGTCAGTCCCCAGGTCAGGGGCGCGACGTTATGCGACAGCGCCGGGTTGGAGCGCAGCGTGTTGAGGGCGAGTCCGCGCGCGGTGTAGGGCGCGTAGTATTGCACGTGCTCGAACGGTTTGGGTTCGATTCCCATCAGCTTGTACATCTCCCGGTCGCTGTCGTCGATGCGGCCGGGCTGGTCCAGGAAGCAGAGGTCCGGCCCCTTCACGTTGAAGCAGACGGCGGCAACGGTGCCCCGGGACTCCGGGAAGTGCGTGAAGATCGATGCCAGCAGGAACTCGACGGCGCTCGTCTTGGTCGCCAGCCCCGACACGCCGGTGATGTTCATGTGCGCTGCCTCGGGCCCGAGCAGGAAGTCGGAGTCGAGGTAGATCGGTGAGTTGGTCGGGCCGGCGCGATACACGCCAATCGGGATCGCGGTGCGGTGCTCGGCGCGCAGGTACGAGTCCATGCGCAGCGCCATCGCGACGTCATCGGCGCCGGCGAGGAACACCTGCCCCATCGGGACCGGCTGCAACGGCTCCTCGGGATACTGGCGCAGGACGGCGGCGGTGTAGAGCCGGATCTCGGGGCGCTCCGTCGCGGCGGCCGCGGCGTGGTCGGGCGAACCGTCGGCGCCGATCACGTCGTGGAGTGGCGTCTGCAGGTCGGTGTAGCTCAGGCCGTCGGTGACGACCCCGTAGATGCGCGGGATCTGCCCATCGATGGGATGCGAGCCCTCCACGCGCACGATGGTCCCGATGCCCACCGGCGAGTCGAGCGCGGTCCAGAAATGGAACTCGTGCGGGGTGTTGGGCCGCCGCTCGGTCGCCACCACGCGACCGAGTGCCGGGCACTCATCTGGACGCGGGACCGCGTCACCGTTCGAATCGAAGGCCATGACCGGAATGAAGCGAGACACAGATCAACCCGGTAGAAAGCTACTGGCTCTGCTTTGGTCCCGGCACGCCCAGGACTGGCCGTCCCGTCGATCAGACCGCCGTGAGTGCCCTCTTGTGCTGCAATGGCACCTCCGCCGGCGCCGCACCAGCCAGCCGTTCCTGCATGGATGTGCCGAACGGAGGGAGCACGACGAGGTCGGGCCCGTGTCCATTCAGCACCTTGAGGTCACGAGAGGGAATCACCTCGCTGCGATGGAGTTTCAGGAACGACGGCACGCCCTGCGCGGGCATCGGCTTGGCAAACAGGTACCCCTGGCCATAGTGACATCCCAGTTCGCGCAAGCGTCCGAATTGCCCCCTGGTCTCGACACCCTCGGCGATGGTCCGCATGCTGAGCGCGGTGCCGAGCGACAACACCGCTCGTGAGAGCGGCGACTCCTCGCCGTCGTGCCCAAGGCTGTCGATGAACGATTTGTCGATCTTGATGATGTCGACGGGGAATTGCTGGAGATACGACAGCGCCGAATAGCCGGTCCCGAAGTCGTCGATCGCCAACTGGACGCCCAGGGCCTTGAGCGACTTCAGCATGTCGATCATGGCCTGGTCGTTCGCCACCAGGATGTTCTCCGTCAGCTCCAGGACCAGGCGTTCGGGTGGCAACCCGCTGCTTTTCAGGGCGCGCCGCACATGGTCGGCAAAGTCGGGTTCCCGGAGTTCCCTCCCCGAGACATTCACCGTGACCGAGATGGCGTGCTCCGGGTCCGACACACCCTCCCAGGTCATGCATTCGCGGCATGCCTCCGCGAGGATCCAGCGCCCGAGGTCAACGATGACGCCCGATTGCTCGGCGATGGGAATGAACTGCAGCGGGTTCACGCGTCCACGCTGCGGGTGCTCCCAGCGCGTCAGCGCCTCGAAGCCGAGGACGTTGCCCGTCTCCATCTCCACGATGGGCTGGAAGTGCAGCACGAACTCGTGGCGTTCGAGCGCGCCACGCAGGTCCTGCTCCAACTCCACGCGCCGTGCGACCATGGCGTGCATCGACGGCTCGAAGACGACGGCCCGATGCTTGCCTCCCGACTTGGCCATATACATCGCCAGGTCGGCGTTGCGCATGAGGTCCGCCGCCGTTTCGGACGCGCCGGCCATCGCGATGCCGATGCTGGCCCCGACGAAAACCTGCTGGCCGCCAAGCAAAAACGTCTCGCGCAGCGTCGCAAGAATCCGCTCGGCCACGATGCGCGCCGCTTCGATGGAGTTGGCGTCCTCGAGGACGATCGCGAACTCGTCGCCTCCCAGCCTGGCGCAGGTATCGCTGCTGCGGACCATGGGGCGAAGCCGGCCGGCGGTGGCGCGGAGGAGTTCGTCGCCAGCGGCATGGCCCATCGTGTCGTTCACGCCCTTGAAGTCGTCCAGGTCGATGAACAGCACGGCGACGGCCGATCCCGAACGTGGACCGCGGGCCAGTGCGTGTTCGACGCGATCGAGGAACAGCACGCGATTTGGCAGTGCCGTGAGCGCATCGTGAAGGGCCTGGTGCGCCAGCTGGTGCTCCGTCTCCCGACTCTTTGCCAGGGCTTGCTGGAGCTGGCGTTGGCGATCCATGAGTTCGCGCGACGCCTTGTCCATGGTGTGCTCGAGAAAGGCACGGTCCGTGTCCGACTGGTGGTACGCTTCATCGACCGCAGCAATGAACGCATCGAGGGGGGCGGGTACCGCCCCGATCCCCCCCAGGTGACGTCGGAGCTGACGCTGCAACAGCTTGTGCATGACTAGTGCTCGGTGAGCGTGGTGATCGTCATGGTCTGGTTGTGCAACTCGCACTTCACCGAGTTCGCAAACGGCGCGATCTCACCGTACGAGTAGAAGCCGCTCAGGACGGCACCGGGACCAAGCACGTCCCTGACGCTTTCGGGCTCCTCTTCCACACGCTGCCTGAGCACGAGCTTGCGACCGACACAGCTGATCAGGATCGCGAGTTCGGGAGGGCTGCTGCCGAGGGCCTCGTAGCTCGCGCTGGCGGCGCCGTGAGCGCCGTCGATCAGCCGGTCGACGTTTGCCTTCATGAGCCGGGCGTACCGGCCCTCGGGGATGTCGCCGGCAAAGACAAGGCTCTTCGCCTCCTCGTTGATGGCGAGGATGGTCCGAACCAGTCCTGGATCCGTTCCCTCGCCCCGGAGGCTGAGTGGAAAGAGGAGTCCACTCGCCGGGAGGCCGGCGGCATGGTCCCCGAGGTAGTCCTTGTACAGGTCCAACGCCGACGCGCCGTCGAGTTCGAACAGCTCGTTGCCCTCGGACCGTGTTACGACCCGCTCCGGCCCGAATGAATCCCAGCCGCCCAGCGAACCATATCCGACGCGCAGCCGCTCACCGTAGAAGCCGACCAGCGCCACGCCCCCATCATCGGCCTGGCCGTCGAGGTATACGCTCGTGTGCTTGAAGTCGGCACCATCCCCGGCAAGGCCCCCGGTGACGGCGACCGTCGGCGGCAGCCCGGCGCGCAGCCCAGCCGCCAGCTCGGAACCGTTCACGTTGAGGCCTTCGGCGAGCACCATCACGTGAACCAGCCCTTCGTGCGGCAACTCACCGGCCAGGCGCTTCCCGGCGGCAGCGCTCACCGCGGCCGTGTCGATACGACCGTAGACGGTGTGCACACGCGAATGCTCGAAGTGGATAGCGGTGGCGACCATGGTGCCATCGCCGACCTCGGTGCCGCAGATCTCGCCGGATGTCGTGCAGCCAAGGACGTGCGCGCCCGGCCATGCGGCGGCCAATGCCTCCACCGCGTCGCGATCCCGCATGGCGTCCGAGGCGGCAAAGAACAGCACCAGCTGGGGCGCCTCCATGTCGTCGCGCGTCGACACGACCTTCCACCCGTCCTGCGGCGTCCACCGACGCTGTTCGATCTTCATCGCACGTCTCCGGGATTGACAGGCACCAGCCCATGGTCGCGCTCGGCGCGATCCCAACGTGAGGACGCGCACATGGCCGGAACGTCCCAATGGTCAGCAGATATTAATGTGAGCGACTCCCAATGGATGTTCGTTAGGCACTGATGGTCGCGCCGGATTGGTTACGTCTCACCGGTCGTGGAGTCGCGGCGGTCAGTCTCGCGACGCTGGTCGCGCGAATCGGGATCGCCCGGACTCGCCCTGGGTTGGAACGGCGCCGGACCACCTGATCACCGGCGTGTCCCTTATGTTCATGGGAACCCGGGACCCTCGCAAACGTCGTCCAACGCCAGCCGAGTCATGTCATGAACTCCAGAGCCCTGATCGCAGCCATTGCCGTCTTCGTGCCCGTGCAAGCCCGCGCACAGGACCACGTCCACACACCCGGGATGACGCACCCCGCGGCGACGGCGCCGGTCCCGACGCGTCCCGGCCAGGCCGCGTTCGGGGCGATCGCCGAAATTGTCGCGATCCTTCGCGCCGACTCCACGACCGACTGGTCGAAGGTGAACATCGAGGCGCTGCGACAGCACCTGATCGACATGGACGACGTCACGATGCGGGCGGCAGTGCGCCAGGAGCAGGTCGCCGGCGGCGCGCGCTTCACGGTGACCGGCACGGGAACGACCGTCGCAGCGATCCGTCGCATGGCGAGCGCGCATGCGACCACCATCATGCCCGCGGATTCCATGCGCATGACCGTCGAGGAAACCGCGGGTGGCGCAATCGTCACGATCCTCGCGGTACCGGCGAATGCCACCGCTGTCGCCCGGGTTCGCGGACTCGGCTTCCACGGCATCCTGGCAACCGGCGACCATCACGGACCGCACCACCTGGCGATGGCACGTGGCCAGGGAGCACACAGCCACAAGTAGAGCGGACAGGCTCGAGCCTCGAGCCTCGAGCCTCGAGCCTGAGAGAAGGCCACGGGGACCGGTCCGGGTGGGAGTCCGGTGCCGATCCCCGGGTGCCAGCAGCTCGAGCACCGCTACCAGCGTCCTTCACCAATCAATGCGCAGGAACCGCGCCAATAAGGTCACGGGTTGGCGGAAAAACACCAGATCGGGCTTTGACTGGGCGATGCGACCGCATGCCGGGCGAGGTTAACGGGGCTTCACCTTTGCCCAGGTGTCGCGGAGACCAACCGTCCGGTTGAAGACCAGCGATCCAGGGCGCGAATCCAGTTCGTCACTGATGAAGTACCCCGTGCGCTCGAACTGGTACCGTGTGCCTGCGGAGTCTGCCGCAACGCTTGGCTCGATCTTCGCGCCCCGGACGACGACGAGCGAGTCCGGATTCAAGGCTGACCTCGGGTCGTCCAGCGCATCGGGATCGGCGACGGTGAAAAGTCGGTCGTAGAGCCGCAGCTCACAGTCGAGCGCGCCGCGCGCCGACACCCAGTGAATGGTCCCCTGCACTTTCCTGCCGTCGGGCGCATCGCCGCCACGGGTCGCCGGGTCATAGGTGCATCGGAGTTCGATGATTTCCCCGGCGGCGTCCTTCACCACCTCCTGGCAGGTGATGAAGTAGCCGTATCGCAGCCGGACCTCGCGCCCCGGCGCCAGGCGGAAGAACTTCTTCGGCGGGTCCTCCATGAAATCGTCGCGCTCGATGTACAGCTCGCGCGAGAACGGCACCAGCCGCGACCCGGTGAGCGGGACGTCGTGCGGATAGTACGACGCCTCGAGTTGCTCCACCTGGCCCTCGGGGTAGTTGGTCAGCACGACCTTGAGCGGGTGGACCACGCACAGCACGCGCGGCACCCGCAGGTTGAGGTCGTTCCGGATCGCGTGCTCCAGCGTCGCCAGCTCGGTGTGCTGCGGCTTGCGTGAAACGCCGGCCGTCTCGACGAAGGCGCGCAACCCGTCCGCGGTCACCCCGCGGCGGCGCAATCCCGAGATTGTCGGCATGCGCGGGTCATCCCAGCCGCTCACCACGCCTTCATTGACCAGCTTGAGGAGCTTCCGCTTGCTCATCACCGTATACTCGAGCTCGAGTCGCGAGAATTCCGTCTGTTCGGGCGGCCGGTCGAAGCCGCACTCGCGCATGAGCCACCGGTAGATGTCGTTGTTGTCCTTGAACTCGAGCGAGCATAACGAGTGCGTGATCCCCTCGATGGCATCACTCAGGGGATGCGCGAAATCGTACAGCGGATACAGGCACCAGGCGTCCCCCTGCCGGTAATGATGGGCGTGCAGGACCCGCATCAGGATGGGGTCGCGCATCAGCATGTTGGGATGCGCCATGTCGATCTTCCCGCGCAGCACGTGCGCACCGTCCGCGAATTCGCCCGCCTTCATGCGCGCGAGCAGGTCGAGGTTCTCCTCGACGGTCCGGTTGCGAAACGGGCTCTCGGTCCCGGGCGTGGTCACGGTGCCGCGATGTTCCTTGATCTCCTGGTCGCTCTGGGAATCGACGTACGCGCTCCCCCGCTTCACCAGGAGCACGCCGTACTGGTAGAACTGCTCGAAGTAGTCGCTCGCGTACAGCTCGGCGTCCCACGTGAAGCCCAGCCATGCGATGTCCTTCCGGAACGCCTCCACGTACTTGACGTCCTCGGCGGCGGGGTTGGTATCGTCGAACCGGAGGTTGCAGGCCCCCCCGAACTCCTTCGCGACCCCGAAGTCGACGCAGATCGCCTTGAGGTGGCCGATGTGCGGGAAACCGTTCGGCTCGGGAGGAAAGCGCGTCCTGATCGCCCGGCCGAAGCGTCCGGAAGCGACGTCGGCCGCGACCATTTCGCGGATGAAGTCACGGGGGGAGGTGGCGTCTTGTGACACGGATACCTTGATGTGGGAGGCTGAAAGCTAAGGAAGCGAGCGGCGGGCTACAGGTCTGGACGGTCATGTCCCACACCAGCGGAGGCAGGATGAACATCGGACGGGTGCTTGCAGTGACGGTGCTGAGCCTTGGCGCGCCGGCGGTACTGGCCGCGCAACGGGTGCCCGGCGATTCGGCCGCCGCCATCGCGGTGGCGGATTCTGCCCTCGCGGCAATCACCAGGGGTGATTTCGTCGCGCTCACGGACCTCATGGTGGACCAGGCCACGACGTTCTCGGTGCGCGAGCGGAACGGCCAGGTCGTGTACTCGGCGCGATCACGAGCCCAGGAGCGAGCCACGCAGCCCCGGCAGGCGATCACCGAGCGCGGCTTCACACCTCGCGCGCTGGTATCGGGCCGGTTGGCCATGGTGTGGGTCCCCTACGACCTCTACCTGGACGGACAGTGGTCGCACTGTGGGGTCGACCTGTTCACCATGCTGCGCCTCGAGGCCGGTTGGCGGATCGCCAGCATGGCCTGGAGCGTCGAGCAACCCCCTGCGTGCCAACGACATCCGGATGGTCCTCCTCGCGGCCGCTAGACGCGAGGATGGAAACTCACGGGGTATGTCGATTCCTGACCGCCCCATTCGACGTGTCGGTGAGGGGCCACACTGTCCAGCCCAGTCCCAAGTCTCCCATCTCCCATTTCTGGAGGTTCTGATGCGTGTCATGGTCATGGTCAAGGCAAACGCCGATTCCGAGGCTGGCGTCCTGCCCACCGAGAAGCTCCTCAGCGAAATGATGGAGTTCAACGAACAACTCGTGAAGGCGGGCATCATGCTCGCCGGCGACGGACTCCGCCCGTCCAGCACAGGGAAGCGCATCCGGTTCAACGGTGCGAAGCGCTCGGTCATCGATGGACCCTTCGCCGAAACCAAGGAGCTGATCGCCGGCTACTGGGTCTGGCAGGTGAAGTCGATGGAGGAAGCTGTCGAGTGGGCGAAGCGTTGCCCGAACCCGATGGAAGGGGAGTCCGAACTCGAGATTCGTCCGTTCTTCGAGGCCGAGGACTTCGGGGCCGAGTTCACGCCGGAACTCCGCGCGAAGGAAGCGCGGCTGCGGCGGGAGGCGGAGCAACAGGCAACAGACAACAGGCAACAGGCATCAGACAACAGGCATCAGGCATCAGGCATCAGGCATCAGGGGTGATCGGTCAGGGTGGAGAAAGCAGCTGACCCTTATGCCCACGTCCCGATGCCCGATGCCTGATGCCTGATGCCCGCGAAGGTGTGATGCCCGATGCCTGATGCCCGTGAAGGCGTGATGCCTTATGCCCGTGAAGGTGTGATGCCTGATGCCTGATGCCTGATGCCCTTAAGGGTGTGATGCCTGATGCCTGATACCCATGAAGGTGTGATGCCTGATGCCCTTAAGGGTGATGCCTATCGTAGTGCCATCGAGACCGTATGGCGCATCGAGTCGGCCCGCCTCATCGGCGGGCTGGTTCGCATCGTCCGCGACGTCGGCGTGGCCGAGGACCTGGCGCAGGACGCCCTGGTCGCCGCGCTCGAGCAGTGGCCGGAGTCGGGCATCCCCCGGAATCCGGGCGCTTGGTTGATGCAGGCTGCCAAGCGCCGCGCCATCGACCTCCACCGGCATCGGGCCATCGCGGATCGCAAGCACGAGGAGATCGGTCGCTCCATGGATGATGCGCAACCGGCTGTGGAGGACGACCTCGCCGAGTCGCTCGACGACGACATTGGCGACGACCTCCTCCGCCTGCTGTTCGTCGCCTGCCACCCGGTGCTGTCGGTCGAGGCTCGTGTCGCGCTCACCCTCCGACTGCTGGGCGGACTCACGACCACGGAGATCGCGAGAGCGTTCCTCACCCCCGAACCGACGATTGCGCAGCGGATCGTACGGGCAAAACGCACGCTGGCCGAGGCACGGGTGCCGTTCGAGACGCCCCGGGGCACGGAACGGGCGACGCGGGTCGCCTCGGTCGTTGGCGTCATTTACCTCGTCTTCAACGAGGGTTACTCGGCCACCGCGGGGGACGACTGGGTGCGACCCGCGTTATGCGAGGACGCGCTCCGGCTGGGACGCATCCTGGCCGGCCTGGTGCCTGACGACCCGGAGGTGCACGGCCTGGTGGCGTTGATGGAGTTGCAGGCGTCGCGGCTCCGCGCGCGCACGGGCCCTTCGGGAGAGCCCATTCTCCTGATGGAACAGGATCGTGGGCGCTGGGACCGGCTGCTCATCGGGCGCGGGTTGGCGGCCCTCGCGCGCGCCGAAGCCCTGGGCGGGTCGCTCGGTCCGTACGCGATCCAGGCGGCCATCGCGTCCTGCCATGCCCGGGCACGTGTGCCCGAAGAGACGGATTGGCATCGCATCGTGGCGCTGTACGATGCGCTGGCTGAACTGACACCGTCACCCGTCATCGAGTTGAACCGCGCCGTGGCGGTCGGCATGGCGGAGGGGCCGGAGGCCGCCCTCGAGCTGGTGGACGAGCTCGTCGACGACCCGGCGCTGCGCAACTACCACCTTCTCCCGGCGGTCCGGGGCGACCTGCTCGGAAAGCTCGGCCGCACCGCGGAAGCGCGGTCGGAGTTCGAGCGCGCCGCGTTCATGACCCAGAACACCCGCGAGCGACGCCTGCTGCTCGAGCGCGCGTTGTCGTGCGCACCGGAATCGTCGACGGGAGCCGCGTGAATGGAGCTATCCGTCGCGCAGCACACTGGCGGGATCGATCCGCGCCGCCCGGCGAGCCGGCAGCCATGCCGACAGTCCGGCCACCGCGGCCAGCACGAACGCCGCGCCCGCCATCGTCGACACGTCGCGCGGGGCGAGTCCGAAGAGCAGCGTGCTGGTGAACTTCGTCGCCCAGAGGCTCGCCACGGTTCCCAGCACCAGGCCGATGCCGACCAGCATCGTGACGCGTCGCAGCACCAGCCTGACGATCGCGGCGGGCGTCGTGCCCAGCGCCATGCGGATCCCGAGCTCCGTGTGTCGACGGTTGACCGAGTACGACGTGACGCCGTAGAGGCCAAGGGCGGCGAGGATGAGCGCCAGTACGCCGAAGAAGCCGGACAGCCGCGCGACGAGTCGCTCCTGGGACAGGGCGGCGTCCACGATGTCGGAGAATGGCCTGATGGTGGTGGTCAGGTTCGAGTTCACGCCCACCACGCGCTCGGTCACGGCGCGCGCGATGGAGGCGATCGAGCCCGTGCGAAGGCGCACCATGAGTGAGATCGCCACGGGCGGCCGTGCCTGCTGCGCCACCGGCCAGTACATGGTGGCCGGCACCGGCTCGCGCAGCGACCGGTACACCGCGTCCTGGACGACCCCCACGATTTCCAGCGGGGCGGGGTCGGCGAAGGACGCCGGCTCCTCCACGATCAGTTGGCCGAGCGGATTCTCGTTGCCGAAGTGCTTCCGTGCAAACGCCTGGTTCACGACCACGGCGCGGGGAGCGCCCGCGCGATCGCGATCGTCGAAGTCGCGGCCCGACACGAAACGCGTGCCCATGGTCGCGAACCATCCGGGACTGACGACGTTGACCCAGACCCGGCGGTCTGCCTCGGGTAGCGGGGGCGCACCGACCCGGAGCATCCGCCGCGTCGTATTGGACCCACTGACCGGCGTGATGCTCGCCAGGGCGGCCGTCGACACCTGTGGCAGCGCGCGCACCGACTGGACGATCCGATCGTACATCGCAATCCGGCTCGTGGAGTCCATCGTGACGCGGTCCGAGCCGATGTCGATCACCGCCACCCCTTCGCGATCGAGCCCGAGGTCGCGACTCGATAGCGTCGCGAACGTCCGCACGAACAGGCCCGCGCCCACGAGCAGCACCAGCGACATCGCGACCTGGACGGTGACGAGCGACGCGGCGAAACCGGCCCGGGTGGACGAGGTCCCCCGTCCCTGTTCCTTCATCGCGTCGATGGGCGCGACCCGGGCCGATCGCAGGGCGGGTGCGACCCCGAACAGCAGCGCGGTCGCGATCCCGACCGCCGCCGTGAAGGCGAGCACGCGCCAGTCGATCCCGACGTCGATGAACACCCGGTTGAAGACGCGGTTGGTGGTCATCGCCAGCTGGGTCGCGAGGAACCGGCTCCCCAGCCACGCCACGAGCACGCCCAGCGCCGCCCCGAGCCCCGACAGCAGCAGGCTCTCGGCCAGCAGCTGCCGCCCGAGCCTTGCGGCCGACGCGCCTAACGCGGCACGGACGCTGAACTCGTGCTTCCGGGCCGTCGCGCGGGCCAGCAGCAGGTTGGCGATGTTGCCGCAGGCGATCAGCAGCGTGAGTCCCACGATCGCCGTCAGCGCGAACAGCGGACGCTGGTACTGGTCGGCGATGCCGGAGACCGTGACGCCGGGCCTGATCGTGAGCGGGTTGGCCAGGTACCGCGCCTGTTCGTCCGGGCGGCGGCCGGGCGGCCGCGTCTCGTCGCGGATCTGCGACTGCACCGCACGGAAGGCCGCGGTCGCCTGTTCCGGCGCCTGCCCGGGCGCGAGCCTGAACACGAACTGCAGCCAGCTCCCGTGGTCCCCGAGGCTGCTCCGGCGCTGGCGGATGATCGGTTCGGTGTTGAGCGGGACCGCGACATCGAACGTCCTCCCGACCTCGGGCCCGAAGAAGCGTGGCCCGGTCACCCCGACGATCGTGAAGGCGGCGCCGTTCAACCGGACCACTTTCCCGATGACGTCGCGGGTGCCGCCGAACCGGCGTTCCCAGAATCCGTGGCTGATCACGGCCACCGGACCGTCAGGGCCGCCTCCGGGCGCGTCGTCCGCGACGGTGAAGGTCCGACCCACGACCGCATCGACTCCCATGACGTCAAACATCCCACCGCTGGCGAACAGGCCGTCGGCGGGATCGACCTCACCGGCCTCGGCCAGGTTGAACCTGAACCCGCTGAACACGAACGCGCCGTCCGCGAGACCTGGCCTCCGTTGCACGGCCTGCCAGATCGGATGGCTCCAGAAGCTCGACTTGCTCACGTCGTCGAAGAGCATCGCGAGGCGGTCGGCGTGCCTCACCGGCAGCGTTCGCAGGACGAGCGCGTCGACCATGGAGAACATGGCCGCGTTGGCGCCGATCCCGAGCGCCAGGGACAGGATGGCGACGATTGAGACGAGGGGGGTCGCTCGCAGCGCACGCACAGCGTCACGGAAGTCGGACACGAAGTCTCCGGTCTGGGGCAGGACTGTGACAGGACGAATCCTCAAAGGGTTGGCTGGGACCCCTTTCGTGGCTCGTGACTCGTGACTCGTGGCTCGGCACTCGCGCACCCGACGTCCCCGCCTTGCCTTTCAACTCCGGCGATCTACAATCCGCACTCTGCACTCTGCACTCTGCACTCTGCACTCTGCACTCTGAGGGGCCTCGATGCTGAACGATCTCCGCTACGCCAACCGTTCGCTCTCACGCGCGCCGGGGTTCGCGCTTGCCGTGATGCTCACCCTCGGCCTCGGGATCGGCGCCAACACCGCGATCTTCAGCGTCGTACGCGGTGTGCTGCTCCGTCCCCTCCCCCATCGCGACGGCGACCGGCTCGTGTACCTGCGCCAGTCGATCCAGGGGCCGGGTGGCGAGAACATCCTCTTCTCCGTTCCGGAGATCCTCGACTTCCGCAACAGCGCGAAGATGCTCGGCGGCATCGCCGAATACTCGCAGATGGCGTACACGCTCCAGGGTGAGGACGATGCGGTGCGGGTCAACGTCGGCCTCGTCACCGGCAACTATTTCCAGATCATGGGATTGTCGCCGATCATCGGGCGCGCGCTGAATGACCGCGACGACGGGACCGGCGTGCCGCCGGTCATGGTGCTCACCCATGAGTACTGGATGCGCCGCTTCGGCGGCGACAGCGGGATCATCGGCAGGATGGTCCGGCTCGACGGACGGAACGTGGAGGTCGTGGGCGTGGTGCAATCCGCGCCGACCTTCCCGGGCCGCATGGACGCCATCCTCAACATGGTGATCAGTGAGCACCACACGAGCGCCATGATGGTACACGGCCGAACGCACCGCATGACGGAGATGATCGCGCGTCTCGCGCCCGGGGCCACCGTGGAGCAGGCGCGCGCCGAGGTCGCGACCATCCGCCAGCGCGTGCAGTCGGAATTCGCCGACTCGTACGACCCGGGCTCCGGCTACAAGGTCACGGTGATGCCGTTCCGCGAGGTCCTGGGCGAGCGCGCGAAGCTCACGCTGTGGTTGCTGATGGGCGCGGCGGCGTTCGTGCTGGTCATCTCGGCCGCGAACGTGGCGAACCTGAGCCTCATGCGCACCGTGCGCCGCGAGCACGAACTCATGATCCGGGCCGCGCTCGGCTCGGGCACGCGGCGCCTGCGCCGGCTGCTGCTGGTCGAGAACATGGTGCTGGCGTTCGCCGGCGCCGCGTTCGGGCTGGTGCTGGCGCGGCTCGGGCTCGGCCTGCTGGTCTCGCTGGCGGCGCGATACTCTCCCCGCGCGAACGAGATCTCGCTGGATGGGATGGTCCTTGCCTTCACCGTGGCCGTCACGGTCGCGGTGGCGATCCTGCTCGCGTTTGCGCCACGGCTGGCGAAGGAAGGCCAGCTCGGCGCATGGATTTCCGCCGGCGTGAACCGCATGAGTGGCGGCTTGCGGCGCCAGCGCCTGCAGCGATCGCTGGTGGTCGCGCAGGTCGCGGTGTCGGTGATCCTGCTGACCTGCGCCGGGTTGTTGACGCGCACGATGCTCGAACTCTCGGACGTCGACCCCGGACTGCGCGCCGAGGAAGTGCTGACGATGGAAGTGCCGCTTTCGGCGGGACCGCGCAGCGACGCCGAAACCAAGGCGCTCTACGACCGCATGAAGCTGGAGATCGGCGCGCTCCCGGGCGTCACCGAGGTGGGCCTCGGCTCGGTGATGCCGCTGCGCGCGGCGGACTTCCAGCTCGAGGTCAAGGCGGAGAATCGACCCCTGGCAACCGGCGAGCCGATGCCGCGCGCGGAGTTTCGCACCGCGAGCCCGGAGTACTTTCGCGCCGCCGGCATCCCGCTGAAGCAGGGCCGGGAGTTCACGACCACCGATCGCGACAGCGGGGCGCGCGTGGTCATCCTGAACGAGACGCTGGCAAGGAAGCTCTTCCCCGACCGCGACCCGATCGGCCAACGGGTGGCGTGGACCGGCGACGTACTCCGGTTCATCCCCGTGAGCGGTGACTGGCGCACGGTGGTGGGCGTGGTGGGCGACACGAAGGACGGCGGCCTGGATGCCGAGGCGCGGCCGGTGGTCTTCCAGCCGTTCGCGCAGGAGGTGGCGTTCACGGGCGGGCTGGTCATCCGCTCATCGGCCGGGGCCTCGTCGCTGGTGCCGGCGACGACGCGGGTGGTCCGCAGCGTCGCGCCGTCGGATCCCATCGAGAACGTGCTGACGGTGTCGCAGATCAAGGACCAGAGCGTGGCGCCCAGGCGGCTGAACGCGGCGCTGGTGTCGTCGTTCAGCGGGCTGGCGGTGCTGATCGCCGCGGTGGGGATTGCCGGGGTGCTGGCCTTCTCGGTCAGCGCGCGCACCAACGAGATCGGGATCCGGATGAGCCTGGGCGCGGACAGCGCCATGGTGCAGCGCATGGTGCTCATGGAGGGCGGGGTGCTGCTGGGGATCGGGCTGGTGCTGGGCGTGGTCGGGTCGTTGCTGGCGACGCGGCTGATCCAGGGGCTGCTGTTCGGCATCAGGCCTAACGACCCGGTGACGCTGCTGGGCACGGCGGCCGCGATGGCGGCGGTTGGCGTGGCGGCGTGCTGGATGCCGGCGCGGCGGGCGGCAAAGGTGGATCCGGCGGTGGCCATGAAGGGGTGATGGGGCTGCGGGCTGGTGGCTGCGTGCTGATTGCTGCCGGCTGCTGCTGGAACTGCGGGCTGGGGCTGGGGCTGGGGCTGGGGCCTTCCTCGGCCGGTGTCAGGGATGCCGCGGTGGCGATCGCGAGGTAACTTCGCGGCGCTCTCCAACCCGCCTCCGCCGTGAAGACACTCCTCCGCTTCATCTACGATCACGAGCGTGACTTCGCAGACCGCACCTGGCTGACGCAACCCATGGGTGGCGGGTCGCTACGCGAGTTCACCTGGCGGGAAGCACTCGACGAAACGCGCCGGATGGCGGCGTACCTTCGCGACCGGGGGTATCCGCCGGGGTCGCGCATTGCGATCCTCTCGAAGAACTGCGCGTGGTGGTTCCTGGCCGACCTGGCGATCTGGATGGCAGGGCATGTCTCGGTCCCGATCTACCCGACCCTCACGGCCGACAGCGTCCGCGCGATCATCGATCACGCCGACGCCCGCCTGGTCTTCGTCGGGAAGCTCGACCAGTTCCCGGCGATGGAGCCCGGGATCCCGCGCCATGTCGAGCGCATCGCCTTCCCCCTTTCGCCGCCGGGGGCCGGGCAGCCGTGGAACGACCTCGTGACGTCGATGCCGCCGATGGCCGGTGCCCCGGACCGCGCGCCCGACGACCTGGTGACGATCATGTACACCTCAGGCAGCACCGGATCGCCCAAGGGTGTCATGCACAGCTTCCGGACCATGAACCACTCATACACCATCCGCGAGCTGGCGCAGATGCGCCCTGACGACCGCTTCATTTCCTACCTGCCGCTCGCCCACGTCGCCGAACGCGCGCTGCTCGAGACCACGTGCTTCATGGTCGGCTTCAGCGTCTGGTTCGTGGAACGGCTGGAAACGTTCGTCGAGGACGTGAAGCGCGCCCGGCCCACTGTCTTCGGGAGCGTGCCTCGCCTGTGGATGCAGTTCCAGGCCGGCGTGTTCGCGAAGGTGCCGCCGCGGAAACTGGCGCGACTGCTGGGCATGCCGGTGGCCGGCTGGCTTGTCCGGCGCAAGGTGCTCCGAGGGCTCGGACTGGCGCACACCCGGGTGGCCTTCTATGGCTCGGCGCCAAGCCCGGTGGAGCTGATCGAGTGGTATCGCCGCCTCGGACTGGAACTGTTCGAGATCTACGGCATGACCGAAGGTTGGGCCTACTCGCATATGGGAGAGGTCGACCGGCTCCGCCCCGGGTGGATCGGCCGGCCGGTGCCGGGCGTGGAACATCGCCTGACGAGTGAAGGCGAGGTCCTGGTGCGCACCCCCGGCCTCATGCTCGGCTACTACAAGGCACCCGAGCTGACCAGGGAAACGATCGACGACGGCTGGCTGCGCACGGGTGACCGCGGGGAGATCGACAAGGAGGGCAGGCTCCGCATCACCGGACGGGTGAAGGAACTCTTCAAGACCAGCAAGGGAAAGTACGTGGCGCCGGCACCGATCGAGAACCGCTTGCTCGCGGACCACCGCATCGAACAGGCCTGCGTCACCGGATCCGGCATGCCCCAGCCCTGCGCCCTGGTGGTGCTCTCACGCGGCGCACGCGACGGCGCTGGCGGCGAGCCAGGGCTCATCAGCGGACTGGCCCGGCTGAAGGAGCATGTCAACGCAACGCTCGATCCTCACGAGAAGCTGCACGCGATCGTCGTCGTGGGGGATGCCTGGACGGTCGAGAACGGCCTCCTGACCCCGACGATGAAGCTGAAGCGGGGGGCGATCGAGGAGAAATACGGCCCGTTCATCGAGGATTGGTATGAAGGCGAAGGAGTGGTCATGGCTCCGTGCTGATAGGCCGCCGTCTTGAGGTGCGCCCCAGCCCCAGCCCCAGCCCCAGCCCCAGCCCCAGCCCCCCAGCCCCAGCCCGCAGCCGCAGCCGCAGCCCCCCAGCAATCAGCACGCAGCATGATCACGCCCCAATCGCCCGCAGATACTCCTCGCAATCCCGTATCCCGTAGACCATCCGGTCCCACCGCGCATCCGGCATCGACAGCGGTGCGCGCTCAGCCAGGACCCACCGCGACACCTCGTCCGCCCGGCGCGACAACGCCGCGCCGCCTGACGACAGTTCGTCCGACCAGGCCACTTCCACCCGCACCAGCCCCAGGAACGGGTCGTGCGACGGCCGCTCGCGCAGCCTCAGGTACCAGCTCATGACGCGCGGGCCCCACGTGCGCTCGATCGTGAACACACTGGTCCGTTCTCCCTCGCCGAGCCCGAGGACCGTCGCGAGTCCGTCGCTGGGCGTGTAGATCGTGTGGTGGCTCTTCACCACGCCGACGCACGACGTCGACACCGCCGCCTTCGCCCCGAAGGGCAGCCCGCCGTCCACGAACAGCACGTCACTGGATCGCTCGACCCAGGCCTCGGCGAGATCCCGCTCGAGGCGCTCGCGATCGTCCTTCACGGCGTCCACCGCGCGGCGCAGCAACTCCATCGGATGGCCGGAGACCTCCTCGTTGGGCGGCAGGGTGTCGCGGAGATCCAGGCCGGCGGCCTCGAGGTCGCGAACCGCCGCGGCACTGAGTCGCTGGCGCGGCGCGTACAGCCGGCACTGCGTCCGCGGCCCGTCGCCCCACGTCGTCATGCGGCGATCCACGCGCACGCGAACCACCGCCGCGGTCCGGCCCCCGACGATGGGGATCGTGCCGGCATAATCCACCACGTGGCTCTGCTGCACGCCGTCGAGGAACGCCGAGAAACCCACGACGACCGGACCGGTCACCACGATCGCTTCCATCCGCGCCGTTTCGGCGACGACGCAGTCGCGCATGCGCGGAGGTTCGAGGACCAGTCCGCTCAGGTCGAGTGACGGCACCGGCGCGCCGTCGGCGGCCGGATGCGCAAGCGCCTTCCGCACCGCGCGCCGCAGGTCACGGAGCGATTCAGTCACCGGGCCTGTGCTCCGGAGGGTTCCCGCAGAGAATCGCCCGCCCCTCAGCTGACGCCGATGTCCCAGGCCTGTTCGAGGTCGTTGCGCGAATAGGCGCGGAACGCCGTCAGGGTCTGCGTGCGCTCGATGCCCTTCACCGCCGGAAACTTCTCCGTCACCACCGCCGCGATGTCCTGGTACTCCGGCACCTTCACGATGACGACCAGGTCCCATTCGCCGGAAACCGAGTAGACCTCCTGCACGCCGTCAATCCCGGCGATGGCGCGCGCCGTGTCGGGAATGTGCTGCGGGTCGGCGCGAACGAGGACGATGGTAGTGATCACGGATGCATGGGAAAGGGAGGAACGTCGAGCAGCCACACGCCGGCCAGCCGGTCACGCGAGTCGATGTCCAGAAGCATATCACGCGCGATGCGCACCGTCCGCACCTGCCGGCCCGGACCCAGCCGGAAGTGGATCGTCCGCTCGGTGCGGTCGGATTCGGCGGCGACCGGAGTGTCCACCTCCACCGCGTTGATCGCCCCGACGGCCTCGACCCGCCCGACCTTCACCCGCGCGGACTCCATCTCCGCCGGTGGCCTGAGGTCGGAGCGTTTCTGGACCGTCGGCCAGACGGCCACCTCCAGCCCGCGGATGCGTTCGTCGGAGACGTCGAGGATGAGCCATGAGCCGTCCGAGCCCTCGACATCGACGCTGAGCGAGCGGCCACCGGCGGTTCCCGACACGTGCGCCGTGAGGATGTCCGTATCCTCGTCCCACCGATACTCGACCGCGGCGGGAGCACCCGCCCAGGGTTCGATTCGTACTGGTATGTTCACGACGCCCTCCTGTGTCTGGCGTCGAAGTATGTGGGCCCGGCGGCCCCACTGCGTCATCCCTACGATGCAGCCCCGACCCGATTCACGCATCCCCCTGATCTGGCCGCAGCATTTCCTTCCTCAGGGCGACAATCCGCCGGACACCCTCGACGACCTCTGCCAGCGCGGCAGCGTATGAGAGGCGGATCCAGCCTGGTGCCTGGAACGCTGCTCCCGGGACGACGGCAACGCCCTTCTCCTCGAGCAGACGGCGGGCAAAGACGCTGCCGGCGTCATCCGCGTCGGGACTCGTATCCCGCACATCGATGAACAGGTAGAACGCGCCGTCCGGTGGCACGACCCCGGGAGCGCCCGGACCCTGCAGGATGTCGAGCGCGGCATCCCGACGACGACGGTATTCGTTGACCATGGCAGCGATCGCCGCCTCTGCCATCTCGCGCTGGCGCAGCCCCTCCAGCGCCCCGTGCTGCGCGACCGTCGTCGCGTTAGAGGTGGTGTGCGACTGGAGGGCCGTCAGGGTCCGCGCGACGGGTGCGCTCGCTATCGCCCAACCGATCCGCCACCCGGTCATCGCGAACGACTTGGCCATCCCGTCGATCGTGACGATCCGGTCGCGGTGTTTCGCCACCGACAGGACGCCCGTTGCCGGTCCGTCGTAGGCGATCCGCCGGTAGATCTCGTCGCTGATCACCCACCATCGACGTTCGGCCGCCTGCCTGACGAGTTCCGACAGCTCGGACGCCGTATAGACAGACCCGGTGGGGTTGCAGGGCGAGTTCAGCATGACGCCACGGGTGCGATCGGTCGCGTGGTGCTCGAGGTCATCGGCGGTGACCTTGAAGCCCCGCGATACCGAACCCATCACCGGGATCGGGTTCGCCCGCGCGAGATCCACCATCTCGTAGTAGCTCGTCCAGGCCGGCGTGGGCACGAGGACCTCGTCGTCGGCGCCGAACAGCGCGAAGCATGCGTTGAAGAGCGCCTGCTTCGAGCCGGTCGTCACGACGACTTCGCCAGGCGTGATCGGCTCGCACGCGTTGGTCTCATTCGTGATGTCGGCGATGGCCTGCCGGAGCGGCAGGATGCCCTCGACCGCGGTGTACCGCGTTGCGCCCTCGTCCAGGGCGCGCTGCGCCGCCCGCCGGATGAACTCGGGGGTGTCGAAGTCCGGTTCGCCCGCCCCGAGGTCGATGACCTGCCGTCCCTCCGCCTTCAGGGCACGAGCCCGCTGCGACACCGCGATCGTGGCCGACTCCCGGAGCTGGGCGACATTGCTCGACGTCGTATAACCGGACGACATGCTCCTCTCCAGGGCCGGGGGAATTCAGGGAGCGGTGGGACCGCGCGTCCCGATCCGCTATACTTGGTGTCCCGCTCCGTGCCAAGTTGCGGTGACGGTGGCACTTTGACAACGGATGAGACCATGACCGAGCGGGAAACCCGCGACACGTCGTCCATGACGCGCAGCCAGAGCGTCGTTCACTACCTCGATCGGAACTACGACGACGCAGCCCGGCTCCTGGCGGGTCTCATCGATCGCCCCGGGGCGACCGAGGCCAGGCCGGGTGTGCTGGTGGTCGTCCCCACCGCCGACGACGCCCTCTCCCTGAGCGAGGCACTCGGGACCCATCGCCGCGGCGAGGGGATGGTGCTCACCCCGGTGACGTCGGCGGCGCGTGGGCGGCGCCTTCTCGCCGCGGCGCCGTCGGCAGTCGTGGGTTCCCCGGCGGAACTCGCGCCCCTCATCGCGCAGTCGCTGCTCGCGATGGGCAACGTACACACGCTCGTGCTCGTGTGGCCGGAGGAGATCCTTGGCGATGCGCGGCTCTCGCAGCTGGAGAGCCTGGTCGCCGAGGTGCCGCGCACGGCCGAACGGGTCGCGCTCTGCGCCCGCAAGGATGCGGAGCTTACCCAGTTCCTGGAGCGCGCGATGTGGCGTGCCCGGGCCATCGACCATGCGCCGACCGCCGTCGCCACCAGCACGACACCGGTCAGGCTCGTCACCGCGGCGCCGGCCGATCGCGTGAGGGCCCTGCGCGCGGTGCTGGACGCGTTCGACCCCGACCGCGCCGTGCTGCTCACGTTCACCCCGGAGGCGGAGGCCACGGCGCGCGCCGCCGCGTCCGTGCTCGGTGCGCCGGACGGTGACAGTCTCCTGCAGGTGAGCCGCGGGATTCCCGAGGGACGATTCGCGCTGGCCGTGATCTTCGACGACGTCCCGAAGGTCGACGCGCTCGACACGATTGGCGCGCTGGCCAACGACGTCGTGGCGATCCTCAGGCCATCGCAGGTGGCTTCGTTCCGCCGCATCGCCGGCGACTTGAAGCCATTCACCTGGACCGGCGCAGCCGCCGCGGCGCGATCCGTGCACGACGCGCTGCGCGACGAGGTCCGCTCGGCGACGATGTCGGGCGCGCACCTGCCGTTCATTCCCCTCGTCGAGCCGCTGCTGGCGGAACTGGACCCGGTCGAGGTGGCCGCATCGGCGCTCGCTTTGCTTGACCGTGACCGACGCCGCGCGCGTGGCGCAGCGGCGGCGGCTGCCGCCGCAGCACCGATCCCGCCTGCCGAGCGTCCCGCGCGCGAGTTTGCCCCGAAGCCCGGCGCACGGTCACCGGGCCGACCCGACGATCGCGGCGAACGGAGCTTCAAACGGCCCGACGATCGGGGCGAGCGCGGATTCAGCCGCCGCCCGGATGATCGGGGCGAGCGTGGAGGCAGCCGGCGTCCCGACGATCGCGGCGACCGCCCCTTCCGGAAGAGCGGGCCAGGGGGCTTCAGCGGGTCGCGCAAGCCCGCCGACGGGGACCGGAGCGGCCCACGCCGTGGCCCCAGCGGCCCGCGGCGCGAGGGAAGGCCGCGGGACGATGCCCGGCCACCGCGCGGCCGCGATGACGCGCGCCCGGCGCGTGGCCGGCCCGGCGAGATCGAGCGCGTGCCGCGAGCGGCCCGTGAGGGCGCCGAGTGGTCGGAGCGCGGCGACCGGCTGCGTCACTCGAAGCGCGGACCCCGCGGGGGTGACCCGCGATGAGCGTGATGCCCTTCAGCGGAGGGTGGATCGAGGTCGTGGCCGGGGTGATGTTCAGCGGGAAGTCCGAGGAGTTGATGCGGCGGGTACGGCGGGCGGTGATCGCCCGCAAGCGGGTCCAGGTGTTCAAGTCGCACCTGGACTCTCGTTATGCGGGACTGTTCGCGGTCTCGAGCCACGACGGCCGGTCGGTCGAGGCCATCCCGGTGGATTCCTCGGCCCAGGTGGCGCAGCGGATCGACCCCCTGGCCCACGTGATCGCCGTCGACGAGGCCCAGTTCATGGACGAGGGCATCGTCGAGGTGGCGACATCGCTCGCGTCGCGGGGACGCCGCGTGATCATCGCGGGACTCGACACCGATTTCCGCGGCGAGCCGTTCGGACCGATGCCCCGCCTGATGGCGATCGCCGAGATGGTGGACAAGCTGCACGCGATCTGCGTGTTGTGCGGGGCACCGGCCACCCGCACGCAGCGGCTCATCGACGGCATCCCGGCGGCGTGGGATTCCCCGACCATCATGGTCGGCGGTCGCGAGGCCTACGAGGCGCGATGCCGCGCCTGCCACGTCGTCCGCCCGGCCCATGAGGCCCAACGCGAAATCTTCAGGGCTCCCGACCCGGGCACGCGCTCCAACGGGGCCTGAACGCGCGCGGAGCCGCGGCGTCATGCCGCGGCTCCGCGCCCACGTCCTGCTTCCGGGAGATCAGTAGTTCGGCGACAGCGCCGAGAAGAGGCTCGTCACGTTGAACTGTCCGGGATCCAGCTCCGCATACCGGTTGTCCATGAAGCGACCCGTCGTCGGGAAGTACGGCGGCGGAATCTGCACCGCGCACCGGTCGTAGCTGTACCGCTTCAGGTACCCGGACCCGTTGGTGAGGCCGACCGCGCCGCGTCGTTCCTGGATCAGTCCGCCCAGGAGGTACAGGCAGCCGCGACCCACGTTCACGCCGTTGCAGTCGTTCGCATCGGTCGGCCCGGTATCGTAGTTCTCGACGGTGAAGCTCTCGCTGATGGCCATCTGGACGCCGTGGAGGTAGAGATCCTTGGTGTCGTCCAGGTTCTTGTAGCCATTCGCGTCCCGCGGCGTGTTGATCGCGTTGTCGGCGACGAAGATGTCCTGGCTTGCGATCACGCCCAGCATGTCATTGCACGTTCCGCCGGATGGATCCGTCGAGTAGCGCAGGTCGTCCCCGTAGATCACGTAGGCGCTGCTGTAGACGGTGACACGGCCACGCAACGTCCCGCTGAGCAGCACGGTCCCGTTGAAATAGATGACACCCTTGGAACCGGTGTTCTGGCCGCGGTAGATCGGGAACATGTACGCCGCGTCGTACGGGCGCTTGGCCTGCAGCCGCGGGTCGATCGCGCCAGTCCACGGCTTCCAGTGACCCTTTGTGGCGGTGCCGGCCGTCGGGGTGAAGGTGGTCGGGTCGCCACCAACCTGCCCCGACGCCACACCGCCATTGGCATCGCGTTCCACGGCGATCAGGTGCGGATCGCCGCCGAGGAAGCACCGATGCGCCGGCTGGCCACCCGAGAGGTTGGACAGGGGCTTGGACATGATATTCTGCACGGTGAGGTTGCCGTGCGAATACGCGCTCTGGGTGATGTTGCCGGTGCCGCTCGTGCCCGAGGTGTAGTCCCCGCTCGCGATCCAGAGATTGCGGGCCCAGAGAGTCGCCGAGGTCGTGCCATGTACGGAGGCGGGGAAGAACTTCCAGACCTTGTTGCCGCCCACGAGCACCCGGTGATAGTCACCGCAGTTCGTCGCACTGGTCTTGGTCGTGGTCCAATCGGCCCGCAGCCAGTCTTCCTCACCGGAGTTGGCCTGGTAGACGCGCAGGAAGCCCTCGTCGACGTCGGTGGAGTCTCCATCGTTGTTCAGGTCCACCGCGACGAACTCGGCCCGCATCCGCACCGTGGTCGCGCCACCGCTCGAAGGAGGCGTGAAGTTCAGCGATCCCGACGTCGCGTAGCCCGGCAGCTTGGACAGCGCCGTGATCGTCGGCAGCGTGATCGGGTTGGCGTCCTCGGTGTAGCCCTTCTTGAATGTCGCGTAGCCGGGCGAGATGATGCTCTGCGCCGTCGTCACGTCGTCGTTGAACGTCGCGCCGGAGCTGTGGATGCTGATGTTGTCGTTTGACCAGACCGGACCCCAGAGGATGTCGCCGCTCGCGAAGTAGATCGTTCCGCCGGACGGCTGGGTCTCCTTGTTGGTCCAGTAGGCATACCGCGCGAAGCTCTCCTGCTGCAGCTCGAGGCGCCGGACGAACCGAGCCCCACGCGGCCCGATCGCCTCGGCGACCACGGAGGCGAACCGGCCGAACTGACCCGTCGTCGAGCCCGTCGGGCCGGCGTACAGGTTGTAGGTGACGTTGGGAATCGGCTGCCCGTTCGCCCCCAGAACCGTAGAATTGGCGGCGAGTTGCGCGTAGCTCGTGTCGGGCATCGCGAACGGGTCGTTGTTCAACCGGCTCTTCCCGATCTGGAGCGCCGCATCGGCAGCGTAGCGCAGTTCCTTTTCGCGCTCGGCCATGCGGCCGATCAACGCGCCGTTCGAGTTCACGTAGATGGCGCCCATCGCCAGCGCGCCCATCGCGAAGGTGATCAACAGGGTGAGGACGAGCGCCACGCCGCGGCGCGAGCGCAGCCCGCGCGGTCGCAGGTGGAACCTTCGAGTACGACGCATGGTGCCTCCGGGCAATCCAACGCTGCGAGAGACGATCATGGAATCACGATCGTCGGGGTCACGACCACCGATGACTGCGACGGCGTGCAATCCTGGGCGGCGACGCCGTAGATCCACGACTCGCCCGGCTTCACGTCCGAATCGACGAACGACGGCACGGCGGCGCCCGCCGCGACGCTGGCAAAGGGCTCGCCGAACGTGGCGGTCGCGGCGTCTCGCCGGTACAGCGCGTATCGCTCCACGTCCTTCTCGCCGGCCGACTCGTCGATCGACTTGGTCCAGGTCAGCGTGACCTGGGGCGTCGCGTCCGCAACGCCGGCCAGCGCCGAGGCACTCAACGGGGCATCGCCGCAGGTGCTGGCGCGCACCAGGCCGGCGTTGGTGATCCGGATGGTGCGCTCCTCGACCCGGTCAGCGTCGGGGTGCCGCGGGTCTCGATGCACGGCGGTGAACTTCACGCGTACGAGCACGATGCTGTCCACCAGCGCGTTGGTGCCGGTGTCCGAGGGGGCGCCGTGCCACCCGGGCAGGTGCCGCTTGGGAAAGGTCCCCTGTGAGATCTCGGACAGGGCCCCGGTCGACGTCAGCTGGAAGTACCGGAAGTACGGCTGGCCGGACACGGCCTTGATCCCGCGGGCCATGACCCGCGGCGTGGCGTCGTTCACGCGTCGCATGAGCCGGAACAGTCCACTCGCCTGCGGATCGGCCTCGACGAAGTACGAGATGGTCTCGGCCTGGCTCGGCACGCCCGCACTCGCCCAGTACGCGCTGTCGGGATAGAGCCAGGCGGAGTTCGGGAGCGTGACCTTGTTGGCCGGCCACAGCATCGTGACGGTCGTCGGCAGCGCGTCCGGGTCGTAGTACACCGCCGCGAAGTCCGCCGGCGTCGTGCTCGTCAGGTCGGCGTTGAACGTGATGGCGTTGGCGGCGGCCTGCACCAGCAGCGGCTGCCGGAGCGTGGTCCCGACCCCGGCGACACGCAGGTCGCGATCGATGGCGTCGAGGCCGAAGTTGATGTTGAGCTGCGCGTCGAGTCGGCCCGCCTGGGCTTCCAGCGAGCGGCTCTGCGTGAGGAAGAACGGGATGGCGATCCCGATGGCCGTCATCATCAACGACACCGAGATCAGCAGCTCCATCAGCGTGAAGCCGCGGCGGTTCACAAGGCGTGGCATTTACCAGTCTCCAACGACGGTGGACTTGATCACCTTCACGCTCTTGGGAATCGCCGGCGTCGTCACGGTGACGGTGATGACCTTGTAGTCCACGCTGTCCGACGGTGTACCGCCGACCCGCGTGACCTCGGTCTTGCGCGAGAACCCGGGGTAGCCGACGATGTTCGTCTCCATGCCCACGTACAGCGTGTCGATCTTGCCGTACGTCGGCGCGGTCCTGACCTGCTCGAACCGCTCTCCCACCAGGTGCAGGGCCTGCGAGCGCGTGCGCTCGTCCGAGACGCCGCGCGCGAGTTGCGTGAAGTAGCGCCCGGCCGAGAGGACGGCACCGGCGAGGATGGTCAGGGCGATCATGGCCTCGAGGAGCGCAAACCCCTTCCTCGGACGCCTTTCTCCCCGGGAACGCGACATGTGCATCAGATGCCTCCCGAACGCCACCAGGCGCTGTTGACGCGCCGGAACCATTCGGTCCGGCCCGTCGCCTGGGCCACCGTCACACCACGGAACTCCTTCACGCCACGGAACTCGATCGACAGGTACAGCTCCGCATCGCCGCTGGTGGAGCCGTTACGCCGGAAGGTGATCGTCGGCAGGCTTCCTACGGAGCGCACGCCGGTGCCGGACACGGATGTGGTGACGGGACCACTGACCCCGGTGGCGGGCACGTCGAACACCGCGCCTTCCTCGAGGGGGCGCCAGGTGACCCGCTCGCCGGTGCTGGGCTGGCCGTCGTTGTTCGCATCCTCGAGCAACCGGATGCGCTTCCCGGCCGTGTCGACGGACACGAGCATGTCATGCTGGTTCTGGATCGACGCGCGCCACGCCTGCTGGAACACCGCGCGAACCACGCGGACGTTCGCGTCCAGCCGCATGCTCGAGTAGTTCAGGCGCGGCATGGCGATTCCGGCGAGCACCGCCATCAGCGACATCACGATCAGCGTTTCGATGAGCGTGTGCCCCCGACGACCGGCAGGCCGTGCGTGGCGGGGAAACGGCAGGTTCCCCAGTGAGGTGCGGCGAAAGTCGGTCACGGACAGTCCTTACTCGGGTGGATCAAGGGCCCACGAACGGACGGGCCTTCGCACCGGATTGACGATCATCATGGCCGGGCGTCGCCGGTCCTGCCGTCACGCTCGTGGGCCGTGGTGTCACGCCGTGAGAATGACGACCCGGGGCGTGATACTGCGGGACGCTGGTGTGACATCGCGCACATCGAGGCGCTTGCGGTGTCCGTCGGCCCGCCGATTCCCGGTCGCGGATCGTGACGACGCCGAGGAGGACGACCGAGCCCCGCCGGCCGGCGGCCCGAGTAGTCACATAGTGAGGAAGGGCGTCGGCCGCGTGACGCCGAGGTCGCCCCGGACGTCAAGGCTGGTGCACCCACGTCCGAAAGCCCTCCACCTGACATGAGCATCATTGCGGCCCTGCTCCCGGGCCAGGACCGGCTGCGGCGACTCCAGGCCGCCATCCGGGGAAGACACCAGATTGCCCCCTGCCAGGATTGGGGGGGACTGCAGCGCTTGTGCGAGACCCAACCCGTCTTTACCGCGATCTTCGACCTGTTCGCCACCGGGGAGATGGGACTCGAGCCGGTGCGGCAGTTGCGCCGGCTGTTCCCGCGGCTGATCACGGTGGCATACGTCTCTGTCGGTACGAACAACGAACGCGTACGGGACGTTTTCGACGCGGGCCGCGCCGGTATCGACGGCCTGGTGATCGCCGATCGCGATGATGCGCCCGAGCGCTTCGCCGCCCTGCTCGAGCAGGCCGAGGCACGGAGCGTGGCGTCCAAGCTGAAGGTCCTGTTCGCCGGGCTGCACCCGCTCGTGCGCGACGCGGTGCTGATCTCGGTGACGCGGGCCCACGAGCGCCTGGCGCCGGAGGTCCTCGCCCGGTCGCTCTCGCTGGGCCGGCGGGCCCTCGTCCGTCGGCTCTCCGATGCGGGTTTCCCGCCGCCGCGGCGCCTGATCACGTGGGGACGGCTGATCGTCGCCGCCCAGCTGCTCGAGGATCCCCTCCGCTCGGCGGACGCGGTCTCGATCGCGCTCGACTTTCCCTCGGGCAGCGCGTTCCGCAACACCTGCCAGCGCTACCTCAAGTGCACGCCCTCGCAGCTGCGCCAGCGTGGCGGCGCCGAGTACGTGATCGCGGGCCTGATGCAGGACGGTCCGCGCGCCGACGAGGAAGACTGAGGCCTATCGCGCCGGCATGCCGGCGTGGGCCAGGCGCAGGAACTCGTCCCGGGTCTTGGCATCGTTGCGGAAGGAGCCCAGCAGCGCCGAGGTGATGGTCTGCGAGTTCTGCTTCTCCACGCCGCGCATCATCATGCAGAGGTGCGAGGCCTCGAGGACGACCCCGACCCCGAGCGGCGCCACCGCCTCCTGCACCGCGGCCGCGATCTGGCTCGTCAGGCGCTCCTGCACCTGGAGCCGCCGGGCGTACATCTCGACGATGCGCGGGAGCTTCGACAGGCCGAGGATGCGGCCGGCGGGGATGTAGGCGATGTGCGCCTTGCCGAAGAAGGGGAGCAGGTGGTGCTCGCATAACGAGTAGAGCTCGATATCCCGCACCATGATCATGTTGTCGTGCGGGTCGGCGAACACCCCCTCGCCCACGGCGTCCTGCAGCGTCACGGCGTACCCCCGGGTCAGCCAGGCCATCGACCGGGCCACCCGCTCCGGCGTCCGCGCCAGGCCCTCCCGGGTCGGGTCTTCCCCGATCAACTCGATCTGGCGCCGGACCAGCTCTTCGTGCTCGGACATATCGGAAGGGAGACGAGTGACGGGAGTCGAGGGACTGGGAGACGGGCCCCAGCCAACTCCCGGTACGCATGGTTCGAGCGCGCACCTTGCTGCAATTTAGGATCGCGACCCGCACTCCGCCCCCTCGAGCCTCGAGCCTCGAGCCTTTAACCACCCCCCATGCTCCTCGTCGCCCTCACCGGCAACATCGCCAGCGGCAAGTCCGAGGTGGCCCACCAGCTGTCCCGGCTGGGCGCCACCGTCATCGACGCCGACCAACTGGCGCGCGAAGCCGTGGTCCCCGGCACGCCCGCACTGGCGGCGATCGTGGAACGCTGGGGCCCCCGGATGCTCCGTCCCGATGGCACACTCGACCGTGCCGCGCTGCGACACATCGTATTCGCGGACGACGTCGAGCGTGAGGCACTCAACGGCATCGTCCATCCCGCGGTGGCACAGCTCCGGGACCGCCGCGTGTCCGAGGCCCGGGCGCGTGGCGACCGCGTGGTGGTCGCCGCCATCCCGCTGCTGTTCGAAACGGGGATCGAGGGCGGGTTCGACAAGGTCATCCTCGTCGACGCGCCGGAACGCGTCCGCCTCGACCGCCTCGTCCGGCTCCGCGGCCTCGATCCCGATGAGGCACGACGCATGATCGCTGCCCAGGTGCCGGCCGCCGACAAGCGCGCGCGGGCCGACATCGTGATCGACAACGACGGCACGATCGAGGCGCTTCGCGCCGCCGTCGAGCGCGCGTGGCGGGACCTGATGGCATCGATCGGCGGAAACGCGTCCTGAGGGTTTCGCTCTACCGCCGCAGGCGACCCGGCAATAAACTTCGCGCCGATTTCCCTCTTCCAGGAATTGCCGTGGCCAATGTCCCCGCCGACCTGCACTACACGCCCGACCACGAATACGTGAAGGGCACCTCCGACCCGAACGTCGTCGTCATCGGCATCACCGACTACGCGCAGGACCAGCTGGGGGACGTCGTCTTCGTCGAGCTGCCAAGGAAGGGTGCGACCTTCGGCGCGCACGACGTCTTTGGCACGATCGAGGCCGTGAAGGCCGTCTCCGAGCTCTACTGTCCGCTGGCCGGGGAAGTCGTCGAGGTCAACGATCGGCTGGACGGCGAGCCGGCCCTCGTGAACTCCGACCCGTACGGCAATGGGTGGATGATCAAGCTCAGGCTGAAGAGCCAGGCCGACCTCGCGTCGCTGCTGTCAGCGGACGCGTATGCGGGCCACATCGGCTAGGACGTGACAGCCCGGTGCGGCGAGCGCGGAGCACCCGCGTTCGCC
>JAUQWM010000026.1 GCA_030835125.1 Gemmatimonadaceae bacterium | reverse complement strand
GGTCACGTTGACCGCGAAGGTGCACGAGCCGAGGCTGGCAAGGGTCCCGCCCGAGAGGCTCAGGGACGAGGCGCCGGCGGAGGCCGTGATCGTTCCGCCCCCGCAGGTGCCGGTGAGCCCGTTCGGAGTCGCGATCACGAGCCCTGCCGGCAGGGTGTCGGTGACGGAGACGTTGTTGAGCGGCAGTGTGGTGTTCGGGTTCGTGATCGTGAAGGAGAGGCTGGTCGTGTCGCCCAGGGCGATTGAAGCGGCGCCGAAGGTCTTCGTGATGCCGGGCGCCGCGCCTACGGTCAGGCCGGCCGAGGCCGTCGTGCCGGTGCCGCCTTCCGTGGAGCTGACCGGACCAGTGATGTTCGTGTAGTTGCCTCCGGTCGTCCCGGTGATGTGGACCGTCAGCGTGCAGCTCGAGCCGCTCGCGAGGGCGCCGGCCGTCAGAGACACGCTGCCCGAACCTGCCACTGCCGTGACCGCACCGCCGCAGGTGTTCGTGAGCCCATTCGGCGTGGCCACGACGAGCCCCGCCGGGAGGTTGTCGGTCACGGCCACGCCGGTCAGCGCCGAGGCGTTCGTCGCCGGGTTCGTGATGGTGAGGGTCAACACCGAGGTCCCGTTCACGGCGACTGCGGTGGGGTTGAACGCCTTCGCGATGGTCGGGGGCGCCACGACGGCCAGCGACGCCGCGGCCGTCGAGCCGACGCCACCTTCGGTCGAGGTGACGCTGCCGGTGACGTTGTTCTTGCTGCCACCGGTCGTGCCGGTGACGCTCACCGAGAAGGTGCACGAGCCGCCGGCCGCGAGCGTCGCTCCCGAGAGGCTGACGACGCCGGCTCCGCCGGTGGCCGTGATGGTCCCTGTGCCACAGCTTCCGGTCAGGCCATTCGGCGTCGAGACGACGAGGCCGGCCGGCAGGGCGTCGGTGATGCCAACGCCGGTCAGCGCGGTCGAGGGGTTGGGGTTGTCGATCGAGAAGCTCAGCGAGGTCGAGCCGTTCAGCGGAATCGAAGCCGCGCCGAACGCCTTGGAGATCGTCGGCGGAGCGACGACGGTGATCGAGGCCGTCGCGGTGTTGCCCGCTCCGCTCTCGGCCGCGCTGACCGTCACGCTGTTGTTCTGGACGCCGGAGCCGACTCCCTGTACGTCGAGCGATACCGTGCAGGTGGCGCCCGCGGCGAGCGTGCCGGCCGCGAGGCTGACCGACGCTGCACCCGGCGTTGCCGTGGCGGTTCCTCCACAGGTGTTACTCAGGTTCGGTGTGGCGGCGACCGCGATCCCGGCCGGGAAAGCGTCCGTGAAGGACAGACCCGAGAAGGCGAGACCGGCATTCGGATTGCTGATCGTGAGGGTCAGCGACGTGGTGCCGTTCAGCGGGATCGAGGTCGCGCCAAAGACCTTGGTGGCCACGGGCGGAGCGCCCACCGTGAGGCTCGCGGTCGCGGTGTTACCGGTGCCGCCCTCGGCCGAGCTGGCGGAGACGCTGTTGTTCTTCACACCCACCGAGGTCCCCTGGACGTCCACCGACACCATGCAGGTGGCGCTCGGGAGGAGGTTGCCGATCGAAAGGCTGACCGAAGATGCTCCAGCAACCGCCGTGGCGGTTCCGAAGCACGTGTTGGTGAGGTTGGGCGTCGCCGCCACGACGATCCCGGCGGGGAAGGCGTCGTTGAAGGCCAGGCCGGTGAAGGCGAGTGTCGTATTCGGGTTGTTGATGGTGAGGCTCAGCGAGGTCGTACCGTTCAGCGGGATCGCAGCCGCGCCGAAGGCT